>JBQTKB010000001.1:0-38061 GCA_052386505.1 Pseudonocardia sp.
TCCCGTGAACGGGCCCTCCGGCCCGGCACCACGCCGCAACCCGGGTCCGCCGCCGGCCGGACGGCCCGCACCACGTCAGGGCCAGGGAGCCGCACGTCCCGCACAGCCGCGTCCCGCGCAGCCACGTCCGGCGCAGCCGCGTCCCGCGCAGGGCGGCGGCCGCGGCCCCGGCGGCCGACCTCCCGTCGGCCCGCCGCCGACCGCCCGCAAGTCGGGCGGCGGATCCGGTGGTGAGCCGCCGAAGCCTCCGAAGAAGAAGGCGACGGCGAAGTCGAAGCGGTGGAAGATCGTCCGCCGCACCGCCCTCGCGGCGGTCGCGCTCGGTGTGATCGTGCCGCTGCTGACGTTCATGGTCGCGTACGTCGCCGCCGACGTGCCCCGGCCCGGCGACATGAAGACCAACCAGGTCGCCACCATCCTCGCGTCGGACGGCTCGACGGAGATCACCCGTGTCGTGCTGCCGGACGGCAACCGCACCGAGGTCACGATCGACCAGATCCCGCTGCATGTGCGCAACGCCGTGCTCGCGGCCGAGGACCGCAACTTCTACTCGAATCCCGGCTTCTCGATCTCCGGGTTCGGTCGCGCCGCGCGCGACAACCTGCTCGGCCGCGACAGCGCCGGCGGCGGCTCGACCATCACCCAGCAGTACGTCAAGAACGCGATGGTCGGTTCCGAACGCTCCCTCACCCGCAAGATGAAGGAGCTGGTGATCTCGTCGAAGATGGCCAAGCAGTGGTCGAAGGACGAGATTCTCGCCGCCTACCTCAACACCATCTACTTCGGCCGCGGCGCGTACGGGATCCAAGCCGCCGCGCAGGGTTACTTCGGGGTGAGCTCCGAGCAGCTGACCGAGTCACAGGGCGCGCTGCTGGCCGGCATGGTCCAGTCCCCGTCCCGCTGGGACCCGGCGAAGAACCCGGCCAAGGCGACCGAGCGGTGGAACTTCGTGCTCGACGGGATGGTCGCGCAGAACTGGCTGCCGAAGGCCGAGCGGGTGGCCATGCGGTTCCCGGACTGGATCCCGCCCAAGCCCGCCGCCGGCGGCATCCCGACCGATGCCCGAGGCCACCTGTACACCCAGGTGAAGGGCGAGCTGGAGAGCAAGGGGATCAGCGATCAGGAGCTCAACCAGGAAGGCCTGGTGATCTCCACGACGATCGACCCGGCAATGCAGAAGCTGGCTGTGGACACCTCGGCCAAGGTACTGCGCGGGCAGCCGAAGAACCTACGGACCGCGCTGGTCTCGGTCGACCCGCGCAGCGGCGCGATCCTGGCCTACTACGGCGGAGAGAACGGCGTCGGCCTGGACTACGCCCAGGTGCTCAAGCAGCCGGGCTCGTCGTTCAAGCCGTTCGTGATGGCCGCCGCCCTGGAGCGGGACCCGCCGATCGGGCTCGGCGAACGGTTCGACGGATCCTCCCCGCAGACCATCGCCGGCCAGCCGGTGAGCAACTCCGAGGGGGTGGACTGCGACAACTGCTCGCTGAAGAAGGCGATGACGTCGTCGATCAACACCATCTTCTACCAGCTCGCGGTGGACGTGGGACCGTCCTCGGTGGCCGACGCCGCCCACCAGGCCGGCATCCCGGCCGACCTGCTGCCCACCCCCACCGCCGGCATCGCGCTCGGCGACAAGGAGGTGCACCCGATCGACATGGCGGCCGCGTTCGGCACCTTCGCCGCCGACGGCGTCTACCACAAGCCACACATGATCACGAAGGTGGAGACCGCCGACGGCCGGGTGCTCTACGACGAGGGTGCCAGCCGCGGCGAGCAGCGGATGTCGGCGCAGGTGGCGCGCAACGTCACCGAGTCGATGGTGGACGTGGCCTCCTCCTCAGGTATCGGGATGACCGACGGCCGGGCGGTGGCCGCCAAGACCGGCACCGTGCAGAGCCGGATCGAAGGCCAGAACAACGACGCCTGGACCGTCGGCTACACCCCGTCGGTGTCCACCGCGGTGTGGGTCGGCACCGACGACAACACCCCGATCAAGAACTCGGGCGGACGGCCGATCTACGGTCGGATGCTGCCCGGGTCGATCTGGCAGCAGTTCATGAACGGCGCGCTGCGCAACAAGCCGAAAGAACCGTTCTCCCGGCTGGTGCCGCTGGGCGAGCCGGCCTTCGACGAGGACGACTCCTCGGAGACCCAGGATCCCGACTCCGACTCCGACGAGGAGAACCGGGACGACGACGAGGACTCCGACCGCGACCGGGGTCGTCGGGACCGCGACTCCGAGGACTCCGACCGGGGCAACCGGTTCGACGGCACCGGAAACCCGTTCAGCTCCGACCGCGACGAGAACTGACCGCCGCGCGGCGGTCGGCGAAGCGGCCGGCTGGACCGGATCTATCATGAGAACGGCGCAGGCCCCCGCCGCGATCGGGGGCCTGCGCCGTTTCTCGTAGTGATTCGAGCCGGACCTCAGGTAGGTCCGATCAGCTAGTCGATGCCGTTGGCCTGGGCAACGCAGGCGGCACCGGTCTGGGCGCCCTGTCCGGCGATCCCAATACCCCCGATGAGGTTCAGCCCGACCCCCAGGCAGTTGTTCACCGCGTTGCCGCCGACCCCGGCGGCCTGCGCGCTGCCGATCATGGCCGCCGGGCCCACCAATGCCGCCGTGACGACCAACGCTCCGACGATTGTCTTGCGCATTGTTCTCCCACTCCTCCCGTTTCTCAGTGACGTGTGATCGTCCTGAGATTGACGAAGGTATACCAAGAGGATCAGTGGAGTAAGGCCGTGGGAGCGTGATGGTGGGACCACTGAATGGGTGATCATCGGGCTCTGACCTGCGGCCATGGTGGGCAGCTGCGAGACGTTGACCAGCGGTTTCAATGAGACGTCGGCGGCTTCCTACCCCTTTCTGGAAAAAAATCAAGATGTATTGAGGTAGGAAAGCGGGTGATCGTCGCCGGACCCCTCAGGGCCGGACGCGACAGTGGCCGGGCACTACGCTCACGTGGTGCCTGTGACCGAACCCGAGCGGACCCCCGACCGGAGTCTCGATCGCACCCCCGGCCGGAGCCCGGCCCGCCCGGTCCTGGTCCGGGTGATCCCGACCTGGACCGAGCCGATGGCCGCGGCCGCCAGCCGGGCGATCGGTGGACCGCTGGGCCGGCACGCCGTGGTCGGCCGGACCCGATTCTGGACGCCGCTGCGGGTGGTCCTGCTGGCCGCGGTGGCGACCTGCGCACTGGGCTGGCTGGTCAAGGCGCCGTGCCTGCAGCAGTACGAGTCCGGGGACGGTACGCTGGCGCTGGACTGGCGCGACGGCCGGCAGTACGTGGCGATGTGCTACTCGGACGTGGTCACCCTGTGGTCGGACTACCGCCTCGACGGCGGCGGGCTGCCGTACCTCACCCGCTGGACGGAGAACCCGGGTACGCCCACCGAACAGGTCCGCTACATGGACTACCCGGTACTGACCGGCTTCGCGCTGTGGGCGCTGGCTCGGCTGGCCGGCGGGCACGTCGCCGGCGGTGGGTGGCCGACGGCGCTGCCCGAGGTGGTGTTCTTCACCCTGGTGGCGGCGCTGCTCGCGGCGTGCTGGCTGGTGGTGGTGTGGGCGGTGCACCGGGCCCGGCCGAGCCGACCCTGGGACGCCGTCCTGGTCGCCGCCTCCCCGGTCGCGCTGGTGCACGTGTTCACCGGGGTGGACGCGCTCGCGGTCGGTCTGGCCGCCGCCGGGTTGTTCGCGCTCGCCCGGGGTCGGCCGGTGCTGGCCGGTGCGCTGCTCGGGCTGGCCGGGGCGGCGAAGGTCTATCCGCTGCTGTTGCTACTGCCGGTCGCGCTGGTCGGGTGGCGGCGGGCGGACCAGCGTGGATGGCGGGTGGTGTGGTCCGCGGCGGTGATGTGGGCGGCGGTCAACCTGCCGGTCGCGGTGTTCTACACGCCGGGCTGGCTGGAGTTCCTGCGGGTCGGTGCGGTGCGCGCCCCGGAACCGGACTCGGTGTGGTTCGCGGCCGGCTGGTTCACCGGCTGGTCCGGCCTCGACGGCCCACTCGCGCCGGGGCAGCCGCCGCTCGTGCTGAATGCGGTGATCGCCGGGCTGGTGGTGGCCTGCTGCGCGGCGCTGGCGCTGCTCGCCCGGGCGGCGCCGCGCCCGCCCAGGCTGGCCAGCCTGTGCTTCCTGCTGCTGGCCGCCGTGCTGCTGGTGTACAAGACGCCGAACCCGCAGTTCACCCTGTGGCTGGTGCCGCTGGCGGTGCTCGCCCTGCCACGCTGGCGGCCGCTGCTGGCCTGGATGAGCGTGGAGGCGGCGATCTGGGCGCCGCGGATGTTCTACTACCTCGGGGTGGAAGACAAGGGGTTGCCGGTGGAATGGTTTCTGGTCGCGGCGCTGTTCCGGGACGCGGTGCTGGTCGGGCTGATGGTGCTGGTCGTACGGTCGGTGCTGCGTCCGGCGACCGACCCGGTGCGCAAACTCGGCGCGGACGACCCGGACTGGCCGGTGCACCGGTGACCCGCCCCGGCGAGTTGCGCGATCCGGACGGCGAGTCGCGCGATCCGGACAGGCCCGCCAGGTCGTTGGACGAGGAATCGGTGCGGGCCGCGCTGGCCGCGTTCGAGCCGACGTCCGTCGCTCATCCGGGACTGTCGGCGGCCGCGGTGGCGATCACCCTGGTCACCGGGGCGCGCGGCACCATCAGCGTGCTGATCACCCGTCGGGCGCCGAAGCTGCGCACCCACTCCGGGCAGTGGGCGCTGCCCGGCGGCCGGGTGGACGCCGGCGAGTCGGTGCCGGACGCGGCCCGCCGCGAGCTGGCCGAGGAGCTCGGGCTGAAGCTGCCGCCGTCGGCGCTCCTGGGCCGGCTCGACGACTACCCGACCCGGTCCGGGTTCGTGATGAGCCCGGTGGTGCTGTGGGCTGGGCGGGTGGGGGTGGACCGGCCTGGGCGGGTGGGGGTGGCTGAGGTGACGTCGGCCGACGGGGTGGCGGCGCTGCGGCCCAGGTCCGCCGAGGTGGCTGCCGTCTACGGCATCACCGCCGAGCAGCTGGACGTCGAGCCACGCTTTGTCACCATCCCGGAGTCGGACTCGCCGGTGATCCAGCTGCCGCTGTTCGGGCGGTTCGTGCACGCGCCCACCGCGGCCGTGCTGCACCAGTTTCGGGAGGTGGCGCTGCACGGGCGGGCCACCCGGGTCGCGCACCTGGAGCAGCCGGTGTTCGCCTGGCGATAGGGCCCGGTCGGGCCAGCCAGCCGCGCGCCGGTCCGGTTCGCGCGGTCGGGTCAGCCCAGCCGCTCGCGCAGAAACGCGATGTCGGCAGCCAACCCGTCCGCCGGGGTCTCGCACACCACCGGCGCGTCGGCCGCCGCGCACACCGCCACCAGCTGGTCGGGGTCGATGGTGCCCTCGCCGATGTTCGCGTGCCGGTCGCGGGCGGAGTTGAACTCGTCGCGGGAGTTGTTCAGGTGTACCAGGTCGATCCGACCGGTGATCGCCTTGGCCCGCTCCACCACGCCGACCAGGTCCTCCCCGCCGGCGAAGGCGTGGCAGGTGTCCAGGCAGAACCCGGGCTCGAACTCGCCGATCGCCTCCCACAGCCGGCCCAGCGCGTCGAACCGTCGCGCCATCGCGTTGTCCCCGCCGGCGGTGTTCTCGATCAGAATCGGCACCGCAAAGCCGCCGTCATCGTGCTGGCGGGCGAAGAACTTCCGCCAGTTCTCCACCCCGACGGCTGGGTCGTCGCCCGCGGTGACGTGCCCGCCGTGCACCACCAGGCCGCTCGCGCCGACCGCCCGGGCCGCGTCCGCGTGCTGCTGCACCAGCTTGCGAGACGGGATGCGAATCCGGTTGTTCGTGGACGCCAGGTTGATCGGGTACGGGGAGTGTACGAAGACCTGGACGTCGCTGGACCTCAGCGCGTCGGCCTGGTCGTGGACCGGCGGCTTCTTCCAGCTCTGCGGGTCGCCGATGAACAGCTGGACGACCTCGGCCTTGCAGGCGTCGGCCGACCCGAGTGGGTCGCCGTCGTCACGCACGTGAGCCCCGATACGCATGTCCGCCAGGATAGAGGGCGGCCCCGACAGCCAGCCTGGGTCCGGTCGTTGTCGTCGGTCCGGCGAGGCCGGGTCTCTGTCGTCGAGAGCTACGAACCGATGTGCCGGTATCGGCACATCGGTGGGGGTGTCGGTCCGAAAGACCCCGACTGGTCCCGCCGCCGGGAGCCAGCCGCTGGCCCGACCGGTCCCGACCGGCGGTAGCCCGAGCGGCCCCGAACGGCCCCGCGCCGGACCGGATTGCTAGCCTGGTGGAACCTGTGCACCGGTTTCTGTCGGTGCCGGTTGAGACCCTCCTGCCGCGGACGGACCGCGGCCGCCCTTTTGAGTCCATAGGAGGTATGTGGTTCTCATGCGCAATTACGAACTCATGGTCATCCTCGATCCCAATCTCGATGAGCGCACCGTGACCCCGTCACTGGAGACGTTCCTGCGGGTGGTCACCGGCGACGGTGGCACCGTGGAGAAGATCGACGTATGGGGCAAGCGCCGGATGGCGTTCGAGATCCTCAAGCACGCCGAGGGCATCTACGCGGTGCTCGACGTCACCTGCGAGCCGGCCACGGTCGCGGAGCTGGACCGTCAGCTCACGCTGAACGAGTCGGTGCTGCGTACCAAGGTGATGCGCCGCGAGCCGATGAAGGCCAAGGCCGCCGCTGCCGCCGCCAAGGCCGCCGCCGCCGCCAAGGCCAGGGCCGCCGGCGCGCCCGGCCCGGCCGCGCCCTCCGGCCCGCGCCCGTCCGGCCCGACGCCTGGCCCGGCCTCCGCGCCCCCGGCGCCGGTCCCGCCGGCGCCGGCACCGGCGAACTGAGGCGGCAGCCATGGCTGGAGACACCGTCATCACCGTGATCGGCAACCTCACCGCCGATCCGGAGCTGCGGTTTACCCCGTCTGGGGCCGCGGTCGCCAACTTCACCGTGGCATCCACTCCGCGCACTTTCGACAAGCAGTCGGGTGAGTGGAAGGACGGCGAGGCGCTGTTCATGCGCTGCAACATCTGGCGCCAGGCCGCGGAGAACGTGGCCGAGACGCTCACCCGGGGTGCCCGGGTGATCGTCTCCGGGCGGCTCAAGCAGCGCAGCTACGAGACCCGCGAGGGCGAGAAGCGCACGGTGGTGGAGCTGGAGGTCGACGAGATCGGCCCGTCCCTGAAGTACGCCACCGCGAAGGTCAACAAGGTCAGCCGGGGCAGCGGCGGCGGTGGGTTCGGCGCGGTTTCCGGGGGTCCGTCCGACGACCCGTGGGGCTCCGCGCCGGTGGCCGGTGGCGCTGCGACCGACGACGAACCACCGTTCTGACCCGAGCGCCGTATCCGGCAGGAACCGACGCCGAGCAACCGCGTCACCAGAAGCAACCGCGTCACCAGAAGCAACCGCGGTCCGACGACCGCATCCATGACCAGGAGTAGCACCGCATGGCAAAGCCAGTTCTGCGCAAGCCGAAGAAGAAGGTCTGCGCGTTTTGCAAAGACAAGCACCAGGACATCAATTACAAGGACACCGGTCTGCTGCGCAAGTTCATCTCCGACCGGGGCAAGATCCGTGCCCGCCGGGTCAGTGGCAACTGCCGCCAGCACCAGCGCGACGTCGCGGTGGCGGTCAAGAACGCCCGTGAGGTGGCGCTGCTGCCCTACACCTCCACCGCGCGCTGAGTCGGCTGAGCGAAGGAGAACGAGTCATGAAGCTGATTCTCACCGCCGACGTGGCGAACCTGGGTGGTCCGGGAGACGTCGTCGAGGTCAAGGACGGTTACGGCCGCAACTACCTGCTGCCCCGCCAGCTGGCCATCGTGGCCACCCGCGGCGCCGAGAAGCAGGTCGCCACGATCCGCCGGTCGCAGGAGAGCCGGCAGATCCGCGATCTGGGGCACGCCGAGGAGGTGGCCGCCACGCTGTCCGGGCTGCCCTCGGTGACCCTGGCCGCCAAGGCCGCCTCGGGCTCGAGCAAGCTGTTCGGCTCGGTCACCGCGGCCGATGTCGTCGCGGCGGTCGCCTCGGCCGGCGGACCGAAGCTGGACCGCCGGGTGATCGAGCTGCCCGGCCAGATCAAGACCGTCGGCACGCACACCGTCGCCGCCCGGCTGCACCCCGAGGTGCGCGCCGAGTTCAGCGTCGAGGTCACCGCCGCCGGCTGACCGGCCGCCACCCATACCACCGGAGCCCCGCGCGCCTCGCCGCCCGCGGGGCACCGCCATGTCCGGGCCCGGACGGGACGTCGCGACGCCCGGGCCCGGGCGCGGGCGCGGCACCAGGGTGGGCGCGCGGCATGCGGGTGAACCGCCGGTGGCCGCGGTGAGCCCTGCGGGTGAGGTCGAGGGCGGACACGCCCGACCCCGGGGTGCGGACGGACACGCCGACCCCGATCGTGGACGAGTTCTGTCCCCACGCCCGCCGGCCGCTGACCAGCGTCGACACCGGGAATGTCGGACCTGTTCCCCAGACTGTCCACAGCGGTGCGGCCGGGGTCCTCGGCCGCCCGGCGGTAGTCCACAAACGATCAACAGGCTGTCCCCAGCGGGTGTTTGTCCGGGGCCCGGGAGCGGGCCTAGCCTTCGCCAGCCGGTACGGCGATGGGGGTCGCCCGGGCGCCGGGACGAGGTGCGCGGTCGTCGCGGGCTGGAGCGTTCCGGTGTGGGGCACGTGCGAGGGGGAGGTCGGTGAGTCGATGGCGGTACCCGACGATCGGCCGGTGGGTCGACCGCGGCACGTCCGGCCGGCGGACGAGCCGCCCGACGGACAGTTCGGTGCCGGTTTCGATCGGCAGCCGCCGCAGGACCTCACGGCCGAGCAGTCGGTGCTCGGCGGCATGCTGCTCAGCAAGGACGCCATCGCCGACGTCGTCGAGGTCCTGCGCCCGGACGACTTCTACCGGCCCGCCCACCAGACGGTCTACGACTGCATCCTCGATCTGTACGGTCGCGGTGAGCCGGCCGACCCGGTGACCGTGTCCGCCGAGCTGGAGCGGCGCGGCGAGCTGGTCCGCCTCGGTGGCGCGCCCTACCTGCACACCCTGATCGCCACCGTGCCCACCGCGGCCAACGCCGCCTACTACGGCGAGATCGTCGCCGAGAAGGCGATTCTGCGCCGCCTGGTGGAGGCGGGCACCAGGATCGTGCAGCTGGGCTACCTGGGCGCACAGGACGCCGCCGGGAGCACCGTAGACGAGGTGGTCGACCGCGCCCAGGCCGCGATCTACGACGTCACCGAGCGGCGGACCAGCGAGGATTACGTCCCGCTGGAGGAGCTGCTGCAGCCCACCATGGACGAGATCGACGCCATCGCCTCGCGCGGCGGGATGTCGCTCGGGGTACCCACCGGGTTCGTCGACCTGGACGCCTGCACCAACGGCCTGCACCCCGGCCAGATGATCGTGGTGGCGGCCCGTCCGGGCTTGGGCAAGTCGACCCTGGGGCTGGACTTCGCCAGGTCGTGCTCAGTGAAGCACGGCATGACCAGCGCGATCTTCTCGCTGGAGATGGGCCGCAGCGAGATCGTCATGCGGCTGCTGTCCGCCGAAGCCCGGATCCGGCTCACCGACATGCGCGCGGGCCGGATGAGCGACGACGACTGGACCCGGATGGCCCGGCGGATGAGCGAGATCAGCGAGGCGCCGCTGTTCATCGATGATTCGCCGAACCTGACCATGATGGAGATCCGGGCCAAGGCGCGGCGGCTGCGCCAGCGCCACGACCTGAAGCTGGTCGTCGTCGACTACCTGCAGCTGATGACCTCGGGCAAGCGGGTGGAGTCGCGACAGCAGGAAGTGTCGGAGTTCTCCCGGCAGATGAAGCTGCTGGCCAAGGAGATCGAGGTGCCGGTGGTGGCGATCAGCCAGCTCAACCGTGGCCCCGAGCAGCGCACCGACAAGCGCCCCATGCTCTCCGACCTGCGCGAGTCCGGCTCGATCGAACAGGACGCCGACATGGTGATCCTGCTGCACCGCCCCGACGCGTTCGAGCGTGACGACCCGCGCGCCGGCGAGGCCGACCTGATCCTGGCCAAGCACCGCAACGGCCCGACCAACACCATCACCGTCGCCCACCAGCTGCACTACAGCCGGTTCGCCGACCTGGCCCATTAGAGCCGCCTGCTCCCCGCACCGCCCAGCCGCCGCGCTCCGCACCCGGAGGCGGCGGCTGCGGCGGCTACCGGCCCGCCCGACCGGGCCCATGCTCGTAGGCCAGCGCAGGCAGACCGGGTGCCCGGTGTCTCCTCCGGTCTCCGCCCGGCGGGACCGGGTGGTCACCGCCGGCGGGGTGGGCGGGCCTGCCAGATGGTGACCGTGCTGAGCACCGCGCGGCCGCGCAGCACGAACCGCACCGGCGTCGGCTCGGGTGCCCGCCCGGACCGCCAGCCGCGCAGCAGTCCCCCCCGGGAGCGCCCCGGCGGACTCCATCGCCGCCGCACCGTGCCCGCGACCAGCTCCAGCCCGTCGGTGTCCACCGTTGCGTGCGCCGGCAGCAGCACCGTGGTCGAGCTCAGGGTGGCCACCACCTCGATGACCACCTCCGGGCGGTCGAGGTCCGTGCCGGTCAGGTCCAGGCTGGTGCGCTGGCCGGTGCCGGTGATCCGGATCAGCTCCGGGACCGGCCACCGCCCGGTCCGCCGGGCCTGGCCGAACGGGACGCTGAGCACCAGCGGCCCGAGCGCCGGCGGACCCAGCTCCTCGGGTAGGTCGGCGAGTACCGCGAGCAGCTCAGCCCGGGTGACCGCGGCGTACGCGGCCTGGCAGCGGTCGCTGTACTCGAGCGGGGTCAGTCGGCCCTGCTGCATGGCGGAGCCGAGCAAGCGGGCTGCCTGCTCGCGATCGAGGTCGGAGATTCGCAGCTCCGCGGGGTCGGTCTCGCCGGGCACCGCTCAACGGTAATGCGTGCGCGATCGGGTGTTGCGGCTGTCTGGCTCGTCACGTCCGGAAGCGCACGCCCACCGAATGCTGTCAGGCTGGCTTGACACACCGTCCAGCATCGTTACCGGGGGATCACCACGTGACCGCTTCCACCACCAGCCGCACCCGACCTGTCGCCGAGAGTGGCACCTTCCGCCTTGGTGGGGCGCTCCCGGTCCACCGCCTGGGCTACGGCGCGATGCAGCTCACCGGGCAGGGTGTATGGGGTCCGCCGAAGGACCGCGACGAGGCGATCCGGGTGCTGCGGCGCGCGGTGGAGCTGGGCGTCGACCTGATCGACACCGCCGACTCGTACGGCCCGGCGGTGAGCGAGGAGCTGATCCGGGAGGCGCTGCACCCCTACGACGGGGTCACCGTGGCCACCAAGGCGGGGCTGCTGCGCACCGGGCCGGGCGAGTGGCATCCGTGCGGCCGTCCGGAGTACCTGCGCCAGCAGTGCGAGCTGAGCCTGCGCCGGCTCGGGGTGGACCGGATCGAGCTGTTCCAGCTGCACCGGATCGACCCCGCGATCCCCGCCGGTGAGCAGTTCGGCGCGCTGGCGCAGTTGCAGGCCGAGGGGAAGGTCAACCTGGTGGGGTTGTCGGAGGTGAGCGTCGACCAGATCGCGCACGCCGGGCGCACCGTCGACGTCGCCACCGTGCAGAATCGCTACAACCTCACCGACCGGGCCAGCGACGACGTGCTGCGCTACTGCACCGAGCGGGGCATCGGCTTCATCCCGTGGTTCCCGATCGCGGCCGGCGAGCTGGCCAAGCCCGGCGGCCCGGTGCACGAGGCAGCCATCGCGCTGGACGCCACCCCGGCGCAGGTGGCGCTGGCCTGGCTGCTGCAGCGCAGCTCGGTGATGCTGCCCATCCCGGGCACCTCGTCGCCTCAGCACCTGCAGGAGAACTGCGCGGCCGCCGCGCTGCGGCTGGACCTGGCCACGGTCAACGCTCTGGACGAGTCCGGCGGCGGATGATCGCGCTGGTGGCGCCGGCGGCGAGGGTGCGCAGCCGGCGGGTCGGCCGGGGTTCGGCGGGGCCGGCCTTGGCCTGGTAGGGATCGAGCGGGTTGACGTCCTCCGGGCCGGTCTCCGCGGTGGCGATCAGCGACCGGATACCCGCCGAGAACACCGCGACCAGCGGTACCGCCACCAGCGCCCCGGTGATCCCGGCGACCACCACGCCGCCGGCCACCGCGAGCACCACGGCCAGCGGGTGCAGCTGCACCGCCCGGCCGAGCAGGATCGGCTGCAGCACATGGCTCTCCAGCTGCATCACCGCGACCACGATGCCCAGCACGACCGCCGCCTGCACCGGCCCGTTGGCCACCAGGGTCACCGCCACCGCCACGAAGCCGGACAGCAGCGCCCCGACCACCGGGACGAACGCGCCGAGAAACACCAACGCGGACAGCGGGATGACCAGCGGGGTGCCCACGATCCACAGCCCGACCCCGATGCCGACCGCGTCCACCACGGCCACCACCACCGTGGCCCGGGTGTAGCCCACCAGCGAGGCGAACGCCCGCTGACCGGCCACGTCCGCGCGGGCCCGGTGCGGCCGGGGCACCACCTTGACCATGAAGCCCCAGATCTTCGGTCCGTCGTACAGGAAGAAGATCAGTACGAACAGCCCGAGCACCAGCCCGGAGACCACCTCGGTGAGGGTGGCCGCGGTGCTGAGCGCCCCTGAGGTGATCGCGTCGGAGTTGGCCTCGATGGAGCGCTGCAGCTCGCCCGGCAGGTCGTTGAGTCGGTCCAGCGGCACCCGGAACGGCGGGCCGGCCAGCAGCGGTTTGATCGTCTGCTGGTAGCTCTCGGTGAGCTGGGTGCGCAATTCGGGCAGCCCGGCGACGAACGCGTTGATCACTCCGGACAGCACCGCGCCGAACAGCGCGATCCCGCCGACCAGCACCAGTCCACAGGCCAGGCCGTGCGGCACCCCGATTCGGCGTACCGCCGCGCTGACCACCGGGGCGAGCAGCGCCGCCAGCAGCAGCGCGATGGCGATCGGGACCACCACCACCCGCAGCAGGATGACCAGGTAGATCACCACGGCGAGCGCGGCGGCAATCACCAGCAGGCGGCCGGCGAGCTCCGAGCCCACCCGCAGCGGCGTCGGGATCACCTCGTCGCGCACCCGCTCGGCCGCTGTGGTCGGCGCCTCCCGATGGTCGGGTTGCTCCTCCACTGTGCTCACCTCGGTGTGCTCGACACGCCCGGCGCGCGGGTCCGGTCGCCGATGGTCAGTCCCGCGGATCTCGCCCACCCGCGGAGGGTAACGGTTGACCACGCCCGGGGCGCTGCACGAGCGGCGGGTCACGGCTGGCGAGCGCAATCCACCCGATCGAGGGAACCTGATTGCGTCCCGGCAACAAAGCAGCGGAACGACGAAACCTCGCCGGTGGTGCCCCGTTGTCGAGAGCAGATCCCAGGACCGATCCCGGCGTGAGTCGTCGAGGTGTGGGTGCCGTGTCGAGGCGGTGTCCCGCAGGTGTCGGTGGGGTCGGCGACCATACATTCCCCGGGCGGAGGTACCCGAACCTGTGTTCCAGATGGCAGCTGACGTGCACCAGCCGAGCGACGAGACCGAGCTCACCCCGATCTTCCACGCTCTGGCCCGCCGGGCTGCTGATCCGGTGACCCAGTTCCACCGGGATCCGCTGGCGGCGCCGCTGCCGTCGACCGAGCAGGACCGGGCCGCGCTGCGCGCCGTGCCGGCGCGGTCGGCTCCCGGGTCGCACCGCTCGGTCGCGGACAACCGGACGAGGGTCGGCGGCACGTCCGGAGTCAGGATCGGCGGGCGGCACTGCAGGGTCACGTCGCCGGTCGAGGAGACCCGGGGTGGTCGGCACCGGGTACTGCGCGCGGTCAATCACCCCGGCGAGCGGTGAAACCAGCGCGGGTCCGTCACGCGGGCGGCCCCCGAGCGTTGAACCCGGTATGCGTACCTGGGCCAACTCCGGGCTGACCAACTCCAGGCTGGCCAACGCCGCGCTGACCGGCGCGATGCTGGCGCTCGGCCGCACCAGTCCACCGGCCACCGGCTCCGACTCCGGCGTCGGGTCGCGGCCGTCACATCGGGGGTCCGCCGGGCACACCGGCCGCCGTGAGCTGCCGGAGCCCATGCGCTCGCCGGACAGCGAGCGCCTGGCGCTCGGTGAGCTCGACGAACCGCGCTCCGGGCAGTTTCCCCGCTACCCGGCGAGCCAGGGCTGGCCGGTCACCGACGCGCCCGGGTCGGACCGACCGGTCAACCCGACCGACGGGTTCCTCGCGGGCGACGTCGCCGCGCTCGCCGCGTCCTCGGTCCCGTCCTCGGTCCGGTCGTGGGAGGCGGACGCCGGCGCCATCGGCTCCTGGGGCACATCGGCGCCGCTCACCCCGGTACCGGTGGTCCCGCCGCCGCCGCTGGCGGAGATGACCCAGGTGTCGGAACTGACCCGGATCACCGACCGGACACCGGCGCCGGAACCGACGACGATGTCGGACGCCCCGGGCTCCGAGTTCGCCGCGTCGGGGTCGTTGGATGCCGGGCAGCTGGATGCGGGGTCGGTGGCTGCCGGGTCGTTGGCTGCCGGACCGCTCGGCCCGGGTCCGGACCACGGCGAGCCGGCGCCGCTACCGGACAGCTCCGCGTTGGGCAGCCTGGACAGCAGCGGACTGTTCGGCGCGCTCGCCCAGCGACCCCGGTAGCCCGAGCGCGGCGGCGGTCGCTGCCGAAGCGCTAGGCTGCCGGTGCATGTGGACGAACTGGTCCGGTGGTCAGCGTGGCCACCCGGTGGCGACCGTGCGACCGCTGGACGAGGCCGGTGTCCGGGCCGCGGTGCGACGGGCCGCGGAGCGCGGCACCCGGGTACGACCGGTCGGCGCCGGGCTCTCGTTCAGCCCGCTAGCGGTGACCGACGAAGTGGCGCTCGAACTGTCCGCTCTGACCGGGGTGGTCGCGTGCGACGGCGAGCGGGTCCGGGTCCGCGCCGGCACCACCCTCGAGCAGCTGCACGCCGAACTCGCCGGGCGAGGCCTCGCGCTGGCCTGCGCCGGAGACATCGACACCGCGACTGTGGCCGGCGCGGTCGCCACCGGCACGCACGGCAGCCATCCGGCGGTCGGGTCGCTGTCCGCGCAGATCACCGGCATACGGCTGGTCGACGGGACGGGCATGGCGGCGGAGGTCGACGCCGCCGGGCTGGACGCCGCGCGGACCGCGCTCGGGGCGATCGGCGTGGTCACCGAGGTCGAGCTGGCGGTCCGGCCGCGGTACTCGCTGAAGGTGACCCAGGCTCGCGGGCCGCTGGACGAGGCGCTGTCACCGGAGTTCCTGGACGGGCACGCGTGGTCGGAGTTCTGGGTGTTCCCCTACACCGGCGAAGCGCTGACCCGGGTCGGTGACGAGGTGGACGAGCTGCCGCCGCCGTCGCGGGCGCAGACCGCGCGGTCGCTGGAGCGCCGCCTGGTCCGGTCCGCGGCGGTGGGCGGTGGGGTGGCGCTGGGCCGCACGGTGCCCCGGCTGGTGCCGACGATCAACCGGGCGGCCACCCGCTTCTCCGGGTCGGCCGCGCTCGCCGAGGTCACCGACCTGGCGCACCGGGCGTTGCTGGCGCCGCCGGTGGTCCGCTGGGAGGAGAGCGAGTGGGCGCTGCCCCGGGCGGCGTTGGCCGACGGGGTGCGGGAGTTGCTGGCCGCGATCACCGCCGACGGACTCGACGTCGGCTTCCCGCTGGAGGTGCGGGTCGGGCCGGCGGAGACCGGGTGGCTGCACCCGGCGTACGGCCGCGACACCGGCTGGGTGGCCGTGCACACCGCCGTCGGCGCCGACCCCGAGCCGCTGTCCCAGCTCGCGGCCGCTGTGCTCGGCGCGCACGGCGGCCGTCCGCACTGGGCCAAGCGGCACCCGTGGACGCACGCGGAGGTGGCCGCCGCCTATCCGCGGTTGGCCGACTTCGCCGCCGTCCGGGAGCGACACGACCCGAACCGGGTGTTCGCCTCGCCGTACCTCGACGCACTGCTCGGCTGAGCCCGGCCGGGCCGGCTCGTCGCCGCCGCGGGTCTCAGCCGCGGCTCCCAGCGGGTCGACGCTCGCCGGTCGCCTCAGCCGGTGCGCAGCCGGGTGGCCACCGCGCGGACGTCGGCCAGCGCGGCCGTCCGGTCGACCCGGGTGGACACGCCGTCGGCCAGCACTTGCGCGCCGGCCACCCACACGTCGCGGACCAGCCGCGCACCGCCGGCCCACACCAGGTTCGAGAGCAGCCCGGCGTCGTCGTCTAGCTGGACGAACGCCGGATCGTCCAGGCTCAGGTGCACCACGTCGGCCCACCGGCCGGGTTCGAGCGCGCCCAGGTCGTGCCGGCCGATCGCGGCGGCACCGTGCCGAGTGGCCAGCAGCAGCAGGTCGCCGGCGGTGAGCACGGCGGCGTCCGAGGAGCCCAGGCGGGCGAGCTGGCCCGCCAACCTGGCCTGGGCCCACAGGTCGAGGTCGTCCGCCGAGGCGGGGCCGTCGGTGCCCAGGGCCAGTGGCACGCCGGCCCCGCGCAGCGCGGCGAACCGGGCGGTGCCGGCGGCGAGCTTGGCGTTCGAACCCGGGCAGTGCGCGACAGCGGCCCCGGCCGCCGCGAGCAGCGCCACGTCCTCTTCGTCCAGGTGCACCCCGTGCGCGGCCAGCACCCGGGCGGGCGGACCGTCCGGGGCCGGCCGAGGGCCGAGTACCCCCAGCTTCGCCAGCAGCCGGGGCACCGAGCCGTGCGCCGCTCGCAGCGCGGCGTCCTCGGCGAGGGTCTCGGCGAGGTGGATGTGCACCAGCGCCCCGCGCTGCCGCGCCGCGTCCGCCACCGCCACCAGCGCCTCGGTGGGCAGGGTGTACGCCGCGTGCGGGCCGTACCCCAGCTCGATCCGCTCGCCCGGCCCGTGCCGCAGCCCGTGCCGGTCGATCCGCCGGGACACCGCGCCCAGCATCGCCCGCCAGTCGCCGAGACGGTCCCACCCGGGCGCGGCGATGATGCCCGGGGTGAGCACTGCGCGGGAGCCGGCGGTGAGCACCGCGTCGGTCACCTCGTCGGTGTAGAAGTACATCTCGACGCTGGTCGTCACCCCCGCGCCGAGCAGCTCCAGGCAGCCAAGCAGCATCCCGGCATGCACATCGGCGCCGTCCAGGCGGGCCTCGGCCGGCCACATCACCTCGGTCAGCCAGCGCATCAGCGGCAGGTCGCCACCGAGGCCGCGCAGCACGATCATCGGGGTGTGGCAGTGCGCGTTGACCAGCCCGGGCAACAGCATCCCGGGCACCCGCCGCACCTCGGCGTCCGGCGCGGCCGGGGCGTCGACCTCCGGCCCGCACCAGACGATCCGCCCGGTGACGTCGACGTCCACCACCCCGTCGCGGACCACCGAGCAGCTCGGGTCACACGGCAGCACCACCGGCGCGGCCAACCGCAGCGGTCGTGAGCGCACCGTGACGCCAGCGCATTCCGGTGCGCTCATGGGCGGGACGGCCGCATTCACGAACGACCCTGGCGCACCTCGAGCAGGGAGCGCAGCGAGCGGAACGGCGGTAGCCATGCACCCTCGTCGGGCAGCGACTCCAGGGTGATCCGCGGCAGCGGCTCGCGGAACACCCCGTCGATGTCCTCCAGGTCGAGGAACTCCAGCAGCTCGGACGTCAGAGCGAACGACGCGTACTCCCGGAACCCGATCACCGTGACGCCGATCCCGGCGTCCACCAGCTCCTCCAGCGGCCCGCGGAACGCCCGCGCGTCGCCGGAGGCCACCACCAGCCGGGTCAGGTCTCCCGACGTGCGGCGCAGCGCGATGTGCTCGAGCATGTCCGAGTCGATGTCACTGTCCTCGGTGACCTTCGGCTTCGCGAACACCGCGAACCCGACGTTGCGCAGCGCCTCCACCCACGGCCGCACGACCTCGGTGCTGCCCGGGATGACGTTGGTGAAGACGCACGCCTCGGCGGACCCCTCGGCGCCGGCCAGCCCGAGCAACCAGCGGCCCAGCGCGTCGAACCGCGGCCGGAACGCGGCGGTGGGTCGCGCGCCGAGCAGCGAGCCCAGGCTCATGTCCATGTTGGGCGCGTCCCAGACGAGCAGGACCTTCGGGACGGCCGGGACCAGGGAGTCGGGGCGGCGCTCGGTGTCGGGCACGGTGACGCTCATGAGACGAACCCTAGTCCGCGCGGGTGCGTCATACCCGCCGGTAGATCAGGTCGCGCACCGCCCGACCCTCCTGCCCGGCGCGCTGCTCGAACTTGGTCAGCGGGCGCCACGCCGGTCGGGGCGTCCAGTCGGTGCCGGGTGGTCGGTCGGCGCGCAGGCTCGGCTCGGCGTCGCACACCTCACGCATCTGCTCGGCGTAGTGCGCCCAGTCGGTGGCCAGGTGCAGGGTGCCGCCGGGGACGATCCGGGACGCGGCGAGTGCCACGAAGCCCGGTTGCACCAGTCGCCGCTTGTGGTGCTTGCGTTTCGGCCACGGATCGGGGAAGTAGACCCGCACGCCGGCCAGCGACCCGGGCGCCAGGTGCTCGCTCAGCACCCGCACGGCGTCGGCGCGCAACAGCCGCAGGTTGGTCAGCGCGAGCTCTTGGATCCGCATCAGCAGCTGACCCAGCCCTGGCTGGTAGACCTCCACCGCGAGATGGTCGACCTCCGGGGCGGCGGCGGCCAGTGCGGCGGTCGACTCGCCCATCCCGGAGCCGATCTCCAGGATCACCGGCGCGTTCCGGCCGAACCAGCCCGGCAGGTCCAGCCGGGTGTCGGTGTCGGCGGTGGGCTGGAGGGTGGGGCCGGCGGGCGGGAGGGCGCGGCCGTACACCGGCCACCATCGTGCCCAGGCCTGCGCCTGGCCGTCGGTCATCCGCCCGCCGCGGTGCACGAAGCTGACCACCTCGCGCCGATGCGCGGACAACTCCTCGACGGACCCCTCGGACATGACCGCACACAGTACGGAGGGTTTGTCCCGGGGCCGAGGTCGGCACATCCGCCCGCGGCCCGTAGTTCTACGGATCCGTTCGGGCGCCGGGCGCGGGATGCTGCGGGCATGACCAGCACACCGACCGACGCCGAGCGGGTCACCCGGCTTGCCGACGAGCTCAGCGAGCTCGGCCGGCGACTGGCCTGGGCCCGCCACGAGCTGCTCACCCTCCCGCTGGCCGGCGTGCCGCCCGTGGCGCCGCAGTCCGCGCCGACCCGCCCGCCCACGGACCCGCCGGCGGACCCGGCCGACGCCTGGCCCGCCCCGCCGCCGGCGCTACCGGCATCGACCCGACCGGACGACGCCCGCGGTGGCGGGCTGCTCGGCGGCCGGGTGCTGGCCGGGGTCGGCGGGTCCATGACGCTGATCGGGGTCGTGCTGTTCCTGGTGCTGGCGGCCAGCCGGGGCTGGTTCGGGGTACCCGCGCGGCTGGTCGCCGGCGCCGCGCTCGGGCTGGCGCTGGTGCAGGTCGGCCGCTGGATCCGGCGGAAGCAGCCGGGCCCGGGTGGTGAGGTCGGCGCGACCGCGTTGGCCGGCACCGGGATCGCGGCGCTGTACCTCGACGTCGGCGCGGCCACCGCCAAGTACCAGTACCTGCCCGAGCCGGTCGGCATCCTCGCCGGGTTGCTGGTCGCCGGGGTCGGTCTGCTGCTGGCCGACCGGTGGCGCTCGGCGCAGCTGGCGGGCGGGGTGCTGCTCGGCGCCGGGTTCCTGATGCCGGCGGTGAGCGGCGGCTCGATGTCGCTGCTGGTGGCGTTGGTGGTGGTGGCGCAGGCGGCGGCGGTGCCGGTGGTAGCGCGGCGGGGATGGCGCACGACGGCGGTGATCGGGGCGGCGTTCCCGCTGCTGTACGGCACCGCGGCGGCCTGGCACACCCGGTTCGCGGAGCTTTTCGGCGCCTCCGGTGGGCGGCTCACCGTGACGTTGGCGCTGCTCGCGGGGTTCCTGGTCGGCACGGTGGGCGCGGTGGTCACCGCGCGTCGGTTGCCGGTCGGGCTGGCCGCCGGCTTTCTGGTGGCCGCGCCGGTGCCGGCGCTGCACCTGGCCGGCGCGCACGGCGGCGGGCTCGGCGGATGGTTGGCCGCGTCGATCGGAATGGTTCTGCTCGCGGTCCCGCTCGTGGCCCGGCTCGCGCCGCTGCCGGGCGCGGTGCGCGTCGCCGCGGCCGCCGCCGGTGCGGTGGCGATCTTCCAGGCGACCGTGTTGTGGCTGGACGGGGCGGCGTTGACCGGGGTGCTGCTCGGCCAGGCGCTCACGCTCACCGTGGTGTGCTGGTCGACCGGCCGGCGGGCGCCGCTGGTCGGCGCGCTGGGCTACGGGGCCACCGGTCTGTGGCTGGCGCTCACCCGGGACGCCCCGCTGCGCGCGCTCATCGTGTTCCCGGCCGACCCGTACCTGGACGCCGGACGTGCCGACCACGCCGCCCTGATCACCGGGCTGAGCCTGTCGTTGCTGATCCTGCTGCTGGTCGCCGGGTTCCTGCTCGCGGCCGACCGACTGGGCTGGCTGCGCGCGGAGCAGCTGCTCAGCCGCGAGCACCCGGCCGCCGGCGAGCATTCCTCGAACCGCCTTACCGCCGCCGCGCGGGTGTGGCTGCCGGCCGGGTTGGTCACCCTCTACGGGGCGGCCGGGGTCATGGTGACCACCGGGTTGCTGATCGCTCCGGTGCCGGTCGGGTTCGTCACCGCGCACGCGGTGGTCACCGTGTCCTGGACGCTGGCCGCGCTGGCGCTGCTGGTCCGGGGCATCGCCCGGCCCACGCCGCGGCTGGCCGGGCTACTGCTGGTGGGCGCCGCGGTGGCCAAGCTGCTGCTGTTCGACCTGGTCGCGCTCGACGGCCTGGCGCGGGTCGGCGCGTTCGTCGGGGCCGGGCTGGTGTTGCTGGCGGCCGGGGCCCGGTACAGCCGGCTGGTCGCCGCGCAGCACCCCGAGGAGGTCGACGCCCTGCCGGGCCAGCGGGCGGATCACCAGCAGCCGGGACAGCCGGAGTGAGCACCCTCCGCCGGCCCCGCAAGGGCAGATTCGTTCGCGAACGCGAAGGTTCCGCCCGGACCGCCCTCGGACGACCGGCCGCCCGAGCACCATGCGGTGATGGACGACCAGGCACTGCGCCGGCGGGCCGAGGGACTGGCCGTGCGTCGGCGCGCGCTCGCCGGGAGGTCCGGCGTGCTGCGGACCGACCTGGCCCGGACCCGGCTGCTCGCGGCCGCCGAACTCGCCGATGGTCTGCGGCGGCTGCGCGACGACAGCCGCTGCCACCTCGACCGGGCGGACGCCGCCGCGCGCCGGGTCTATCCGGAGCTGCTGGCGGCCGGGGTGGCAGAGCTGGGCCGGCGACATCGCCTGCGCACCCGCGCGCTGCTGGCTGGCTCGGCGTCTCGCGCGCTGGCCGGTCTGGTGGAGGACCCCGTCGACCTGCGTGGTCCGGTCGAGAGCCGCTCGCCGGCCGCGCCGGTCCGCCTGCCGCCGGGTCCGCGGTGGCCGGCTGAGGAGCGCCTCATGGTGTTCGCCGGGATGTCGGCGGTTGTCGGGCTGATCCGACTGGCCTGGGCCGCCGGGCCACTCCCACCCGGGCCAACGGTGGGCATCTCGGTGGCGGTGGGCTTCGGCGTGCTCTGCGGGCTGGTCGGCGCCCGCCGCGCGGCAGGCGAGCGGGCCCGGCTCGCGCACTGGACCCACGAGGTGCTCGGTGACACCAGGGCGGGCCTGGACGCGGCGTTCGCCGAACAGGCGTTGGCCGCCGAACGCCGGATCCGGGCCGCGCTCGAGCGGGCCGCCGTCCGGCTGGACGCCGAGGTGACGGCCCATCACCACCGCGTGCGGTCGATGCGGGCCGGACGGCCGACAACGCCCGATCGGGCACCGGAGGAGGAGATGACCAGATGACATCCGAGGACGAGTACCCCGGGATCGATGAGCACCGGATCGATGAGCACCGGATCGACGTGCGGACCGGGGTGGACAGCGACCTCGACGGGCGGCCGGACACCCTGCTGGTACCCGACGCGATCGACCTGGTGCTCGCGGTGGACACCGACCACGACGGGTTCGCCGACCTGCTGGTCGAGGTGGGCCCGGACGCGGCGGCCCGCACCAGCGTGCTGGACGGCGCCGGACCGCCGGCCTGGCGACCCACCGACCCGCTCGCGGACGCCTGCTACGACGAGTTCGGCGGCGCGGCGCCGTGGTGACCGGGCGCTCTGTGGTGGCCGGGCCTGTGGTGGCCGGGCCCGTGGTGGCCGGATCCGTGGTGACGGGATCCGCGGTGACGAGCGAGTCTCCCGAGTGTGTCCCGGCTCAGCGCGGTGCTGGAGCGGTTGGGCTGGCGGCTGGTGTTCAGCCTCGAGCCGGTCGACCCGGATCTCGACCGGTTCCTGGCCGACCCGTTGCGGTGAGGTCACGCGGCGGGCTTCGCGGTGGCCGGTAGGTTGCTCCCGTGCTGGCCGTTGATCGGATCGACGAGGAGTTCCGCGCGCTGCCGCTGCCCGCGCTGGCCGACTCAGCCCTGAGCACCGCCGCCCGGCTCGGCGCCGAGCACGCCGATCTTCGGGTCGAGCGGATCGTGTCGCAGAGCATCCGGCTCCGCGACGGCGCGGTCGTCTCCTGCGCCGACGGGTTGACCCTCGGGCTGGCGGTGCGGGTGATCGTGGACGGCACCTGGGGGTTCGCCTCCACCCCCGAGCTGACCACCGACGCGGCCGCCGCCACCGCGGCCCGCGCGGTCGAGGTGGCGCGCACCCTGCGCGCGGTCAACTCCGAACCGGTCACCCGGGCCGACGAGCCGGTGCACGCCGGGGTCAGCTGGGTGTCGGCGTACGAGATCGACCCGTTCACCGTGCCGACCCGGGAGAAGGTCGCGCTGCTCACCGACTGGTCCGCCCGGCTGCTCGCCGCCCCCGGGATCCAGCATGTGAGTGCGGCATGCCCACAGGTCAAGGAGCAGAAGTACTACGCCGACCTGGCCGGCACCAGCACCCTCCAGCAGCGGGTCCGGCTGGAGCCGCGCTTCGAGGCCACCGCCGTGGACCGGGCAGCCGGCCGGTTCGAGACCATGCGCACCCTCGCCCCACCGGCCGGACGCGGCTGGGAGTACGCGCTGGGCGCAGGCTGGGACTTCGACGACGAGCTGGCCCGGGTGCCTGACCTGCTGGCCGGGAAGCTGGCCGCGCCGGGCGTCGAGCCCGGGGTGTACGACCTGGTCATCGACCCGTCGAACCTGTGGCTGACCATCCACGAGTCGGTCGGGCACGCGACCGAGTACGACCGGGCCATCGGGTACGAGGCCGCGTACGCCGGCACCAGCTTCGCCACCCCCGACCAGCTGGGCAGCCTGCGCTACGGCTCGGAGTTGATGCACGTCACCGGGGATCGAACGGTCAGGCATGGGCTCGCGACGACCGGCTACGACGACGACGGCGTGGCCACGACCGAGTTCGACCTGGTGCGCGACGGGGTGCTGGTCGGCTACCAGCTCGACCGGACGTTCGCGCCGAGGCTGGGGCTGGACCGGTCCAACGGCTGCGCCTTCGCCGACTCGCCGCACCACGTGCCGATCCAGCGGATGCCCAATGTGTCGCTGCAGCCCGACCGCACCCGGGACACCAGCGTCGAGGATCTGATCGCCGGGGTGGATCGCGGCATCTATGTGGTCGGCGACAAGTCCTGGTCGATCGACATGCAGCGGTACAACTTCCAGTTCACCGGTCAGCGGTTCTTCGCGATCGAGCACGGGCGGCTGGCCGGGCAGCTGCGGGACGTGGCCTACCAGGCCACCACCACCGACTTCTGGGGATCGCTGCGGGCGCTCGGCGGGGAGTCGTCCTGGCTGCTGTCCGGGGCGTTGAACTGCGGCAAGGCGCAGCCCGGGCAGATCGCCGCGGTCAGCCACGGGTGCCCGCCGGCGCTGTTCGAGCAGGTCGGGGTGCTCAACACCGAGCGGGAGGCGGGCCGCTAGATGCGGGCAACGGAGCTGGTGGAGCGGGCGCTCGCGGTCCCCGGCGACCCGGCCGGGGTCGGCCGGGTGGTGCTGGTCAGCGAGGACAGCGAGGCATCGCTGCGCTGGGCGAACAACACAATGACCACCAACGGGCACGCCACCTCGGTCAGCTGGACGGTCATCTCGATGGTCCGCCTGCCCGGCGGCGGGCGGACGGGCGGCGGGTCGGGCGGCGGCGGACGGACGGGCGGCGGGTCGGGCGGCGGCGGGGTCGGCGCCGGCGTGGTCACCTCGTCCGCGCTGGTCACCGACCCGACGCGGATCGCCGAGGCGGTCGCCGCGAGCGAGGCCGCCGCCCGCCAGGCCGGCCCGGCCCGGGACGCCATCGAGCTGCCCGAGCCGGCCGAGGTCGCCGGGGCCACCGGCAGGGCCTGGGACGACCCCGCCGAACAGACCTCTGTCGGGGTGTTCGGCGCGCTCGTCGACGGGCTGGCCGACGCGTTCGCCCGGGCCGGATCAGCGCAACGGGTGCTCTACGGATTCGCTCACCACCAGGTCAACACCACCTGGCTGGGCACCTCCACCGGCGTCCGGCTGGCCGCGACCCTGCCGACCGGGTCGGTGGAGCTCAACGCCAAGACCGTCGATCTGGCCCGCTCGGCGTGGACCGGGCGGCCCACCCCGACGCCGGGCGACCTCGCCGCGCTGGACGTGGTCGCGCTGGACGGCGAGCTCGCCGGCCGGTTGGCCTGGGGGAGGCGCCGGATCGAGCTGCGGGCCGGGCGGTACCCGACGATCCTGCCGCCCTCGTGCGTGGCCGACCTGATGACCCGCCTGGTCTGGCAGATGACCGGCCGGTCGGCGCGGGAGGGTCGCAGCGCGTTCTCCGCACCGCCCGGTGCGACCGGCCCGACCCGGGTCGGCGAGCGGCTCAGCACGCTGCCGCTGACCCTCTACACCGACCCGGCCGCCGCGGATGGGCTGGCGGGCGCGCCGTATCTGGCCACCGCTCACTCGGACGACGACGTGAGCGTGTTCGACAACGGCGCCCCGGTGCGCCGGGTCGACTGGGTGGCGAACGGCACGATCGGCGCGCTGACCTATCCGAGAGCGGCGGCGCGGCAGTTCGGCGACGGCCCCGACTCCGACGCTGGCTCCGATGCCAGGTTCACCCCGCCGGCCGGCAACCTGATCCTCACCGCCGACTCGGCCACCCCGCTGGACGAGCTGGTCGCCGGCACCGAGCGGGGGCTGCTGCTGACCTGCCTGTGGTACATCCGGATGGTCGACCCGGCGAGCCTGCTGCTGACCGGTCTGACCCGGGACGGGGTGTACCTGGTGGACGGCGGTGAGGTGGTGGGCGAGGTGAACAACTTCCGGTTCAACGAGTCACCGCTGGACCTGCTGCGCCGGGTGAGCGCCGCCGGGGTCACCGAGCGCACCCTGCCCCGCGAGCTCAAGGACTGGTTCACCCGCGCGGTGATGCCGCCGCTGGTGGTGCCCGACTTCCACATGTCCTCGGTCAGCCGGGCGAGCTGAAGTCATCAGAATTGATGACCTGGCCTGCGTCTGGACCGTCTGAATCGATCCGCTGAATCGCTCCTGTGAGTGAGCCGACAGCGATCAGGCGATGTGCCGTGTGTGATCACGGGCTAGCCTGGGAACTCACATTTCACCGAAGAACGCGCCCGTTCGGCCCCTGTCGGGTCGTTGCGGGCGCGCTGTCGCCATTGTCGGATATGACGACACACGGTGAGCGAACCGCGAGCTGAGGAGATGTCACAAGATGACCGCAGCCACTCTGCCGGGGCTCGACGAGGCGCCCACGTCCAACGTACGTCTGCGGGCGTGGGTGGCGGAGGTGGCCGAGCTGACCACGCCGGACCGGGTCGTCTGGTGTGACGGTTCCGACGCGGAGTGGGAGCGGATGACCAGCCGGCTGGTCGACGCGGGCACCTTCGTCAAGCTGAACGAGGAGAAGAAGCCGAACTCGTTCTACGCGGCGTCCGACCCGGACGACGTGGCGCGGGTGGAGGAGCGCACGTTCATCTGCAGCGCCACCCAGGAGGGCGCCGGGCCGACGAACAACTGGATGGACCCGGCGGAGATGCGCGGCATCCTCACCGACCTGTTCGCCGGCTGCATGCGCGGACGGACGATGTACGTCATCCCGTTCTGTATGGGACCGGTCGGCGCGGACGACCCGAAGCTCGGGGTGGAGATCACCGACTCGGAGTACGTGGTCGCCTCGATGCGGATCATGACCCGGATGGGCCCGGAGGTGCTGGCCCTGTTCGACACCCCGGCCGGTGACAAGTTCGTACCGTGCCTGCACTCAGTCGGTGCCCCGCTGGCCGAGGGTCAGGCCGACGTGCCGTGGCCGTGCAACGAGACCAAGTACATCTGCCACTTCCCGGAGAGCCGGGAGATCTGGAGCTACGGCTCCGGCTACGGCGGCAACGCGCTGCTGGGCAAGAAGTGCTTCGCGCTGCGGATCGCCAGCAACATCGCCCACGACGAGGGCTGGCTGGCCGAGCACATGCTGATCCTCAAGCTGACCAGCCCCGAGGGCAAGGCGTACTTCATCGCGGCGGCGTTCCCGTCGGCCTGCGGCAAGACCAACCTGGCCATGCTGCAACCCACCGTGCCCGGCTGGAAGGCCGAGACGGTCGGCGACGACATCGCCTGGATGCGCTTCGGCGAAGACGGCCGGCTGTACGCGGTCAACCCGGAGTTCGGTTTCTTCGGCGTCGCTCCGGGCACCAACTGGTCGACCAACCCGAACGCGATGCGCACGATCGAAAAGGGCAACTCGCTGTTCACCAACGTCGCGCTGACCGACGACGGCGACGTGTGGTGGGAGGACCTGGAGGGCGAGCCGAAGCACCTGACGTCCTGGAAGGGCGAGGACTGGACCCCGGAGACCGGCAGTGCCGCCGCGCACCCGAACTCCCGCTACACAGTGCCGATCGCGCAGTGCCCGGTGGTGGCCCCGGAGTGGGACGACCCGAAGGGCGTGCCGATCTCAGCGATCCTGTTCGGCGGCCGGCGCAAGACCACGGTTCCGCTGGTAACCGAGGCCCGCAACTGGCAGCACGGCACCTTCCTGGGCGCGACCATGTCGTCCGAGATGACCGCTGCGGCCAAGGGCGGCAAGGGCCAGGTCCGGCGCGACCCGATGGCGATGCTGCCGTTCCTGGGCTACAACGTCGGCGACTACTTCCAGCACTGGATCAACATCGGCAAGGGCGCGGACGAGGCCCGGCTCCCGAAGATCTTCTACGTGAACTGGTTCCGCCGCGGCGAGGACGGCCGGTTCCTGTGGCCGGGCTTCGGGGAGAACTCCCGGGTGCTCAAGTGGGCCATCGAGCGCATCGAGGGCAAGGCCGCGGCCGCCGAGACCGCGATCGGCTACGTGCCGACCCCCGACCAGATCGACCTGGACGGCCTGGACACCTCGGCCGAGGACGTGGCCGCCGCGCTGGAGGTCGACGCCGAGGAGTGGCGGGCCGAGCTGCCGCAGATCGAGGAGTGGTTCGCGCAGGTCGGCGACCGGCTCCCGTCGTCGATGCGCGACGAGCTGGCCGCGCTGCGCCAACGCCTCGAGGCCTAGGGCGGACGGTCGGCGATCCAGGCCGACCGAGAAGCCCGGGTGGTGCCGCGATATCGGCACATCGGCTGCCCAGCTGGACCGACGACCGAGCGAACGGCGCGGGCGATCCCGACGGGCCGAGCGGCTACCGTTGCCCACCGTGCATGGGGACGAGCCGACGACGCGGAACCGGACACAGTGGTCGAGCCGGACACAGTGGTCAAACCGCGCACGCTGGGTGGCGGGGTGTGCGCTGCTGGTCGGGCTGGGCTGGCTGGGCGGCGCCGGACAAGCCTGGGCGCACGCCGCCGGCCTCACCTCGGCCACCAGCGAGCCCGTGGTGCTGGGCATCGTGCCGGCGGTACCGGGACTCGAGGTCCGGGCGGTGGAGTTCGGTGCGCGGTTGTCGCTGGTCAACAACACCGGCGAGCGGGTTGCCGTGCAGCCGTTGCCCGGCTCGGTGGTCAGCGCGCTGCCGGTGGTGGACCCGGGTGGCCGCACCTTGTGGACCGATCCGCGGATCGTCGCGGCCGCCGCCGGTGACCGGCCGCCGGAGGGTCGGGCCGACTGGGCGATCCCGCTGCGGGTCGGCGCGAGCGCGGTGAACGTGGTCGGCGAGCAGCGCTGGCCACCGCCGCCGAACGCCGGCATGTGGTGGCTGCTGACCGGGCTGGCGATCGCGCTCCCTGCGGGGCTGGCCGCGTTGGCCTGCCGGGGCCGGCCGGTCGGCTGGGGACCGGCGGCGCGGGCGGTGCTGGCCGGTTCCACCGTCGCGGTGATCGCCGCGCACGTGCTGCACGTCTACGGGTCGTCGCTGGTGCCGGTGGAGGGCACGTTCGTCTGGGTGTTCCTCGGCGCCGCCGGGTTCGCGGTACTGGCCTGGCCCATCGGGCTGGCCGGCGCGTACACGGTGCTGCGCGGTCACTCGGCGGGTGCGCTGCTGTGCCTGGTGGCCGGCGCGCTGATCGCGGTGATCATCAGCCCGGCGGACATGTTCAGCTTCCACGACGCGGTGGTGCCCTACGCCTGGGGCGCCGACCTGGACCGGTTCCTGATCGCGGTCAACGTGGGCGGCGGGCTGGGTGTGATCGCCGCCGCTACCATCCTCATGCGCCGCGCCGCCCCCACCGGAGCCGTGAGTGGCGAGTAGCGCTGTAGCCGCACTGGCCACTCACGAGGTGCTGGCGCACGGGATCGGCGGGCGGGCCGATCTGCCGCTGCCGGGTGAGCTGGTGCTGCAGGCCGGCGGGTTCGTGGTGCTGGTGTCGTTCCTGGCGGTCGGGCTGCTGTGGCGCACCCCGCGGTTCGGGGCCGACCGACCCGGCGGGGCCGGCGGGGCCGGCGGGCGGCGGCTGCCGGGGGCCGTCCAGCGGGTGGCCGACCACGTCGGGATGCGGCTCGGGCTGCGCGGGCTCGCGCCGGCGCTGCTGGCCTACCTGATCTCGGTGGCGTTCCTCGGACCGGCCGATCCCGAGCTCAACCCAGCTCCTCGCGCGCTGTACGTGCTGGCCTGGGTCGGCGTGGTGCCGGCGTCGCTGCTGCTCGGGCCGGTGTGGCGGGTGCTGAACCCCCTGCGCGCGCTGCACGCCGGGCTGGTCGCCGTGCTGCGGTTGCCGGCCACCGGCGTGCGCCCGATCCCGCCCGGGCTGGGCTACTGGCCGGCGGCGGCCGGGCTCGCGGTGTTCGTCTGGCTGGAGCTGGTGCCGGCCGCCCGGGCCCAACCGGCGGTGGTAGGCGGGTTCCTGCTCGGCTACGCCGTCCTGGTCACCGCCGCCGCGGTGGTCTTCGGCCGCGACTGGTTCGACCGCGGTGACCCGTTCGAGGTGTACTCCACGCTGGTCGCCGCGCTGGCACCGTTCGGGCGGCGGCCGGATGGCGTGCTCACCTGGCGCAACCCGTTGCGCGGGCTGGCCGAGGTGCCGGCCGGCCCCGGACTGGTCACGGTGCTCGCCGTCTGGTGGGGCTCGACGGTGTTCGACGGGGTGTCCGGCTCGACGTTCTGGGTGAACCTGACGCAGTCCGGGCCGGCCGCCGCCGCGGGCGCGGCCACCCTGGGTACCGCCGTGCTCGCCGGACTGGTCGCGGTGGTGGCGCTGAGCTACCGACTGGCCACGGGGCCGATGGCCGGGCAGCTGGTCGGCACGCTCGTCCCCATCGCCGCCGGTTACACGGTCGCGCACTACATCTCCCTGCTGATCACCGAGGCGCCGGTCGGCCTCGCCCAGCTCGTCGGTGCGCAGGCGCCGGTGCTCACTCCAGCCCCGATGGCGGTCGCGGGAGTGCAGGTGGCGGCGATCCTGCTCGGGCACGTCGCCGGGGTGGCCGCAGCGCACGACCGGGTGCTGGCGTTGCACTCGCCGCTGGCGGGTTCGGCTGGGCGCGTGGGTTCGGCTGGGCGCGCGGGTTCGGTCGCCATCGGAACCGCCGGCTCGTCCGCTCCGGGGCGCCGGCTGGCCGAGCAGGTGCCGCTCGTCCTGCTCATGATCGTGTACACCATGGCCGGTCTTTATCTGCTCGTTGTCGCCTGACCGGGCGATCACCGCCTACTCTCGGCACACTGTTCCGGCCGTCCTGGAGTAACTCACAGGAGTGTTCCCATGTCTGATCACGTCGAGCCTGATCACGTCGAGCAGACCGGTCTGCGGTTCAGCCCGTGGAACCTGCTGCTGCTGGTGCCGTTCCTGATGCTGGTGACGCCGTGGTTCAACACGGTGGAGCCCCGGCTGTGGGGGATGCCGTTCTTCTACTGGGCGCAGTTCGCGTTCGTACCGGTCGGGGTGGTGTGCGTGGCGATCGTCTACGTGACGACCCGCACCGAGCCGTCACCGACCGCGACCGCCCGGGCCGGCGACGCGCCAGACGCGAACGACGTGGACGACCTGGACGAGGGGACGGCGAACCGATGATCCAGTGGGTCGAGCTGACGGTCTTCACGCTGCTGTTCGGGCTGGTCACCGTGCTGGGGTTCGTGGCGTCCCGCTGGCAGCGCGGGTCCACCCTGGACCACCTCGACGAGTGGGGCCTGGGCGGGCGCAAGTTCGGCTCCTGGATCACCTGGTTCCTGGTCGGCGGTGACCTCTATACCGCCTACACCTTCGTCGCGGTGCCCGCGCTGCTGTTCAGCGCCGGCGCGATGGGGTTCTTCGCGCTGCCGTACACGGTGATCCTCTACCCGCTGGTCTTCCTGCCGATCCTGCGGCTGTGGTCGGTGTCCCGGGTGCACGGGTACGTGACCCCGGCGGATTTCGTCCGGGGTCGCTACGGCAGCTCGCTGCTCGCGCTGCTGGTCGCGCTCACCGGGATCCTGGCCACGATGCCCTACATCGCGCTGCAACTGGTCGGGCTGGAGGCGGTGCTGCGCACGATGGGGCTCAACGGCACCGGGTTCCTCGGCCACCTGCCGCTGCTGGTGGCGTTCGTGATCCTGGCCGTCTACACCTACCAGTCCGGACTGCGCGCGCCGGCGTTGATCGCGTTCGTCAAGGACATCCTGATCTACGTGGTGATCCTGGTCGCGGTGGTGTACCTGCCGGCCAAGTTCGGTGGCTGGGAAACGATCTTCGGGGCGGCCGAACAGAAGATGGCTGCGACCAACCCCGCCACCGGTCAACCGAACGGCTCGATCCTGCTCACCGCGAACAACCAGCTGCAGTACATCACCCTGGCGCTGGGTTCGGCGTTGGCGCTGTTCCTCTACCCGCACTGCATCACCGGGGTGCTGGCTTCGCGGGGTCGCGCGGTACTCAAGCGCAACATGATCGCCTTGCCGGCGTACTCGCTGCTGTTGGGCCTGCTGGCGTTGCTCGGATACGTGGCGATCGCGGCCGGGGTCAGGCCGATCACCAACGGGGCCACCGGCCGCCCGGACACCAACACGATCATTCCGGTGCTGTTCGACAACGAGTTCGGCTCCATCTTCGCCGGGGTGGCGTTCGCCGCGATCGGGATCGGGGCGCTGGTTCCGGCGGCGATCATGTCGATCGCGGCGGCGAACCTGTGGACCCGCAACATCTACAAGGAGTACCTGCACCGCGACGCCACCCCGGCCCAGGAGGCCAAGCAGGCGAAGCTGGCGTCGCTGGTGGTGAAGTTCGGCGCGGTGGCGTTCATCGTGTTCGTCGACCCGCAGTTCTCCATCGACCTGCAGCTGATCGGCGGGGTGGTGATCCTGCAGACCCTGCCCGCGGTGGCCATCGCGCTCTACACCCGGTGGCTGCACCGCTGGGCACTGGTCGCGGGCTGGGCGGCCGGCATGGGGTACGGCATGTACCTGCTCTACCAGATCCCCAACGCGGCGGCGGGCAAGGCGCACTTCGGCGGCTCGGCGCTCACCCTGGACAAGCTGGACCTGCTGGGCTGGCAGCCGTTCGCCGGCTCGACGTTGCAGATCTACGTGGGGTTCGTGGCGCTGACGGTGAACCTGCTGGTGGCGGTCCTCGCGACGCTGGTGCTGCGCCGTACCGGGACCAGCGCCGGCGTGGATGACACCAGCCCGCAGGACTATCACGCGGACGAGGGAAGCGGCCGGGTCAAGCCGGTGGCGCGGGGTGCGGTCGGTCACTGATGGAGCAATCTGGGCCCGGCCGAAGATAATGCTCCGTTTGGTGGAACGTTTCGTGCGCCGGTCCGATACACCATGTGACCCGCGTGCCGTGGGCCGTGCGTGGCGATGCCGCTTGGTCGGCTGGAGGTGACAGGAGTGCTCGATCTCGGAGCGACGGAGCGGTTCGGCCGCGCCGACGCACTCGGCGCGGCCCTGATCGGCGGGCTGGCGACGCAGGCCGACGAGCAGGGCGTGCCGGCGTTGGTGGCGGGAGTCGCGGAGGTCCGCAAGCGGGTGGCCGACGGACACCCGCCGATCGGCATGTTCCGGCTGGCCGAGGTGCTCGACCCCGGCCCGGTGCCGGCGCCGCCGGCGCCCCGGCAGCCGATCGGGGACGGTCCGGCCGCGGTCGAGTGCGTGCGGCGCTTCCCCAGCGTGGTGCTGGACGTGGCCGACCCGGCGGCGGTGGCCGCGATGGTGCAGCTGCTGGTCGCCGACGGCCTGCGGATCCTGGTGACCGGCGTGAACGGCGCGGAGCTGGACGCGGTGCGGGCGGCGCTGCCCACGGCGGCCGCCGGGCTGTGCCTGGAGGGTCCGGAGCCGTTGTCGGCCACCGAGCTGCGCGAGCTGCGTGCCCTGCTGGCCACCGAGACCCCGCAACGCGCCGAGCGGGCCGGCCAGCTGCTCCCGGAGTGGGCCGACGTGCCCGATCCGGATCTGGTGGCGCGGCTGTGCAAGGCGGCCGGCCGCCCGGGGCTACCGCCGCGCAGCTCTGCGGAGCTGGTGCCCGAACTGCTCGGCCAGCTGCCGCCGGCCCGGCTGACCGGCCTGATCGAGACCGCCCGGGCTTGCGACGCGGCGGTGTCCGCGCTCAACGCCGACGGCACCGCGCCGTGGTCGTGGGATCTGCTGGAGGATCTGCTGTTCGGCCAGGTGCGCCAGCCCTACGAGCGGTTGTCGGCGGCGTGCGCGCAGACCGTGCGCGATGCCGAGCGGCTGCGCGACGCCGCCGACCAGCTCGCCGTGGTCGGGACCATCCCGCCCGAGGGCCTGGAGCAGCTGCGTCGCTACGCGGACTTCCTGGACGCGGGTGGCCGCTCGCGGTCCTACTTCCGCTCGCCGGAACAGCGGGCGGTCGAGCCGGTGCTGCGCCAGCTGCGACTGGAGAACGTGCCGATGCAGGACTCGCGGCTGCTCCGCCAGGCCCTGGCGTTCGTCGAGCTGATCGCCGCGGTGGAGCGGATCGGCGAGGACTGCCAGCTGCTGGAGCTGCCGGTGCCCACCGACATCCCGGGGGTGGCCCGGCTGCTGGAGCAGCTGCGGACCGTCGACGAGGCGGTGCGCGCGGTGGAGATCCTGCGCCACGAGGTGCTGTTCATCCACCCCAACAGCCCGGTGTCGATGCCGGACATGGCCACCACCGAAGACGTCGCCCGGGCGATCATCAGCTCCGGCGGTGCGGCCGAGATGGCCGAGGCCCGTCGCCGGCTGGTCGAGCTCACCGAGCGGTTCGCCGCCACCCTGCCGGCCGGCTACGCGAACTCCCCGGAGGCCGGCGCCACCGCGCCGACCGCCGAGGTCGACATGTTCGCCCCGCCCGCCCCGTCCGCGCCCGACGGCGACCCGGGCGGCACCGCCCAGGGGCAACCCGCTCCGGAGTACCTCGAGGCGGTCCGCGCGCTGCGGGAGAACCGGCTGGCCGACTACCTCGCGGCGCTGCGCACGCTGGCCGCCGCCCACCGCGAACGGGCCGAGCAGTACCGGCTGGCCGAGCTGCTCGACCGGTTGACCACGGCCGCTCCCGGCTTGGCCGAGGCCTGGCGGGGCACCGGCGGGCGCACCTTCGCCCCGGGCACCGTGCGGTTCCTGCCGGTGCACGCGCTGCTCAACGACCTACCCGGCGCGGACACCGCCGACGCGGTCCTGCTGCTCGGTGCCGACGCGTTGAGCACCGGCTACCTCGCGGTTGCGGCGGCGGCACCCCGGCTGGTGGTGGCCTCCGGCGGCGGCCCGGTGCCCACGCCGGCGACGGCGCTACCCACCGAACTGCCCGCCAGGCTGGCCGTGGCGGGCGAGACGGTCTCGACGATGCTGCGCCGGGCCGGCGTGCCGGTGGTCGCTGTCACGGGTGCGGCCTCGGAGTCGGGCGCCAAGGACGACGGTGGGCCAGGCTCGACAGGCACCGGACCGACCGGCGCGGTGAAGTCGAAGGAACCAGCTGCCTAGCCGGGCGTCAGGCCTGGCCGAGACGCGGCGTAGCCGGCGTCAGCCCCAGAACACCGACCTCGGGTCGGCCGCGATCTCCTCGAGCAGTGTCTCGGGGACGGGCGCCGGAGGGTGGTCGTAGCGCCGCCAACCGTCGCCGTCGGGTATGTAGAGCCGCCAGAGACCCGGCTCCGGTTCGTTGTGCCGCAGCTGCGCCACCCGGGTGGAACTCCACGCGGACTCGAGCTCGGGGAACTCGGGCGGGCGCCGCTCGGTGAACGTGACCTGGTCGCCGTGTACCCGGTAACCGATCTGCAGCGTCGCTCGCGCGTGCGCGGGCACCCGCTCGGCGCACCAGCGGCCGAACAGCTCCTGGTACTCCCGGGGCACGCTCACCGATCCATTGTCACCCGCGCGGACCGCCGTCGGCGAGTGCTGGAGCGCGCTACCGTGCACACATGGGCAACGCGGAGGTCAGCCGGTTCGGTGTGGTGGAGCCGGAGGGCCTGCCCGACGATCTGCGGGAGCGCATCGGGGTGATCGCGGAGAAGTCCGGATTCGTGCCGAACGTGTTCCGCGCGCTGGCCCGCCGGCCGGCCGAGCTGCGGGCGTTCCTGGACTACCACGACGCGCTGATGGTCCCCGCGAACGGCAATGCCGGGAGCCTCTCCGCCGCGGAGCGGGAGCTGGTGGTGGTGGCCACTTCGGGGGCCAACCACTGCACGTACTGCGTCGTGGCGCACGGCGCGATCCTGCGGGTCCGCACGAAGGACCCGGAGCTGGCCGACCACGTCGCGGCCAACCCCTACGGGGTGGAATTGGAGCCCCGTCAGCGGGCCATCGTCGACCTCGCGCTCCGGATCGCGGGAGACTCGGCCAGCCTGCGCGAGGAGGACCTGGACGACGCCCGGGACGCCGGGCTGACCGACGAGGAGATCTGGGACGTCGGCGCGATCACCGCGCTGTTCGCGATGTCCAACCGCCTGGCCCACCTGACCGCCCTGCGCCCCAACCCCGAGTTCCACCTGATGGGCCGCCTGCCCCGCGACTGACCCGGCGGGGCCGCACTTCCGGCGGGGCCGCACTTCCGGCGGGCCCGCACACACCTTTCGTGTGCCGCACACCTGCTGCAGTGCGTGTGCGGCACACGGAGCGTGTGTGCGGGCCAGGCGGGCCAGCCGGGCAGCCGACCCGCCGACCCGCCGACCCGCCGGCTACAGCACCTTGGACAGGCAAGGTCTTCGTGCGGTCCTCGCGGGGCGCGGTGAGCACGTCGCGGGGTTTGCCGGCCTCGACGACCACGCCCTCGTCCATGAACACCAGCGCGTCGCCGACCTCGCGGGCGAACCCCATCTCGTGGGTCACCACGATCATCGTCATGCCGTCCTCGGCCAGGGCAGTTCCGGTGTGCTCAACAGTTCTGCACAGTCCATCTCTCATCCACGACAACCTCCGAGAAGTACCCGTACTTGAAAGGTGGAATTGTGTTACAGTCGGGCTGGGCGTGACGGCCAAACGTCGGCAAAGTACACGCGAACGCGCAGCGATTGATTGCACTTATTCTTTACGACGTAGACCTGGTTCATATTGAGTCCGGGCGCGGTGTTGTAGCGTACCCCGCAGAAACCTGGATCGGCGTGGGCCTGTACGACCGTTCCAGAAACGCTGAGTGTCGCGATCAGTATGCTTAACACGACGGCGGCGGAGGCCGCTGCCTGTGGGAAGCGAGACGTGCCTATCGTGCGCACCGCGAGGTTCCTTTCGTCGAGGCGGGGCAGCTCCTGTCAGGGAACGGCGATATGTCAACAGCTGATGATGGTCCAGTTGGGGTCGGCATCAAGCGAGCTATACGTTTCTTCCGCGTGCGGTCCGACAGTCCTGCAGTAGGGGCTGGGGGAGGATCCGAATTTGATTGTGAGATTCGCCGGTGAGCCGCACTGATTGCGGATGGTGTAAACGTAGAATCCGTCGATCCCCTCAGAGGGCATGGTTTGTTTGACGGGTTGGGCCCCTGCAGGCGCACCCGCAGAAGCCTGGATCTGCAGCTGCTGTCGGGGCTGTGAATAGTAGGGGGGGTGGCGCCAGTAGGACTACGGCGGCGACGATGACTCGCATAATGACCTTTCGGTTCAGTGGTGGACTCGATTGAGGTGAGCATGGCGCCACAACCCCGGCTCGAGGTGGTGTTTGAGGAAAGAGGTCTCCTCCAATGGTCATCTCACCCGATCGGCCCAAGGTGCGCCGGCCCTGGCGGAGCCTGCTCCGGAACCCGGCGGGCCGCCGGTACGTTGGGTGGTGCAGACGAGGGAAGGACCTGTCATGCCAGGAATGTTCAAGCGGCTGGCCGCGCTCAGTGCCGCGGCCGAGGCCGCTCGCCGCTACGCCCAGAAGAACCCGGACAAGGTGCGCGGCATCGCCGACAAGGCCGCGAAGTTCGCCGACGACCGGACGAAGGGCAAGTACACCAACCAGATCAACTCGGCGAAGCAGAAGCTCAACCACGCCGCCGGCACGGATCAGCAGGGCTACGGCCAGCAGGGCTACGGCCAGCCGGGGCAGCAGGGTTACGGGCAGTCGGGCCAGGGTTACCAGCAGCCCGGGCCGAATGCCCCGCAGCCGGGGCCGCGCACCCCGCAGCCGGGGCCGCGCACCCCGCCGCCCGGGCAGAGCGGCTACCGTCCACCCGGCCAGAACTGAGCGTCCACGGCTGAGCGCCCGCGGCCGGCGAGTGCGAGTGGCGAGGAACGCCGTGCCGAACCCTCGCCAACGACACCGGTCGTCGGCCACCATGGAGTCGATGCCGGTGTCCGCGCCGGCATCGTGGTCACCGGCGCGACCCGCACCCGGGCCGCGTCGGACGTTGTGCCCGCGCCGCCACAAGCGGCCGGGTCCACACGCCCACCAGGAGCCACCATGTCCGCACCGCACTCGGGGTTCCCCGGATTCGCCGAGCCCGATCCCACCCCGCAACAGGTCATCGCCGGCCTGCACGCCACCGTCGAGGGCGAGGCGGTGCAGCTGCTCACCCCCGAAGGGGAGCGGGTGGCCGACCCGCGGTGGGACGCGTTGGTCACCGACGTCGACACCGACGCGCTGAAGTCGCTGTACCGGGACATGGTGCTGGTCCGCCGGGCGGACCGGGAGGCCAACGCGCTGCAGCGGCAGGGTCAGCTGGGCATCTGGGTGCCGTTGCTGGGCCAGGAGGCGGCGCAGATCGGTGCCGGCCGCGCGCTGCGGCCGACCGACATGGCGTTCCCGTCCTACCGCGAGCACGGCGTCGCGTGGTGCCGGGGCATCGACCCCACCGAGTTGCTCGGCATCTTCCGGGGCACCGACCACGGCAGCTGGGATCCGATCGCCACCGGGTTCCACCTGTACACGATCGTCATCGGCAACCAGTGCCTGAACGCCACCGGCTACGCCATGGGCCAGCGCTTCGACGGCAAGGTCGGGGACCGGGCGACCGGCGAAGCCACGATCTGCTTCTTCGGCGACGGCGCGACCTCGCAGGGCGACGTGCACGAGGGGTTCGTCTGGTCGGCGGTCTACGACGCGCCGGTGGTGTTCTTCTGTCAGAACAACCAGTGGGCCATCTCCGAGCCGCTGGAGCGCCAGACCCGGGTGCCGCTCTACCAGCGCGCCCGCGGTTACGGGTTCCCCGGCATCCGGGTGGACGGCAACGACGTGCTGGCCACCCTGGCAGTCACCCGGTGGGCGCTGGAGGAGTGCCGCACCGGCAACGGCCCGGTGCTGATCGAGGCGTTCACCTACCGGATGGACGCGCACACCACCTCGGACGACCCGACCCGCTACCGGTTGGCCGACGAGCTGGAACTGTGGAAGCTCAAGGATCCCATCGAACGGTTGCGGGTGCACCTGGTGCGTGAACTAGGGGTGGCGCCGGCCTACTTCGACG
>JBQTKB010000002.1:0-35409 GCA_052386505.1 Pseudonocardia sp.
GTTCGGCGCCGACGTGAAGGCCGGCATGTCCGAGCGTGAGCACGAGCTGACCGGGATCGTCGAGGACCGCACCGGGCAGCGGTTGCCCACGATCATCGAGTCTCCCCGGGAGCCGCGGCACGCGGCCACCGACGCGGGTGCCGCGCGCCGTGCGCCGTTGCCGCGAGCGCGCCGGGCGGGTGGCCCGGCCCACTAGGCCGCCACCGGCCCCACCCGACACACCGCAGACTCCGACAGACCCAAGAGAGTGCCACCGTGGAGACCCACGAGATCAGCCGCCGCTTCACCGACCATTTCGTCCGCGCCGGGCACGCAGAAGTGCCCAGCGCGTCGCTCATCCTGGACGACCCGAACCTGCTGTTCGTCAACGCCGGGATGGTGCAGTTCAAGCCGTACTTCCTGGGCGACGCCCCGCCGCCGTGGCGCACCGCCACCAGCATCCAGAAATGCGTGCGCACCGGGGACATCGACGAGGTCGGCCGGACCACCCGGCACAACACCTTCTTCCAGATGGCCGGCAACTTCTCCTTCGGTGACTACTTCAAGGCCGGCGCGATCGAGCACGCCTGGCAGCTGGTCACCGGCTCCCGCGACTCGGGCGGCTACGGGTTCGACCCGGACCGGATCTGGGTGACGGTCTACGAGACCGACGACGAGGCGATCGAGCTGTGGCGGCGGATCGCCGGGCTGCCCGAGGAGCGGATCCAGCGCCGCGACGGCAAGGACAACTACTGGGACATGGGCGTGCCCGGCCCGGGCGGGCCGTGCTCGGAGATCTACTACGACCGCGGCCCGGAGCACGGCCGCGAGGGCGGCCCGGTGGCGGACGAGGACCGCTACCTGGAGATCTGGAACCTGGTCTTCATGCAGGACGAGCGCGGCGAGCGGAGCCCCAAGCTGGGGCACCCACCGATCGGCACCCTGCCGAACAAGAACATCGACACCGGGATGGGCGTCGAGCGGGTCGCCTACCTGCTGCAGGGCGTGGACAACGTCTACGAGACCGACCTGGTCCGCCCGGTGATCGCCCGCGCGGAGGAGCTCTCCGCCCGGCGCTACGGCGCTGACGCAGGAGACGACGTGCGGTTCCGGGTGATCGCCGACCACGCCCGGTCCGGCGTGATGATCATCGGCGACGGGGTGACGCCGTCGAACGAGGGCCGGGGCTACGTGCTGCGCCGGTTGCTGCGCCGCATCGTCCGCTCCGCCCGCCTGCTGGGTGTGCACGAGCCGGTCCTGGGCCCGTTCGCCGAGGTGGTGCGGGATGCGATGGCGCCGTCCTACCCGGAGCTGGTGACCGACTACGAGCGGATCAACGCCGTGGTCCGGGCCGAGGAGGACGCCTTCCTGGCCACCCTCACCGCCGGGTCCCGGATCTTCGACACCGCCGTCGCGGCCACGAAGGACTCCGGTGCCTCCCAGCTGCCCGGAGACAAGGCGTTCCAGCTGCACGACACCTACGGCTTCCCGATCGACCTCACCCTGGAGATGGCCGCCGAGTCCGGGCTGTCCGTCGACCAGGACGGCTTCCGTCGGCTCATGCAGGAGCAGCGCGACCGGGCCAAGGCCGACGCCGCGGGCCGCAAGACCGGGCACGCCGACGGCGGGCTCTACCGGTCGGTGCTCGACGCGCACGGGTCCACGGAGTTCCTCGGCTACACCGACCTGACCAGTGAGTCCCGCATCGTGGGGCTGTTGAGCGCCGGTGCCCCGGTGCCGTCAGCCGGAGCCGGCACGGAGGTGGAGGTGCTGCTCGACCGCACCCCGTTCTACGCCGAGGGCGGCGGCCAGCAGGCTGACTCCGGGGTGCTGCGCGGGGACGGGTTCGTCATCGAGGTGGACGACGTGCAGTCGCCGTTCACCGGCCTGTCCGTGCACCGCGGCCGGGTTGTCTCCGGTGAGGCGCGGCTGGACGCAGAGGTGCACGCCGAGGTCGAGGTGGGCCGCCGGCAGGCCATCTCCCGGTCGCACTCGGCCACCCACCTGGTGCACGCCGGGATGCGCAAGGCGCTCGGCGACGCCGCCGCGCAGGCCGGCTCGCTGAACGCCCCCGGGCGGCTGCGGTTCGACTTCACCTCCCCGGCCGGGGCGGTCCCGCCGAGCGTGCTGGCCGACGTGGAGGACGAGGTCAACGCCGTCCTTCTGGACGATCACGAGATCGTCGCGTTCACCACCACCCTGGACGAGGCCCGCAAGATGGGCGCCGTCGCGCTGTTCGGCGAGAAGTACGGCGCCGCGGTGCGGGTGGTCGAGATCGGCGACTACTCCCGCGAGCTGTGCGGTGGCACCCACGTGCACCGCTCCGGCCAGCTCGGCGTGGTCAAGCTGCTGTCCGAGGCGTCGATCGGTTCCGGGGTGCGCCGGGTCGAGGCGCTGGTCGGGATGGACGCTTTCCGCTTCCTGGCCCGCGAACACGTGCTGGTCAGTCAGCTGTCCGAACGGTTCAAGGCCCGCCCGGAGGAGCTGCCCGACCGGATCGGCGCGGTGGTCGAGCGGCTGCGCGACGCTGAGCGGGAGCTGGAGAAGGTGCGCGCCGAGGCGGTGTTGTCGAGCGCTCGCGCGTTGGCTGATGGCGCCGAGGAGATCGACGGGGTAGCGCTGGTCGCCGCCGCGGCTCCGGACGGCGTGCCCGGGAACGACCTGCGGGCGCTGGCCTCCGACGTGCGTGGCCGGCTGGGCGCCCGGCCCGGCGTGGTCGCGCTGTTCAGCGCGGCCGGCGGTGACAAGCTGTCGTTCGTGGTGGCCACCACCGAGGCCGCCCGGGGTCGGGGCCTGGCCGCCGGGAAGCTGGTCCCGTCGTTCGCCGGCGCCATCGGCGGCCGTGGCGGGGGCAAGGCCGAACTCGCCCAGGGCGGGGGCACCAACCCGGCCGGGGTGCCGGACGCGGTGGCCGCTCTGCGTTCGGCGGTGCGAGCCGCGGCCGGCCAGGGGTGAGCGGGCGGCCGCTGACCGGCTCCGACGGTCCGGACGCCGGCCCGGGCCGCCGGCTGGGGGTGGACGTCGGCTCGGTCCGGGTGGGGGTGGCGGTGTCCGACCCGGGCGGGGTCCTCGCGACCCCGCTGGTTACCCTCGCTCGGGATGAGCAGGGCGGCTCTGATCTCCGCCGGCTGCTCGACATCGTCGTGGAGTACGAGGTGGTTGAGGTGGTGGTCGGGCTGCCCCGCACGCTCACCGGCCGGGACGGTCCGGCCGCGCGGACCGCGCTGGACTACGCCGGCACCCTCGCCGGGGCACTGCGGGTACCGGTCCGGATGGTCGACGAGCGGCTGACCACGGTGGTCGCCAGCCGCACCCTGAGCGACCGCGGGGTGCGGGGCCGCAAGCAGCGCGCGGTGGTCGACCAAGCCGCCGCGGTGGCGATCCTGCAGGGCTGGCTGGACACCCGCGCCACCCGGCGGGCGCCGTGAACGAGCGTCGGGATCCGGAGACCGTCCCCTTCGAGTCACTGGCGGAGACCACCGTGTTCGATTCCGCGGCGTTTGGCCGGTCCCCCGACGGCGACCAGGCCGGGTACCCGGCCCGACCCGAGCGTCACGATCCCGAGCGTCGGGATCCCGAGCGGGATGAGCCCGAGCCGGAGCAGGCCCCGCGTCGTCGCGGCCGGCGAACCGGTCCGCTGGTGGTGCTGGGCATCTTCGCGGCGATCGTGGCCGGCGGTGGGTACCTGCTCTACAACTCCTTCTTCGGCGTACCGGACTACGACGGCCCCGGCGAGGGCGACGTGATCCTGCAGGTCGAGGAGGGCGACACGATCAGTGCGATCGGCGCGCAGCTGACGAAGCTGGACGTGGTGCGCAGCGGGAAGGCCTTCACCGCCGCCGCCGCCGAGGACGAGGCCCGCTCCCGCTCGGTGCAGCCCGGCTATTACCGGCTCAAGCGGCAGATGTCGGGTGAGGGCGCGGTCGAGCTGCTGCTGGATCCGCGCGCCCGGGTCGGCCAGCTCGAGATCAAGGGTGGCGTCCAGCTCGACGACACCCGGCTGCCGGACGGCACGGTCGCGCCCGGAGTGCTGACCCAGGTCGCCCAGGCCACCTGTACCCAGCTCAACGGGTCGAGCACCTGCATCGGTGCCGAGCAGCTGCGCAGGGCGATGGCCGGCGGGCAGCTGGAGGCGCTCGGCGTGCCCGACTGGGCGCGCGCCGAGGTGGCCGAGGCCGAGCCGAACCGCCGGCTGGAGGGTCTGATCGCGCCCGGTCGCTACGACGTGCGGCCGGGATCGTCGGCCGAGGAGGTGCTGAGCGGGCTGGTCCGGCGCTCCGCCCAGCAGTACGAGGCGACCGGGCTGCTGTCCGGCGCCACCCAGGGCCGCTACAGCCCCTACCAGCTGTTGGTGATCTCCTCGCTGATCGAGAAGGAAGGGATCACCGGCGATTTCGCGAAGATCTCGCAGGTGATCTACAACCGGCTGACCAGCCGGGTCCGGCTGGAGATGGACTCCACGGTGAACTACCCGCTGGACCTGCAGGAGGTACGGACCAACGCCTCGGACCGGGGCCGTGCCGGTCCGTACAACAGCTACGCGAACTACGGGCTGCCGCCCACCCCGATCGGCGCCCCGGGCGCCCGGGCGATCGAGGCGGCGCTACGCCCGGAGGCCGGGCCGTGGATGTTCTTCGTGAAGTGCCGCAAGGACGGCACGTCGTGCTTCGCCACGACGTTGCCCGAGCACACGCGAAACGTGCGCGCCGCGGTCGCGGCCGGCGCCTTCTGACGGTGCACGGGGCGCGGGCCGAGAACGCAGCGACCCCACGACGGGCCGCCGTGCTGGGCTCGCCGGTGGGGCACTCCCGCTCGCCGGCCCTGCATCGGGCGGCGTACGCGGCGTTGGGGCTGGTCGGGTGGCGCTACGACGCCGTCGAGTGCGACGCGGCGGGGCTGCCCGGTCTGGTGGACGGTCTGGGCCCGGAGTGGGTGGGACTCTCGGTCACCATGCCCGGCAAGCGGGCCGCGCTGGCCCGGGCCGACGAGCGCACCGAGCGGGCGGTCGCGGTGCAGGCGGCTAACACGCTGGCGCGGCTGCCGGACGGTCGCTGGCGCGCCGACTGCACGGACATCGACGGGGTGGCCGGCGCGATCGGCGCGGCCGGTTGGCGGGGTCCGAGCACCGGGGCAGCGCTGGTCCTGGGGGCCGGAGCGACCGCGTCGGCCGCGGTGGCCGGGCTGGCCACGCTCGGTATCGGGCATGTGCAGCTGATGGTGCGCGAACCGGCCAGGGCGGCCGGCACGGTGGCGGTCGCCGCCCGGTTCGGCGTGCGGGCGGAGGTCCGCCGCTGGGACGACCGGGTGCCCGGTGCCGACCAGGTCGACGTGCTGGTCAGCACCGTGCCGGCCGGGGTGGCCGACGCCTGTGCACCGGGCGTCGCCCGGGCCCGGTTGGTGCTCGACGCGGTGTACGCACCGTGGCCGACGCCGGTGGCCGTCGCGGTGTCGGCGGCGGGCGGGCGGCTGGTGACCGGGCTGGACATGTTGTTGCACCAGGCATTCGGCCAGGTGGAGCAGTTCACCGGCCGGCCGGCGCCCCGGGCGGCGATGGCGGCCGTGCTGGCCGACGTGCTGCCCGGGGGTGGCCCCGGCGGGAGGGCGGGCGCCGTTGCCCGCCCCATCGACCGACCGTGACCTACCGCCGCAGCTCGCCGGCCAGCTGCGGGGTGAGGGTGCCCGGCCGCTCGTGGAACCGCAGCTCGGCGTAGGTGACCAGCGTGACTCCGACGCCGGCCAACCCGATCGGGATGCTGAGCAGGCCGCCAAGGATGGAGCCCATCACCGGGCCGAGCGCCCCGGTGATCAGACCGAGGATCAGCGTGTAGACGAACACGATCACGAAGAACAGCAGCATCCGACCGGCGGTCGGCAACAGCCGGGGGTTCACCAGGGCGAACGTGCGCCCGATGCCGCCCCGTTCGATCACCACCACGCCGAGCAGGCTGGCGCTGAACACGATCGCCAGGTAGAGCCCGGGCAGGATCAGCAGGATGAACCCGATGGTCATCATCAGCCCGGCGAGCAGCGTCCACCCGATCAGCGGCAGTGCCCGGCCGGCGGCGAAGCTGAACCCGCGCCCGATCGACGACTGGCCACCGGCGGCGTCCTCCAGGGCGATGTGCATCGACGCGGCCCCGGCGATCACGCTGACCACGATGAGCAGCACCGCGCCGACGAGCAACGTGCCGAAGAAACCGCCGACCGCGGTGGGGTCGACCGCGGTGGGGTCGGCTGCCGCGCTGGCGGCGAAATCCTCGGACGAGCCTCCGATGATGATGTTGAACAGGATGCTGAGCACCGCGAGGCCGCCCTGGATGATCAGCAGCGGCACCAGGCTGCGCTGTACCACCCCGATGATCTTCTGGAACCAGCCGCCGAGGTCGGCCGGTACCAGGTGGTCCCCAGGTGGCGGGGCCGCGCCGCCGCCGGCGTACTGCGGGTAGCCCTGCTGGGGGTACCCGCCCTGCTCAGGGACACCCGGATAGCCCCCGTGCTGGGGATATCCGCCCTGCGGCGGGTAGCCGGGCGGCGGGTAGCCGGCGGGCGGTTCGCCCGGCGGTGGATAGCCGCCCTGCTCGGGATAGCCGCCCTGCTGGGGATAGCCCGGGGGCGGATAGCCGCCCGGCGGGGGCTGCTGTGCGTAGCGCGGGTCGGACGGATCCTGCCCGGGCGGCGGTGGTGTCGACATGCTGGTAGACGCTAGCCCTCAGTTGACCTTCGGAGAAGCACGATACGGGGTGTTTCCCCACCGGTCACGTCACCCGTACGGTCTCCGGCCCAATGCCGCGTAACCAGACCGACACATCAGCGCCCTAATCTCCCGGTCGGTCGGTGAAGGGAGACCACGGTGCTGTTGTCCCCGCACGAGCAGGAGCGGCTGCTGTTGCACCTGGCCGCGAGGCTGGCGCAGGAGCGTCGGGAGCGTGGCCTGCGGTTGAACTACCCGGAGGCGGTCGCGGTGATCAGCTCTTTCGTGCTGGAGGGCGCCCGGGACGGCCGTACCGTGGCCGACCTGATGGCCGCCGGGCAGCGGGTGCTCAGCGCCGAGGAGGTGATGGACGGGGTGCCCGAGATGGTCACCACGGTGGCTGTCGAGGCCACCTTCCCGGACGGCACCAAGCTGGTCACCGTGCATCGGCCGATCCAGTGACGGGTCGGGTGGTTCCCGGGGAGATACTGGTCGGCGCGGACCCGGTCCCGGTCGAGGGCGCCCTGATCGAGCTCACCGTGACCAACACCGGCGACCGGCCGATCCAGGTCGGCTCGCACTACCACTTCGCGGCGGCCAACCCAGCGCTGTCGTTCGACCGCGCGGCCGCCCACGGTCACCGGTTGGCGGTGCCGGCCGGCACGGCGGTCCGGTTCGAACCGGGGTTGACCAGAACCCTGAGCCTGACTCCGCTCGGCGGCACCGCGACCGTTCCTGGATTGAGGTTGCTCGGGTGAAGGCACGAGACCTGCTTGTCAGCGGCGACTCATGACCTGGAGCATCGAGCGGGAGCGCTACGTCGAGCTGTACGGCCCGACGGTCGGTGACCGGGTGCGGCTGGCCGACACCGACCTGTTCATCGAGGTCACCGAGGACCGCTGCCGCGGCCCGCGCGGCGGCGACGAGGTGGTTTTCGGCGGCGGCAAGGTGATCCGGGAGTCGATGGGGCAGTCCCGGGCGTCCCGCGCCGACGGCGCCCCCGACCTGGTCATCACCGGCGCCCTGGTGCTGGACCATTGGGGCGTGGTGAAGGCCGACGTCGGCGTGCGGGACGGCCGGATCGTCGGGCTGGGCAAGGCCGGCAATCCCGACATCATGGATGGCGTGCACGAGAGCCTGGTGATCGGTCCGGGCACGGAGATCATCGCCGGCAACGGGTTGATCCTCACCGCCGGCGCGGTCGACTGCCACGTGCACCTGATCAGCCCCACCCAGGTCCCCGAGGCGGTCGGGTCCGGGGTGACCACCTGGATCGCCGGTGGCACCGGCCCGGCGGAGGGCACCAAAGCCACCACGGTGACCCCGGGGGACTGGTACGTGGCCCGGATGCTGCGCGCGATGGACGAGCTGCCGCTGAACGTGGCGCTGCTGGGCAAGGGCAACACCGTCGGTGCCGAGGCGCTGCGGGAACAGGTGCAGGCCGGGGTGTCCGGGTTCAAGCTGCACGAGGACTGGGGCTCCACGCCGGCCGCGATCGACGCCTGCCTGCGGGTGGCCGACGAAACCGGCGTCCAGGTGGCCATCCACACCGACACCCTCAACGAGGCCGGCTACGTGGCCGAGACCCTGGCCGCGATCGCCGGCCGGGGCATCCACGCCTACCACACCGAGGGGGCCGGCGGCGGGCACGCACCGGACATCATCACGGTCGCGGCCGAGCCGTACGTGCTGCCCAGCTCCACCAACCCGACCCGCCCGCACACGGTGAACACCCTGGCCGAGCACCTCGACATGCTGATGGTGTGCCACCACCTCAAGCCGTCGGTGCCCGAAGACCTGGCGTTCGCCGAGAGCCGGATCCGCCCGTCCACCATCGCCGCCGAGGACCTGCTGCACGACCTGGGGGCCATCTCGATGATCGGGTCGGACAGCCAGGCGATGGGCCGGGTCGGTGAGGTGATCATTCGAACCTGGCAGACCGCGCACGTCGGCAAGCGGCGCTGGGGGTCACTGTCCGGTGACGGCCCGGCCGACAACATGCGCGCCCGCCGCTACGTGGCGAAGTACACGATCTGCCCGGCGGTGGCGCACGGGCTGGACGGCGAGATCGGCTCGGTCGAGGTCGGCAAGCTGGCCGATCTGGTGCTGTGGCATCCGGCGTTCTTCGGGGTGCGTCCTTCGGTGGTGCTCAAGGGCGGGTTCATCGCGTGGGCGGCGATGGGTGACGCCAACGCTTCGATCCCCACCCCGCAGCCGGTGCTGCCCCGGCCGATGTTCGCCGGTTCGGGAGCCGGCGCGTCCGACACGTCGGTGCACTTCGTCGCTCCCGGGGCCCTGGACGGCGGTGACCTGGCCGACCGGCTCGGGGTGGCCCGTCGGCTGGTCCCGACGAAGGACACCCGCGCGGTGGGCAAGACAGACCTGCCCAACAACGGTGCGCTACCCCGGATCGAGGTCGATCCGGACACCTTCACCGTGCGGGTGGCCGGCGAGGTCGTCGAGGAGTCGCCGGCGGCGGAGCTGCCGATGGCCCAACGCTACTTTCTTTTCTGAGCGCCGACCGGTGCGCAGCATGGAGTCGGGTTGCCCGGGGGTCGCTCGACGGCCGCGCACCGGGCGCGGTAGGAAGTGCCGATGAGCGCACAGAACCCCGACCCTTTCCGACCCCACCTGATCCGCTCGGCGGTGTTCATAGTGCCGCTGCTCGCGTCGCTGCTGGTCTGGGCGGTCGGCGTGGGCTTCAGCGTGCTGGCCGGGCTCGGCTCGGTGAGTGGCGGCGGTGGCCGGGACCTACTGGGGCAAGCGGTGAACTCCGGGCTGGCACTGTTCGGGTTGCTCGGAATGGTCGTCTTCGGGACAGCCTGGTTGCTGTCACTGTTCGTACCAGTCCGCGAGGTCGTCGCCGAGGACGGGATGTCTGTCCGCGACAGGGCCAGCGCTCTCGACGCCGTGCACACCTCGATTTTGGCCCGGGTCCAGCGGAATTGCCCGCCGTTCACCGTCCGGGCCGACACCCTGGACGGTCATCCGAGTCTGGTGCTCGGCGGCGAGGGACTGCACGCCTTGCTGGTGGTGCGTCCGGTCGGCCCCGATGCGCGGATCGGCTGGACGGTGTGGCGGTCCCGGTCCACCAGCACGCTGGCCTTGGAGGCGCTTGCGGGTCGGCAGACCCAGAACATCGCGCTGCTCGACGCGGATGCCGGCGCGATGCTGCGCGACCTACTGCGTGCCGCCGTGGAACTCGTCGCCGACCAGGCCGACCATTGAGCGGTCGAGGTCTAGCGGCTCGGCGCGCCGTCGGCCCGGGCGTCGGTGATGGTGCCGTACCGGCGCTGTGCGTCGCGGCGGCGGACTGCCCCGGCCAGAATGCCGGGGTGCACCCGGGTTCCCGGCCGGTCAATCGCGGTGCCGGGTTGGACGGGGCTTCCCCGTGACGGGGCTGTCCGGGCTGTTACTGCTGGCCGACTCGCGACTGCCGGCCGGCGGGCACGTGCATTCCGGTGGCGTCGAAGCGTTGGTCGACCGGCGGCTGCTGCGGAGCCTGCCGGACCTGGTCTCCTTCCTGGACGCGCGGATCCGCACCGCGGGACTCTGCGCGGCCGCCGCCACCAGCGCCGCGAACCTGGTGGCCGCGAACCTGGTGGCCGTCAGTGTCCACGACGGCCGGCCGGGGCCGGACGGCGGGCGCTCCGGACCACTCCCGGCCGACCGTTGGCATGAATGGGATCGGGCGGTGGACGTGCGGACTCCGTCGCCGGCGCTGCGCGAGGCATCCCGCGCCCAGGGCTCGGCGCTGCTGCGGACCGCGACCCTGGCCTGGCCCGGGCATCCGGGGCCGCGCTCGCTCGCCGGGCTGGGCCGACCGCACCACCCGCTGGTGCTCGGCGCGGCGAGCGCGGCGGCCGGCGCGGACCCGGCGCAGATGGCCGCGCTGGCGGTGCACCACCTGGTGGGTGCCGCGGCCGGCGCCGCGGTGCGGCTGCTCGGGCTGGACCCGCTGCGGGTGGCAGCCGCACAGGCCGCTCTGGCTCCGTTGTGCGAGCGGGTGGTGGCCGAGGCGGTCGGCCTGGCGACCCGCGCGGTCGCCGCCGGAGACCCCGACCTGCTGCCGGCGGACGCCACGCCGTTGCCGGAGATCCTGGCCGAACTGCACCACTGCGCGGAGGTGACCCTCTTTGCATCGTGACCACGTGACCACACAGTCGGGTCCGATCGAAATGCCTGCCGGGTTCCGGCGGTCGTTGCGGATCGGAAGCGGCGGGCCGGTGGCGGGCGGCAAGACCGCGCTGGTCGCGGCCCCGCGCGGGGCGCCGCGCGCGGAGCTGTCGCTCGACGTGGTGACCAACGACATCTACACCGAGGAGGACGCCGAGTTCCTCCGCCGGCATGCGGTGCTGCCCGACGACCGGATCCGCGCGGTGCGCACCGGCTGCTGCCCGCACACTGCCATCCGGGACGACATCACCGAGAACCTGGCCGCCGTGGAGTCGCTGATCGCGGCGCACGACCCGGATCTGGTGCTGGTGGAGAGCGGCGGGGACAACCTGACCGCCACGTTCAGCTACGGCCTGGTCGACGCGCAGATCTTCGTGGTGGACGTGGCCGGCGGGGACAAGGTGCCGCGCAAGGGCGGTCCCGGGGTGATCCGCTCGGACCTGTTGGTGATCAACAAGGTCGACCTGGCCCCCATGGTCGGCGCTGACCTGGATGTCATGCGCGCCGATGCCGAGCGGGTCCGGGACGGCCGACCGACGGTGTTCACCTCGCTGCGCCTCGACCCCGGGGCCCCCGCGGTGGCCGGGTGGCTGCGTGACAGGTTGGCCGTCGAGTCGCGGTGAAGGCCCGCGCCGAGGTGGACGTCGAGGCCGGCCGGCGGATCCGGTGGCGCGCCGCGCCGCCGGTGGTGCTGCGCCGGACCGGGCCCGCGCGGGTGCACCTGGTGGCGGCGGCCGGCGGCCCCCTCGGCGGCGACCGGTTGGAGCTGCGGATCCGGCTGGCCGAGGACACCGAGCTCACCATCGGCTCGGCCGGCGCGACGCTCGCCCAGCCTGGCCGCCCGGGTTCCGGGCCCGCGTGCTGGATGGTTGCCGCCGAGCTGGCCGCGGGGGCCCGGCTGCGCTGGGTGCCCCAACCGACCGTGGTGTGCGACCGTGCGGAGCTGCACGCGGTCGTGCGGGTCACCCTGGCCGAGAGGGCGTCGGTGCTGGTGCGTGAGGAGGTCCTGCTCGGTCGGCACGGCCAGTTGGGCGGGCGGTACCGGGGCACGCTGTCCGTCGACCGGGATGGCGTACCCCTGTTGCGGCACACCACCGTGCTGGACGGCGCCGACCCGGCGCTGTGCGGGCCGGCCGGTACCGGAGGGGCGTCGGCGGTCGGCTCGTTGCTGGTTGCGGGTCCTGGGTGGTGCGCGCCGGTCGGGGACGCCCGGACCAGCGAGAGGCGGGAACCTGGCGAGGAGCCGGAATCTGGGGAACTGCCCGGCGTGCGCTGGGCGGTGTCGGCGCTGGCCGGCGGCGGAGCGAAGCTCCTGCTCGCCGTGGGCGAGAGCCCGAGGGTGGCCGAACTGCTCGACGGGGCGGCGCTCGACGGGGCTTGACAGCGGTCGGCGCTGACCGCCCCGGCATCTCCGACGGGGAGCGGACCGGTGCCGCCGACCGCGATGTCACGGAGTCGAAACACCGGTGGAACCACCACGCCACACGTGGCAGGTGTCCTTGCATACGACTCACTCGAAGCGGTGAGGCGCACCTAGGGTTCCGCCGGTTCCCCGGAGTCGGGCCTGGTCCGAGAGGTGCAGACGGGCCGGATGGTGCCCGTTCCACGGCGGGACAAAAGCCCGGGAGGTCGACCACCCCGGCCGCCGCACGGTCGGGACCAGACCCCGGAGAGTCCTGTGTCCAACTCCCATCAGCATTCCCACCGGCCCGACCGGTCCCTGCACGACAACTACGGCCCCGAGGCGCGGTTCGCCGTCGAGGCCGAGGCCGCCCTGCCCACCACGAAGTGGGAGGAGGAGATCGCCCGGGGCCTGGAGCTGGGCCTGCCCGGCGCCGACTCCATCGTCGACAAGCGCATCCCTACTTTCTCCCGAGGCGAGTTGCCGCACTTCGCCGGGATCAACACCTTCCTCAAGGCCCCGTACGTCGAGGACGTGCGCCGCTGCGGCGAGTACGACGTGGCGGTGCTCGGCGCGCCGTTCGACGGCGGCACCACCTACCGCTCCGGCACCCGGTTCGGGCCGCAGGGCATCCGGAAGATCTCCGCGCTGTACGGGCCGTACAGCTTCGAGCTGGGTGTGGACCTGCGGGAGTCGATCACCATCTGCGACCTCGGGGACATCTTCACCATCCCGGGGAACATCGAGAAGACCTTCGACCAGATCAGCAAGGCGGTCGGGCACGTGTACGAGAGCGGCGCGTTCCCGGTGGTGCTCGGCGGGGACCACTCCATCGGCTATCCGACGGTGCGCGGCGTCGCGCCGCACCTGGGCGGCGGCAACCTCGGGATCATCCACTTCGACCGGCACGTGGACACCCAGGAGACCGACCTCGACGAACGGATGCACACCACCCCGTGGTTCCACGCAACGGACATCCCGAACGTGCCGGCCAAGAACCTGGTGCAGATCGGCATCGGCGGCTGGCAGGCGCCCCGGCCCGGGGTGAAGGTCGGCCGGGAACGCGGCACCACCGTCATGACCGTCACCGACTGCGTCGACATGGGCATCGAGGCCGCCGCGCAGCGGGCGCTGGACGTGGCCTGGGACGGTGCCAAGGCGGTGTGGCTGTCGTTCGACGTGGACTGCCTGGACGCCGCGTTCGTACCGGGCACCGGCTGGCCGGAACCCGGCGGGTTCCTGCCCCGCGAGGTGCTGAAGTTCATCCAGATCATCGCCGACGCGGCGCCCCTGGCGGGCATCGAGGTCGTCGAGTGCTCCCCGCCCTACGACAACGCGGAGATCACCGCGTTGATCGCCACCCGGGTCATCTGCGACACGCTGGGCTGCCTCGTGCGCTCAGGTCACCTGCCCGCCCGCAAGGAGCAACAATGATCATAACCGGAGTGGCTCTCGGAGTGCTGATCGTGATGGCGGTCGGCCTCGCGGTGGCGCGCAAGGTCGACGGGGACAGCACGAACTTCCTGGTGGCGGGCCGGTCGCTGGCGCTGCCGCTGTCCGCGGCGGGCCTGATGGGGCAGGCCGTCGACTCCAACGCCACGCTGGGCAACACCGACCTCAGCTACGGCCTGGGCTTCTGGGCCGGGGTGAGCCTGCCCCTGGGGCTGGGGTTGTGCCTGCTGCTGACCGGCATCTTCTTCGCCAAGCCGATGAACCGGATGGGCCTGTTGACCCTGCCGGACTTCTTCCGGCGGCGCTACGGGCGCGGCGTCGAGGTGGCGGCGTCGGTCTTGATGATCTTCAGCTTCTGCATCCTGCTGGCCGGCAACCTGGTGGCCGGCGGGTTCCTGTTCGAGCGGTTCCTGGGCACCAGCTACACCGTCGGAGTGCTGATCATCGTCGGGGTGGTGCTCACCTACACCCTGACCGGCGGCATGTTCAGCGACGCCTACACCGCGTTCCTGCAGATGGTCATCACGGTGATCGGGTCGGCCGCGCTGTTCATCTGGGTGGCGCTGGAGTACGGGATCAGCAGCCCGGAGGGCCTGGGGCCGCTCGACCTCGGCCAGCTCGGCGACCCCGCGCAGGGCGCGGTGATCAACTGGGCCACGCTGGTCGCGCTGGGCATCGGCGACATCGTGGCCATCGACTTCATGCAGCGGATCTTCTCCGCGCGCTCGCCCGAGGTGGCGCGCCGGGCCTGCTTCGTGGCCGCCGCCGGCACCGCGATCGTCGGCATCCCGTACGCCCTGGTGGCGCTGTCCATGCACCGGGTGCTCGGCGAGGCCGCGGCGACCCCGGTGCTGTTCACCCTGCTCGGTGACCTGGCGCCGGCCGGGCTGGCGGTCCTGGTGCTCTCGGCGATCATCGCGGCGTCCTGCTCGACGGCGAACGGGGTGATCCTGGGCACCGCGGCGGTGGCGGTGCGCAACATCGCGGGCTTCGACCCGAGGCCGGCCGGGGGCCGGGACCCGCTGTTGCGGGCGGTTCGGGTGACCATGCTTCCGGTGGTGGGGGTGGCGATCCTGTTCGCGCTGCGGGTGCCGCAGACCGGCATCCTGCTCACCCTGGCGTTCGACCTGCTGCTCGCCGCGCTGGTGGTGCCGTTCGTGTTCGGCCACTTCTGGGGTCTGCGTAGCAACGCAGCGGCAGTGGCCGCGATGGTGACCGGAACCGTGGCGCGGCTGGGGTTGTTCGTGCTCACCCCGACCATCTACGGCGTGGACAACACGCTGCTGTACGTGCCGAACTCGGTGTTCGGCACGGGCTTCGACGGCTGGCCCACCTTCCTGGGCGGGTTGGCGTCGCTGGCGGCGTTCGTGCTGGTGGTGCTGCTCGGGCAGCAGCACCGGGCACCGGCGCGGCGGATCCCGTCGCCGCGCGCCGGCTCCTACGGCGCTCCGGCGAACCTGGCCGCTCGACCCGATTCGAGCTCGGCACACGATCGGGTGCTTGCCTCGCCGCCGGGGTAGCCAGGGGAGGAGCGCACCGCGCCGGGCCAGCCGGTGAGCGTCACACAGACGAGGGTCCGGCGTTGCCATCGAGATCGTGGTGGCTCGATCCGCGGTGCCAGCCGCGCAATCCGGGTTGTCCACATCCGAACTGGTTGTCCCCAGCGCCGGAGGCATGGCTGTTCCACGCGGGCCGGCTCCCGCACTCTGGTCGTCATGCTGACGGGGATCGTGTTCGGGCTGGTCGGGGTGCTGGCCGGGGCCGGCGCGCGGGTGCTGGTCGCGCGGTTGCGGCGTGGGGCCCGGGTGCCGCCGCCGTGGTGCGAGCTGGTGCTCGGCGTGCTGTGGGGTTTGCTCGGCTGGTACTGGGCGGCCGGCGCGCTGCACCCGGTGTGGCTGCCGCTGCTGCTCGGGCTGGGCTGGCTGGGGGTGGCCGCCGGCGCGGTCGACCTAACCTGCCGGCGCCTGCCGGACGCGTTGACGCTGCCGGCGTTGCCGGCCGCCCTGGCGCTGTGCGTGCCGCTCGGGGCACCGGCGCTCGGTCGGGCGCTGCTCGCGGCCGGGGTGTTGTTCGGCGCGCACCTGGCGGTGCGGCTCGTCGCGCCGGGGGCGCTCGGCGCCGGTGACGTGAAGCTGGCCGCCACGCTCGGCGCGGTGCTCGGGGCGGTGTCCTGGCCGGCGCTGCCGGTGGGGGTCGGGCTCGCCGCGGTACTCACCGCGCTGGTGGCCTTGGCCGCGCTGGCGATGGGCGGGCCGGGCCCCGGCGGGACGGTGCCGCACGGGCCGGCGATGCTCGCGTCCGCCTGGCTGGTGGTGGCGGTTGCCGCACTGGGTCCGGCGGCCGGTGTCGGCGGCTCGGCAGCGTGAGAGGATCGAGTCGTGCTGCGTTGGATCACCGCGGGTGAATCACATGGTCCGGCGCTGGTGGCGGTGCTCGAGGGCATGGTGGCCGGCGTCGAGGTCACGACCAAGGAGCTGGCCGCCGAGCTGGCCCGCCGCCGCCTCGGCTACGGCCGGGGTGCCCGGATGAAGTTCGAGGCCGACGAGCTGGAGCTCATCGGCGGGGTGCGCCACGGGATCACCCAGGGCGGGCCGATCGCGGTCCGGATCGGCAACTCCGAGTGGCCCAAGTGGGAGACCGTGATGGCGGCCGACCCGGTCGATCCGGAGCTGATCGCCTCCCGGGCCCGCAACGCCCCGCTCACCCGGCCCCGCCCCGGGCACGCAGACCTGGCCGGTATGACCAAGTACGGGTTCGACGACGCCCGACCGGTGCTGGAGCGGGCCAGTGCCCGGGAGACGGCGTCGCGGGTGGCGCTGGGCACGGTGGCGAAGGCCTTCCTGCGCCAGGGGTTCGGCGTCGAGATCGTCTCCCACGTGGTGGCGCTCGGCGCGGCCGAGGCTCCGGACGACGAGCTGCCCGGCCCAGCCGACGGCGAGCGGGTGGACACCAGTCCGGTGCGGGCCTACTCCGACGCCGCGACCGCCGAGATGGTCGCCGAGGTCGATGCCGCCCAGCGCGACGGCGACACCCTGGGCGGCGTGGTGGAGGTGCTGGCCTATGGCATGCCGGTGGGTGTCGGCAGCTACGTGCACTCCGACCGCCGGCTGGACGCCAGACTGGCCGCCGCGTTGATGGGCATCCAGGCGATGAAGGGCGTGGAGATCGGCGACGGGTTCCGCACCGCGCGCCGGCGGGGCAGCGCCGCGCACGACGAGATGGTGCCGGCCGACGAGGCGTCCTCCGGCGTCGAAGGGTCGCTTGCGGGCCTGAGCATCGGTACCGCGCCCGTCCGGCGGCTGAGCAACCGCGCCGGTGGCATCGAGGGCGGCATGACCAACGGCGAGCCGGTGCGGGTGCGGGTGGCGATGAAGCCCATCTCCACCGTGCCCCGCGCGCTGCGCACCGTCGACGTGGCCACCGGTGAGGCCGCGCAGGCCATCCACCAGCGCTCCGACGTGTGCGCTGTGCCGGCAGCCGGGGTGGTCGCCGAGGCGATGGTGGCCCTGGTGCTGGCCGACGCCGCGCTGGAGAAGTTCGGCGGCGACTCGCTGGCCGAGACCGCCCGTAACCTGCGCTCCTACCTCGCCGCCGCCGGAGCGGCGACCGGAGACCCGCGGTGACCGGGCCGGCGCTGATCCTGGTGGGCCCCCCGGGCTCGGGTAAGAGCACGGTCGGGCGGGCGGTCGCGGGTCGGTTGGGTGTGGAGTTCCGCGACCTGGACGACGACCTGGCGGCCGCGCACGGTCTGGAGGCCGGTGAGCTGGTCGTGGAGCTGGGCCGGGAGGGCTTTCAGCGGGCCGAGGTCGAGGTGCTGAAGGTCGTACTGGCCGAGCACGACGGCGTGCTCGCGCTCGGCGGCGGCACCCCGACCGCGCCCGGTGCCGCCGAGCTGCTCGAGGGCACCCCCGTGGTCTTCCTCGACGTCGACCTGGATCACCTGCTTCGCCGCGAAGGGTTGCTGCCGTTGCACCCGTGGCTCATGCCCAACCCGCGGGCTCACCTGCGCCGGCTACTGACCGAGCGGCGGCCGGTGTACGAGGCCGTCTCGCAGGCCACTGTGGCGACCAGCGGCCGGGGGGTCGAAGACGTGGTCTCCGACGTGCTGACCGCGTTGTCGGAGGTCCGGCGGTGACCGCCGCGAGCTCCGGGCGGACCGGAACGGCGGGTGCGCGGATCCGGGTCGCCGCCGAACGGCCGTACGACGTCACGATCGCCCGCGGCATCGCGGGGCCGGTGCTGGCCGAGGCCCTGCCCGGGGTCGCCACCGCCGTGCTGGTGCACCAACCGCCGCTGGCCGGGCACGCCCGTGCGCTGCGCGAGCGGTTGGCCGGCGTTGGGATCACCACGTACCTGCTGCCGATACCCGACGCCGAGGCCGGCAAGACGCTGGACACCTTGGGCGCCTGCTGGGACGAGTGCGGCCGGATCGGTCTGACCCGGCAGGACGCGGTGATCTCCCTCGGCGGCGGCGCGGTCACCGACCTGGCCGGGTTCCTGGCCGCCACCTGGATGCGCGGCATCAAGGTCGTGCACGTGCCGACCACGCTGCTGGCCATGGTGGACGCGGCGGTCGGCGGGAAGACGGGCATCAACACCCCCGCCGGGAAGAACCTGGTCGGCGCCTTCCACGAGCCGGCCGCGGTGCTGGTCGACCTCGACACCCTGTGCACCCTGCCCCGCGACGAGCTGGTCGCCGGGATGGCCGAGATCGTCAAGGCCGGGTTCATCGCCGATCCGGCGATCCTGGAGATGATCGAGGACGATCCGGCCCGCGCGCTGGACCCGGCCGCTGACGTGCTGCCCGAGCTGGTGCGGCGCTCGATCCAGGTCAAGGCCGACGTGGTGTCCGCCGACCTGCGTGAGTCGCACCTGCGGGAGATCCTCAACTACGGCCACACGCTCGGCCACGCCGTGGAGCACCGGGAGGGCTACCGCTGGCGGCACGGCAACGCGGTGAGCGTGGGGCTGGTGTTCGCCGCCGAGCTGGCCCGGGCCGCCGGCCGGCTCGATGACCACACCGCCGACCGGCACCGCGCGGTGCTCGGCGCGCTGGGGCTGCCGGTGACCTACGTTCCCGGGGCGCTGCCCGAGCTGGTGGAGACCATGCGCACGGACAAGAAGGCACGCGCCGGGTTGCTGAGGTTCGTCGTGCTCGACGGGCTGGCCGCCCCAGGTCGGCTGGAAGGCCCGGCACCGGAGCTGCTGGCCACCGCCTACGCCGCGACCTGCGGCGGTGCCGGATGAGGGTGCTCGTGCTGAACGGGCCCAACCTCGACCGGCTGGGCACCCGGGAGCCGCACGTCTACGGCTGCACCACGCACGCCGACCTGACCGCACTGTGCACCCGGTCCGGGGCGGAGCTGGGGCTCGACGTCCAGGTCCGCCAGACCAACCACGAGGGCGAAATGGTCGGCTGGCTGCACGAGGCCACCGACTCCGCCGCCCCGGTGGTGCTCAACGCGGCGGCCTGGACGCACTACTCCATCGCGATCCGCGACGCCTGCGCGAGCCTGACCGCCCCGCTGGTCGAGGTGCACATCAGCAACGTGCACGCCCGAGAGGAATTCCGGCACCACTCGCTGATCAGCGCGGTGGCCAGCGGGGTGATCGTCGGCCTGGGAGTGGCCGGCTACCCTCTGGCGCTGCGGTGGATCGCCGAGCGGCACACCGCGGCGACCTGATCGCATCGACCGCCCGGTGGCTCGTGCTCGGCCACCATCGTGAGCAGCAGCTGGTGGCTCGCGCCGTCCCGCCTCAGCCGAACATCGACAGGAACTGTTCCTTGCTGCTCGGCCGGTAGACCATGTTGGTCGCGCGCACCTCGGACATCGGGGCCAGCGGCTTCTCCGAGTACAGGTGCCCGGGATGGACCACCGGGTCGCCGGTGAGCTCGGCCAGTGCCCGCAGGCTGTGGTACATCGCCTCCGGGTCGCCCCCGGGGAAGTCGGTGCGGCCGCAGCCCTGCAGGAACAGTGTGTCGCCGGCCACCAGCTTTCCGTCGAGCAGGAAGCACTGGCTGCCCGGGGTGTGTCCGGGCGTGTGCAGCAGCCGGATCGGCACGTCGCCGACGGTGACCTCGTCGTCGTGGTCGTGCTCGGTGAGGTCGGTGGCGGACAACCCGGTGGTGCGGCGGACCCACTCGGCCTCGTGCCGGTTGACGTGCACCGGCACCGGGTGCAGGCCCATCAGCTCGGCCAGCCCGGACAGCGTGTGGCCGAACAGGTCGCCGCCCACGTGGTCGGGGTGGTGGTGGGTGACCAGCACGCCGGTGAGCCGCATGTCGTCGGCGGCCAGCACGTCCAGCAGGTCGGCGGGGGAGTAGGCGGGGTCGACCACGACGGCCTCGCGGCTGGCCGGGTCGCCGATCAGGTAGCTGAAGTTGACCATCTGGGTGGCCACCGGATTGCCGACCGCGAAGTCGCGCCCGGACAGCAGTTGCCGGAAGTAGACGCCGTCACTCATGCGGCCCAGCCTATGCGCCGGCCTTACGGCGGCGCGGTCCGGGCGCGGTGTCGGCCGATGCCGCGCTACCGGTAGACGCCGCGTAGCTCGTCGGTGTAGTAGTCGTCCCATGCGGCGGGCATCGGGCTCCCGACGAGTGCGGCGGCCAGCCGGTCGAGGTACCACTGCCAGCCCGGTCCGGCGTCCCGCACCCCGTCCCGCGCGGCGAAGTGCTGCGCGAACAGCAGGCAACTGCCGGTGGCGGTGGCCGTGACGCTCGCCTCCACCCGCCACGGCTCGCCGTGCCCGTCGGGTGCGGGCCACTGGACGGCCAGCCGATGCGGCGGCTCGCACTCCACGATGAGCAGCGGCTCCGGCTGACATTCCTCGGCCTCGGCCAACATCTGGAACTGCACCGTCTTCCCGGGCGCCGGATCGCCGGTCCAGGTGCCGATCCAGCGGGCCAGCCGCTCCGGTTCGGTGATCGCGGCCCACAGGTCCTGGACCGGGACGGCGTGCTCGCGCCGGAACTCCAGCCGCGCACCGCCATCGGCGTCGGCCAGCACCCGACCGAGCCGATTCGCGGTCGTTGTCATGTCGCCTCCTCCATGCGGCGCGTACCGCGGCGCACCTCGGTGTCCAGTGCGTCCAGCCGCTGCGCCCAGAACCGCCGGTAGGGCATGAGCCAGGAGTCGAGCTCGGCGAGCGGCTCGGCCCGCAGGGTGTAGACCCGGCGCCGACCGTCGATCCGGACCCGGGCCAGCCCGGACTCACGCAGCACCCGCAGGTGCCGACTCACCGCAGGGCGGCTGATCGGGAAGACGGCCGCCACCTCACCGGCGGTGCGCTCGCCGTCGCGCAGCAGATCCAGAATGTGCCGCCGGGTGTCGTCGGCCAGGGCATCGTGCGTGCTCACAACATATGTGTAGCAGGACAGTTACGCATCTGTCGAGCCCGGGATCCGCAGTCGACGCGGCCTGGGCGCGGTTCGACCTCGGGATCACCGTGACGCTGATCCGCTGAGCCGGCATACCCTGTCCGCATGCCCTACGCGCGCCGCCGTGCCGCGCTGCGCGAACTCGCCCGCGCCGCCGACCTGGACGCCCTGTTGGTCACCGACCTGGTCAACGTCCGTTATCTCACCGGGTTCACCGGCTCGAACGCCGCTGTGCTGGTGCACGCCGGAGACGGTGACCAGGACGAGCGGTGGACCCGGTTCGTCACCGACGGCCGCTACCGCACCCAGGCCGCCGACCAGGTGCCCGACCTGCCGGTCACCATCGAACGGGCCTGCGCGAACGAGGCTGCGGCCGCCGCGTCACGGGACGGGGTCGGCCGGCTCGGCTTCGAGTCCGCGCACGTCACCGTCGAGGCCCATCTCGCGCTGACCGGCGCGGCGGAGAACATGCAGCTGGTCCGGGCCCCCGACCTGGTGCAGCGGCTTCGGATGGTCAAGGACGAGGGGGAGATCGCGACGCTGCGGGCCGCCTGCGCCGTCGCCGACGCCGCGCTGGCCGAGCTGATCGCGGCCGGCGGTCTGCGTCCGGGGCGGACCGAACGGGAGGTGGCCGCCGACCTGGAGCAGCGGATGCGCACGCACGGCGCCGACGGGCCGGCGTTCGAGTCCATCGTGGCGGCCGGGGCGCACTCGGCGATCCCGCACCACCGGCCGACCGGTGCCGAGCTACGCCCGGGCGACCTGGTCAAGCTGGACTTCGGGGCGCTGCGCGACGGCTACCACTCCGACATGACCCGCACCGTGGTGCTGGGCCCGCCGGCCGACTGGCAACGAGAGATCCACCAGCTGGTGGCTACCGCCCAGGCGGCCGGCCGGTCCGCGCTGGAGGCCGGCGCGGAGCTGTCCGGGATAGATGCCGCCGCCCGCGGGGTGATCACCGAGGCCGGCCGGGGCGCGGAGTTCTGCCATGGGCTCGGGCACGGTGTGGGCCTGCAGATCCACGAGGCACCGGCCCTGGCCGCGTCGGCCGAGGGTAGGCTGGCGGTCGGCATGACGGTCACCGTCGAACCCGGCGTGTACCTCGCCGGTCGCGGCGGGGTACGGATCGAGGACACCCTCGTGGTGCGTCCGCACGGGCCCGAGCTGCTCACCCGCACCGACCGGGAGCTGCTCGCGCTCTAGCCCGGGGCAGAGATCCCCGGGGTGGACGACTCCGCTGGTGGACGACTCCGCCGGTGAACGACTACGCGGCGAACGACGAGGGCAGGAGACCGGCGGCAGTGGTCAGTACGAATGAACCCGGCGTGGTCCGGGGTACCGACACCGCCCCACCCGGGGCCAGGCCGAGGGCACGTCGGTGAGGGCGCGGACCCGAGCCCGCAAGCGGGCGTTGGACGTGCTGTTCGAGTCCGAGGCGCGCGGCGAGGACCCGACCGATGTCCTGGCCCGGCGACAGGAGCATCCGGACGAGCCACCGGTGTCGGACTATGCCGCGATGCTGGTCTCCGGGGTCACCGAGCACCGTGAACGGATCGACCAGATCCTTACCGAGCACTCCGAGGGCTGGTCGGTGCCCCGGATGCCGGCGGTGGACCGCGCGGTGCTGCGGATCGGACTCTTCGAGCTGCTCTGGGTGCAGGAGATCGACGACCCGGTCGCGATCACCGAGGCGGTGGAGCTGGCGCGGGTGTTGTCCACCGACGACTCACCCCGGTTCGTCAACGGCCTGCTCGGCCGGATCGCGGACATCGCCGAGTACCTGCGCCCCGGGCTGCGTCCCGCTGCCCCGGTGCCGGCCCCGACCGACGCGGACGACCAGCCCGCGGACTAGCCTTGGCCTAGCGTGCCGTTAGACCTGGACCGGGTAGACCGGTTCCGGGACTTCCGGGCGGATCCGCCGTTCCACGGTGATCCCGTGCCAGATCATGAACACCAGCAGCGTCCAGATCCGGCGGCTGTGGTCGAGCGGCCCGACCCGGTGCTCGTCGAGCATCCGGCGGGCAGCGGACAGGTCGAGCAGATGGTCGGTCTGGCTCTCGGCGATGATCCCGGCCGCCCAGTCGTACATCTCGTCGCGCAGCCAGTGCCGCAGCGGCACCGGGAAGCCCAGCTTGCGCCGGTGCAGCACGTGCGGCGGCACGACCGACTCCAGCGCGCGGCGCAAGGCGTACTTCGTGGTGCCGGAGGCGTTGGTGCCGGTGATCTTCTGGTCCAGCGGGATCGCCGAGGCCACCCGGAAGACCTCCGGGTCCAGGAACGGCACCCGTAGCTCCAGCGAGTTCGCCATGGTCATCTTGTCCGCCTTGACCAGGATGTCGCCACGCAGCCAGGTGAACAGGTCCACGTGCTGCATCCGGGCCACCGGATCCCAACCGGCGGACTCGCGGTACCACCGCGCGGTGATCTCGGTGTGCGAGCGGCGCGGGTCGTAACCACGCAGCACACCGGCCAGCTGGTCGTCGCGGAACACCCGGGCGTTGCCGTAGTACCGCTCCTCCAACGCGAGCGCACCCCGGCGCAGCAGGTCCTTGCCCCGCACTCCCTCGGGTACCCGGGTGGACAGCCGGCCGGCCAGCCGGCGCACCGCGCCCGGTACCTTCTCGAACGGGGCCAGCGAGAGCGGCTCGCGGTAGATGGTGTAGCCACCGAACAGCTCGTCCGCGCCCTCCCCGGACAGCACCACCTTCACGTGCTGGCGGGCCTCTCGCGCGATGAACCACAACGGGACCAACGCCGGGTCGGCCACCGGGTCGTCCAGGTACCACACGATCAGCGGCAGCGCGTCCATCATCTCGTCCGGCTTGACCGTGCGGATCACGTGCTGAACCCCGATCGCGGCGGCCGATTCGGCGGCCACGTCCACCTCGGAGAACCCGTCCCGCTCGAAGCCGGTGGTGAAGGTGATCAGATCCGGATTGTGCTCCTTGGCCAGCGCGGCGATCGCGGTGGAGTCGATCCCCCCGGAGAGGAACGCGCCCACCGTTACGTCGGCGCGCATGTGCTTGGCCACCGAGTCGCGCAGCACGTCGGTGACCCGGTCGCGCAACGCGTCCCGGGCCGGGGCGCCGATCAGCGGGACGGGGGAGAACACCGGGGTGAAGTAGCGCTCGGTGACCGGGGCCTCGCCGGGTCGCGCGGTGAACATCGTGCCGGACTCGATGCGCCGGATCTCCCGGTGCATGGTGGCCGGCTCCGGCACGTACTGCAGCAGCAGGTAGTGCTGCAGCGCCGGCTGGTCGAGGCTCAGCTGACTCGGACCGCCGGGCCCCAGGCCGGCCGCGAGTTCCTGGAGGCTTTTCTTCTCGCTGGCGAACGCGGTGCCCGCCAACCCGGTGTGCACGAACAGCGGCTTGATGCCGAACGGGTCGCGGGCGCCGAACAGCACCCGCCGCTCGGTGTCCCAGATCAGGAACGCGAACATCCCCCGCAGCCGGCGTACCGCGTCGTCGCCCCAGTGGTGGTACGCCGCGATGATCACCTCACCGTCGCCCTCGGTGGCGAACTCTGCGCCGCACTCGGAGATGAGCTGCGCGCGTAGCTCCAGGTAGTTGTAGATCTCACCGTTGAAGGTCAGCGCGTACCGGCCGGGTGAAGCGGGCGGCCCCCAGCGCAGCGGCTGGTGCGAGTGGTCGAGGTCGATGATCGACAGCCGGTTGAACCCCAGGACCACGTCCGCGTCGTGCCACGCGCCGCTCTCGTCCGGGCCCCGGTGGCGGGCGCAGCGCAGAGCGTCGGTTACCGCCGTGGCCCGGTCCGACGCGTCGGCCTTCGCAGTCAGCACACCCAGTAGCCCGCACACGCGCCTCGTCCGCCCTCCCACGCACCGTCAGGAGTCCACGAGTATGCCGGTGGGCCCAGCAGGCCTGACGACCGCGTCGGCGGGCACCCTCGGTGACATCCCCCTGTGACCTGCCCATGGTCGAGTGCTCTACTGATTCGGGTGGTCGACGACTTGTCCGGGTCTCACCCGGGATCTCGCCCGGCGCGGTGCACCCGGGGAAGTGAATCAGCCCGTGCTCTTATAGGCTCCGACCGAGATCGGCGACCGGTGCGCGGTTCGGCGTGCGCGGCGCGGGCGTGGGTTACAACGGGGTTCGGGAGGCAGCGAGCTGTGGGCCGTGATGTCACGAGGGTGCGGCGCTCCAGAGGCGTACGGGCGGCCAAGGCGGCCGTGCTGGCCGCGCCGGTCGCGGTCCTGACCACCGGTTGCTCGGTCGAGGAGGTCCTGCGTTTCGGCTGGCCGGTCGGGGTCACCCCGCAGGCCACCGAGATGCGGCTACTGTGGACCTGGCTCGCGGTGGCGTCGCTGGTGGTCGGGGTGATCGTGTGGGGGCTGACCGCCTGGACCGTGGCCTTCCACCGCAAGAAGGGCGACGGCGAGCTGCCCCGGCAGTTCCAGTACAGCCTGCCCATCGAGGTGATCAGCGTGGTGCTGCCGACGATCATCGTGGCCGGCATCTTCGCCTACACCGTGGTCGTGCAGAACGACGTCGACAAGAGCATCTCCAATCCCGACGTGAAGGTCGACGTCACCGCGTTCCAGTGGAACTGGCGGTTCGACTACCCGGACAACCCGACCGGCAGGCCGATCAGCACCCTGGGCACCAGCGACACGATCCCGCTGCTGGTACTGCCCACTGATCGCAGCATCGAGTTCACGATCAGCTCCGAGGACGTCATCCACTCGTTCTTCGTGCCGGAGTTCCTGTTCAAGCGGGACGTCTTCCCGATGCCGGACAAGAACGACACGGACAAGACCTTCGTGATCGACCGGATCGAGCGGGAGGGCGCGTTCGTCGGCCGGTGTGCCGAGCTGTGCGGCAGCTACCACTCGGCGATGAACTTCGAGGTGCGTGCGCTCAACCCGCAGCGCTACGACCAGTACCTGCGCCTGCGCACCCAGAACAACCCCGTCTCCGGCGCTCCGAACACCGCGGGGGAGGCGCTGGCCGCGCTGAACTGCGGGGAGCTGTGCGCCCCGGAGGCGACCACCACGTACCCGTTCACGACCAAGCGCACCGACCGGGCCGCTTCGGTCCGCCCGAACAGCTGACGACGCGAGGAGAAGCGGCGCGATGAAGGTCGAATCCCGGATCTTCGAGATCTGCACGGTGTTCTTCTTCCTGTGCGCGATCGTCTACGGCGTGCTGGCGAAGGAGGCGGTCGGCATCGTCGCCCTCACCCTCACCGGCGGCCTTTCCCTGATCATCGGCACCTACTTCCGGTTCATCTCCCGGCGGCTTGAGCCTCGCCCGGAGGACAACCCGACGGCCGAGGTCGTCGACGGCGCCGGTGAGCTCGGGTTCTTCAGCCCGGGCAGCTACTGGCCGATCGGGCTGGCCGGCGCCGCCGCGCTGGTCGGCATCAGCGTGGCCTACTTCCACGTCTGGGCCATCGCCATCTCCGGCGCGCTGCTGCTGGTGGCAATCGGCGGTCTGCTCTTCGAATACCACCTCCCGCGTTCCGACCACTGATCGAGGCCGAGCCGCGGCTGGTGCTACGGGCGCTCGCCGCGCCCGGGGCGCGCCTGGCGCTGGCTGGTGACGGCCGGCTGGGATTCGCCGAGGGGTACCCGTCCGTCTTCGTCACCGAGCTGCTCCGGCTGGTCGCGGATCATGTCGTTGCTGCCGAGGAGCCGCACGGGCTGGGTCCGTGGTTAATCGTCCGGCGCTCCGACGACCTGGTGGTCGGGGCGATGAACTGCGTGTCGCTGACCGAGGACGTGGCGGTGAGCGTCGGCTACGAGGTGGCCGGTTCCTGCCGGGGTCGCGGCTACGCCACCGAGGCGTTACGGCTGCTCGTCGAGCATCTGCTCGCCCGTCCCGGGCTGTCCCGGGTCTGCGCGGAGACCACCGTCGACCACCTGGCCAGCCGCCGGGTGATGGAGAAGGCCGGGCTGAGCTGGCGCTACGACGCCCTGGACCGGGTGGACGGCCGTCCGGTCACCCTCGCCCACTACGCCGTCGAGCGTCCACCGGACTGAGGGCGAGGTACGCGGTACCGGTCCAGGGCATGTCTGGCCGATCGTGCCGCCACAGGCATGATCCGTACCACACTTGGATTCCAGCGCCTATCGCGTGATCAACACAACAGCAGGCTGATTCAGCGACCACTGCAGCAGCCTGACGTCATGTTGATCACTGTCTGAGCGCGTTCGGTCGGGTAACGACGGCATGCGGCGCCCCGCAAGGACGGCCGCCGGACGGACAGGACGGACGGCCGGGAAACGAGAGCGGCCCCCGACCGGAGTTGGTCGGAGGCCGCTCTCGGCTTGCTGGTGGATCAGTCGGTGACGTCCTTCGGGCGGCCGGCGTCCGGGCGTCCGGAGACCAGCTCCCGCCGGCCCTGGTGCTCGACCTGGCTGCTGCCGTCGGTGCTGTGACCGTCGGTGCTGTGACCGTTGGTGCCATGACCGTTGCCGCCGTGACCACCGGCGCTACGACCGTTGCCGCCGTGACCGTTGGACGCGGCCAGCAGCTCCGCGCGGGCCCGCTCCAGGGCGACGGTCTCCTCGACCGGGTCGGGCGTCAGCATCGAGCCGGCGACCGGGTGACCGGCCAGCCCGAGCTGGTTCATCCGCTTCGGCACCGAGGCGCCCTGGTACTCCAGCGGGATGGCGTGCCCATGCGAGTCGACCCCGGCCAGCGGCTGGTGCACCTCGATGAACTCGCCGTGCGGCAGCCGCTTGATGATGCCGGTCTCGATGCCGTGCTCCAGCACCGCGCGATCGGCCCGCTGCAGACCCAGGCAGATCCGGTAGGTGACGTAGTAGGCCAGCGGCGGCAGGATCAGCAGCCCGATCCGGCCGATCCAGGTCATCGCGTTCAACGAGATGTCGAAGTTGTAGGCGATGATGTCGTTGCCGGCGGCCAGCAGCAGCCACATGTAGAACGTCAGCGCCATCGCGCCCAGCGACGTGCGGACCGGCACGTCGCGCGGTCGCTGCAGCAGGTTGTGCAGCGCGTTGTCCTTGGTGAACTTGCGCTCCAGCGCCGGATACGCGGCGAGCAGCCCGAAGACCGCCGGGATGAACGCCGCAGTGGGCCAGAACGCCGCCGGGACCATGTAGTTGCCCAGGTACAGCTCCCAGGCCGGCCACAGCCGGGGTAGGCCGTCGGTGAAGCCCATGTAGAAGTCGGGCTGCGAGCCGGCGGAGATGTGCGCGGCGTTGTACGGACCCAGGTTCCAGATCGGGTTGATCTGGAAGATCCCGGCCATGATCGCCATCACGCCGGCACTGATCGCGAAGAACGCGCCGCCCTTGGCCGCGAACACCGGCAGGATGCGCACCCCGACCACGTTCTTCTCGGTGCGCATCGGGCCGGGGAACTGGGTGTGCTTCTGGTACCACACCAGCCCCACGTGCACGCCGATCAGCGCGAGCAGGATGCCCGGCAGCAGCAGCACGTGCACGATGTAGAGCCGGGGGATGATCTCGGTGCCGGGGAACTCCCCGCCGAACAGTGCCCAGTGCACCCAGGTGCCCATCACCGGCACGGTGAGCGTGATGCCCGAGCCGATCCGCAGTCCGGTACCGGAGAGCAGGTCGTCCGGCAGCGAGTAGCCGCTGAAGCCCTCGAACGTGCCGACCAGCAGCAGCAGCACGCCGATCAGCCAGTTCGACTCACGCGGCTTGCGAAACGCTCCGGTGAAGAACGTCCGGAGCATGTGCACCATCATCGCCGCGACGAACAGCAGCGCCGCCCAGTGGTGCAGCTGGCGCATGAACAACCCGCCGCGCACCTCGAAGGAGATGTCCAGCGAGCTGGCGAACGCCTTGGTCATCTCCACGCCGCGCAGGTTCGCGAAGGCGCCGTCGTAGACGACCTCCTCCATCGAGGGGTCGAAGAACAGCGCCAGGTACACACCGGTGAGCAGCAGGATGATGAAGCTGTACATCGCGATCTCGCCGAGCATGAACGACCAGTGCGTCGGGAAGACCTTGTTGAACTGGCGACGCATGCCGGCGGCCGGGTGGAACCGCTGGTCCAGCTCGTCCAGTCCCTCGGCGGCCTTGGCCTGCAGCTTGCCGGACGAGGTGGTCGGTGTCGTGATCGAACTCATGACTTCCGCTCCCAGAACCCGGGCCCGACGGCCTCGTTGAAGTCGCCCCGCGCTACGAAGTATCCCTCGTCGTCCACTGTAATGGGCAACTCGGGAAGCGAGCGGGTGGCCGGACCGAAGATGGGCTTGGCGTACTCGGTCGCCAGGAACTGCGACTGGTGGCACGGGCAGAGGATCCGGTTGGTCTGCGCCTCGTACAGCGAGGTCGGGCAGCCCAGGTGGGTACAGACCTTGGAGAAGGCGAAGTAGTCGCCGTAGTGGAAGTCCTCTTGCCCGGACCGCAAGGTGACCCGCTCACCGGGGCGCAGCCGGATGAGCATCACCGGCACGTCGGACTCCTTCAACACGTGGTCGAGCTTCTTGGGGTCCTTCAGGTCGGACATCCGGAACGGGAACACCGTCTCCATCGACGCCGCGTCGAGGTCCTCCGGGCGGACCCGGAGGCCGTCGAGGGCGCGTTCGCCGCTGGCGCGGAACTCCTCGACGATCTCCTCGCCGAGTGCCCCGGTGTCGCGCCGCAGGTAGACCGGCTCGAAGCCGTTGCCTACCTTCGCTCCGTGGTCGGGTGCCCAGCCGGTGACCCACAGCGCGGCCTTGTCGCCGCCCTTCCAGGGATCGCGGATCAGACCGCCCAGCGCCAGCACACCGGCGCCGAGGCCGAAGACGCCGGCGGCCAGGCCGAGTGAGCGCTTGATCATGCCGCGGCGCGCGATGGTGGTGTCCTGACCGGCTTTGGCCAGCTGGGCCAACACGGTGCGGCGGTCCACGTCGTCGGAGCGACCGTCGTGGCGCTGCTGGATGGAGAGCTCGTCGGGGAAGAACTTCTTGACGTAGGCGACGACTCCGATGCCCAGCAGCAGCACGGACAGGCCGAAAGTGGCGCCGATCACCGGGGTGTACAGGGCGTACATCTGGTAGCCGGGCTCCGAGGGCGCCACGTACTCGTGCGGCCAGGCGATGAACGCCACCACGAAGAGGGCGGCGAACAACCCGGACAGCAGGAACCATGCGGCGACGGAGCGCTCCGCGCGCTTCTCCGCCCGGGTGCCGGGCACCGAGAACTTGGGCAGGTTCTGCACGACGACCACGTCGTCCAGCTCGGCGGCCAAGGTGGCCAGCTGGTCGGGGGTCATCTCCTCCATCTCGGCCTCGGTGGGCCGCCGAGCCGGAGACCGGGGTGCCTCGCTACTCATTTCTCGCCTCCGCGCTCGGTCCGCTCCTCGCTCGCCAGGGCTCGCTGCGCTCGACCCACCCCGCCGGCTCCGCCGGCTGCCGGCCCCCAGGATGCTCCCTCGCTGTCGGCTTCGGTGCTCATGCCTTCGCTCCCAACCACACGGCGATGCCGACCAGGGCCCCGATACCGACGAGGAAGGCGATCAGGCCCTCCGACACCGGGCCGAAGCCGCCCAACGGATGGCCACCGGGGTTGTTGTTGCCGTCGGTGACCGAGGTGATGTACGCGATGATGTCCTTCTTCTCCTCCGGGGAGAGCTGGCGGTCGGAGAAGTGCGGCATGTTCTGCGGGCCGCTGAGCATTGCGGTGTAGATCTGCTCCTCGGTGGCCTCGTCCAGGTGGGGTGCGAACTTGCCCGAGGACAGCGCGCCGCCGCGGCCGGTGAAGTTGTGGCAGGAGGCGCAGTTGAGCCGGAACAACACGCCGCCTCGTGCCGGGTCGCTACCGCGCAAAGCCTCGCCCTTCTCCAGGGGAGGCGTCGGGCCGCCGCCGTTGGCCTGGACGAACGCCGCGAGCGCGTCGATGTTGCGGGCGCCCTCCTCGGTCTTCGGGTCGAGGTCGTGCAGTGGTGGCTTGCGGAGCGCCTGGGCCTCCTGGCGGGCCAGCGGCATCCGCCCGGTGGCGACCTGGAAGTAGGTCGCGGCGGACCCGGCGCCGATCAGGCTCGGCCCCCGGTCTGTCACCCCCTGCAGGTTCGCCCCGTGGCAGCTGATGCAGTGGTTGTTGAACACCTGCTGGCCCTGGGCGACGAGCTGGGAGTCGTCCTGGGCGATCGCGGTCTGCGGCCGGGGCGCGAAGGCGGTGTAGAGCACACCGGCGCTCAGCAGCGCGAGGCCGAGGGCCAGTGCGCCCGCGATACGTCGTCGCAGCTTGCTCGATGTACGGAACGATTGCGGGGCGCGTGCGGCGATGCGCGAGCGGAGCGCGGCGGTGCGGCGGCGCGGTGTGGTGGAGGTCATCGCGATGTCTCGAACCCTCGGTGGTCGGATCGTGCGCTCGGGAAAGCGGTCACTTGATGAAGTAGATCACGGCGAACAGGCCGATCCAGACCACGTCGACGAAGTGCCAGTAGTACGACACCACGATCGCCGCGGTCGCCTGAGCAGGCGTGAACTTGCTCATCTTGGTGCGGGCCAGCAGGAACACGAACGCGACCAAGCCGCCGGTCACGTGCAGCGCGTGGAAGCCCGTCGTCAGGTAGAAGACGGTGCCGTAGGCGCTGGAGGAGAGCGTGGTGCCGCTGTGCACCAGCTCGTAGTACTCGTAGGCCTGGCCGAGCACGAACGCCGTGCCCATGGCCAGGGTCAACAGATACCACCGGCGCAGCCCGAACACGTCACCGCGCTCGGCGGCGAACACGCCGTACTGGCAGGTGAACGACGACGCGACCAGCACGATCGTCACCACCAGCGCGTACGGCACGTTCAACTCGGTCGGCGGCGTCGGCCACTCACCGACGTTCTGCGCACGCGCGGTGAAGTAGATCGCGAACAGTCCGGCGAAGAACATCAACTCGCTGGACAGCCAGACGATCGTTCCGATGCTGACCATATTCGGGCGGTTCAGCGAGTGGATTCGCTGGCTGATACCGGGCGCTGCCGTCGTCACGAGGGACATTATGGCCCCCGCGATGGTTACCGGCCGTTCAGGGTGAGCTGCCCGGTGTCGCGGAGCGTGGCGTGCCCTTGGCGGGCGGTAACCATCCGGGGGAGGGCCGACCCGCTAGCATCGCGCTGCGACCTGGCCGACCTGGCCGACCTGGCCGACGAGCCTCTGCGAGGAGAGAACGTGAGCAACCCGGTGAGCGCAGGTTCTCGAACGGTGCTGGTGCTCAGCCACCGCCCCGAGGTCCGGGAGTCCATCATCAACGCGGTCGGTCGCCGTCCGGCGCCCGACGTGGGCCGGGTGAAGTTCGTGGAGGCGCAGTCGATCGCCGAGGTCCTGGCGGCCGTCGATGCGGGCCAGGTCGACCTGGCCATTCTGGACGGGGAGGCCCAGCCGACCGGCGGGATGGGGCTTTCCCGGCAGTTGAAGAACGAGATCGACCCGTGCCCGCCGATCATCGTCGCGGTGCAGCGCCGGGACGACCGGTGGCTCGCCACCTGGTCACAGGCCGACGCGGTGCTGGTGCACCCGCTCGACCCGCTGACCGCCGCCGAGACGGTCGCGCAGACGCTGCGTGCGGCGTCCCTCCCGGCCACCCGCGGCTGACCGGACGTCATATGCCGCCGAGGGCGCCGCGGCCGGCAGGGCATCCGGTCGCCGCCGGACACCCGCGAGGAGCAGGACGTGACTGAAACCACCCCGCCACGCACCTGGCCGGGTCTGCTGGCGCGACTGCTCGCCGGCTCGGACCTCACCGCGGCCGACACCGCCTGGGTGATGGACCGGGTCCTCGGTGACGAGGCGAGCGACGTCCAACTCGCCGGGTTCCTGGTCGCGCTGCGGGCGAAGGGCGAGACACCGGAGGAGATCACCGGGTTGGCCGAGGCGATGCTCGGGCACGCCCGCCGGGTAGAGGTGCCGGTCGCCGCGGTGGACGTGGTCGGGACCGGGGGCGACCATTCACACAGCGTGAACATCTCCAGCATGTCCGCGGTGGTGGTCGCCGCGGCCGGGGTGCCCGTGGTCAAGCACGGTAACCGGGCCGCTTCGTCCCGCTGCGGGGCGGCCGACCTGCTGGAGGCGCTCGGGGTGGCGATCGACCTGCCGCCGGAGGGCGTGCGGCGCTGCGTGACCGAGCTGGGGATCGGGTTCTGCTTCGCCCCGGTGTTCCACCCCGCCATGCGGCACACCGCCGCGGCCCGACGCGAGCTGGGCGTGCCGACCGCGATGAACGTGCTCGGCCCGCTGACCAACCCGGCGCAGCCGCCGGCCGGGCTGGTGGGGTGTGCGGACACCAGGCTGGCCCCGGTCATCGCTCGGGTGCTGGCCAGCCGGGGTGGTTCCGCGCTGGTCGTGCGGGGGGACGACGGGCTCGACGAGATCACCACCACCACCACCACCACGGTGTGGACGGTCGGTGGGGGACAGGTTCGGCGGGAGTCGCTGGACGCCGCCGTGCTGGGGGTGGCCCGGGCCACGGCGGACGACCTGCGCGGCGGCGACGCGGGATTCAACGCGGCGGTGGCTCGAGCGGTGTTCGCCGGGCAGCCCGGTCCGGCACGGGACGCGGTGTTGGTGAACGCCGCCGCGGCGGTGGCCGCGCACCGAGGGCTGTCCGGTGATCTGACCGCTGACGTCCGCGCCGGCTACAACCAGGTCGCGAACGCGGTCGACTCCGGCGCAGCCGCCGGGCTGCTCGACCGATGGGCGAAGCTGTCCACCTCACTTCGGGCGGGCTGAGCCTCCCGGCCATGGGGCTAGCGCCTGCGTTGCCCCCACCACCATCGCAACAGCACGACCAGCGCGCTGACCAGCATCAGGAGTATCACCAGCTGGCCGAGCGGAGACGACATCCCGGTGGGGTCGGTGTCCATCGCCCCACGCTACCGGTCGGCTCGACCGCCGGGCCGAGCTCGGCGGGTCTGATCAGCGCAACCGGTCGGCTCGGCCCGCCGACCTGGCGCAGGTCCCTCGGCTCGATGCGCCCCGCGCACTGTCCTACGGTGGCGCCGTGCGGCTCACCCAGTTCCGACAGCTGATGGCCGACGAGTTCGGCTCCCCCCGGGCCAGCTCGCTGGCCGTCGACCATGTGTTCACCGGCCTTGGCGGACGCACGGTGAACGAGGCCCTTGAGGCAGGCGAGGATCCGAAGGACGTGTGGCGGGTGGTGTGCGGCGAGCTCGGCGTACCGCCCGAACGGCGCTGACCGCGCGGCCGCCGTCGGGCGGCGTGTCACGTTCGGCTTCGAACAGCCGTTCGGCTATCGTCGTGTCCACATCCGACGGGGTTGTCCACAGTCCGCTCTCGGCCGGCGAAAATGTCGGTCGTACCTCCTACCGTCGGTCACAGCTTCCGTCGCGTCCCTACGTTTCCCGAGGTGGCATTCGAGATGACCGCTCCCGACCGTGAGAAGGCACTCGCTCTCGCGATGGCCCAGATCGAGAAGAACCACGGCAAGGGCGCGGTCATGCGCCTGGGGGAGGACGCCCGAGCGCCGGTCGGGGTGATCCCGACCGGGTCCATCGCGCTCGACGTGGCGCTGGGGGTGGGCGGGCTGCCCCGCGGCCGGGTGGTGGAGATCTACGGTCCGGAGTCGTCCGGCAAGACGACGGTGGCGCTGCATGCGGTGGCGAACGCGCAGGCCGCGGGGGGGATCGCGGCGTTCATCGATGCCGAGCACGCGCTGGATCCGGAGTACGCGAAGGCGCTGGGGGTGGACACCGACGCGCTGCTGGTCTCCCAGCCGGACACCGGTGAGCAGGCCCTGGAGATCGCCGACATGCTGATCCGCTCCGGCGCGATCGACATCATCGTGATCGACTCGGTGGCCGCGCTGGTGCCCCGCGCCGAGATCGAGGGTGAGATGGGCGACAGCCACGTCGGTCTGCAGGCCCGGCTGATGAGCCAGGCATTGCGCAAGATCACCGGAGGACTGAGCAGCTCCGGCACCACGGCGATCTTCATCAACCAGCTGCGGGAGAAGATCGGGGTGATGTTTGGATGTGGATCTTACTATACGCAGGTCACGCTTGCTGATGGTACGCGGGAAATGCTGGGAAAGATCGTCAACCAGAAGATGGATGTCGAAATTCTTTCCTACGATCCTGAACTCGATCGAATTGTGCCCAAGCGTGTCGTCAACTGGTTCAACAATGGAAAAGCGGAAGAGTTTCTCAAGTTCAGGGTAGAGCGTCCAGGTGGGGGGACAGGTCGCGGCCGCGCTAACTTTGCCATGACGAGAAATCACCTGATCAGGACTCCCGGGGGCTGGCGCGAGGCTGAAGACATTCAGGTGGGTGACCGAGTAATGCTCGCTCAGCCCCATCTGCTCAGCTCGTTTCAATGGCAGGTGATTTTGGGCGCATTGATGGGTGATGCTGCTTTGTCGAGGCCGGTTCGCGCCG
>JBQTKB010000003.1:0-8864 GCA_052386505.1 Pseudonocardia sp.
CCCTTGGTCAGGGCCTTCCAGTCGGTGCCGAAACGCCACGGGGAGTGCGGATCGCCCTCGAGGTCGGAGAACTTGTGGTGGCGACGGTGGGTGGCCACCCAGTCGACCACGCTCATCTCCAGCGACATGCTGCCAGCCACCGCCATGACAATCTTCAGCGGGCGCTTGGCCTTGAACGAGCCGTGGGTGAAGTAGCGGTGGAACCCGACGGTGACCCCGAGCCCGGTGAACAAGTACATCACCGCGCCGATCACCACGTCGCTCCAACCGAGCAAGCCGGCGCCCCAGGCCACCGGGACGGCCGCCAGCACCGCCAGGAACGGCAGCACCACGAACACCACCAGCAAGACCCGTTCCACCCGGCTCTTCGGTTGAGGTTCAAGGTCGGGCCGGGCGGCGGTGCTGGCCGCCTGAACCTCGGGCGTGGGCGCTGAGCTCATCAGATTCCTTCAACTGGAGTAGATAGCCTGTCCTAATTGCTAGTTTATCAGCGCAAACTCGATCCGAGATGCGTCACTGCTCACCCGTCACCCGGCGGGCGGCGGCCGTCACCGGGCCGGTGGCGGACGAGTGGGCCTGCTCGGACACCCACCCGCCCGCCCGCCAGCGGGTGACGGTCGACGCCGTCCGCGCCGCGCCGATGTGGGTGCTGTGCGTCTACGCCATCCCGTTTCGGTTTCCGATGTTCAGCGCGCTGCCCGCACCCGACGTGGCGGGAGCGGCGCGGCGGGAGCGGCGCGGTCGGAGGTCCGAAGCCGCGTCGTAGCGACGGGACGGACCCTCGACGCCGCCAGTCCGGGTCGGGCGGTGTTCCAGGCAGCGCGCCGGACCCGGACGCCGTGGTAAGCCCGGCCGGAGCACGCCGCAGAGCGAGTCGCCCGGCTACCGCCGCCCACCCGCAAAAGGGGGATCAGCCCGACCTACCGGCCACCGTTCCCGGAGGCGGGCGCACCCGGCGCCCGACCGGCGGGCGGGTTCGGCGCCCGTGGCGACGCGGCCCGGGGCGGCGCGGGAACGGCCGGACCGCCCCGCGCGGGCGCCTGGGCGGCCGGCCGGGGCGGCGCGATCCGCGGCCTCGGCGGGCGCGCCGGGCCGCAGCTGGCCGGCGCGGCCTCGGCTTCCGCGACCTGCTCACCGGGTTCCTCGAGTCGGTTGGTCCCGTCCGGATCCGTCACGTCCGGTTGCCCGGTGTCCGGTTGCCCGGCCTGCCCCTCGGCGGACCGGCCTGGCTGGTCGGACTGGTTGGGCGCCTCATTGGGGGCGCCCCCGCCGGACCCGACCGACGAACCCGGTCGCCCGGGGGTGCCGCCGCTCGGCGGCTGGGGCTTCGCGCCGGCCCGCGGAGCGGCGCCTGAGCGGGAGCCGGGCAGCGTCGCCGGCACAGACACGGCGCCTGGCGCACCACCGGAACCTGGCGCACCACCGGAACCTGACGCACCACCGGCGCCAGGCCCATCGCCGCTCCCGGGCGCGCCGGTGGCCGGTCCGGTCCCCGGCCGCGGCGCGGGGCCGGCTCCGGGACGTTCGACCGGGGCCGCGCCCGGACCACGCCGGGCCCCGGGAGCGGGCTTCGCGCCGCTGGAGTCACCCGGTCGGGAACTCCGGCCGGCGCGGGCGCCGGAAGGCGGGATGCGGGCCGGCCGGTTGGCCGAGGCACGCCCGGGCGGGCAGGCCGCCGACCGGACACCGGGCGCGGAGCGGGCGGCGATCCGCGGTTGTTCGGGCCGGGGCAGGCTCACCGCCCGATCGAGCGCCCCACCGTTCGGCGAGGCGGCCGGACCGGCGGAAAGGGCTCCCGCCGGGCCATCGCCCGGCCCGCGCACTCCGGGCACCGCCCCGGCGCGCGGAACCTCCGGGCCGGGCGCACCGGGCATGGTGAAGCCGGTGATCGGGGTGTATGACGGGGCCTGGCGGCCGGGCAGGATCAACTCGGCCAGCTGTGGGGCCGGTGTCCCCGCAGCCGCGATCCCCCGATCGGCGGCCCCCTGCACCGCGGCGCTCCCGGTCGGGGTGTCGGCCAGCAGGTCGGCTGACTCCAGCCCGAAGTTCTGCACCACCAGACCGATGCCCAACGCGCTGACCAGCGTCACCGGCAACGCGACCACGAGCTGATGGACCGATGCACGCACCGCGTCACCTCCGAACATCGAGGACCTTTACCCAACTTTTACTACCCAACTGCCCCACAAGCCACTACGGACCTCATCTGTCACACGATGTGACAGGTCACGATCGCGTCACCCGGCGAGGGTGTCCGGCCGGGTGGCATCGCGGCAGGTGACATCGGGGCGGTAGCGCCCGGCCGGGTGGCATCCGGGCGGGCGGCATCGGGGCGGGTAGCGCCCGGCCGGGTGGCATCCGGGCGGGCGGCATCGGGGCGGTCCGGGCCGCAGCGCCCGCTGTGCACCTGACAGCGCACGCTGCCCTCACCGGTAACCGGGCTGGCGAGCTGCCTGGTGTCGCCCGGATTTGACTTCGCCGACCCCATCCTGGCCTGCACCGCACCCGAGCAAGCGACCTCGACGGTAACGTCAGTCCGATGTCAACCCGCCCGGACCCAACTCCGGTTACGTTGAAGGAGGTCGGCGCAGGTATGTGCCGGCAGGACTACCGCGTGAGCCGCCGTGGCTACCCGTCGCCGCCCACCCCGGTACCCACCGGGCAGCTGACCCCGGTGCCGCCGATGCCGCAGTAACCGTGCGGCACCTTGGCCAGGTACTGCTGGTGGTAGTCCTCGGCGTAGTAGAACTCGCCGAGCGCGGCGACCTCGGTGCTGATCTCACCGCGACCGGCGGCGGTCAGCGCCCGCTGGTAGGCGGCCCGGGTGGACTCGACGGCGGCCTTCTGCTCGTCGGTGGTGTAGTACACCGCCGAGCGGTACTGGGTACCGACGTCGTTGCCCTGGCGCATGCCCTGGGTCGGGTCGTGGCCCTCCCAGAAAATCTTGAGCGCCTGCTCGACCGGCAGCTTTGCCGGATCGAACACCACCAGCACGACCTCGGTGTGCCCGGTCTGCCCGGAGCACACCTCCTCGTAGGTGGGATTCGGGGTGGTACCACCGGCGTACCCGACCGCCGTCGAGTACACCCCGTCGGTCTTCCAGAACAGCCGCTCGGCCCCCCAGAAACAGCCCATACCGACCACCAGGGTCGCGGCGCCGTCGGGGAACGGCGGGGAGATGCGGTGGCCGTTCACGTAGTGCTCCGCCGGCACCGCCAGCGGCGTCGCCCGCCCGGGCAGCGCCTCGCCGGGGTCGACCATCTTCGTCTTGTCCCGCCCGAACCATGCCATGGGATCGAGGCTACGCCTGGACCCGCGCGCCCGCCCCTTACCGATCGCCGACGGCCAGGCCGGGTTACAGGTCGTGGGCCAGCGGGATCGCGGTCAGATCCGGCGAGCGCATCCACTGCCGCAACACCTGGGTGGCCGCGGTGTCGTCGGCGTTGTAGCGCAGCAGCCGTTCGCGCTGCGCGGCATCGGGTGCGGCCCCGTCCAGTCCGACCGCGTCGCGGTACCAGCGCATCGAGTTCTCCCCGCTGGCCTCCGGATCGGCCCAGGTGAAGCCGGCGACCGGCGCGACCCGCTTCAGCCCCTTGCCGTGCGCGCAGAGGAACCACCGGCTGACCACCGCGAACATGTCCACCCACTGCCCGGAGGCGATGAACTCCGCGACCTCGGCGCGGGGAGGCACCCCGGGTTTGCCGGCGAACCGGTCGGCCGAGGCCAGCATCCAGCGGTTCTCCGCCTGCTCGTTGTAGCAGTACGCGGCGAAGCTCAACCCGGCCCGGGCACAGCGGGTGCGCACCCCGGACAGCCAGCCCCAGAACTCGGCGAAGGAGCGGGCCTCGTCGTCGGTGGGCAGCGGCTCCCAGGTGGCGAACCCGCGGTACCCGGCCGACTCGCCGATGTCGGCCCCGGACAGCAGCGCACCCCACAGGTAGGCGCCGGACTCGCCGAAGCTCTCCATGTCGACGTCCACCTCGACGTCCGCCCGGGGCACCGGCACCTCGGCGACCCGGCGCACCACCGGCAGCCCCCGCTGGAAGGCCCGGGCCAGCGCCACCGCGTCGGCGAACGGCATGCCGTGCAGCGGCACCGGCAGCGGCCGGCCGGGATCGAGCGCGGCGAGCTGGGCCACCGTGGTCACCCCGTGCGCGCGGACCGTCGCGGCGTCCTCGCCGCGCAGCACCAGGCTGACGTCACCGCGCGCGGTGAGCTCCGCCTCGCAGGTGGGCCACCATGGGCAGCGGCGGCACTCGGTGACCCGGGAGGGGACGGCCAGCGCGGCCCCCCCGGACGCGGCGGCGGCGGCCACCGCCACCCGGTCGGCGAAGCGCGCGTCGTACTCGGCGAGCGTGCTGTGCCCACCCGGCCAGGTCGGCGCGGACAGCTCGTGCCAGACCACCACGTCAGCGTCCATCCCGATCACCGCGCCGTAGGCCGGGCCGGGGGGCGCCGCCCCCATGGCCGCCACCATCCGGGTGAGGTGGGCCAGCCGCAGCTGGTCGCGCGGGTGGGAGCGGACCCGGCGGCGCTCATCGGGTCGGGCGTGCTCGGCATGCGGCCGGGCCAGCGGGCTGGTGAGCGCGCCGGAGCCGGGATCGGTGACCCGGTGGCGCACCACGATCAGCGGCCGGTAGCCCGCGCGGCCGTCCCGGCCCGGGGCGCGGACCAGCAGCTCGGCGTCGCCCCAGCGGCCGCCCTCGACGTCCGGCGGCAGCGCCGCGTTCCAGATGTACGCCGCGCCGGCCTCGACCGCCGCCCGGGTGGCCGCCTGCCGCCGCGCCGAGGGCCCGTCCGGTACCTCCACCCAGCCCGGCGCCGCCGCGTCAGCTGCCAACCGGCCGGGTGCCGCCGCCGTGTCGGCCGCCTCCCGGCCGGGTGCCGCCGCCGCGGCCGCCTCCCGGCCGGGCGCTTGCCCCCCGCCCGCCGCGCCCTCGCCCGCGGCCCCCGCGCCGGCAGCCGCACCCGGACCGACCAGCTCGGCGAGCCGGCGGCCGACATTCTCACGGTGGGCCACCGCATCGGCCCGGCGCTGCGCCAACGCAGGGTCCGGCGCTGCCCGGGCCGCGGCGACCGCGGCCGGATCGTGGTCGAGGTGGACCCGGCGACGGCAGCGCACCACCGCAGCCGCATCCAGCGACACCCGACCCCCGTCCACCACCACGCCACGAGGGTAGAGACCACCCCCGACAGTGCGCGTCACCCGGTTGGTAATGGCGCGACACCGCACCCGCCGACCGGGCGGCGGAAGCCAGCCCGGGGACGGACCCGGGTCTAGAGTGAGCCCATGAAGCTGTGGCGGCGACGGTCCGCCGGTGACGACCTTGCCGGCACGGTGGTGGAGAGCGCGAAGACCGGCCGGGCGGCGGCCGGGCGCAGCCTGGTCACCCCGGGCAACGCAAAGAAAGCGGTCGCCATCGGCAAGGTGCTCGCGCCGGCTCTGGCACCGATCGCGATGCAACTGGCCGCGGCCGCTCGGGGGGCCTGGGACGAGCGTCGGGCCCGCCGGCTGGGGGTGCCGGCAACCGAGTTGGGCAGCTACAGCGGCAAGGGGGGCGCGCTGCACGCGCGGATCTCCCGGATCGCCGCGTCGGCCAATGACCTCGCTTCCAACGCCGAGGTGACCGCCGACCCAGCGCGCGCCGCGGCGGTCGAGAAGTTCCTCCGGGCCAACGGCGCGCGACTGGCCGACCTGGCCGCGGCCGTGCGGGCGGCGGAGATGATGCCCACCGACCGTCGCCGCGCGGCGCACAAGGCCGTGGCCGCCGAGCTCGACCACATCGAGCCGGAGCTGCTCGGGCTGCTCGGCGTGCGTTCCACCAACGGCGTCGGCCCCGCCGCGCAATAACCTGCCTGCTTGTCTGAGTTTGACCGGCCGACCGGTTAGGGTGTGCGGGGGGAGTGAGGGTGGCACGGGCCACCGGCGAGGCGGCCGGTCCGACGTCTCGCGCCAGCCCTCCGGCGAGGCGCCCCCTTCCGGGCTCGCGCGGGCCCATTCGACGAGGATTCCCATGCCCCTCCCCCGCACATCCATACGACGCCGGAGCGTGGCCCGCGCCGAACTCGTGCGGCCCGCCCGGGGTGCCCGGCCGGTGCGCACGGCCCGGACCGGGCCCGCTGTGCTGGCGGCGCTGACCGCGCTCGGGCTGCTGCTCGGCGGGTTCGCGCTGACCGGCACGGCGTTCGCGCACAACGTGCTGAGCGGCAGCGACCCCGCCGACGGGGCGAGCCTGGACAGCGCGCCGAGCCGGGTCAGGCTGACCTTCAACCAGCCGGTGCAGCCGTCGTTCAGCACCGTCATCGTGGTCGGCCCGGACGGCGGGCAGTACGGCGACGGCGCGCCTCGGGTCACGGGTGACACCGTCGAGCTGTCGGTGCGCCCGCTGGGGCCGGCCGGCCGCTACACGATCGGCTACCGGGTGATCTCCGACGACGGCCACCCGGTGACCGGCTCGATCGGCTTCACCCTGGCCACGGCGGGGCCGGGTGCCCCTTCGACCCCGGGTGCGCCGGCACCGGGTGCGCCGGGTCGGCCGGGTGCGCCGGGTGCGGCGGCGCCGGGTGCGCCGGGCGCGCCGGGCGCGCCGGCCAACCCCCGGGTACCGGGTGCGTCCGCGGACCCGGAGGCCAGCCCGGAGGCAAGCCCGCCGGCGGCCGGCCCGGAGCCGGCTCCGGGCGGCGGGATGCCGGCCTGGCCGTGGATCCTCGGCGCGGCGGTGTTGGTCGGGGCCGGGGCAACGCTCGCCCACCGGGCCGGCCGGAGCTGATCCGGAGCCGGCGGCGGCCCGGCGCCAGCACCCGTGCCGGGCTTCCGGCCGGCGCCCGCCCGCGCCGGCTCGATACCGTCACCCCGGGAACCTTGGACTAGATATAAACATGCGCATATGGCAATATGCCAGGTCCGGCCGGGATGTGGAAGGTGAGGACGTGGGTCACGGTCACTCCCATGGGCACCCTTCCGGTCACGCGCAGGGTGCCACCAGCGCGTCCGGCCGCTACGTCGGCGCGCTCGCGCTGTCGTTCGGCGTGCTCGCGCTCTTCGCCGCGCTCGAGGTCACCGTCGGGCTGATGACCGGGTCGCTGGCCCTGCTCTCCGACGCCGGCCACATGGTCACCGACGTGCTCGGCGTGGGGATGGCGCTGGCCACGGTGTTGCTGGTGCACCGCCGCACGCCCAGCCGTCGGCACACCTTCGGGCTCTACCGGGCCGAGGTGCTGGCCGCGCTGGCCAACGCGGTGCTGCTGCTCGGGGTGTCCGGGTTCGTGATCGTCGAGGCGGTCAGCCGGCTGTCCGACCCGCCGCCGGTGGCGGGGCTGCCCGTGCTGCTCACCGCAACCGCCGGGCTGGCGGCGAACGTGGTGGCCTTCCTGGCATTGCGCGAGGGTGCCCGGGAGAGCCTCAACGTGCGCGGCGCCTACCTCGAGGTGCTCTCCGACACCGTCGGCTCGATCGGCGTGCTGGTCGGCGGGGCGCTGATGCTGGCCTTTGGCTGGTTCTGGGTCGACCCGGTGGTGGCGATCGGCGTCGGGCTGTTCATCCTGCCGCGCACGGTGAAGCTCGGCATGCAGGCACTGCGCATCCTGGTGCAGTCCACGCCCGGTCACCTCGACCCGGACGAGGTCACCGCCGCGCTGACCGCGCTGGACGGGGTCAGCGAGGCGCACGACGTGCACCTGTGGACGTTGACCTCGGGGATGGAGGTCGCCTCGGCACACCTCGCCACCGAACCCGGCGCCGACCCGGTGACCGTGCTGGCCCAGGCCCAAGAACTGCTCGACGAGCGGTTCGGTCTGTCGCACGCCACCGTGCAGGTCGAGTCCGCCGACGCCAGCACCCGCTGCCGGACCCCCCGCTGGTAGCCCCGCGTCTCAAATCTGGACACCCACCCGACCGGGGATCGGTTGTGATCGACGCAGGTACGCGCGATCCCACCACCGAGCCGACCGGAGGCGCCGCACATGTACAGCAAGGATGGCGAGAAGTATTTCGTGGTGGACAGCCACTCGCATTTCTGGGATGCCAGTGAGGAGAACTGGGTTCCGGGTGCGGAGCAGTACGCGAAGGGGTGGATCGACTGTTTCTACGGGTATCACCAGTTGGCGCCGCCGGAGACGCATTGGGACTACCAGCATTATTTGAAGGTGTCGGAGGAGGACTTCGTCCGGGACGTGTTCGACGAGGGCCATGTGGATGTGGCGATCTTCCAGTCGACGTATCTGAAGGAGTGGTACAAGACCGGGTTCAACACGCTGGAGCGCAACGGGGCGTTGGCCGCGAAGTATCCGGGCAGGTTGATCGTGAACGGCCGGTTCGACCCGCGGGAGGGCGACGCGGGGTTGCGGCAGTTGACCGAGGACGCGAAGCGGTATGACCTGAAGGGGGTGAAGGTCTACACCGCGGAGTGGCGGGAGGGGTCGCGGGGGTGGAAGTTGACCGACCCGCAGGCCTACCGGTTCCTGGAGCGCTGCCAGGAGTTGGGGATCAAGAATATCCATGCGCACAAGGGTCCGACGATCTGGCCGTTGAACAAGGACGCGTTCTCGATGGAGGACATCGATCAGACCGCGACCGATTTCCCGGGGTTGAACTTCATCGTCGAGCACGCGGGGATCCCGCGGATCGACGACTTCTGTTACCTGGCGGTGCAGGAGCCGAACGTGTACGCCGGGGTGTCGGTGGTGGTGGGTGCGTTGATGCACGCTCGGCCGAAGTTCTTCGCGAAGGTGATCGGGGAGTTGTTGTTCTGGGTCGGTGAGGACCGGATGACCTTCGGTGGGGACTACAACATCTGGACCCCGAAGTGGCAGGTCGAGGGGTTGGTGGACTGGCAGATGCCCGACGAGGACCAGTACAGCGACTA
>JBQTKB010000004.1:0-118939 GCA_052386505.1 Pseudonocardia sp.
CCAAGGGGTGATCGCCTTGAACCAGTAAGCCCGGGCACGTCTGGTGGCCACGAGCGGGCAGATCTCGTGGCCACCACCGGGCAACTCTCGTGACCGCCTACGGGCAGAACTTCATGTCCCTTGACAACAGCAGAAAGGAATCACGCCCGGGCGACCTTGGTCAGCTCCCTTCGGCCAAGCCCGGGCCGATGCGCGCCATGGGCTGAAGCGACGCGGTGTGGCCGGCGCACAGTTGGAAATCCTCTGCGGAGGGAAAATCGACGACGATTCGCCGAGGCCGTGTATGCACCCGAGGTCGGACCCGGCGACCTACTTGTCATCCGCGCATCCGGTGACGAGGCGTCTGGCTTCCTCGTCGGGGCCCAGTTCGTCGGTTGGTTGGGCACCTGGCTCCTCGGCCTCAGCCGGCATGCGCCGGATTATGTGTAGCCCGAGCCCGCCGGGCACTAGGCGGCGTCAGTCGCTCGGCCTGCGCCGGTGCGACTTCTCAGGAGGACGCATGGCGAACGACAAGGACACCGGTCCCGAGGCCGGCGCCAAGGGCGTGGTGGAGGACGTCAAGGGCAAGGGAAGGAGGCCGTGGGCACCGTCGCCGGTCATGACTCGCTGAAGGGCGCGAGGGTGAGGCGCGGCAGGACAAGGCCGAGTCGCAGCGCGACGTGGCTCGGAAGGAGGCCGAGGCCGAGACGGCGCGTGCCAAGGCGAGGTCCGACGAGTCCCGCCAGCGCGCTGAGCAGTAGCCATCGAACGGTGCGGCGGGAGAGGAATCGGCATGTCGGGCCACGATGGCGATGCGCTGGCGCACGGTCGGCGTTCACACCCGAGTCGAGGTGTAGGCCCCCACAGTCCGGCCTTCGAGCTACCTGCCTCGACCACGTCATGAGCGCGGGCGGTGGGCAGGTGACCCGCGACGGCACCCGTTCGACTGACCGGCTCACCCGGGTCGGGCGGCGGGTGAGCGGGCTGCGGTGCGTCCGGTCTCACTTCGCCGGCGTTGGGTTTACCGCCGCCGCGCGGGCGGGCATGTCTATCCGTATGAGCGGAGACGATGCCACATCGACACGCAAGGGATTGTTGGGCTCGGCGGTGGGCAAGGCGAAGGAAGTGGCCGGCGCCGTGTTTGACAACGACGAACTGGCGCGGGAGGGCAAGCTGCGCCGGGCGGAGGCCCGGGCCCACGACGACGCCGCCGCCACCGAGGCGGTCGCCGAGGCGCGCGGTGAGCGCGCGCAGGAGGAGCTGGGAGAGGCGCACGAGCAGGCCCGCGACGACCGTCAGGAGTCCGCCCGCCAGGCCGGTGAAGCGGTGCGCGCGGCGGAACAGCAGCGCCAGCGCGAGCACGAGCAGGCTGAGGAGACCGCCCGGGCGCAGCGGCAGGTCGGTGAGGCGGCGGTGCGGGAACGGACCGCCACCGAACTCGACCAGGCCGCCGCCGAGGCCCGTTCCGAGGTGACCCAGGCCCGCCAGGACGAGACGCAAGCCCAGCGGGAACGGCGGCAGTCCGAGCAGTTGGCCGACGAGCAGGAGCAGGCGGCCCGCCGGGAGCGCGCGGCCGCCGCCGAACTGGACCCGCGGAATGAAGGAGACGCTTGATGAGAGCGACGAACCTGGTCAGAGGCACCGTGCTGGTCCCGTACCGGATCGCCTCACTACCGCTGCGGCTGGCGGAGCGGCAGACCCGGATGCTGGGCGCGGATTCTGCGGTGCACCTACTCGCCGAGCGGGTGATCGCCACCCTCGACGGCTACGCCGGACGACTCGTCGGCGACGGCGAGCTGAGCCGGCGCAGTGAGCAACGGATTCGTCACGTCGAGTCGCTGCGGCGGGCCAACCGGCTGGAGCAGGACGCGGCCGAGCGCCGGTCCCAGGCACGCGGCCAGCAGCAGCGGACGGCCGAGGAGGCCGAGCAGCGCCGCCGGCAGGCCCGGGAGCGGCAGAGCGAGCAGGCCACGTCGGCCGTCCGCCAGGAGCGGGCCGACCGGAACAACGTCGCCACTGCGGTCCGCAAGAAGGCCGATCAGGCCGAGCAGTCCGCGGATGAGCGGGCGGCGGAGCGTCGGCGGGAGGCTCGGGCCGAGCAGCGGGACGACGAGCAGGCCATCGCCGCGCGGACCAAACAGGCCACCGAGCGGCCGAAGCAGGACCTGCGCAAGGCCGCGACGGAGAGTCAGGCCGCGGTCGAGCAGCGGGAGGACGCCGCGACCTTGGAGCAACTGGCCCAGCAGCAGAAGGCCGAGCGCAGGGCCTGAGTCGGCGGCCCGGGACCCGGTCGGGAGGCACCTTCCCGACCGGGGGCTGCCCCTTCCCGGCCGTGCGCAGTGCGGCCATCGACTCACCGCCGACGAACCAGTGCTCGGGATCGCACTCGCGCAGCAAACCCGGACGGTCTCGAGATCGGCCCCGATCGCCGCGATACGACTCATCCCGCGAGTCGCTCCTTGACCGTTGTTCTTTCGGCCTACCGGCAAGGGCGGTCATGGCGTGGGTTGTCCCCGCCACACCTGCAGCCGCTGGCGGCGCTGCCGGCTGGGTGCTTGCCGCGCTGCTGGTGCTCGTTCCGTCGCTCGCCCACCTGACCGCATCCACGGCGACGTCGCTCCGGGCAGCGCGGCGGCCCCGTAGATCATTCGCGCTAACTCGTCGAGCTCCGGGTCGACTGTCCCGCAAGCCGAAGGGCTCGCGACACGGCCGGCGCGCTCGAGCGACATGATCGTCGGCGTCCCGCAGGGGATCCTTCAGCGGTACTCGCCCGATCCTTCCTCGTTGCGCTGGCCAGGGTCGTACATATTGCCGGCCCGAGTGTGCGGATCGAGCTGGCGTTCGTGGCGAGCGCTATCGTGTCGCTGTGACCGCGGCTGCCCAATCTCCGTCGGACCCGGCGGGTGTGCCCTTCGCTGACGCATCTCCGGCACAGGTGCGGGCCGCGTTGACGATCGAGGACGCGGCTGAGTTCGATCGTCAGTGGCGGGAGGTTATGGCGCGCGCGACTCGCGAGCTCGACCTCAGCGAAGTACTTGAGACGCTGGCTATGTGGCGCAGGGTGGCTTGGGCCACGACGGCCGTCGGGTCCCAGCAGTACCGGGCCGTCATGGCCAGCGCCCGGCATCGTCTGGCAACGGGGGAACGTCAGCCTGGCGCCGTCTCGTGGGGTCAGCTCAAGGCGCAGCTGGGGCTGCCCGGGTGAGCTACGCGCTCGACATCGACCCCGCGGCTCAGGAACAGATCGCAGGACTTCCACGGTTGGCGCTCGTAGCTCTGGCCGAGGCCTTCTCCGTCCTTGAGTCTGTTCCGTGGAACGGGCTGTCGCTCAACGACCTGAATCCAGGCGCCGAGGTGCGCCAGCTCCCTTTCGGCGATCTCGGGATGATCACCTACCTCATTCTCGAGGAGCTTGAACGGGTGGACGTCCTGATCGTCACCTGGGCAGGCTGAGCCCTACCGCGACGATCCGCGTCGCCCCGCAGGGGATCGGTGAGCGGAACGCCACGCCCACGGGAGAGCCTCGCCACCGTGGCGTCGGCGGATGCGCGATACTCGGGCCCATGACGGCGGCGACGAAGATCGAACGGTCCGGCCCGGCGATCAGGGCGGCACTGGGCGAGGTCTCGCCGGGCGAGTGCGCGCAGTTCGAGGCCGAGCTGGCCGCAGCCCTGGCGCAAGCCAGCGCCGAGCTGGATCTGACGCCAGCCGAGGAGGTGCTCGATCGCTGGTGGGGGATCGCCGCGATCCGGGCGAACCCGCTGACCACCGCTGAACGCGAGCAGGTGGCCCGCGCGCGCGGTGGAGACTTCACCGGGTTGTGGGAGCGCGACGAGGCCGGGAACTGGATCCAGCTGTAGCCGATACCGCGCTACGGGCTGGTCTGGGTGCAGATCGCGCGCGAGCAGTACGCGGCGCTGTCCCGCGAGGGCCGTGAGCAGGTCGACGCTCGCCTCGAACAGCTCCGGGAGGATCCTCGCCAGCTGCCCAGCTCGGCCTACCACGACGCCACCGACCAGTGGACGACGACCTACGGCGCCGGCGCGGGATTGATCGTGTACGCCGTCGTCCACGAGCGTCAACGACTGATCGTCCTCCGGCTGGTGTGAGCGGATCGGCCTGTGCCCGTAGACGATCCTCGACCGGGACACCCGCGCGGGCCAGCGGGACATCTGTGCGATGCAGCAGTTGTGCGGTTTACGGTGACTCACCCCGGGCTGTCGGCGGTAACGGCGTTCTCAGCCGCCACGACTCCCCGGGGGAGGGCTGCCGCGCGAGGGGGATCTGGTGGGTGAGGACGGGTTGGTGGAGTTGTCGGACGCGATCGGGGTGGTCCGCGAGCAGTTGGTCGCGGCCCAGCTTGCGGGGCGCCGCGTGGTAGCTGGGCGGGTGTTGACCTTCGGGGTGGGCAAGGTGTCGGTCGAGTTCAGCGGTGAGCTGAAGACCGTCCAGGGTGTTGGTGGTGGGGTGAAATTTTGGGTGCTCAGCGCGGACGCCAAGGCTGAGCGGACGAGCGGGGCGGGGCACAAGGTGACGATTGAACTGATCCCGCGCGGTCCTGATGGCGAGACGTTCATCGTCGCCGACGGCCTCGACGCTCCGCCGCCGGAGTAGAGGCGCCGGGCGTGGTGATCCGACGAGCGGTCGAGGTCTACGCCGACTGGCCGGATCACCCACTTGATGAGGGGCGCTGGCGGTGTGGGTCGGGATATCTGCTGGCTGCTCGGCTGGTGCTGACCGCCGCGCATGTCGTGGCCCCTGATCACCGGCCGTTGTCGAAGGTGCGGATCCGTGCCGAGGGCAGCGATCTTGTGGATGCCGAGGTGAGATGGCATCGCTGGGAGGACGGGGTTGATGTCGCCCTTGTCGAGATCACCGACCCGCGCTGGGCGGAGCCGACGTGGCCGCATCCGGTGTGGTGGGGCCGATTGGTGACCACCCGCCCCGGACTATCGTGTGAGGCAATCGGGTTCCCGTCCGTGGTGGCCACCCCGCGGATGCGCGACTCCCACCAGGCCCGCGGTGTGCTCAACCCGGGCAGCCTGGTCAAGTCCGGGTTGTACGCGGTGGAGTGACCAACCCCCCGTCGAAGCCCGAAGGCGGGTCGCAGTGGGCGGGTATGTCGGGTGCGGCGCTGCGAGCCGCCGACATGGTGGTCGGGGTGGTCACCAAGGACCCGAAGGGGTTCGACAGCCGCCGGCTGGTCACGATGCCGATCACGGCGGTGACGACCGATCCCGGGTTCGCCGGGATCGTGGCCGCGCATACCGGCGCGGCGCCGGTGGTGGAGGCGGTGGAGCTGGCCGGGCTGGGTGAGCCGGTCAGCACGCCGGTGTCTCCGGCGGAGCTGTTGCGTGCCGATGCTGCGACCGCCCCGTTTCGGTCTCGCCCGGAACTGGGTCTGCTGTGGGACTGGTGTCAGGCCGACGCCTGGTTCGGGGTGCGGTTGGTGGCCGGTGCCGGGGGGCAGGGCAAGACCCGCCTGGCCCGTCACCTCGTCGCCCAGCTCAGCGCCCAGGGTTGGGCGGCGGTGATGCTCGGCGAGCACACACGCACCGCCGATGTGGCGGTGCTGTCCGAGGTCGCGGTGCCGACGCTGGTGGTGCTCGACTACGCCGAGGGCCGCACCGCTCAACTTGATCCGGTGATCGCGGCGATGAACCGGGCGCACGAGAAGGTGCGGTTGCTGTTGCTGGCCCGCACCGCTGGGGCGTGGCGCACCGAGCGAGTCACCCCGGCCGCGCACCTCGGGGTGCTCGCCGACGACCGGATCGTGGTGAACTTGGGCCCGGTCGAACCCGAGCGCGGCGGGCGGGAACGCGCCTGGCGCCAGGCCGTCGACGCGCTCGCCGCCCGGCTGGGCGACCTCGACGCCTACCGGGATATCCCCTGGCCGCGGCTGGCTGCCGGGTTGGCCGGGCCACCGCTGGGCGACGAGCGTTTCCGGACCATCCTGGCTGTGCAGATGGACGCCCTGGCCGCGCTGCTGCAGGCTGGCGATCCGATCCCAGGCGGGGCGAGGGACGCCCGCGAGGTGCTGCTGGAGCACGAGGACCGCTACTGGTCACGCGTGGCCGCCCGGTTCGACATCGCCTTGTCCCCGGCGACCCGCCGCTGCCTGGTCGCCACTGCCACCCTCTGGGGGGCCACCACGCGGGTGGATGCGCACCGCGTCCTGGGCTGCGCGCTCGGCGCGACCGCCCCGGATGTCGTAGGCGATGTGGCGGACTGGCTGGCCACCCTGTATCAGGACAGCGACCGCTTCTGGTCGGGGCTGCAGCCCGACCCGCTGGCCGAATACCTCATCGGCACCACCGTCGGCCCCGACAGCCGCTGCCCCGGCCTGGTCACCGACCCACTGGCCCAAGCCTCGCCCGGGCAGCTCGAGCACGCACTGACGATCCTCGGGCGCGCCCACCCCCAGCACCCGCATCTGGTCGAGGCCATCACGGACATGGTCGTATCCAGCGGGCCGGCCGGTGTCGCCGCGGTGGTCGCGGTTGCGCCCCGCCCCGCGCAGCCCCAACCGCTGCTCACCGCGCTGAACCGGCTCGTCGACACCGCCGAGATCACCGAGCTGTCCGCGCTCAACGACGCGTTGCCGCGCTTCAGCCTGCTCCTCGGGCCGACCACCCTGAACGCCAACGTCCGCACGGTAGAGCTGCTACGCGCGGCCGCCGCCACCAGCCGCGATGTCTACCTGCCTGCCCTGGCCGGCTCGGTGAACAACCTCGCCATCCGGCTCGCGGAGGCTGGGCGGCGGGGCGAGGGGCTGGCCGCGGCCCAGGAAGCGGTCACGCTCTACCGGGAGCTGGCCGAGGGCAACCGCGACGCCTACCTGGCCAACCTGGCCATGTCGGTGAACAACCTCGCCCTCCGGCTGGCGGAGGCCGGGCGGCGGGGCGAGGGGCTGACCGCGGCCCAGGAAGCGGTCACGCTGCTGCGGGAGCTGGTCGAGGGCAACCGCGACGCTTACCTGCCCGACCTGGCCGGCGCGGTGAACAACCTCGCCCTCCGGCTCGCGGAGGCCGGGCGGCGGGCCGAAGGGCTGACCGCCGCCCAGGAAGCCCTCACGCTGTACCGGGAGCTGGCGCAATCGGAACCCGACATGTACGGACTGCGGGTGGAACGTGCTGAGGCCCTGACGGCATCGCTACTCGAGAACGAGGCATAGCCCCGAGCGGCATCGGGCCGCAGTGCGAGCGGGCCGCAAGCCGAACCCCCACCGGCACTCCCGCCGGTCAGCCACCCGGCACGAGATGCACGGGACAGGGAGTGCCGTAAGGGTGGTTCGGTGAACAGTTCCGGTGACGGGGCGCTATCCGGCACACTGTGCGGGCGAGGGCACTCAAGATCGGATAAGCCCCCGGTCTCCACCGACGGTGAGGACTCACCGCGCAACACGACGCCCTCGCCGCGCTCGAGATCGTCCACGACCCTCGCGCGCGCTCGCGCCAGGGCAACCTGACCGGGTACCACGGCGGGCATCCTCGGACTCGCCGCGAGTAGCGCCGGGGAACCGGGCGCAGGGGCCTCCGGCCGCCGGAGAGGATCAAGAGTTGCTGGCTGTTCGCCCAGAATTGATCCACACTGGGAGAGACCTGTGCCCGACCGGGCAAGCGCGACGGCGAGAAGGCGGCCATGGATAACACTGACCCGCGACTGAAGTGGCGGCACCTTCCCGAGCGCGTCAAACCCGAGGAGTTGGTTGCCGAGGTCGACCCCGGCCACTACGACTCCACGCTCGCCGCCGACTCCGACGCCGCTCAACGGCAGGCCCGGTGGCTGCTCGAACGCGGCGGCGGCCTGGGTGTCTAACTCGCGGGGACGCTGGGTGTCTAACTCGCGGGAATGATCTTCGTGCGGACCCCACCACAGCCCGACGAACGTGCGCAACGGCTACTGGGTGCGCGAGTTCGGCGCCCGCGCCGAGGTGGCGATGTTGAAGCTGCGCGAGGGCAGTCGGTGTCGGGCGATGAGTTCAATGCCGGGTGGTGAACGAGCGCAGGAAGAACGCCAGGTTGGCCGGCCGCTCGGCGAGCCGGCGCATGAAGTAGGGGTACCAGGCCGCGCCGTAGGGCAGGTACACCCGCAGCCGGTGGCCCTCGGCCGCCAACCGACGCTGCTCCTCCGGCCGGATCCCGTGCAGCATCTGCAGCTCGTAGGACCTCCGGGCACCCAGCTCGAGCGCGTACCCGATCAGATCCGGGTCGTGGGTGGCCACCATGGGGTAACCCTCGCCGGCCATCAGCACCCGCAGGCAGCGGCGGTAGGACTCGTCCACCTCGGCGCGCTCGCGGAAGGCCACCGACGCCGGCTCGTCGTAGGCGCCCTTGCACAGCCGCACCCGCGAACCCGGCCCGGACAGCGCGCGACAGTCCGCCTCGGTGCGCCGCAGGTAGGCCTGCAGCACCGCGCCGGTGCCCGGCCAGTCGGCCCGCAGCGCCCGGACGGTGTCCAGCGTGGCGTCGGTAGTGGTGTGGTCCTCCATGTCGAGGGTCACCGTGGTGCCCACCTCGTTGGCCGCCGCGCAGATCTTGGCCGCGTTGTCGGTGCTGATCGACGGCCCGTCGACGCCCAGCGCCTGCCCGAGCGCGGAGAGCTTGACCGACACCTCCACCCGGTCGGCCAGACCTTCGGCACCGAGCCGGTGCAGCAGCGTCAGGTGGGCGGCGGTGGTCCGGTCGGCGGTGGCCCGGTCACGGGTGTTCTCGCCGAGGTGGTCCAGCGACACGTACCGGTCGGCGACCAGCTCGTGTGCCATCGCGAGCGCCTGGTCCAGCGTCTCCCCGGCGACGAACCGGCGCACCACCGGGCGGGCCAGCCGGGAGTGCTCGGCGGCGGTGCGCAGCCGGGAGGACCGTGCCGCGGACAGCAGGACCGAGCGCAGCATCGTCGTCACCCCTGGTGCGGGTAGCCGCTGGTGGTCGGCGGGTTGAGGTTCTCCTTGATCGAGCGGGGACTGGTCCAGCGCAGCAGGTTGAGGATCGAACCGGCCTTGTCGTTGGTGCCGCTGGCGCGCGCGCCACCGAAGGGCTGCTGGCCGACCACCGCGCCGGTGGGCCGGTCGTTGAGGTAGAAGTTGCCGGCGGTGAACCGCAGCGCCTCGGAGGCTCGGGCCAGCGCGGCCCGGTCGGTGCCGATCACCGAACCGGTCAGCGCGTAGGCCGCCCCCCGGTCGACGAGCCGCAGGACGTCCTCGAAGGCGCCCGGCGTGGAGTCGTCGTAGACGTGCACCGCGAGCAGCGGGCCGAAGTACTCGGTGCGGAAGAGGTCATGCTCCGGGTCGGGGCTCTGCACCAGGGTCGGCTCGACGAACCAGCCGACGGACCCGTCCGTCCCGCCGCCGGCGAGCACCTCGCAGGTCGGGTCGCCGTGCACTCGGTCCAGCACCCCGGACAGCTTGTCGAAGGCCCGCTGGTCGATCACCGCGCCGGTGAAGTGCGACAGGTCGGTCGGGTCGCCGACCGGCAGCGCCCGGACCTCGTCGACCAGGTCGTCGCGCAGCCGGTGCCACACCGAACGGGGCACGAACGCCCGGGAGGCGGCCGAGCACTTCTGCCCGGAGTACTCGTAGGCGCCCCGGACCAGCGCGGTGCGCAGTACATCGACCTCGGCCGAGGAATGGGCCAGCACGAAGTCCTTGCCGCCGGTCTCGCCGACCAGCCTCGGGTAGCCGCGGTAGCGCCCGATGTTCGCGCCGACCTGGCCCCACAGGTACTGGAAGGTCGCGGTCGAGCCGGTGAAGTGGATGCCGGCCAGGTGCGGGTCGGCGAGCAGCACCTCGGACAGCGCCCGGCCGTCCCCGGTCAGCATGTTGACCACGCCGGGGGGCATCCCGGCGGCCTCCAGCAACCGCATCGTGTACCAGGCGGACAGCGTCTGGGTGGGGGAGGGCTTCCAGATCACCGTGTTGCCCATCAGCGCCGGCGCGGTGGGCAGGTTGCCGGCGATGGCGGTGAAGTTGAACGGGGTGATCGCGTAGACGAACCCCTCCAGCGGCCGGTGGTCCATCCGGTTCCACACCCCGGGCAACGACTCCGGCTGCTCGGTCAGGATTCGACGGGCGAAGTGCACGTTGAACCGCCAGAAGTCGGCGAGCTCGCAGGCGGCGTCGATCTCCGCCTGGATCACCGTCTTGCCCTGGCCGAGCATGGTGGCCGCGTTCAGAGTGTCCCGCCACGGGCCGGCGAGCAGGTCGGCAGCCCGCAGCAGCACGGCGGCTCGGTCGTCGAAGCTCATCCGGGCCCACGGGCCGGCCGCGCGCAGCGCCGCCTCCACCGCCGACTTGGCGTCCTGGCCGGTGGCGGTGCCGAAGTGGCCGAGCACCTGGGCGTGCCGGTGCGGAGCGACGACGTCGACCCCGGCGCCGCCGCCGACGCTCTGCGCGCCGTCGATGGTCTGGGTGAGCTCGACCCGCTCGCCGGCCATCTCGGCCAGCCGGGCGCCGAGGCCGGCCCGGCGCGGCGTGCCTGGGGCGTAGTCGTGCACCGGTTCGTTGCGGGGCGGCGGCGGGCTGGTGATGGCGTCCATGTCCGGTACCTCCCGGTCGGTTGAGGTGCACGGTAGTTCGCTGCGGCCCGTTGTTCATTGGTCGATCTGACGGACTCCGGCCGGCTAGATTGGTGGATCCGCCAAGCCACGGAGGTAGTCCGATGCCCGGTGTGCCGCTGGCCCAGCTGCTGGACGGGTTGCTCGGGGTGCTGATCGACGCCCGGCTGCCGGCCGGAGGCGGTCCGGAGGTCACCGGGGTAGCGATCCTCGATGTCCGGGACGTCGCGGAAGCGTCCCGCGACCACCACGGCGAGCTGATGCTGGTCATAGGGGCGCGCGGGCGGGAGGCGTGGCCGATGGTCCACGCGGCGGCCCGCGGCGGCGCGGTCGCGGTCGCGGTCAAGGCGGACCCGATCGTGGCCGACCACGGTGCGGCCGATCTTTGGACGCCCGATCACGGTGCGGCCGATCACGGTGCGCGCGATCACGGTGTTCCCGATCACGGTGCGGCCGATCACGGTGCGGGCGTCCCCTGGGCGGCCGACCCCGGGGTGCCGGTGCTGCTGGTGCGTCCGGCTGCCCGGTGGGACCAGCTGGTGATGGCGCTGCGCGAACGTCTCGACGCCGCCGAGCTGGGCCACCGGCCGGGCGGACCGGGTCCCGCGGGCAACGACCTGTTCGCCCTGGCCGAGGACACCGCCGTCGCCACCGGCGGCATCGTGTCCATCGAGGACGCCGGTAACCGGGTGCTGGCCTACTCCCGCGCCGGCGACGAGGTTGACGAACTGCGCCGGCTGTCCATCCTGGGTTGGCGCGGACCGGAGCCCTACATGCGGATGCTGCGGGAGTGGGGCGTGCTCGACCGGCTCCGGGCCGACGAGCGGGTGGTGCACGTCGAGGAGCACCCCGAGCTGGGCATCCGGCCCCGGCTGGCGGTGGGGGTGCGGGCCGGCTCGCGGTACCTGGGCACGATCTGGGTGCAGCGCCGGGCGGGCGGGTTCGCCGAGCGCGCCGAGGAGGTGTTGGTCGGCGCGGCCCGGTTGGCGGCCGCCGAGATCCTGCGTCGGCGGACTGGTTCGGAGCTGGGCCGGGACTCCCGCCAGCGGTTGCTGGCCGATCTGCTCACCGGTCGGGGCAGCACGGACCTGGTCGCCGGGCGGCTCGGGTTGGACCCGGCGGTGCCCGCGGTGGTGGTCGGATTCGCCGGTCCGGCCGAGCCGGACGCCCCGGCCGACGCGCTGCGCCGCGAGCAGGCCCTCGGGTTGGTGTCGGTCTACGCCACCGCGCACCACCGGCACGCGCTCGTCGGGCTGGTCGAGGGGCGGGTGTACGCGGTGCTGCCGGCGGCCGGGGTCTCCCCGGCGTTGCTGTCCTGGGTGCGGCACGCTGTGCGAGTGCTGCGCACGACCACCGGTGCCCGGGTGTGCGCCGGAGTCGGGCACCCGGCGTCGGAGCTGTCCGCGCTGGTCGGTGCCCGTTCGGAGGCCGACCGGGCCCTCGATGCGCTGCTGCGACGGGAGGTCGTGCTCGCCGGGGCCGGCGCGGCGGGAACGGCCGGGCCGGGTGTGGCCACCATCGACGAGCTGTGGGCCGAGGTGCTGCTGGACGAGGCGCTGGGCGCGCTCGCCGCCCGCCCGGAGCTCGGTCACCCTGGAATCGTGTCGTTGGCCGCCCACGACGCCCGGCGCGGTGGCGATCTGGTCGAGTCGGTGCTGGCCTACCTGCAGGCGCTGGGCGACGTCCGGGCCGCGTCCGCCACGCTCACGGTGCACCCGAACACCCTGCGCCACCGGCTGCGTCGCGCCCGGGAGCTGTCCGGAATCGACCTGGACGACCCGACCGAACGACTGGCCTGTCATCTGCAGTTGCTGTTGGTCAGCCGCGGTGGTGGGGTGGCGCCGCCGCGGCGGTGACCGGTCGAACGGCCGCGCAGGGTAGCCGCCGAGACCGACGCTTCGTGTCCGCTCCGGCATCGGGCTCGCACGGTCGTCCACACCGGACCGCGGTGTGCACAGGCCCGCGCCCGTCGCTGGCCGGCCCGGGCCGATCGACCCAGGATCGAGGTCATGACCAGCGACTTCGACCGTGCCCCGGACGGGGCCACCGAGTGCGTCACCGACGGCCATCCGTACCTGCGGGTACGCACGCCGGCCGACCTGGTGGCGGCCGTGCCCTACCTGCTCGGGTTCCACCCGCGCGACTCCGTGGTGCTGCTGGGCACCCGGGGGCCCGGCCCGAGGCGGCTGGCGTTCACCGCGCGGGTCGATCTCCCACTCCGCCGGCACGTACGCCCGATGGCCCGGCGGTTCGCCGAGGTGCTGGTGCGTAACGGGTGTGACGAGGTGCTGGTCGTGGTCGTCGGCGGGGGTGGCCGTTCCCGCGACCGGCCGCCGAGGGCCTCCATGGTCGCCGAACTGCGCCGCACGTTCCGGGCGGGCGGGGTGGAGATGATCGACGCGGTGTGGGTGCCCGAGGTGGCATCGGGTGCGCGGTGGCGGTGCTACGGCCCGGGGGAGCGGTCCGGGCTGCTGCCCGACCCGGCGAGCTCACCGATCGCGGCCGCGGCGGTGGCCGCCGGTCAGGTGACCTACCCCGAGCGGGACGACCTGGAGCGGTTGGTCGCCGCGCCGGACGGGGCGGCGCTGGCGAGGCGGTCGGCGCTGCTCACCGAGCACTGCGACCGGGAATGTCGGCGCTCCGATCCGTCGCCGCACTCCGCCGCCGAGTCGTTCGCGCTGGTCGAATCGTGGGTGGCCAGGGCCGCCCTCGGACCGTTGGTCCTCGATGACGAGGAGGTGGTGGCGCTGTGCCTGGCGCTGAGCGACCCGCTGGTCCGGGACGCGGCGTTCGGGCTCGCCACCGACGCGAACGCTTCGGCGGCCGAGCGGCTGTGGACCACGCTGGTGCGGGAGTCTCCGGCCCCGGAGGCGGCCGAGGCGGCCGTGCTGCTGGCGCATTGCGCCCTGCTGCGGGGCAACGGCGCGCTGGCCGGTGTCGCGCTGGACCGTGCCCAGTCGGCGTGGCCGGGCCACCGGCTCAGCGCGATGTTCCGGTGCGCCCTCGACGACGGCCTGGGGCCCGACGCGCTGGCCGGCTGGTTCGCCGCCGGCGCCGCCGAGGCGAGCCTGCTGCTGGGCCGGCGGGGATGAACGCAGTACAAGTGGTCCGCCGCCGCCGCCGCCGGCGACGCTCGCTCCGCTCCTCGATCGCCGGCGTTCGGTGGCGCTCACTGCGATGCTCACTCGCTGGCGGCTCAGCGCACCTCGAGCGCGGTCCGGGTCTTCGCGAACTCCCAGGCGTCGGCCACGATCCGGGCGATGTCCGTGCGGCTGGGCCGCCAGCCCAGCTCGTCCCGGGCCCGCTGGCTGGAGGCGACCAGCACCGCCGGATCACCGGCCCGCCGGGGCGCGGACCGGGCCGGCAACGGGTGCCCGGTGACCGAGCGGCAGGCGTCGATGACCTCACGCACGGAGAACCCGGTGCCGCTGCCGAGGTTGTAGACCTGATGGGTGCCGGGCGTGGCGTGGGTCAGCGCGAGCAGGTGCGCGTCGGCGAGGTCGTCAACGTGGATGTAGTCGCGGATGCAGGTGCCGTCCGGGGTCGGCCAGTCCTCGCCGTAGATCTGCACGGCCTCCCGCTCGCCGGTGGCCACCTGCAGCACGATCGGGATCAGGTGTGTTTCGACGGTGTGCCGCTCGCCGAACCTGCCGTGCGCTCCGGCCACGTTGAAGTAGCGCAGGCTGACCGCGGCCAACCCGTGCGCGGTGGCATAGCTGGCCATGGCGTGGTCGATGGCCAGCTTGCTGGCCCCGTAGGGGTTGGTCGGGGCGGTCGGTGCGTCCTCGGTGATCGGCACCCGGGTGGGCTCGCCGTACGTGGCGGCAGTGGAGGAGAAGACCAGCCGGGGCGTGCGGTGCTCGCGCATCGCCTCGAGCAGTCGCAGGGTGGTCACCACGTTGCCGTGCCAGTACCGCTCCGGGTGCTGCACCGACTCGCCGACCAGCGAGCGGGCCGCGAAGTGCAGCACGCCGTCGGCACCTTCGGCGAGGGTCCGGCCGGCCACCTCCGCCACGTCACCCTCGACGAAGCGGCACCCGTCCGGCACCGCGTCGCGGTGGCCGGTGGACAGGTCGTCGATCACCACCACCTCGTGGCCGAGGTCGACCAGGTGGGCCGCGCAGACACTACCGACGTAACCGGCGCCGCCGGTCACCACCAGACGCATCCGACCGTCCTACCGGGCCCGGATGAGCACGGCGTGCGCGATCAGCGGCGGCACGGTGGCCGCCTCGCCGGCGGCGGTCACCGGTACCGGGTCGCCGAAGCGGCTGATCGCCCCTACGTCGACGCTCAGCCCGGGCACGATCCCGGCGGCTTTGAGCTCGGTCATCAGGTCGGGGTCGGCCTGCACGTGCTCGGCGATCCGACGCACCTCCACCGAGCCGCCGCCGCGACGGGCGAACTCGTCCAGCCGCTGCAACCCGAGTTCCAGGGTGGCCGGCACCTCGGGGTTGTCCGGGTCCGGCCGGGCGAGCTGCTCGAGGCCGGGAATGGGATTGCCGTAGGGCGACACCGTCGGGTTGCCGAGCAGCCGGATCAGCTTGCGTTCCACCGCGTCGCTCATCACGTGCTCCCAGCGGCAGGCCTCCGCGTGCACGTGCTCCCACTCCAGACCGATCACGTCGGTGAGCAGTCGCTCGGCGAGGCGGTGCTTGCGCATCACCGCGACCGCCCGGGTGCGCCCGGTGTCGGTCAGCTCGAGGTGGCGGTCCCCGGCCACCACCACCAGCCCGTCGCGCTCCATCCGGGCCACGGTCTGGCTCACGGTCGGACCGCTCTGGGCCAGCCGTTCCGCGATCCGGGCGCGCAGCGGAACGATGCCCTCCTCCTCCAGCTCGTAGATGGTGCGGAGGTACATCTCCGTGGTGTCAATGAGGTCGTTCACGTCGGCCGCCCCTTCATCTCCATCCATGGTATCCGCTGGCGGCCCGGTGGGACTCCGCCAACCCGATCGGGCCATCGCGCCTTCCCCGATCCGACCATGACCGGCGCCCGGGCGTGCCGACCCGGCAGGATGGTGACCGTGTCGCCGCTGATCCGACCCGACGTGCTCGCCCGCCTGCTGACCGGGCCGAAGGCACCCGCAGCCCCGACAGCCGGCTCGGCATCCGGGTTGCCGCCCGCCGTGAGCACGCCACCGGTGCCGCTCGACGTGCGCTGGCGGCTCGGCGGCCCACTCGCGCTGCCGGACTACCGTGCCGGCCACCTGCCGGGCGCGGTCTTCCTCGATATGGGCACCGTGTTGGCGGACCCGCCGGGGCCGGGTGGCCGCCACCCACTGCCCGACCCGGCGCGGCTGGCGCGAACGCTCGCGCAGGCGGGTGTCGGCGCCGAGTCGGCTGTGGTGGCCTATGACGACGCGGACGGTTCGGTCGCCGCCCGCGCCTGGTGGCTGCTGCGTTGGCTGGGTCTCCCGGCGGAGCGGGTCGCGGTGCTCGACGGTGGCTGGTCGGCGTGGCTGCGCGAGGGCCTGCCGGCGTCCACCGAACTCCCACAACGACCTCAGGTACCCCCCGTCGCGGCACCCGGCGCAGGGATGCCGGTGCTCGACGCGGACGGCGCGGCGCGGCTGGCCGCCGACGGCGTGCTGCTGGACGCCCGGGCGCCGGCCCGCTACCGCGGCGACACCGAGCCGGTGGACCCCCGTGCCGGGCACGTCCCGGGTGCGCTCAACGCCCCGTTCACCGAGCACCTCGGAGCGGACGGGTACTGGCGACCGCCGGCGGAGCTGGCCGACCGGTTCGCCCGGCTGGGAGTGACCCCGGAACGGCCGGTCGGGGCCTACTGCGGTTCCGGGGTCACCGCGTGCTCGGTGGTCCTCGCCCTGGAGTACGCCGGGGTCCGTCCGCCGACCCGGCCCGCGGCGCTGTACGCCGGATCGTGGTCGCAGTGGAGCGCCGACCCGGCCCGCCCGGCGGCCACCGGCGAGCGGCCCGGTGGTGAGCCGTGACCGAGCGCGGGCACCCGGCGAGCGCCTACCGTGCTGGGGTGACGACAAACCCCGCGGTGGTGTGGACGCCCGACTTCCTCGGCTACCAGCTCAGCGACTCCCACCCGCTCGACCCGGTGCGGCTCGACCTCACCATGCGGCTGGCCACCGGGTTGGGTGTGCTCGACGACGTGCCGCTGCTGGCCCCTGAGCCGGCAACCGACGCCGAGATCGAGCGGGTGCACCAGCCGGGCTACCTCAGCGCCGTGCGCGCCGCCCCGGAGGTCCCGTTCTGGAGCGGTCACGGGTTGGGCACCGACGACAACCCGATTTTCCCCGGCATGCACGAGGCCAGCGCGCTGATCTGCGGCGGGTCCCTGCTCGCCGCGCGGGAGATCGCCTCGGGGCGGGCGGTGCGGGCGGTGAACATCGCCGGTGGGCTGCACCACGCGATGGCCGACCGGGCCGCCGGGTTCTGCGTGTACAACGACTGCGCGGTGGCGATCTCCTGGCTGCTCGACCACGGCTTCGAGCGGATCGCCTACCTCGATGTCGACGTGCACCACGGCGACGGGGTGCAGGCGCTGTTCCAGCACGACCCGAGGGTGCTCACCATCTCGGTGCACCAGCACCCGCTGACCCTCTGGCCGGGCACCGGGTGGCCCTCGGAGGTCGGGTCCGGCGACGCCGAGGGCACGATGGTCAACCTCGCCCTGCCACCGGGCACCCGGGATGCCGGCTGGCTGCGGGCCTTCCACGCCGTGGTCCCCTCGCTGCTGGCCGAGTTCCGCCCGTCGGTGCTGGTGACCCAGTGCGGTGCCGACACCCACCACGAGGACCCGCTGGCCGAGCTCAGCCTGTCCGTCGACGGACACCGGGCGATCTACCACACGTTGCGCGAGCTGGCCACGACCAGCGCCGGCGGCAGGTGGCTCGCGCTGGGCGGCGGAGGATACGGGCTGTTCCGGGTGGTGCCCCGCTCCTGGACCCATCTGCTGGCCACCGTGCTCGACCGCGACGTCGACCCCGGGCGGGGGCTGCCGGCCGACTGGGTGGCGCACGCCGCCACGCTCACCCGGCGACCGTTACCCACCACGATGGGCGACGGGGTGGCGGTCGACTTCGAGCCGTGGGGGACCGGTGGCGATCCGGTGGACGAGGCGGTGGCGGCCACCCGCAACGCGGTGTTTCCGTTGCACGGGCTCGACCCGCGCGACCCCCGGGACTGACCATGCCCCCGGCGGACGGAGCGCACGGCTACCCTCGGCGCTGGGAGGCCGACGTGGTGGCCTCCGACGGCGGAGTGGTGCACCTGCGGCCGATCCGCCCGGCCGATGCCGAGGACCTGCGCGTGTTCCACAGCCGGCTGTCCGAGCGCACCCGCTACCTGCGCTACTTCGGCGCCTACCCGCGCATCCCGGACCGGGACCTGCGAAGGTTCACCGAGCTCGACCACCGCGACTCGGTGGCCCTCGTGGCGTGGCTCGGTGACGACATCGTCGCGGTTGGCCGCTACGTCCGGCTCGACGGCGGGCCGGCCGCCGAGGTGGCCTTCGAGGTCCGCGACGACCACCAGGGCCGCGGGTTGGGCTCGATACTGCTCGAGCACCTCGCCGCGGCGGCCCGGGAGAACGGCATCGAACGGTTCGAGGCCGAGGTGCTGATGGAGAACCACCAGATGCCCAGAGTGTTCCGGCAGGCCGGCTATCAGATCCGCCGGGAGCTGGGGCAGGGAGTGCTGCACCTGGAGTTCGACATCGATCCCACGCAGCGGTCCGTGGCGGTGCGCGACGCTCGCGAGCAGGCCGCCGAGGCCCGGGGTGTGCACAATCTTCTGCACCCGCGCTCGGTCGCGGTGATCGGGGCGTCCACCGACCCGGCGAAGATCGGGCACGCGGTGTTGACCAACCTGCTCCGGGCCAACTTCACCGGGCCGGTGTTCCCGGTGAATCCGGAGGCGCGCTCCGTACGTGGGGTACGGGCCTACCCGTCGGTGATCGACGTACCGGACGAGGTCGACCTCGCCGTGGTCGCGGTTCCAGCCTCCGGAATGGATCAGGTGCTGGACTCCTGCCTGGCCAAGGGGGTGAAGGCGCTGCTGGTGCTCAGCTCGGGGTTCGCCGATGCGGGCGCCGACGGCTCGGACGCGCAAATCCGGCTGGTCACCCAGGCACGAGCACACGGCATGCGGGTGATCGGTCCCAACGCGCTCGGCGTCGCCAACACCGCGCCCGAGGTCGCGCTCAACGCAACCCTCGCCCCCGCCGCCCCGCGGCCCGGCCGCATCGGGTTCTTCTGCCAGTCCGGGGCGCTGGGCATCGCGATCCTGGCCGGCATCGACGAGCTGGGGTTGGGCTTGTCCACCTTCGTCTCGGCCGGTAACCGCGCCGACCTGTCGGGTAACGACCTGCTGCAGTACTGGCAGACCGACCCGGCTACCGAGGTGGTACTGCTGTATCTGGAGACCTTCGGCAACCCCCGCAAGTTCGCCCGGTTGGCGCGGCGGCTGGCCCGGGACAAGCCGATCGTCGCGGTCAAGAGCGGGCGGTTCACCGGGGGCGCGGTGGCCGGCGCGGTGGGTGCCGTGCAGGTCGACGAGACCAGTGTGCAGGCGTTGTTCGAGCAGGCCGGGGTGATCCGGGTGCAGACCCTCGCGCAGCTGTTCGACACCGCGCTGCTGCTGGCCTATCAGCCTCTGCCGGCCGGGCCCCGGGTTGCCGTGGTCGGCAACTCCACCGCGTTGGGCCTGCTGGTCACCGACGCCCTGCGCGACGAGGGGCTGCTGCCGGCGGGCCCACCGGTGGACGTCGGCGCCGCCGCCGGACCGGACGTGTTCGCCGAGGCGGTGGCGTCCGCCGCGCACGCCGAGGACACCGATGCGCTGGTCGCGGTGTTCGTGCCGCCGGTGACCACCCCCAGCGCCGACTACGCTCGCGCGCTGCGCACAGCGGTCGCCGGGGCGACCAAGCCTGTGGTCAGCACGTTCCTCGCGGTGGACGGGATCCCCGACGAGCTCGCGGTGCGCGGCGCCGACGGCCAACCGGAGCGCGGGTCGGTGCCGAGCTACTCCAGCCCGGAGCGGGCGGTTGCCGCGCTGGCCAGGGTGCTGCGCTATGCCCGCTGGCGGGCGGCGCCGACCGGCGAGTACGTCCGTCCGCCCGGCACCCGACGGGAGCAAGCCGAGCAGTTGGTCTCCCGGTTGCTGGCCGGGACCGCCGATACAGCGAGCACCGCGGCAGTCGGCACCGCGACCGTCGGCACAGAGGCAGTGGGCACCGCGACAGTGGGCACCGCGGCAGTGGGCACCGTGACCGTCGAACTCGACGACGACTCGGCGGCCGAGCTGCTTGCCTGCTACGGCATCGAGGTTACCGAGTTCCGGTTGGTCGGCTCACCGCAGCAGGCCCGGGACGCCGCCGACCGGCTCGGCTACCCGGTCGCGCTGAAGGGAGTCGACCGGCGCTGGCAGCGACCCGACCTGATCGGAATCCGGCTCGACGTCGGTTCAGGCGAGGCAGCCGAGCGGGCCTACCGCGAACTGGCCCAGGTCACCGACAGCGCGGAGGTGTACGTCCAGCGGATGGTGCCCAAGGGACCGTCCTGCGTGTTCGAGGTGCTCGACGATCCCTCGTTCGGCTCCCTGGTGTCCTTCGGGCTGTCCGGAATCGCCACCGAGCTGCTCGACGACCGGGCCTACCGAGTCGTGCCGCTGTCCACCGCGCAAGCGCACCAGCTCGTCCGGGCTCCCCGGGCAGCACCTTTGCTGACCGGTTGGAACGGCGCAGAGCCCGCCGACCTAGCCGCGCTGGAAGACCTGGCGCTGCGGTTGAGCTGCCTGGTGGAGGACCTGCCGCAGGTCCGCTCGCTGCGACTCGACCCGGTGCTCGCGGCGGCCGAGGGGGCCTCGGTGACCAGCGCGCGGCTCAGCCTCGGCCCGCCGCCGGCCCGGCACGACCAGGGCCCCCGCCGGCTCAGCGGAAGCTGACCTGCAGCGTCGGCTTGCTGGTCGAGGCGAAGAAGTCGTTGCCCTTGTCGTCGACGACGATGAAGGCCGGGAAATCAGCGACCTCGATCTTCCAGACCGCCTCCATGCCCAGCTCCGGGTACTCCAGCACGTCAACCTTGCGGATGCAGTCCTGGGCCAACCGGGCCGCCGGGCCGCCGATCGAGCCCAAATAGAAACCGCCGTGCGCCGCGCAGGCGTCTGTGACCTGCTTCGACCGGTTGCCCTTGGCCAGCATCACCAACGAGCCGCCGGCCTCCTGGAACCGCGCGACGTAGGAGTCCATCCGGCCGGCCGTGGTCGGGCCGAACGAGCCGGAGGCGTAGCCGGCCGGGGTCTTGGCCGGGCCGGCGTAGTAGACGGCGTGGTCGCGCAGGTAGTCCGGCATCGGCTCGCCGGCGTCCAGCCGTTCGGCGATCTTGGCGTGCGCGATGTCCCGGGCCACCACCAGCGGCCCGGTCAGCGACAGCCGGGTCTTCACCGGCAGCGCCGAAAGCTGCCCGCGGATCTCGGCCATCGGTCGGTTCAGGTCGACGTGCACCACGTCCGAGTCGTCGAGATCCTCGGTGGTCACGTCCGGCAGGTACCGCGCCGGGTCGCGTTCGAGCTGCTCCAGGAACACCCCGTCCGCGGTGATCTTCGCCTTGGCCTGCCGGTCCGCAGAACACGACACCGCCACCCCGACCGGGACCGACGCGCCGTGCCGGGGCAACCGGATCACCCGCACGTCGTGGCAGAAGTACTTGCCGCCGAACTGCGCGCCGATGCCGAAGTTCCGGGTCAGCTCGAGAACCTGGGCCTCCAGGTCACGATCCCGGAACGCCTCGCCGGCGCCGGACCCGCGCTCGGGCAGGGTGTCCAGGTAGCGGGCGGAGGCAAGCTTGGCAACCTTCAGCGTGTACTCCGCCGACATCCCGCCGACCACGACGGCCAGGTGGTAGGGCGGGCATGCCGAGGTGCCCAGCGAGCGCAGCTTCTCGTCGAGGAAGGTGGCCAGCCGCTTCGGGTTCAGCACGGCCTTGGTCTCCTGGTAGAGAAAGGTCTTGTTGGCCGAGCCGCCACCCTTGGCCATCACCAGGAACTCGTACATCGGTGCGTCGCCGGCTTGATGGTAGAGCTCGATCTGGGCCGGCAGGTTGGTGCCGGTGTTGCGCTCCTCCCAGAACGTCACCGGCGCCATCTGCGAGTAGCGCAGGTTCAGCTCCTGGTAGGCCTGGTACACCCCGCGGGACACGGCGGCCTCGTCGGTGTCGTCGGTGTAGTTGGCCCTCCCGCCCCGGCCTCCGCCGGTCAGCACCCCTTCGGTGCGCTTGCCGATGACGATCGCGGTGCCGGTGTCCTGGCACATCGGGAGCACCCCGCCGGCGGACACGCAGGCATTGCGTAGCAGGTCGGTGGCCACGAATCGGTCGTTCGAGCTGGCCTCCGGGTCGTCGACGATGGAGCGCAGCTGGGCCAGGTGCGACGGTCGCAGCAGATGCGAGATGTCGGTCACCGCAGCGCGGACCAGGCCGGTGATGGTGGCCGGCTCAATGGCCAGGAACTCCCGGCCGTCCAGCCGCAGCGGCGTCACACCGCCCAGGTCGAGGCGGCGGTACTCGGTGGCGTCGGGGCCGAGCGGGAGCACGTCAACGGGGCTGAACTCAGGCACGGCAGCACCGTACCCGCGTTGCGGATGCACGTGACGAGCGACGCTCTCGTCGGATCAGATCCGACGAAAGCGCCGTTCGTCAGCTGGGTTGGGTGGGGTGGGTGGGTGCTCGGCTGGTGGGCTCAGCTGGCGTAGGCGCGGAGACGGTCGGCCCGGTCGCCGACCCGCAACTTCGCCATCACCTCACGCTCGATCTGGCGCACCCGCTCGCGGGAGAGCCCGAACCGCCGGCCGATCTGGTCGAGCGTGCGCGGCTGGCCGTCCTCCAAGCCGTACCGCATCCGGATGACGCCCTGCTCACGCTCGTCGAGGGTGGCCAGCACCCGGCGCAGGTCGTCGTGCAGCAGGTGCGAGATCACCGTGGTCTCGGCGTCGGTGGCCTCGGCATCTTCGATGAAGTCGCCCAGCGGGGCCTCTTCCTCGCTGCCGACCGGCATGTCCAGCGACACCGGGTCGCGCGAGTGGTCGAGCAGGTCGCCGACCTTCTCCGCCGCGATGCCCGACTCTTCGGCGATCTCCTCGTGGGTGGCCTCGCGGCCGAGCCGCTGGTGCAGGTCACGCTTTACCCTGGCGATCTTGTTGACCTGCTCCACCAGGTGCACCGGCAGCCGGATGGTGCGTGCCTGGTCGGCCATGCCGCGGGTGATGGCCTGACGGATCCACCATGTGGCGTAGGTGGAGAACTTGAAGCCCTTGGCGTAGTCGAACTTCTCCACCGCGCGGATCAGGCCCAGGTTGCCCTCCTGGATCAGGTCCAGCAGCGGCATGCCCCGGCCGGTGTAGCGCTTGGCCAGGCTCACCACGAGGCGCAGGTTGGCCTCCAACAGGTGGTTACGCGCCACCTCGCCGTCGCGCACCACCGCGCGCAGCTCCGCGGCATGCCGGGCCGGCACCGACGGGTCGGTGTCCAACACGTGCTTGGCGAAGACACCGGCCTCGATCCGCTTCGCCAGGTCGACCTCCTGGGCGGCGGTCAGCAGCGCGCGTTTTCCGATACCGTTGAGATACACCCGCACCAGATCGGCGGCCGGGCTCTGGGCGTCGAGATCTTCGGCCGTCGGTTCCAGGTCCGGGGTCACCGGGTCCGGGTTCGTCGTGTCACGGGTCCCGCGGATGGTGTGCGGCGCGGTCATGATGGGTCCCTCCCTCGCGGGCCGCCCAGCGACGAGGTAGGTCGCGGGTGGCTGTGCGATCTCACCCGGTAGAACGTGGGCGTCGTGCCAAACGTTCCCGCGCGGCGCCCCTTGGAACCTGCCGTTGCCGGCTTCACATCGGGTTCTCAGGTGCGCTCTCGCGTGATGCCACCGGTCGGCTACGGTCCGGTGATGGCTGACCCACCGCGGGACACCACCGAGGGCCTGCTGGCGTGGCTGCGCGACCGCGGTGACTGTGAACTCGAACCGGGTCTGACGCTCGACGAGCTCACCCGCGCACAACGTGTGCTACGACTCACCATGCCGCCGCGCTGGCGGGCGGTGCTGCTGCGGGCGCACCCGGTGGCCCGCCCCGGATCAGGCGCCCGTTACCCGAACTGGCGCTCGCCCGACCAGCCGCCGACCCGGGAGCTGGTCGAGGCCCCGGAGCGGGGCGTGCTGTTCGACGTCGCGGAGAACGGCTTCTGGTGGCACGGCTGGGGCGCCGCTCCCGCCGATCCGGACGAGCGGCTGTCCCTGGCCGAGGCCCGGTTGGCCGAGGTGCCGCGGCTGACCCCACTGGTGGGCCACTGGTACGTCGGGGACAGCGACGACTCGCCGGTGTTCAGCATCGTCCAGGCCGACCTGTTCGTGCCGGCGCTGTCGCTGACCGACCTGCTCGACGGCCGAGGCCAGGCGGACGTCACCGAGTCCGGGTACCCGATCGGCACGGTGCCGTTCTGGAGCGAGCTGCACGCCTACAGCCAACTCGGTCACCACGCCGAGCAGCGGTTCAAACAGCTGGGAACCGGCGGCCTCTAGCCGAGTCGATCAGCACCCGCCAGTGCCGGGCCGCTACACCTCCACGATCACGGTGAACGGGCCGTCGTTCACCGACTCCACCGCCATCATCGCGCCGAACCGCCCGGTCGACACCCGGGCACCCCGCCCGCGCAGTGCGGCCAGCACCGCCTCGACCAGGGGCTGTGCCACGGCGGGCGGGGCGGCGGCCGACCAGGACGGCCGACGGCCCTTACGGGTATCGCCGTACAGGGTGAACTGGCTGACCACCAGGAGTGGGGCCCCGGTCTCGGCGCAGGAGCGCTCGTCGCGCAGCAGCCGCAGCTCGTGCAGCTTGCGGGCCATTGCGTCCACCTCGGTGGCGCCGTCGTCGCGGTGCACGCCGAGCAGCACCAGCAGGCCGGGCTCGGTGATCTCGCCGACCAGCTCGCCGTCCACCCGGACCCCGGCCCTGGCGACCCGGGCGACCACCGCTCTCACCCGACCACCGCTCTCACCCGAGCGCCGATCTCATCCGGCCGGCGCCCATCAGGCGCCGCCCACCCGTCCGGCACCCACGTGCCCGGCGCCCACGTGTCCGCCACCCTCGTGCCCGGCACTCATCGGCCAGGCACCCATCCGCCGGGCACCCGTCAGGCCGCCACCCATCAGGCGGGCCCTCATTCCACCGGCACCAGCAGGCCGTGCCGGACCAGCTCACGCACCGCCGGCAGGCTCACCGACACCAGCTCGTCGGTCGGGCGGTCGTCGGCCGCGGCCAGCAGCGCCAGCAGCTCACCGATGCTCAGCGCGCCCTGGCAGCCGGCCAGCAGCGCGGTGCCGGGATCGTCGACCTCGTGCCGCCAGCCCGGCCCGTCCAGCCGCCGGACGGTCGAACCCACGGGCCGCCAGCCGTCCGGCCCCGGCTCGGCGAACCGCTCCAGCAGCACGTCCGGGGCGCGAGTGAGGCGGGCGGCCAGCAGCGCCGCGTCGGAGTCGTGCGCGCGCAACCAGGCCACCCGGTCCAGCCAGCCCTCGGCCTCGTCGCCGGTCAGCCCGACGGGCGTGTCCAGCAGGTCCTCGCACAGCACGGTCGGTTCGGCCACCCCGGTGCGGCGCAGCGTGACGAAGCCGAATCCGATGCCCTCCACCTGGTTGGCCGCCAGCCAGGCCAGCCATTCCTCGGCCTCCCGGCGGGCCTGCGGGGAGGCCGGGTCGAGCCCCGAGTCGCGCAGCCAGGTGCCCACGTACAGCGCCGGGTCGGCGACCTCGCGCTGCACGAACCAGGCGTCCACCCCACCCTCCTCGGGTAGCCACGAGGTGACCCGATCCGGCCACTCCTGTCCGCGCACGTGCAGCCAACAGGCCAGCAGTTGCGCGACCCCGCCGTCGGTCAGGTGCTTGGGCAGTGCGCCGACCAGCCGGGCGGCCACCGTGTCGCCGGCCAGCCCGGAGTCGCGATAGGTGTGCCGCACCCGGGGCGGCCCGGCGACGAACGGCGGGTTGCACACCACCTGGTCGAACCGGTCACCGGCCACCGGCTCCAGCCAGGCGCCGGCGCGCAGCTGCACCGGCACGTCGCTGATCGCGAAGGTCGCCGCCGCCAGGGCCAGCGCGCGCTGGTTGATGTCGGTGGCCACCAGCTCACCCGCGTGCCGGGCGGCGTGCAGCGCCTGCACCCCGCAGCCGGTGCCCAGGTCCAACAGCCGCGCCGCCGGCCGGCGCACCGTGGCGGATGCCAGGCTCAGCGACGCCTGACCCACCCCCAGTACATGGTCGGCGCCCAGCGGCGCGCGCCGGCCACCGGGGCGGGTGTCGAGGTCGGACACCACCCACCAGCCACCCTGGTCGTCGCCGTGCGGGCGGACGTCCAGCGCGGCGCGCAACCCGTCCGGTCCGCCGCGCAGCAACCCGGCGGCCACCGCGTCGGCCACCGCGACCGGGGCGAGCGCCTCGGTGACCGCCGCTTCCGGCTCGGTGTCGCCGAGCAGGAACAGCCGAACGCAGGTGCCCAGTGGGCCGGCGTCCGCGCTGGCCAGCCGGGCGGGCACCGGTTCGTCCCGGGACAGCGCGGCGTGCGCGGCCGGGCCGAGCAGCGCGGGAACTCCGTCGACATCGAATCCGACCCGCTGGAACGCCTCGCGCAGCCCGGCGCACAGCCTTGGGGTCAACCACGGGACCATGGAGTGATCCTCTCATTGGCCGTTCCCGGAGGCCGGCACGGCGGCGGTAGCCTGCTGGGGAACCCGCCGCGCGGACGAGGAATCGACCATTGGAGCAGACGTGGCACTGTGCCTGAGCCAGCGCGAGGACGCCGACGCGCTGCTGGAGCGAGACCCGCTGGCGCTGCTGATCGGCATGGTGCTCGATCAGCAGATCCCGCTGGAGAAGGCGTTCACCAGCCCGCTGGTGCTCACCGAGCGGCTGGGCCACGACCTGGACGCCCGGGAGATCGCCGAATACGACCCGGACGCGCTGGTCGAGCTGTTCGCCACCCCGCCCGCCCTGCACCGGTTTCCGCGCTCGATGGCGTTGCGGGTCCAGGAGGTGTGCAAGGCGCTGGTGGAACACTACGACGGCGACGTCACCGGGCTGTGGGCCGACGTCGAGGACGGGCGTGAGCTGTTCAAGCGGCTCAAGGCGTTGCCCGGGTTCGGCGAGCAGAAGGCGAAGATCTTCCTGGCGCTGCTCGGCAAGCAGCGCGGCGTCACCCCGGCCGGGTGGCGGGAGGCGGCGGGGGACTACGGCGAGCAGGGCTCGTACCGGTCGGTCGCCGACATCGTGGACAAGCAGAGCCTCGGCCGGGTCCGGGAGTTCAAACAGGCCATGAAGGCCCGGGCGAAGGAGATGCAGGGCAAGTGAGCATCGCAGCGAGCGCCAGCGAGCGAGGAGCGGAGCTTGCCCGGAATCGACCATCGGCGAAGGAGATGCAGGGGAAGGGCTGACGCCGGTTCCGTGCGGCGGCCCGGCTTGACCGCTGGTTGGCGATGCCGGTCGGCGCACCGACCGCCGGCGGTTGTGCGCCCTGGCGCGCGCGGTGCGACGATGGAGGATGCCCGGCCGGGGCTCGCCGACCGCGGCACCAATCCGAGGTGATGCAGTGAAGAACCCCGACCAGGACGACACCCCGATCCTGATCACCGACGCGCAGACCTCCTACGAGGACGAGCTGGCCACCCGCAAGCGTCGGTACGGGATCATGATGGGGCTGCGGATCCCGTGCCTGGTGCTGGCAGCGCTGTTCTACCAGACCCCGTGGCTGGCGGCGACGCTGATCGTGGCGTCCATCCCGCTGCCCTGGATGGCCGTGATCATCGCGAACGACCGGCTGCCCCGGAAGGCCTCCAGGTTCAGCCGCTACCGGGACGAACCCACCGACCGGCCGAGTCTCGAATCCGGCGGCGAGCACCAGGTCATCGAGTCCCCGGACGGCCGTTGAGTTCCCGGTCGCTGAGCTCCCTGCCGCTGAGCTCCACGGCCAGCCGCGCGGCCAGTGCCGCGTTCGCGGTCACCAGCGCGATATTGCAGGCCAGGCTGGCTCCGCCGGTGGCTTCGTGGAAGTACGCCAGTAGTTCCGGGGTGACGGCGCGGCCTCGCACGCCCCGGGCCGCAACCCGGGCCAGGCCCTCGGCCAGTACCCGGTCGTGCAGATCCCGGTCGAGCTCGTCGGCCGTCGGGACCGGGTTGGCCAGCAGCACCCCGGACTCTGCGCCGAGCCCGAGGTGTGCGGTCACCACGTCGGCGACCTGGCCGACGGTGTCCACCCGCCAGGGCACCGCCATCCCGGAGTCGCGCCGGTAGAACCCGGGGAAGGCGTCGGTGCCGAACCCGAGCACCGGCACCGACAACGTCTCCAGCTGTTCCAGGGTGGCCGGCACGTCGAGGATGGACTTCACCCCGGAACACACGACCACCAGCGGAGTCGTGGCGAGCACGGCCAGGTCGGCGGAGACGTCCCAGCTGTCCCGGGCGTGGCGGTGCACCCCGCCGAGGCCGCCGGTGGCGAATACTCGGATGCCGGCCGAATGCGCCAGCGCGGCGGTCGAGGCCACCGTGGTGGCCCCATCCAGCCCGAGGCCGAGCGCCACCCCGAGGTCGCGCCGGGACAGCTTCGCCAGCCCGCCCGCGCAGACCCGGGCCAGCCCCGCGTCGTCCAGCCCGATCCGGGCCACCCCGTCCAGTACCGCGACGGTGGCTGGCACCGCACCGGCCGCCCGCACCACCGACTCCAATGCGGTGCCGACGGCGTGGTTGTCCGGCGCCGGTAGCCCGTGCGCCAGCAGGGTGGACTCCAGCGCCACCACCGGACGCCGGGCGGCGAGCGCGTCCGCCACCTCCGGGGCGAGCATCGGCCGGTCGGTCATTCCGTTCCCCTCCCACAGTTCCGGGCGCGCGTGCCCGGCCTCCCACTGTCTCCCGCGCGGGTGCCGCGCCCATCCCTGGTGCGGCAGAATGGCCGGGTGACCTCCACCCAGACCCTGCCCGAAGTTGACACCCGCCCCGAGGGCACCGACAGCACCGGTGACGACGATCCGAAGATGTTCCACTACGTCCGCAAGGACAAGATCGCCGAGAGCGCGGTGATGGGGAACATGGTCGTCGCGTTGTGCGGGGAGACCTTCCCGGTGACCCGTTCGCCCAAGCCCGGTTCGCCGGTGTGCCCGGACTGCAAGAAGATCTACCAGTCGATGCCGGGCGGCGGCGACTCCTGATCTCGGCGGCCACTGCCGGCAGAGCCTGGCGCCACCGCTAGCGGCAAAGCCGTGCGGTGTCAGGCATTTCAGCGTGCCGACCCGTCTCGACCGACTCCAACTGCCTCTGCGGCGGGGCCACCTTGGAGCGCCCGCCAGCTCGTCGAGACCGGCCAGCCGCTCGGTCGGGTACTCACCCGGGTCGGCGCGACGCGCACCCAACGCTGGAATCGGGGCGTCGCCGCCGGCCAGCAGCCAACGGGCCAGCACCGTGTCGCTCGGTTGCCCGAGCACGACCGTGCAGGCGTGCTCGGGCGCCCAGGCCGGCCAGCCGGTCGCGGCAAGTCGGTCGACGGGATAGTGAGCCAGTTGTTGTCCTTCCACGGCGCGAGCAAGCGTCGGATCCTCCCGTCGTCGACGGCCTCAGTCATGGTGGTGCCGATGCTCGCCACCACGATGGCCGGCCGACCTGGATGCCGGCCGATCGCGCGGCCTAACGCCGAGTAGTTCATCTCGCCGCGCTCCGAGCGCGAGATCCGGGCCGAGTCCAGGCCCACGACATCCCGTTCCATGTCGTGGTTGTGGCAGCGGTGAGCAGCATCGGCGAACGGGTCACCGCCGTTGTTGATGAGAGAACGCTGGAACCGCTGCAGGGGCTGGAAACCGAGGTCAGTGGCTACCGGAAACCAATCGCGTCTCCCGATCCTGGGCGAGTTTGTGCCACAGCGCATCAAGACGGTCTCGGACCTGGTCGGTGGCTCGGGCGGCATCGGAGGCTGGGACCTCGTCGGGCAAGGCGGACTCCCGGGAAAAGGGGACGGGCGCGTCAGCGACGCGATCGAGCCGGCCGAACCGCGATGCTCGACCACTCGCTGCGGCCCACGGACTGGCCCAAACGGTGGCGGTTACGCCGCCACGCTGTCCCCAAGCGGTGAACGGTGACGCTCCCCTCCCTGCTCGCACAGCTCGGTGCCGACGTCGTCGCCGGGCTCGCCGAGGGCACCCGAGCCGTCGTCCGGGCCGCCGGCGCAAGTGCGGGCCAACGCGTCGCACCATGCGCGCCGGGGTTGGATCAGCCGGCGGTGGTCGCGCGGGTCGCGCGGGTAGCGGTGGTCGCGCGGGTAGCGGTGGTCGCGGTGGTCGCGCGGATCGGGCGCGGAGCGGCTTCTGCGTTGGTCCGGTGGTCGCCGTTCGGGTGGTAAAACGGACATCCAGCGTAGGTTTCGACACCGAAACAGCGATCATGTGGGCGGCGTCGTCCAACAGAGCCTCCACCCGCATCAGCCGCATGGCGGCCGCCGCGTCGTAGCCGTTGTCGAGCAGCGTGCGCGCCGCCGCCAGCCAGGTCTCGGCCTCGGCCAGCAGCGACCCGGCCGGCTGGGGCTCGGTGGGCTGGGCCTCGGCCAGCAGCGACCCGGCCAGCAGCGACCCGGCCGGCTGGAGCTCGGTGGGCTGGGCCTCGGCCGGCGGCAACCCTGCGCCCCGACCGGCTGCGGGTCAACGTGCGCACCGCCACACGGTCACCGCCACCGCCGCCCCGGCAGCGCCGGGCAGCAGCGCGGCCTGCGCGAGATCGGTCAGCCGCCCGGCGTGGGCGCCGAAACACGGGTGCGGTCGTCAGTGCCCAGGACGTCTGCCCAGCGCGGCCCGGCCCGGACTGCTGGCCGCCGGACCAGGTCGGCGGTCTCGGCCCGGGTGTGCGAACTCCACCGTCCAGGCGCGCCCACGCAGGTCGACGACGGTGTAGGCGAGCAGCTCGGCGCCCAGCTCGGGCAGGCCGGCGCGGGCGAACTCCGGTCGCCACCGCGACCAGTCCAGCTGGACGCCGGGCCCGCGCGCGGTCCAGGCCGCTCAGGTACGGGGCCAGCGTGTCGACGGTCGCGCGGTGTTCGGCCGGTGACATCGGCCGGGAGGCCACCCCGCCGCCGGCCGGGAGGGCACCCCGCCGCCGGCCGGGAGGCCACCCCACCGCCGGCCGGGCGGTTGCGGTGACTATCGGTGGAGCCCGGCGGACCACGTTCGGATCAGGCCCGTTCGGACCAGGCACGCTCAGGGCGGGCCGGCTCGGACCGGCTGGACCGCCACCAGGCCCGGCCGCCGGCGCTGCCGGGGTCGAGCGGGAACAGCCGGACCGTGCCGTTCGGGCCGGGTGCGAGGCCGACGTGGTGCAGGACGTGGCTGGAGCCCCAGGCCTGGAACTGCCGGGCCAGCCCGGCGCGGTGCGGCAGTCCCATCAACCGGTCGCTGATCGGGACCGGCCCGACCGTGACGCCCTGCCCCGGGTGCCAGTCGTAGCTGTCGTGGACGTGCACCTGGTAGCTGATCTCGACGGTGCGACGCTCACCGGGGAGAGCCGGGGGGCGTACGGTCAGCACACCGGTGACGGCGTACCGGAAGACCCCGACGGTGTAGTACCAGTCACCGCGACCCTTCGGGTCCAGCCGGTAGGCGTCGGTGTCGTGGGTCCGCCAGCCGGTGCTGAACTCCACCGGCCCCCCCGACCCGTCGCGGTCGGCGTGGCCGAGCGCCCGGTGGACCTGCTCGGACACCCGGAGCTGGACCAGCCAGCGCAGGCCGGACAGCTCGGCGAGCATCCGGCCCGGGTCCAGCCGCAGATCGGTGCCGGTGTTGTCCAGGTAGTGGCGCATCGACCGGGCGGCATTGGGCCAGCGCGGCGCGACCAGCCACGCCGCGAGCCGCTGCAGCCTGGTCAGCAGGAACGCGGCCGGCCTGGCCATCGTCGGGGCGCTCCCGTGGGTGTCCACGCCCGGCCCCGCGCCCGGCGGCACCGGCAGCAGCGCCAGCAGCGCCGCCGGCTGCTCGTGTGGTCGGCGGCGGACCGGCCACGGCGCCCGACCGGGGGTTGGAGCGGCCAGCACGCGCGAGGCGGCGGCGAGCGCGGCCAGGGCACGGACGGCCGCGGGCGGCCCCGCGCTCGGACCCGGCCTGGGCAGCCTTGCGGAGCAGCTGGAACGCGCGGTACGCCGTGACGCCGGCGAGCGCGGCGCCGAGCACGGCCGCGCCGACCACGGCCGCGCCGACCACAGCCGCGCCGAGCGCGGGCAGCCCGGCCGCGCCGAGCGCGGGCAGCCCGGCCGCGCCGAGGGCGAACCCGAGCGCGAGCACTGTGGCCAGCGGGTGGGCGTAGGCGGTGCCGCCTCGGCTCGGGGCGGGCTCGTCTAAAAAGCGGTGGTCGGTCGAGCCGAGCCGGACCCGGTCACCGTGGCGCAGCGGGGTGACGCGGGCCGGGCCCGCTCCGGCGGGGAGATCTACCAGCGCCCAGCCCCTGGCGCCGAACACCAGCAGCGCGTGCACCGGGCGTATCCGTGGGTCGCCGTCCAGCACGAGGTCGGCCCCGGGGTGACTGCCGATCACCTCCTGCGGCTGCACGGTCACCAGGTGGCGCCCGGTGGAGTCGACCAGGGTGGCCGGGCGAAACGCCGTCGCCGGTCCGACCGCGGGGGCGCCGCGCGGGATCCGCACCAGCAGGCCGCCCTCGGTGAGCAGCAGTGCGGGGTCGGCGGCGGATGCGGCGGTGACCGCTCCGGTGGGCACGCTCAGCCGCACGGCGAGCAGGTCGACCGGCGCCCAGCCGGCCTCGCCCAGCTCCAACCGGCCCGCGATGCGGACCTCGGGGCGGGTGGCGGCCTCCGCGCGGCGGCGGGCCAGCAGCGCGGCGACCTCGGCCCAGGCGGCCGGGGTCGGGTTGCCGAGCTTGACCGCGACAACCGGGACGGTGCCGGTCACCCGCCCGCCCATCAGGCGCAGCACCGCATGGACGTCCGACAGGCGGGAGCCGATGCCGGAGCCGGTGACGATCGTGATCGTGCCGCCCACCGCCAGCGCGTCCATCGCGGTGACCAGGCCGATCAACCTGTCGCCGGTGAAGGCGCGGAACGGGACCCGTTCGAACACGACCTCCTGGTAGTGTCCGGTGGGCAGGCGGACGCCGGCGATGTCCCCGACCAGGTCCGGCAGATCGGCCGGGTCGATGTTGAGGGCGACGTCGCCGGGGCTGAGGCGGGGGAACCGGGCGGCGTGCCCGCCGCCGACGACCAGCCGGCTCGAGGTGGCCCGGCGCAGCTCGTCGAGCTCACCGCGGATCACCGCCGCCCAACCCTGGATCTCCTCGGCGAACCCGGGGTCGGCCGGGACGGCGAGGGTGTCGAGTTCGGCCAGGGCCGCGGCCCGTTGCGCGGGCGGGCGGGTCCAGAGTTGCTGGAGCCGGGCCTGCGCGGACTCCAACGCCTCGACCGCGGCCAGCTCCTGGGCGGACCCGGTCCACGCCGCACGCCGCTGCGCCCGCCACGCCGAGCCGGTGATCACACCGTCGCGCCGCGGCTCCCGGAGCCGGTCCGCGGCGGCGGTGAGCAGCTGCTCGTCGAGGCCGAGTCCGCGCCCGATCTCGACGACCGCGCGGGGGTCGAGCGCGCGCACCTCGGCCAGCACCGGGGCGGACAGCGTCCGACCCAGCTGCTCGAGGACGAAGAACGACTCCAGCCGGGCCAGCACCGACGGATCCCCCAGCGCGGCCGTGCTGGGCAGGATCCATTCGTGGTCGATCAGGACCAGCCGGCCGCGGTCGTCGAGGTGGTTGCCGAGCTCCCGGCCATCGAGGTAGGCCAGCACGTAGTCCAGGACCGCGGCCCGCTCCCGGTCTGGGCGCGAGAACCGAGCGGCACTCGCCACCTCGCCCGGCACGCCGGCCGGCCGCCAGGCCTGGGCCGTCGCGCCGGCGCCCGCCGGCTCCCAGCGGACCGTCACCGGGACCAGGTCCGGCCAGCCCAGCGCGGTGGCGAACCGGTAGGCGAAGACCTCCCGCGCGGCTCTGGCCGACCCCGCCGGGTAGGACTTCACCACCGCCACCGGCTGCCCGTCACGCACCAGGTGCCGCAGCCAGGGTCGGTCGGGCACCGGTACCTCGGCCAGGCCGCGCAGCGACCCGCGGAAGTGGGCCTCGGCGCCGGCGGTGCCCGGCCAGCCCAGCGCGGTGGCCGCCGCGAGCAGCTCGCCAGGTCCGGCACCGGGTCCGAGCGCCAGCAGCGCGCCGGCCGCTCCGACGACGCCGACCCAGCGCAGCAGGGTGCGCCACCAGGTGCGCGGCGGCGCCCGGGCCTGGGGTGCGCCGAGGGTGGCGGACGCGGCGTCGGTGGGGGCGGTGATCGGGACGACGGCGGTCGTGGCGTCGTCGGTGCGCAGGAAGGATTCGATCCCGTCCAGGTAGTCCGTGCTGGGGTGCCCGCCGTACTGCCCGTCGCTGAACGCCACCACGACCTGGGGCCGGCCGTCGATGATCGCCTCGACGGCGTGCACACCGAAGAAGTGCGTCCCGGTGGACACGATCCCGCGAGCCCCGGCCCCCGCGGCGGCCATGATGCGGCGGACCTCGACCTCGCCGGTCACCGGCTGGAAGCTCCGCTGGTAGCGCTGTTCCAGCAGCTCGCGGGCTTGGGCGGCGTAGGGGGCGATGTCGCTGAGGACCTGTTCGGCGTCGATGCCCGGCGGCGGGCGCGCCGGGGTCGCGGTGGCGGAGGCCCCGGACAGGGTCGCGTCCGCGGCGGCGGCGCAGTGTCCGCAGTTGACCGCGCGCAGGTCGTCGGCGCGGGCGCTGGGGTTCACCCCGCGCACCAGGTGTTGCACCATCCGGGCGACCAGCAGGCGGTGCAGGACATGTGCCGGGTCCAGGCCGAGCGCGGCGTCCATCCGTCGTGCCCGGCGCAGATCCTCGGTGGCGGCGCTGCGCGCGGCGGCGGCGAACCGGCCCGCCAGGAGCGCCCGCTGCTTCTCCGGCAGCGACAGCAGCTTCTCGGCGTGGCTCAACCGCAGCACGTGCGCCGCGTCGGCGGACAGCTCGTGCGCGGCGGCGACCTCGGTGACCAGGGCCTCGACGGCGGCCGGTGTCGCGCGCGCCGTGGGGGAGGGCAGGAACGGGGTGTCGGCCCAACTTCCCCGGCCGGGTTGGACCGCCAACCCGGCCGCCGAGAAGTCCACGCCCGCCACCACCAGCCGGGCGCTCGCCGAGCTGTCCGCCGTCCCCGTCTCGGTGCCGAGCCGGTCGCGGCGCACGGTTGGTCGGCCGTGGTGCTCGGTGACGGTGAGGTTGTGGGTGTGGGCGAGCCCGCGCAGCACGCCGACCAACGCGGGCACGTCGCGCTCGGGCAGGCCGATGGCCTCGGCGAGGTCCCGGACTGCGTGCCGGGTGTGGTCGTGGGGCAGGGCGGCGGCCAGTAGGTCGGCGACCAGGCCGGCGGCGGCTCGGGTGGCCGAGCGGCGCATCGGCACGACCGCGTGGCGGGTGGGGGTGGCCCCGGCGAGGACGGCGGCCAGCGCGGGGTCCAGGACTCCAACGAGGTGGGTGTGCAGCGCGGCCAGCGCGGCGGGGTCGCGGATGACCAGCTGGTGCCCGGCGGTGACCGGCGCGGCACCGGCCAGGGTGTCGGCGAGGTTGAGCAGCAGCGGGCCCTCGACCCAGGCCAGCGCGCGGCGCTGCGCCTCGCCGGTCGCGCGGTCGTTGGCCGCTCGGCCCAGCTCGTGGGCGTTGAGGGTCTGGCCGGGCAGCTCGGTGAGCAGCCTCCGGGGCACCCGGTAGTGCAGGACCTGCCACTCGGTGTCGTGCTCGAGGCCTCGCCAGCGGGCCCACAGCGCGGCCTGCGCGGGATTGCGGGTGAGGTGCAGGCCGGGGCCGAGTTCGGCGTCGACGCGGAAGCGGGACGCGTCGGCCCCGCCGGTGCGGATCTCCGCTGCCGCCGCGCGGGTGGTGCCGTGGTAGAGGTCGAGGTATGCGTCGGGATGGTCGCCGACCGGCGGGGGCGGCGCGCGGGGCCGCACGGGGCCGCCGTGGTCCCACAGCAGCGCGGGGTCGGCCGGCCGGTCGGATCGCCAGGTCACGGTGCGCTGGGGGGTGCGCACCGAGACGTGCTGGAACGTCCCTGGGTGGGCGTCGGTGGCCGCGGTGATCGCGGCCCGCAGGTCGGTCCGGGTCAGCGTGTCGGTGTTGGTGAGGATGAGCAGGTCGGGTGCGTAGCCGCGGGCGAGCTCGATCAGCTCGCGGATCGTGGCCGGGCTGGGGTCGGCGACGATGCGCAGTGCGGTGACCCGTCCGTCGCGCAGGTACTGGCCGTCGCGGTGCGGGGTCAGGATGATCCCGGCGCGGGCCAGCCGGGCGAGCTCTCGGTTTGCGCGCGGGAAGGTGATGCCGTGGGCGGCGAAGCTGGCTCGCCCGAGCGCCAGCACTGCCCGGTCCTGGTACGGGGTGTGGTGCGGGTTGTAATGGCCGCTGTGCGGGGACAGGTGCACGCCGACGACCCGTCCGTCGAGCACCGTGGTGTTGGCTTGTCCGGCGGCGATCACCGGGGCGCCGCGGCTGGCGACGGTGTGCGCGATCCACAGCGTCTCGGCCGTGGGTCCGTCACCGAGCAGGACGGCCGAGGGCACCACCCAGTGGCTGCCGTCCGTGAGGATCACCCACTTGACCGTGGGGTGGGCCAGGGTCCGCGGCGCCTCGGGGGTGCCCAGGCGGGCCGGTGCCACGTCGGCGTAGCGGGCCAGGCGCAGCTCCCGGTCCAGCCGCTCGGGCTTGAGGTTCGGGTAGGTGACGGCGCCGATGCGCAGCGCGCGGGCGTGTCGGCCGGCCAGCCAGCGCGACAGCCGGTCCAGGGCTGGTCCGGCGAGCTTCCACAGCGCCCATCCGGTCGCCGCGGCCAGGGTGGCGGCGGTGACCAGCGTGCCGGCGGCGGGGTGACCCGCTGTGGTCAGGGCGAACCCGATGCCCAACCCGAGGGTGACCGGGCCGAGCTGCGCGGTTCCGGCCGGTCCGGTGGGTGCTGGGGGACCGGGCTGGTCCGGCTGGCCGGAGCCCGCCCGGCCGGCCGGGGGCGGTGCCGGTGCGGGCGGTGCTGGTGCGGGCGGTGCTGGTGCGGGCGGTGCTGTTGACCGTGGGTTGGCCGAGGGGAGGACCTGTTCGGCGCGCAGCGGCCGGGGCTTGGTGTAGGCCTCGACCCGGCCGTCGTCGGGCCGGGTGCGGGTGTGCCGGGGCCTGCGGGCCAGCTCGGTGCCGGCGACCAGGGTCATGATCAGCGCGGTGGCGTGCTGGGTGGCGGTGGTGGGCTCCGCCTCGGTGCCCAGGTGCAGGCCGAGCACGCCGCTGGCCGCCTCCGGGTTCCGCAGCACGGCCCGGGTGACCTGGGGCGGAGCGCGGGCGAGCAGGTCGCGCAGCAGGTCGTGCAACCGGTAGGTACCGTTCTGCTCGTCGCGGACGAGTGAACCCGTGCGGACGTACTCCTCGAGGATGGCGGTGATCCGGGCCTCGCTGAGGTGCGCCTTCGCCAGATGGTGCGCCAGCCCGCGCACCCAGCCGGGCACGCCGGCGGGCAGCCGCAGGTCCCGGACGCGGCCGCCGGCCAGCCGCTGGGGATGCAACCCGCGGTGGACGCCGAGGAGTTCGGTGGTGGCCAGCAGCCGCAACCAGTCCAGCGCGGTGCCCCGGGCGACGACGCGGTGCTCGACGGTCCGGTCGTCCCAGCTGCCGCGCTCGATGAGGTTGGAGAAGGTGACCGCGGCGGTGAACCGGAACCTATGGTTGAGCTCCAGGCGCAGTTCTTCGATCCGGTTGAGCTCGCGCCAGATGCCCCATTCGCGGTCCACACCGGTCTTCTGCACCTCGCGCACCGCCCAGTGCAACCGGATCCGGGCCGCGCCGAGCTGGCCGATCGCCACGTCACGGTCGTGGCGGTGGGCGACGTCCCGGTGCGCCTCGTACGCGGCCTGGGCCTCGAGGGCCACCCGCAGCCAGTACTCCACCTCGCGGCGGGCCTCCTTGACCACGACCCGCGGGTTGGGGAAGTGGCCCTCGATCGCGCGGTCGGCCGGCCGGGTGGCCAGGGCGACCCGGAACCGGTGCCAGCCGGCGGCGCCGGTGTGGTGCAGGAACCGGGTGCGGGCCTCGTCGAGCGCGGCGCGGACCTGTTCGCGGTGCTCGATGGCGGCCTTGCGGGCGTCCTCGCTGGTGTGCGGGCTGGCCATCGTGCGGCGCAGGTGGCGGTCGGCGGCCCACAGCGCGCGGGTGGCGCGGCGCAGTTCCCGGTGCCGCTGGCGCAGATCGGTGCGGCCGTCCACGCCGGGCCGGTGGCCGAGGCCCTCGCGGCCGGCAGTGGTGATCCGGCCTTCCGGGTGGCGGTGCCGGTAGGGCCATCCGGCGGCCCGGCGCAGGTCGCTGCGCCGATCGTTGATCAAGCCCGCCTTGTAGTAGCTGGCGGCCCGGTGGTAGTCGGTGAGCAACTCGGTCAGCGCCGCGGCGCCGGCACGCCACGCGCCGATGCTGGCCTGCGGATCGGCCAGCTCGGCGAGGCGGTTGGGCCGCGCGGCCTGCTTCTGAGCCGGGCCGTGGCCGCGGTGGTCGAACAGCTCGAACAGCGTGGCCGGGTTGCGCCGCATCGCGTGGCGCAGCCGCGGGCTGGCCGCGCGCCAGCCCTCGCGCAGCCGGGGAGTGACCCAGTAGCCGATGGTGGCGTTGCCGTTGAGGATCCGGTTGTCGAGGTCGTTGCCGGCGGCGGGTCGGCCAGGATGGGCCAGCCCGGCGCGACGCAGCCGCTGCAGGTGGGCGGCCCAGCCGGCTTCGGTGCCGCCGTACTCGTGGGCCAGCTGCGCGGCCTGGACCGGCCGATCACGGCCGGCCAGCAGTAGCAGGGTGTGCAGGGCGCTGGTCGCGGGCGCGGTGGCCGGGCCGGGCGGGGCGGTGGCGAGGGCCTGGCGGATGTTCTCGCGCCACTCGCGGCGGGCGAGGCGGCGTTCGGTGCCGGTCAGGGTGATCTCGTCGACCAGCTCGGCGGCGTCGAGCAGCAGTTGGTGGGCGGCGCCGAGTCGCCGCAGGCGGTGGTAGCGCTGGTGGGTGTGGGCCCTGCGGGCCTTGGCGGCGTCGGTGGTGGACGGCTCCTGGTTCTGGCCGAGCAGCAGGGTGTGCTCGCTGGCGGCGGCGTTGGTGACCCCGGTGAGCCGGGCGGCGAGGAACTCCCGGACCGCGACCAGGGCCTCGTCGGCGACGGCTCGGGCGCGTTCGCGGGCCAGGTCGTGGTTGTTCAGGTTCAGTTCGATCCCGCTGCGCAGCTGGGCCTGCACGTCCTTGTCCAGGGCGGCGAGGATGCCCTCACCGCGCAGCAGGTCCAGCCATTGCGACTGCAGGAACTCGATTCGCAGCCCGCGGCGCTCGGACAGCATCCCGACCAGCAGCCGCTGCAGCTGACCCGGGCGCAGCTCGAGCCACCTCGGGTCGCCGCCCAGCGTGACCAGGGTGGCCGGGCGGGTCAGTGCCTGGAGCAGCTGGGCCTGGAACAGCACCCGGGCGGCGTCGGTGTCGCGGCTGCTGGCGCGCAACCGGCGATAGGTCCGCGCCAGCGGGCCGGCGCTCGGGTCGATGGCGCCGGGGTGGAAGCCGGTGGCCGCGTGCTGGGCCAGGATGACCAGGCTCAGTGCCAACAGCCGGGTGTGCTGGTGGTGGCGCTGGGTGTGCGCGATGCGGGTCAGGGTCAGCAGTGTCCGCAGCCGCGGGTCGGTCTGCATGTCCTCGCGCAGCTGCCACCACTGCGGCGGCCCGTCGCGCAGCTCGGCGACCAGCGCGTCGGCCCACTGCTCGGCCAGCGCGAGTGACCACGTCGGGGGCAGCTCGGCCGCCGGCCGGGCCGCGGGTAGGGCGGTGGGATCGTCGAGGCCTTGCTGGTAGCCGTTGAGGTGCTCGGGGTAGGCCAGCAGGCGACGGTGCACCCGCCCGCGCTCCAACGCCACCGGATAGAGCGGCACGCGCAGAGGCCCCAGCCGCAGCCAGTGCCAGCGCAACCGGAACGGGAACATCCGCCCGGGCGGATTGGCGGGGCGGTCGCTGCCGTAGCCCTTGTGCCCGGGCGGGCCCTCGTAGCGGTTGCGTACCACCCAGGCCACGGTGACCGCGGTAACCGCGATCCCGGCCTGGACCAGCACGGCGGTGATGCTGGTGTGCCCGAGGGTGGCCGGGTTGTTGTCGCCGGTCAGCGGCCGGATGACGGTGTAGGCCAGCGCGGCGGCCAGCCACGCGTCGAGTTGGGTGTGCGCGGAGGTCCGGTAGTCCCAGCGGCTGAGCCCTTCGGCGTTGGTCAACCGGGCGCGGGTGGCCTTGTGCACCCGCTCGATCTCCTGCTGATCGAGCTGCTCGCCGGCGGCCGAGCGGGCGGGCAGGGCCCGCAGGTCGTCGAGCTGATCCTTGGCGCGGGGCCGGGTGTAGCGGCCGACCCAGTCGACGAAGGCATCCCCGACCGGGGACGAGGCCCCGACCAGGGCCATGTACAACGCGAGCGTGCCCACCCATTCCGCCAGTGACGGTGAATCGCTGCCGAGGCTGAGCCAGATCACCGGGGTGGTGGCCGCGCCAGCGACCACGCCGGCCGCGATGGCCTTCACCCAGCGGGTGCCGGCCACCCACTTGCGCTGCGCGCCGGTGGCCACGGCCGCGACGATCCCGACCGCGGCCGAGGTCACCAGCAGAGCCGAGACCACCGACGTGGCCGTTGCGTTCGGCCCGGTCAGGTGCTCGATCAACCAGGGGTCCAACGGCAGCCGGGCGTAGTTGAACCCGATGGTCACCACCCCGGACAGCACCGCGGCCAGGGTGGCGTCCAGCACCGGCCGGGTCTGCGTGCCGCGCGCGTCGCGCAACTGCGAGCGGTACAGCGTGTAGCGGAAGGTGTTGATCGCCACCACGGCCCCGGACAGCGCCACCGCCAACGCCCTGGGTTGTGCCAGGAACGTGAGCACCTCGGCGAACGGCACCGCCAGAGGCAGCGCGAGCCCGCCGGCGAACAGCCCGGTGACCATCGCCCTGATCCGCCACTTGCGCGGGGTGGAGGGCGGGGCACGGGCCTTGGCCGCGGAGTACTCCATCGTCGCCGCGGCGATGCTGGAGCCCACCGCCATGCCGGCCCCGACCAGCCCGATCGGGGACACCCCGTAGAGCACGCTCAACCCGAGGCCGGCTCCGATGGAGACCCACAGTGCCCGCGCCCACCGGGCCCGCACCCGCTCGTGCGGACCATCGACCGCGGCGCGGACCCGGGCCAGCGCCACCGATGGGCCGAGACGGGCCTGCGCCAGCCAGGTCCGGACCCGTGCGGTGGCCGGGGACTGCCCGGCCGCCACGGCGGTGTCCCGGGCCGCCGTGGCCGCGGCGCGGCGGTTCTCGGCGGCGGCCGCCCGGGCCGGGCCGGGCTTGGCGGCGAGCTCGATCCGCCGGGTGTCGGTGACCGCGCGCAGGGCGTTGCGCACCTCGGCGCGGCTGGCCGTCGGGGCGGGCAGCGCGGCCGCCAGTGCCGTGACGGTGTCGGCCGGCAGGCCGGTGATCCGGGCGACGGTGGCCGGCCGGACGCCGGCGCTCAGGGCGGTGCGCGCGGCGGCGGTGACCGTGTCGGTGCGGGCCGCGGCGGCCGCGGCCAGGGCGTCGCGGGCCCTCTTGACCTCCTGGGGGGCACTGCGCAGCATCTCGGTCAGCTCGTCGAGGGTCGCGGTGAGCTCGGCGGCGGCCGGCGCGGCGATCGGGGTGGGGTCGGCCAGCTCGGCGCGGACCAGCGACTGGGGCAGCTTCAGCAGGTCGGCGACCCGCTGAACGATCTCGGACTCGACCACCCCGGTGGCGCGCAGCTCGGCGGCCAGCCCGGACGCCCAGCGCACCCGCGCGGCCAGCGTGCCGCGGGCCCGCTCGGCGGCGGCCTCGGCCTGGGTCCGGCTCGCCTCGGCGGCGCGGGCCGCGGCGCGGTGGGCACGGTGGGCGCGGCGCACCGCGACCCGGGCGGTGTCCCACGGCCACCAGATCAGGGCCCCGAGGGACACCGCTCCGGCGGACGCCGGGTCCAACCCGGCTCGGGCGAACACGACGGCGGTGACGAGCGCCGCAGCCCAGCCGAACCCGGGACCGAGGCGGCCGAACGCCTCGCGCAGCCAGCGCTGCCAGCTCGGCGGGCCGCGGTTGCGCACCGGGCCGGTCGGGTTGGCGGGCGCGCGGGTGCCGCTGCTGGCGGTGGTGTTACCGGTGCCGGGTTGCGGGCCGAGGTCGGGCCGCGGGCCGGTGGTCGGGGTCTGGGTCGAGCCGCCGGTGGTGCCGGTGCCCGGGCCGGCGCCGCCGCTGGGCCCGGGGCCGGGACCCGTGCCAGGGCCGGGGCCGTCGCGGTGCTGGTCGGCGTGGCGGGCCACGGTCGTCTGCGTGGCGGCGGTCTCGACCGCGGCGGTCGCGGGGTCGATCAGCCCGCGCAGCCGGGCGACGCGCGGCTCGAACGTGCCGGTCGGGGCGCCCAGCCCAACGTCGATGGGGCCGTCGACGCTGAGGTAGGCGCGGGCGTCGAGCACGTCGATGCCCAGGGTGGCGAGCTGGTCGGCCACCTGCTCCGGGGTGCGCCCGGTGCCGGCGAACAGCCATCGAGTGCCGTGCGCGCGCAGCCGCACCAGGCGCAGCCGATCGGTGCGCAGCCGCTCACGGGCCTGGGTCGCGGCGACCGTCCGGGGGTCGGGCAGCACACCGGAGCGGCGGCCCAGCACCCGGCGCGGATCCAGCCCGTGGCGCCGCGCCCAGTGCTGGGCGGCCCACTGGGCGGCGGCCAGCTCCCGGTGGGCGGCGGCGCGGCCCTCGGTGAGGGTGGTGATCGTGGCGGGCGGGTCGCCCGCGGACCGCGCCACGCGCACGGCGGCGTCGGCGGCGGCGGCCCGGGCGCGGGCGGCGCGGACCTCGGCGGCGACCCCGCGCACGCCGCGCCGGGTCGGTTCCCGGGTGATCGCGTCGGTGAGCGCCGGCGGGGTCGCGGCGGGCGGGCCGGTCACCAGCGCCGGGTCCGGCCGGGTGTGGCGGGCGGCGCGGCGGGTCTGGCGGTCCACGGCGTGCTGGCGGGTGGCGGCGCGCAGCGCGGCCTGCTCCTGCGCCACCCGGTCGGTGGCGGCGGCGATCGCGGCGGCGTCGGCGGACTCGGTGGCCCGGGCCAGCAGCTCGCGGGCCTCGGCCAGCTCGGCGGCGGCGTCCCGGACGGGGTGCTCGGCCCGCAGGTCCCGGGCGATGCCCACGGCGGCCTTGGCGATCACTAGCGCGACCAGGGCGCCGATCGCGCCGTCGGCGTAGGCGGCGGCGCTGCTCAGCAGGCCGGCCAGGGCACCGGTGGTCAGCGCGGCGGCGGTGTGCAGCGCGGTGCCGGCCACCGCGGCGGCCACCACCCCGACGCTGACCCAGCCGTCGGTGGCAGCGTGGGTGGCCTCCTCACGCAGGGCCTCGCTCGTCTCCCGCAGCTGCGCGGCCTCGCCGGCGCGTCCTTGAGTGTCGGCTGCGGAGGCGTCCCGGGCGAACCGGTTGGCCCAGTGCGTGCGGACCCCGGCAACGGCGAAGTTCAGTACCGCGCCGGTGAGCCCGACCGCGACCACGGCCGGCACCGCGCTCAGCACGCCGGGGTGCAGCAGCTTCTCCAGTGACTCCCAGCCGACGTAGGCCCCAGAGCCGCCGATCACCGTGGCGATGACCCAGCGGGCGGCGCGGGTGGCGCGCTGCGCGTCACCGACCCGGTCAACCAGCGCTCGGGTGCCCCGCAGATACAGCTTGGCGATCGTGGGGTAGGCCAGCGCGGCCAGCAGCAGCGTGCCGGTGACCCCGTCGCCGATGTTGTGCGCGATGTCGCCCTCCAACGCGGCGCTGTCCAGGCCCAACCAGCGGGCCAGCAGCGCCTGCACCCCGGCGGTGGCGAACAGCGCCAGCGTGGTCACGGTGACCACCCTCAGCGCGGTCTTGTTGCGGGTCAGGCTCTGGTCGATCTCCCCGTGCCCGTGCCCGTGGCCGTGGGCGTGCCCGTGGCCGTGGTCCTGGTGGCCGGCCGCGTGTCCGTGGGCGGGGTCCTGGTGGCCGGCCGCGTGGTCGCCGTGTCCGTTGTGGCCGTCGTTGCGGTGGCCGTGATCCGCGGTCGGAGCGGCGCCGCCGTGGTGACGTGCCACCCACCAGCCGCGCAGTGCCCGCTGTCCGGCCCGCGCCCCGTCGCGGGCCGCGTTGGCCAGCGGCACCAGCACCGCGGCCGCGGCCGCGGCGGCGAACCAGTGCGCCACCGGGGTACCGGCCACCACCAGCGCCGGGGCCAGCGCGGAGGACACCGCCGAGCCGACCGCCGCGGCCGTCGCCGTGCCGCCGAGCAGCCAGGTCGCGCCCGGGCCGCGCAGCCAGTTGCCGATCGCGCCCGCCACTCGACCCAGCACGCGGGGGGACGTGTCGTGGTCGGCGTGCGCACCGGCCGGCGGGGGGCCGCGCCGGTTGATCGAACCCAGCAGCGCGGCCAGCGCGGTCACCGCGGCGCTCGCCACGGCTGTGGTGGCCCCGAGCGCCACGGTCGGGGCGTTCGTCCACAGCCACGCCAGCCCGAGGGCGCCCAGCGAGCCACCGACCACCCCGGAGGCCGGCGCCAGCCCGCGCCGCACCGCCGTACTACCGACCACCCGACTAGCCAGGCCACGCAGCCCCGCCCACACCCGCCGCGGCGCCAACCAGCCGGCCGCGGCGCGCAGCACCGGCCCGGCCCGACCCAGCCACCCGCGGCCCGCCGACCCGACTCCGCCGTGCCAGGCCCGGCCCGCCGAACCGACTCCGCCGAGCCAGGCCCGGCCCGCCGACCCGACTCCGCCGAGCCAGGCCCGGCCCGACCTGCCGGCTTGGCCCAGCCAGATCCGGACACCGTCGAGCCACCCGCGGATCACGCCGCGGTAGCGCCACCCGGCGGCCGCGGTGAGCACCGCGGCGCCGACGGCGGCGGCCCATGTCCACCACGAGGCGGGCGGCCCGCGCGGTCCGGGTGTGCCCGGCGGCTCGCTGCCGGGGGGCGTAGTAGTGGGCTGGGTGGTCAGGGGCGTCGTAGTTGGGGACTCCGTAAGCGGCGCAGGGGTGGTGGTGCCCGGCGGTGCCGGGGTGGTGGTGGTGCCCGGCGACGCCGGGGTGGTGGTCGGGGGTGTCGAGGGTTGCGGGGTGGCCGGGGTCGACGGCGCCGGGGTTCCGCCCGGGACCTGGGGAGCCGGGGCGCCCGGGGCCGGGGCCGGTGGGGCGGCTGGCGCGATCCGCAGGCCGTCACCGACAAAGATGAGGTCCGGGGTGCGGTCGGCGGCCACCGCGCGCCGGTAGGCCTCCGGGTCGGCGAAGCGCTCGATGTGCACCCGCCAGTACGAGTCACCCGGCTGCGCGCGCCACACACCGTCCCACCCGGCCGGGATGATCACGATCTGGCCGCCGATGCGCTGGTCAGGCCCGGTGAACCGGCCGCCGTTGGCCGCGTTGAGCACGTCGAAGCCGAACCCGAGCGCGTCCGCGACGCGTCCCGGGGTGTCGCGGCGGACGGCGGTCAGCTCCAGCGCGGCCCCGACCTGCACCTGGGTGCCGGCGGCGAGCTCGGTGCTCCCGGCCAGGCGGATGACCTGGGACGCGTCGACCGGAGCGCCCGTGGGCAAGGCGGCCACTCCCGTCGGGGGCAGCACCATCGGGGACAGTCCGATCACCGCCGTGGCCGCGGTCACCGCGGTGGCCCTACGCGCCGCCACGACCAGCCCACGCGCGGCGTCGATCAGCGTGTCCAGCAGCCCGCGCGCCGGCGTCGGCGGGCCGCGTTCGCCCCATGCCCGGGCGACCTTGCGGACCGACCACCAGGCACCGTAGCCGGCGGCCGCGACGGCGGTGGTACCCAGGATCGCGGCGCCGGTGGCGGGCAGTCCGGCCACGCCTAGGCCCAGCCCGAGAGCCGGGACGAGCACGAGCGGCGCCGGCCGGGCGGAAACCCCGGCAGTCCGGCGGTGGCGCGGCGCGCCGGCGGGGGGCTCATCCGTCGAGGCGTTCGCGCCGACGGCGGAGGCGAGCTTCCTTGCGGTGCGCGGGTCCGCAGTAGTGGACCTCGCCCTCGCGTCCAGGGATGTGCCGGACGGCGCGCGCACAGCCGGGGAACTCGCAGCGGGGGAGGTCGCCGGGGTCGGGTTCGGGCTGTTCGTCGATGGGCGTGCAGGGGACGGGCCGCTGAGAATCGGGCTGTTGGAAGACGGGCGGCTGGAAGACCGGCTGGTGGGTGCGGTGCTGGGCCATGACGGATCTCCTGTCGGTTGCGGGTTCACTGCTCGGGCGGCGGTGCCCGACGAGGGGGTGCCGCGGGTGCTCGGCGGCGAGGCGCGCAGGTGGCCAGCGGCGTGGATGGCCGCGAGGACCGCGCCGGTGGCGGCGACCGCGACGGCGCCGAACAGCAGCGGCGCGGCGGTCGGGCCGCCGAGCAGTGCCAGCGCGGGGACCGCGAAGGCGCCGAGCAGCAGCGGCGCGGCGGTCGGGCCGCCGAGCAGGGCCAGCGCGGGGACCGCGACGGCTAGGGCGCTGATCAGCGCCGGGGTTGGGCCGCCGCGACCGTCGGTCAGGCCGAGGGCTGCGGCCTCGGCGCGGCCGGCGTCGTGCGCCGGGCGGCCGTCGGCGCCGTCGCGGACCTGAGCGTCGCCCGGGCCGGGAGCGCGCTTGACGAAGGCCTGCCCCAGGCCGGTGAAAACCGCGAAACCCGGGTCGTTGGCCAGCAGGGAAGCCAGGTCGGCGTCGCTGCCCCGCCAGCCCTGGGCGCGCAGGTGCTCGGCGATCGCCGCGACCGGCAGCGGGCCGCCGTTCTCGGGGAGCGCGGCGTCGAGGGCGGCGCGGATGTCGAGCGCCTCGCGGCTCAGCGGTAGTCCGTCGCGGCCGAGCTCGGGACCGTCCCGGGCCCAGGTGTCGTCGGAGCCACGGGCCGCCGAACCCGGCCGGGCGGTGTCAGTCTCCGGCCGGGTGAGGGCAGGCAGCTGAAGGTGGATCGCCACCGCGATCGCGGTGGCAGCGGCCGCGGCCAGCCCGATCGCGGAAGGTGTCAGGGCCGGCTGGATGCCCGCCTGCCAGCCCAGCAGGGTGCCGAGGGCCAACAGCCCGGCCGTGTCGGCGCGCCGCTCGGCGAGCGCTCGGCGCAGGGCCTGGTCGAGGATGTGCTCCGCCCCCATAACGGGCCGGAGCACGATGCCGTCCAACCGGACGGTCTCGGCGGTGAGCTGGGCGGCGACCGCGATCGGTGGCGTCGGCGCGGTCCAGAACGCCGCCACGGTGCCGGCCAGCATCACCCTGCCGCCGACGACGACCTCGCTCATCCCGTGCAGCACCGCCGACAGGCCCAGGCGGCTGAGCCGCAGGCCGTCCCCCGCGAGCTCGACGCGCAGTTCCTCGACGGACATCGAGCCGCCCGCGAACTTGAGGGCAGTGCGGGCCAACCGCGTCCGCTCGCCCAGCACGCGTTGCGCGTCGGCCAGGAACGCGGTCAGCAACGTGCCGCCGATGCCCTGGGCACGCGCCGCGCCGTGTGCGTCGGAGGTGACCAGGATCGCGGCGACCCGGCCGTCGACGTCGACCACCGGGGCGCCCGAGTCCCCGGGGCGAGCCGGAACTTCGGCGGCCAGTACCGCGCCGGAGAAGGTCGCGGCGGGAATGGGGCCGAACGCGTCGAGCAGCAGACCGGAAAGCCTCGTCCAGCGGCCGTCGCGGACCACCGGCACGGTGACCCGCTCACCAGGCTGCGCCGTCGTCTCCCGCACCTCGGTCGCGGTGAGGGCCTTGTGCGGTGCAACCACCAGCAACACCAGGTCGACCTCGGCATCCTCGACGCGGGTGACGGCCGTGAAGTAGGTCACCACCAAGTCCGCGAGGGCGGCCACGCCGCGCGAGCGGAAGTGGGCGGGGCGCAACGTGACCATGGCGATCACCGGCGCGCCGTCCACCCGCACGGCGTCCGGGTCGGCGCCGGCGACCACGTGCGCGGCGCTGAGCACCAGACCGGGTCCGATCGGGACACCGACACCGCGCGCCGCCATACCGTCCTGCACAGCGGTGACCTGAACCGCGTTGTACGGCGCGGGGCTCGCCGGCTCGGCCGGTTGGGCTGGGTCGGCCGGATCGGCCGGGATCGCCGGGTCGGCCGGCTTCGCCGGGTTGGCGGGGGCGGCCGGTGGGCCGCGCTCCGACCAGGCCGCGGCCGCCTTGCGGATCAGCCAGTAGGCGCCGTAGGCGACACCGGCGCCCGCGGTGGCGCCGAGGATGACGGCACCGACCGCGGGCAGCCCGGCCAGGCCGAGGGCGAACCCGACGGCCGGGACCATCGCCAGCGGCGCGAGCAGTGCGCGGCCGTCGCGGCCGGAGCCCGGCTGGCCGGTCGGGGCTGTGGCCCGCGCGGCGGTGGGTCCGCCGAGCCCGCTGGCGCGCAGGTAGGCGTCGATCGCGGTGGCGTTGAGCGCGACGCCGAGGTTGGCGCCGGTGCCCGGGTCGGGCAGGTAGCCGGTGAGCACGCCGGCGATCCGGTCGGTGCGGCCGGCGGTGAACGGGCCGCCGGAGTTGCCGGCGACGGCGTGCGGGTCACCGGCGATGAACACGCTCAGCAGCGGGTGCACCCGGCGGGGGTCGGTGATGGCGCGCAGCCGGTCGGCGGTGGTGCCGCGGCTGACCACCAGGTCGCGGCCGCCGGTGGTCTCGGCCTGCCCGGCGGTGCCGGGGACGGTGGTGACCGGGGCGCCGAACAGGGTGACCGGCACGTTGCCTGCCAGCGGGCCGTGGGCAAAGCGGGCCGCGCCGAAGCGGGGCAGTCCGCCGCGCGGGTCGGTGACCTTCAGTACGGCAAGGTCCAGGGCCTCGACGGCGGTGCGCAGGATGGTCGGGTTGACCCCCGCGGCGTCGCCGACGAGCAGCTGGGCCAGCACCGCGTCCACCGACGGGCGGGGCAGCGCATGCGCGGGCAGCGAGCGGACCTTGCCGGGCGCCGTGCTGCGGGGCCCGCTGGGCGTCCCGCCGCTGCCGGGTCGACCGGGCACCGCGCCGCGCACTCCGCCGCTCGTGCCGCGGCGTGCGCCGCTCGGGGCCGGGAACCGCGCGGTCGGCGCGGCCATCCCGTCGGCGACGTGCCGGTTGGTCAGCACGAACGCGGTGCGGCCGTCGCTCCACAGCACGGTGCCCGACCCGCCGCGGGCCACCCCGTCCGCGCCGACCCCGGTCAGCCGCACCACCCGGTCCAGCATCGGCGCGGGGAGGGTGCCCAGGGTCGGGTCCTGCCACGCCGTGCGGCCGTGGGCGTCGCGCACCCGCACGAACGGGCCCTGCCCGGCGCCAGCCCGGTTCGAGTCGTCGGCACGGTTGACGATCCCGCGCAGCCGGGGGTCGGGAGCGCGGCGGACGAAGGCCTGGCCTCCACCGGTGAAGACCTCGAACGCGGGGTCGTTGGCCAGCAGGGCGGTCAGGTCAGCGTCGCTGCCCCGCCAACCCTGCGCACGCAGCAGCTCCGCGATCGGGGCGATCGGCAGCGGGCCGTGCTCGGGCAGCGCGGCGTTCAGGGCTTCCCGGATGTCTAGGGCGTCCTGGCTCAGCGGCTGGCCGTCGCGGCCCAGGTCGGCCCGCACCACCCGGTCGCCAACCAGTTCCAGGCCGTCGGCGGTGGCGACCGCCGCGCTCAGGCCTAGGCTGCTCAGCGCCAGCCCGTCCACCGCGAGCACGGCACGCAGCTCGTCGACCGGGATCCAGGGCCGGTCGGCGATCGCATCCCGGATCAGCCGCTCACCGGCGGCGAGCAGGGCGGTGGCGTCCGCGACGAACGCGGCCAGCAGCGGGCCGCCGATCCCGCCCGCCGACAAACTGCCGTCGACCCGCCCCGTGCCCTGATGAACCGCGGCGATCCGGCCAGCGGTGTCCAGCACGGCGGTACCGGAGTCCCCGTTTTGGGTCGGCAGCTCGTACAGGAGATGGCCGCCGGCAATGCGGCCCAGGGTGGTGCCGGTGAGCGCGGTCCACTGCCCATCCCGCTGCACGGACGCGGGGACCGGAGTCCCGGGAGAGGGAAGCGCGCTGAGCACCGTGCCCAGGCCGCTCCTGGAGCCGGCGTCCTTCGTCGCAACGACCTCCGGGGCGTTCAGGGCGGTGCCCGTTCCCGGGGTGAGCGGCCAACGCGGCCACTGGAGCCAGCCACCGGGGCCGCGGGCGCCCCACCCGGGCGGGACGTCGCTGCCGCGGGCGTCGGGGCCGTCGTGCCGCAGGTACTCGTAGTAGCTCGGCAGCGGGTAGGTGTTCGGCGCGATCGTGTTGCGCCACATGGAGCGGTTGATCTGATCCCAGGCCTGGCTGATGCGCCACAGCCGAGCGCGCTCGGCGGGGTCGGTGACGCTTTGCAGGTCCCACTCCGCGTGCTGGGCGCGGACGAGGTGGTGCTCGGCGCGGAAGGCGTTGCGCTCGCCCTGGCGGGCACTGGTCGGCCAGTCCAGGGTGTGCACCCACTCGTGCAGCAGGGTCGCCGCCGCGTCGAGGAGCTGGCGGTCGCGCTCCGGGCCGGCGGTGGTGGTGAAGCGATACCTCGGTGCCCGCAGGGTCATGCCTTGTCCGGTGTAGGAGGCAAATGCCAACGGGGTGGACCGCTTTCGTCCGCCTCCGTCGCGCCAGGCCTGGCGGAACTCGGCGTCGGTCAGCACCCGCATGGTGGTGCGAGCGCCGTCCGGGCGGCGCAGCTGGGCGGCGAAGCCGCGGTCGACCAGGATCTGGTAAGCCTCGGCGATCCCGGCCTGGACGGCGGGGTCCAGCTGCTCCCAGCCGGCGATGTCGAACGCTTCCAGCGGGTGGGCGGTGGCCGGGGCCGGCGGTCCTCGTTCGGTGCGCGCGGATCCGTCCCGACCGTCGGTGGCCCGAATGGCCGGGCGGCCGGCGAGAATCGCCACCGCGGCCGGGATTGCCGCGGTGAGCCCGGCGACGGCCAGACCCACCCCTGCGACGGTGAGCAGCGGCAGCCCCGATTCGTTACCCGCGATGCTCGCCACGACGCCGAGAAGGTTCAGAGCGGCCCCGGCGTTGAGCATCCTCATTGCGATCTGCTCGGGGATGGCGGCGGCCAGCAGCTGACCGGCGCCGTACAGCGGTCGCAGCCAGCGCCCGTGCGAGCCGCGGCCGGCACCGACCGCACCGGCCAGCGGGCGCAGGTCGGGGAGGGCGACGGTGGCGCGCCGGTCGGCCGGCAGCGCCCGGTTGACCGCCAGGTCGATCACCGCGGCCAACAGCTGCTGGTTGCCGGCTGGGCTCAGGGCACCGGCGCGCAGGGCGGCCAGCGTGCGCGTGTCGGTGTAAACGACGCCGTCATCGTGCAGATAGAAGACCACGTCGGCCGGCCCGCCCCGGGCCCGGATCCGGTCGTTGAACCCGTCGATCGCGACCAACCCCTGCACCCGGTTGGCGGTGATGGCAGCGGCGGGCACACCCGGGAAGATGGCCAGCGCCGCCCCGGGGACCAGCTCGGAGGTCACCCCCTGAGTGATCACCCGGTTGAGGATGGCCCGATCGGTGCGGGTGGTGGGCCGGCCGCCGATGGTGACCAGCGCGCCGGCGTGCGCGTCGAGCCGGTTCGCGATGGTGTCTCGCCAGCGCTGCGCCCACCCCGGAAGCCGAGACGGCTTGGGGGCGTCGAACACGAACTCCGCTGCGCCGAACGACACGCGGGCGCCCGCGCGCAGCGTGGCCGAGCCGAACACCCGCTTGCCGTTGACGAAGGTTCCGGTGCGCGAGTCCAGGTCGACCAGCTGCCACCGCCCACCGCGCTCGACCAGGATCGCGTGCGCCCGCGAGGTGGTGGGCCCGGCCAGCGGTACGTCGGCCTGGGCGTGCCGCCCGATCACCACCAACCTCGTCGGAACCGGCAGCCGCCGGGCCGGGTCCAGGCGGTCGGTCAACGCCACGCCCTCGGCCGAGGTGGCAGCCGCCGCCACGTCGACCTCGCGCAGGGCGCCGCGCGGAGCGAGCACCACCAACCCGCCGGCCGACTGGGCCACGTCGACCGCCAGGTCGGCGGCGAACTCGACCATGTCCGGCGGCACTCCCAACGCGGCGGCCAGCTCGGCGACCGTTGACCAACCCCCGCGCGCCCGCAGCTCGGCTGGCAACGCGTCGCGGACCCCGTTCCTCTCCCGGAGGAGCCGCGCCAGCGAGTTCATCGCCTGGGTGAGGCCGCTCGCGTCGAGACCGCGGATGAGGCCGCGAGCCCCGGCCTCGCGCCGGCCGGCGTCGTGGGCGGCCTGGCCGTCGGGGTCGTGGACCTGGGCGTCGACGGTGCCGGGGGCACGGCGGACGAAGCCCTGGCCGTTCGCGGTGAAGACTTCGAAGGCCGGGTCGTTGGCCAGCAGCGAGGTGAGATCGGCGTCGCTGCCCTGCCAGCCCTGGGCGCGCAGGTGCTCGGCGATCGGGGCGATCGGCAGCGGGCCATGCTCGGGCAGCGCGGCGTTCAGGGCTTCCCGGATGTCCAGGGCGTCCTGGCTCAGCGGCGGGCCGTCGCGGCCCAGCGCGGGCGCGGCGCGGCCGGTGTCGTCGGCCACGGTCGCGGCGGTGGTGATGGGCAGTAGGGCGACGGTGATGTTGTCGTGGGTGCCGGCGTCGAGGGCCTGTCGGACGAGGTCGCGCGCGGCGGTGAGGGGGTCGTTCAGCGCGGTGGGGTGGGCGGCGGCGGGGGTGTTCGCGGTGGGGCCGGTGGGGAACAGGCCGTCGGTGGCCAGCACCAGAACCCCGTCGTCGGTGACCGTGAGGGTGGTGATCTCCGGGTCGTAACCGAGCTGGCGGGTCAGCTGGTTGCGCTGCTCGGGGTGGTGGTGGGGCGCGGTGAGCTGGCGGGAGCCATCGGCGGTGACCCACCAGGCCAGCGAGTCACCGGCGTGCGAGACGGTGATCGTGCGGGTGTCGCCGGTGCCGGTGACGGTGGCGGCGACCCAGGTGCTGGCCGCGCGCGGCGCGGCGTCGCGCATGGCCGTGGCGGCGGCCGCTGCGGCGTCGCGGTGGGTCTGCTCGGGGGTGGCGTTGGCGGCCAGCGGGGACGCGGCGAGCACCTCGGCGCCGCGGCTGGCGGCGGCCTGGGCGCCGGGCCGGGCGCCCTCAGTGGAGCCGACGCCGTCGGTGACCACGATGGCGGTGACCCCGTCGCGGGTGGCGACGGCGGCGCCGTCCTGGTTCTCCGCGCGCGGGCCGAGGTCGCTGACCGCGGCGGCGGGGCCGTTAGTGGTCTCGATGGTGAGCTCGACCCGGGTGGGGTCGGCGGCGGTCGCGGTGGCGACGGTGGCGGGGGCGGTGGCGACCGCGGCGCTGTCCAGCAGGGTGAGCAGCACCCGCTCGCGGTCGGTGCGGTTGAGCGTGCTGGGCAGCCAGCCGCGGGAGCGCTCGACCCGCTCGGCCAGCTCGGCGGCGGTGATCTCGGTGCCGGCCGGACTGGTCAGGATCAGGGTGGCGTCGGTGGTGGCCCGCGCGGTGTAGCCGAGCTCGGTGGCGCCGGCCGGGAGCACCCACACCACGTCGTACTCACCTTGGCGACTCTGGCGGGTGGCCAGGTGCAGGTCCGCGGACTCGGTGGCGGCGGCGCGCAGCTCGTCGAGGTCGCCGAGGATCTCCAGCTCGTCCAGCGCGCGGGGGGTGGTCGAGTCGTTGATCCAGGCGACGATCTGGTCGGCCAGCGGCAGCTGCTCGCCGAGTTCGCCTTCCTGGCGTTCGGCCAGGTCGGCCGCGCGCAGCCGGTTCAGGGCGGTGGCCGCGGCGGTGAACCGCGCGGTCAGCTCGCCCGGGGTGGCCGGGTCGAACGCGGTCGGACCGAGGGTGTTGATGGTGTGCTCGGCGGCGGCCAGCGCGGACGCGGCGTGGTCGAGCAGCCGGGCGGCCTCGGACCAGCGCTGCGTGGGCAGCGCCTCGGCCTGGACCAGGGTGGCCTCGGCTTCGGTCAGCGCGGCCTCGGCGTCGTTGCGGTTCCAGCCATCGCCTCGGCCGAAGAGGTTCGGACCGAGCCAGCCGATGCCGGCGGCGGCGACCAGGTTCGGGTCGGCGCCGAGCTTGGCGGCCACCAGCGCGCCGATGATCGCGGCGCCGGCGCCCAGCCAGGGCAGGACCCGGTTCAGCCACCGCTTTGGTGCGGGGGCGGTCGGGTTGTCGTTGGTGGTGGTGGTGTCGTTCGCCGGCGGGGGGCCGCGGGCCTGGTTGGGGTTGTGGCGGTCGGTCGGGGTGGTCTCGGGGCCGCGGGTGGGTTCGCCGCGGTAGCTGGCCGGGCGGGTGTTGCCGGCCGGGTCGGTGGCGGCGGCGGGGCCGCTGCCGCCGGTGTTGCCGGTGCCACCGTTGCCGCCGTTGCCGGTGGAGCCCTGGGGGGCGGTCGGCACGGCGGGCGGGGTGGTGGAGGTCGGCATCGAGATGTCGCCCAGCGGGAACAGCGGGATGCCGGGGACGCCGGGCTGATCGCCGCCTCGTTGGTCGCTGCCGAGCTGGCTCGGTCCGCGCCGGCGGGGGGAATCGGCGGTCGGTGCCGCCGCGCCCGGTCCGGTCGCGCTGAGCGTGAGCATGTAGTCGTAGTAGGACGGCAGCGGGTAGAACGGTGGGGCCGTCGCGCCGGTGGGGCGCCAGTCGTCGAGCAGGTTGCGCCAGGCCTGGGCCAGCGCCTCGAGCCGTGGCCGCTGCTCGGGGGTCGCCACCCGGTCTTCGGCCGGGTCAAGCTGGCCGAGCTTGCGCACGGCATCGTCGAAGTGGGTGCCCCGGGCGGGTGCGCGGCCGCGGCCAACGTCGACCAAGGCCCGCAGCTCCGCTGTGCTGAGGGATTCCAGCGCAGAGCGCTCGCGTTGGCCATCCGCGACGCTTACCCCGCCGATCACGGCGCGTCCGGCGATCAGGCCCTCGGCGTCGGCGAGCAGCTGCTCGGTGCGTGGCGGGTCGTAGCCTAGGGCATCGCCCAGCTCGGCGGCCTGCTTGATGCCGAGGATCTGGTCGACGGCGGCGTCGCGCAGGTCGGCGAGCTGGCTGAGCTCGGCGTCGGTGGGGGTGGCCGGGACGAACTGCCGTGCCGGGATCAGGTTGGCCACGATCTGCGCGGCGTACGGGTTGGTCGGATTGGCGTGCTCGACCGGGTGGTTGACCAGGGCCCGCAGGGTGCGGTTCTGCTCGTCGGTCAGCTCGGGGATGTCCTCGCCGGCGCGGGCGGCGGCCAGCCAGGCGAGGTCGATGCCGGCCGGGTTCTCGATCCGGGCCGCGACGTGCGCGTCGGCGCCCAGCACGGTGTCGTCCACGCCCTTGGCGGAAGCCTGGACGGCCGGTTCCCGCTTCGCCAGGCCGGCGTAGCTGGCTTCCTCGGCGCGGTTGCGGTGCAGCTCCAGCTGCGCGCCGGCGGCGTCGAGGTCGCGGGTCGGGGCCTCGGCGGAGACCTCGGCGCGCCGGCCGGGCCGCTCCCAAGTGCCGTTGCGCCAGTCCTGCAGGATCGGATCCTGCGCGGAGGCGAACACCTGCGACGAGCCGTGCTCGCCGCGCCGGCCGGCGCGGCCGCGGGCCTGGTCATCGATGCGCAGGTTGTCGAAGAACTCGGTGATCGAGACGTGCAGCCCGCCGCTCGGCTGGTTGAGGCGCTTCTTGGCCTTCTCGGTGTTGCGCCGGATCGAGCGCTCGGCGGCGACCCACTCGGGGCTGCCGGGCTTGAGGCCGCGCTCGGTGAGCAGCCGGTCGACGATAACGGGACGGTCGCCGCCGAGCCTAATGTTGATGCCGCGGCCGGCCCGGTTGGTGGACACCGTGACCGCGCCCGGCCGGCCGGCCTCGGCGATGATCGCCGACTCGCGAGCGGCGTGCTCGGGCAGAGCGGTGATCAGTTGCGGGTCGATGCCCTCCTTGCGCAGCCGGGCGGCCAGCGCGGCGGTGTCCTCGATGGCGCCGACGATCAGCAGCACCGGCTGGCCCTGGCCGCCCTGGTGGCGGGCCACGGTGTCGGCGACCACGGCGTCCCACTTCGCGTCCAGGGTGCGGAACACCTGGGTGTCCAGATCGACCCGGCGCACGGTGTTGGCCGGACGGATGTAGACGACCTTCTTGTCCCACTCGTTGCTGAACGCGTCGCGGCCCTCCTTGCCGCCGATGGTGCCGGTCATGCCGGCGAAGTCGCGGCCGGCGCCGGTCAACAGGTCGGCGGCGGTGACCGCGCCGACGGTGCGGCTCTCCGGACCGATCCGCAGGCCGTGCTTGTGCTCCAACGCCTGGTGCAGGCCGTTGCCCCAGCGGCGGCCGTTCAGCGCCCGGCCCCAGCGGTCCACGATGACGATCTGCTTGCCGGCGGCGCCGTCGACGACGATGTAGTCGCGGTTCTGCCGGTGCACCCGCTCGGCGTTGAGCGCCTGCTCGATGCGATTGCGCAGCGGCCGGTTGGCGGGGGCGTTGAGGTCGAGCGGGCCGTCGCGGCGGGTGCGCAGGTACTCCAGGCCCGTGTCGGTCAGCCGGGCGACGCGCTGGTCGACGGTGAAGTGCTCGCCGGGCTTGAGCCCGCCGGCGATCCGGCCGGCGGTGGCGATGTCGGCGGCCGCCGCCGGGTCGGCGGCGAGGGAGTCGGCGAGGATGTGCGGGATGGTGGCCTCGTCGAAAAGGACCAGGTCCACCTCGTCGATCAGGGTGAACGGGTTGCGGCCCTCCAGCAGCACCCCGTTGTTCAGATGCCGGTCGCGCAGGGCGTCGAAGAAGAAGTCGCTGAACTGGCCGACAGTGATGTCCGCGTCGTAGGCGTCCAGCTTCTCGATCAGGCTCTGCTCGTCGAGCAGCCGGCCGACCTCGACCGGGAGCCGGTTGGCGAAGCGGGCGTACTCGCCGAGCGCGTCCTCGGCCAGGGTGCGGTTCGGGGTCCACACATGCACGCCGCGCGGCCCGGCGGTGGTGCCGTCCAGGGCCAGGGTGAACGCGGCGAGCGCGCCGGTGAGAGTCTTGCCGTCGCCGGTGACCATCTCGATCACCGAGTTGTCGATCATCGCCAGGGCGCCGACCAGCTGGCCGTCGTCCGGAGTGATCCCGTTGTCGCGCTTGGAGACCTCGCACAGGATCGCCAGGCACTCGGGGGCGGCGTCGGACACGGTGCGCTGCCCAGTGCGGACCTGCTCGCGCAGGCTCTCGTAGAGGCCGGCCAGCTCGGCGTCGGTGACGCTGGCCAGGCCGCCCTGCCGGGCCCGGATCTCGGCGATCCGCTGCTCGAAGGTCTTCGCGGTCTCGTTCTCCAGCGCGGCGCGGTTGTCGCTGCCGCGGCGGGGCGTGCGGGTGACGCTGGTGCTGGTCTGCGGGGCGGCCCCGTCGGCCGGCGTGGCGTCCGCGGGCCGGGTCTCGGCGGGCTTTCCGCCGGGGGTGGAGTCGGTGGGCTGCGCGCCGGGGGTGGTGGCGTCGGTGGGCCTGGCCGGTGGGGGAAGGTCGGTGGTCAACGGGTCGATCTCGGGGGCGCCCCGGGGCGCGGTCGACTCCTCCGAGGCCGGGCGGGTGCCGCCGCGGGCGGGGCCGGGCGGGGTGGGTCCGGTGGTGGCCTCGGCGGCCTTCTGCTCCGAGGTGGCGGCGTTGTCCCGCTTCGGGGTGCCCCCGGTGAAGGTGTGGTTCGGCGGGAGACCGCGCTCTGCGAGCAGACGCTGGTAGGCGGCGTCGAGCCCGGCGAGGGCACGGCGGACCTGCTTCGGCGGGCCGCCGGTGTCCTCGATCTGCTGGCGCCGGGCCCGGTAGGCCTCGGCCACCTCGTCGATCGTGTTGTGCTTGCCGACGCCGAGGTCTCGGTTGGCCCGCTCGAGCTGCCACTGCTGGCGGTAGCGCGGCCAGAACGTGGCGCTCTCGTGCCGCTTCGGTACGCCGGCGACGCCGAGCAGGCCGTTCTCGATGGCGTCCTTGTGCTTGACGAACCGCGGCTGCTTCACGGTCGGTACTTCGTCGACCTTGGCCGGGCGCTCTTGGCCGACCCGTCGGTTGGCGCGGTCCCGGAAGATGGTCTCCGCGGCCTCGGTGAGGCGGGCCAGCTCATCGCGGTACACCGCGTCCAGGGTGCCGTCGGGGCGCCGCGCGGTGAGGTCGCGCAGCCGCTCGTCCAGTGCGCGGATGACCTCCCGGCTGGTCACCGTGTCGGTGCGGGGCAGCCCCAGCTCGGCGTACGCGCCGCGGACCGCACCGCGGTGGCGGGCCAGGCCGGCCCACCCAGACTCGCCAACCACGCGCAGGGTGTCGGCCGCGTCGTAGAGCCGCTGGGCCTGCCGGCCCCGGAGCGAGGTGCCGGTGCCGGCCTGCGGCGCCGAGCCGCCGACGCCGGCCCGGCGCCCGCCGGCGGGCGCCGGTCCGTCGGGTGCCGCGCCGGCGGGCGCCGGGCCGTCGGGAGTGCCGGCCGGCGCCGGTCCGGCGGGTGCCGCGCCGGCGGTGGTGGGGGCCTCCTCGGGTGCCGCGGCCCCGGGGTTAAGTGACACCGGGGTGGCCGGTTCGGCGGGCGGGCGGGCGCCGGTGGCCGCCGGAGCGGCGCGCGGAGCCGCCCGGTCGGCCACTCTGCGCACCACCGGAGCGGTGACGGCGGCGACCCCGCGGCCACCGCGGCTCCATATCCGGAACGGCGCCATCTGCGCGTTGAACGGCACCAGGGCGGCGTCGCCGAGCAGTTCGGCGCGGTCGGCCCGGGCGCGCAAGGACGCGGCCTCGGCGCGTTCCATCGCGGCGAACTCGGCGTCGCGCGGGTTGGCCCACGGGGTGCCCTGGTAGCTCTCGTAGCGCTCGGCCCTGGCGATGTGGTCCGCGGCCTGGGCGCGCAGCCCGGGCGCCCGGGCGCGCAGCACGCCGCCGACCGGGGCGAGAGCCAGCGCCGGCCCGGTGATGTCCTCCATCGCCGCGTGCACCGGGTTGACCAGCACCGGTTGACCGGTCTCCGGGTCGAGCACCGGGTTGCCGGCGGCGTCGCGCTGGACTCCCCAGTAGTCCTCGCGCACCTCGGACCAGTCTCCGGCCAGCGGCGACCAGTGGGTCGGGGAGGTCATGCCGCCCGCGAGCACCGGGGACCAGCGTTCGTAGGAGTTGACCACGGCAGTGCCGATGCCGCCGGTCAGCGGCCGGGTGCGGGTGTAGGAGTCGATCGGCCGCTCGCCGGCTGGCGGGGCGGGCAGCTCGGCCAGCGGGACGATCTGCCCTCGGTCGTCGGTCGTCAGGATGGGGTGGAACCCGGACTCGTTGCGGCCGCCGATCGAGTTCCAGCCTTCGATGTAGGCCGACTCGCCGAGGTGCAGCACGATCGAGGGCACCTCGCCGACGAACTCGGCCACGCCGTCCGTGATGCGTTGCTGGTTGGCCGCACCCTCGGGGTCCTGCTCCTGGTAGGTGCGTCGTGGCCCGTTGCCGACCAGGCCACGCAGGGGATTGATGACGTAGTCGTCCAGCGGCTGTTCCCACGGGTTCGAGTTGAACCACTTGATGCCCTCGGACACCCCGTGCCCGGCGCTGGCGGCGAGCTCCTTGGCGTCGTTCCAGTAGTGCTGGAAGAAGTTCGGCTTGCGTTCCTGGAACACCGCATCCAGGCGGTCCCGCTCGCTCCTGGGCAGGTTGCGCGTGGCCTCGTCCCAGTTGTCCGGCTTGTAGATCGAGTTGTCGAACCAGCCCTCCAGCGCGGCCTTGCGGTCGGCACGTTCCTGGACGGTGCCACCCTCCTCCACCGAGGCCCCCGTGTAGGCCCACAGCACGCCTTCGGCGGTGGACAGCGTCTCCCGCTCGAAGTCCTCGGGAGTCTCGTACCGCGCGGCGATGTCAGCTTTCGCGTCCGGACTGAGCTGTTCCCACACCCCGCCCTCGCGGGTGTCGGCCAGCGGCGGTCTGGCGTCGAAGGTGGGCAACCGGCCGGCGGCGTCGAACGCTGTCCCGACGTCGTCGGCACCGGTGGAGGGCAGCCACATGTCACCGAGCGCGCTGTCGCGGGCGCGCGGCGAGGCCAGCACGCTCTGGTAGTTCAGGTTCGACTGGTCGACCCAGGCGCCCAGTTCTCGGTAGCGGTTGGCCTCCGCCTCGGTGGTGGGCGCGGGCAGCGCGTTGAACCCGGTGATCAGCGGGGTGTAGCGCGAGTTCGCATCGACCAGCGGGTCGGAGTAGCGGGGGTCGCCGCCGAATCCGGCGATGGTGCCGTCCAACCCGCGCAGGGTCTGCCGCCGGTCGTCGTACAGCTTCTGCCACGGCGCGACCCTGGCATCCTGCCTAGCTTGCTCCGCCTGCAGCCGCTCCAGCTCGCGCTGCAGCGCGGCCGGGTCGCCGCCCTTGCCGGCGTTGAAGTTGTCGACCGCGGTGTTCCAGCTGTCCCACTCGGTGTCGAGCTTCACCTGGGCCGGGCGGTGGAAGTTGAGGCCCCAGCGAGCCCAGTCCTCGCCGACCTGCTGGTTGCGGACGATGTCAGCGGTCTCGCCGACCACCGCGTCCCACTCCTGCGGGCTGTACCGCCGGTTGGGGTCGAAGTTCGGGTTCAGCTGGTCGAGCAGGTCGGGCCGGCCGGCAAGCTGCGCCTCGACACCCTGGTGGACGTCGCCGTCCCGGGCGCGGATCGCCGCGTTGGCCTCCAGGTAGCGCTCAAGCACGCCCGGGTCATGGATGCGCTGCAGGGTCTTCGGGTCCACCGCGTCAAGGGCGGCGATGAAGCGCTGGTACTCGGCCGGGGTGACCAGGCCGTCGGCCAGCGCGGCGGCGGCCGCTTCGTCGACCGCCCGCACCTGGGGCAGCCCGACATCGCGGCGCCACTCCAACTTGCTCTGGTCCTGGGTGTAGACGCCGGCGGCCAGCGAGCGATCGTACGGGCTGACCGCGTACGGGCCGTGGGCGCCCGGGGTGGGCCGGGCGTCGACCACCGAGTCCGGTGGCATGCCGTAGGTCAGCGTGCCCGGCTTAATGCCACCGGACCGGCCCTTGTTGAAGCCGTCCGCCTCGGTGTACAGGAGCACCATGTCCGGGTGCGCGGCGTCCGTGCTGTTGCGCTCGCCGAACGCGTCGGTCGCGTTGACCGTCGCGGTGCCGGCGGTGCCGTCCGCGGCGACGAAGCCGCCGGTGCCGTCCTTGTTCGGGTGCCGGGCCACATAGTGCAGCCGACCGTTCTCGCCGACCGAGCCGATTACCTGGTCACGCATCCCGCCCGGACCGCGCGGCGCCTCGCGAACGAGGCAGGCCGCGCCGCCGGTGGCCGACGTGCACTCGGTGCTGCCGCCCAGACCCTCGACGGTCGGCATCCGCTCGGTGATCTGGTCGCAGGTCGCGGCCTGGCAGACGACTTCGACGCCCTCGCGCGTCCGGTACAGCGGCTCGGGCCTGTTCTGTGCGTTGTCGACCCGCAGGTAGCCGCCCAGCCCACCCATGTCCCGGCCGACAAAGCTCAACGTGTGCTGCTCGGGCGCGCCCGGTGCTGGCGGGCGGTCGGCGGGAATGAGCATGGGGATCGGTTCGTCGTCCAAACCGCGGGGTTGGTCGGCAAGGGCCGGCGGGGGCGTCGGCGGCTCGAACAGGTCACCCTCCGCGGTAGTGACGTAGCAGCCCAGGCAGTTGTTCACCCGAGCTGGGGTTCCGTCGGCACCGCGCAGCGAGATCGGCTCGCCGATATCGCCGGCCTCGCTCCAGATGCGGTCGTTGCCGTCGCGCCAGGGCACCGGGGTGGTCACGCTCCAGCGGGTGATGCCGCCGTCGGTGTCCAGGATGCTCGGCGCGTCGCCCCGGAGGTCGGTCAGCGTGGTGGTGCCGAACATGCCGTGCAAGCCGTGGCCTCGCACCTCGGCGACTGAGCCGTGCTCGTCGCGCAGCGTGCCGAGGCCGCCGCCGCGCAACACGGTGTCCGAGTCGGCGTTGTCCCGGGAGATGAAGCCAGAAAGGTTGGTGTCCACCCGGCGGCCGTCGGGGTCGGTCACCCAGCCGTTCTGCCGGTACGTCGCGCGGTAGCCACCGGTGTTCGGGTTGTGCTCCAGCTCGACGCCGGCGCCATTGCCGCGGTCCTCACCGGAGAGAGTCTTGCCCTCGGGGGTGGTGTAGTCGCCACCGCAGTGCGCGCCCGCGCCTTCGGCACAGTTCACCCGCAGGGTGTTCTTGGAGTCCTGCGGGTCGTCGGGATTGACGTCCTCGCCGTCGGTGAGGGTGAAGGTGCCGTCGGTGTGGCCTGGCCCGTCTCCGCCGAAAGTGGCCACTCCGCCGTCGCTTTCCCGGGCGCGGCCAGCGCCGCCGCCGCCGATCACCACCGGGGTCGTGGCGTCACCGTCCTCGGTGAGGTAACCACCGTTGTTCGTCTCGACCTCGCGGCCGTCCTGGTCGAAGGCTCGTCCCTGGCCGCCGTAGCGGGCGTCGAGGGCGCCGGTCTCCTCGTCGTGGTCGACGCTGACCTGGCCCGGCGGGGGAGTCGCGGCGTCGTGGCGGGGATAGACGTTGCCCGCGTCGGTGTTGTCCCGGGCCGGGGCGGGGCGAGGAGTGTCGGGCGAGGCGAACGGCGTCTCGGCGGCCACCTCCGGCTTGCCGTCGTCGCCGCGCACCTCGGCGCGGACCACCGGGCGTTCGGGGTCGCGCAGGTCGCTGCCGACCCGCTCGTCGCCGTCGGTCGCCTGGAACTCGCACGGGCCGCTGAAGCCGCCGCAAGCGTCGAAGTCCGTGCGGCCGTGGCCGTCGTCGGCCTGGCCGGCGCCGGCGTAGTAGCCGTCGACCTCGACGGAGCCGCCCACGGTGCCCTCGGCCGGCCGCCCGTCCGGGAAGACGTACTCGCCGATCTGCCGGTCCTGGCCGGCCCGCTCGGTGAGGTCGGTGACGTTGGCGGGCAGCCCGAGGCGCTCGGCGTGCTCGCGGGCGTCCTTGCCGGCCTCCTCGACCTGGTCGCCGTGGTGCCAGCCGGTGAAGTTCGGACCGTCCTGGCCGGTCTCGGCCTGGTACTCCCTGAGCAGGTTGTGCTCGTCGCGGGAGTCGAGCAGCTGGGGGCCGGCCGCGTCGCGTTCGCGCTCGGCCTGTTCGGCAGCGGTCTCGGCCTGTGCCTCCCGGCTGGCGGTGAGGACACCGTCGAGACCGCGCTCGTCCGCCGCCGCCTCCCGCCAGGCCTCCCGGCCGCTCTCGGCCACCTCGTTCTGCTGAACCACGGGGTCGGGCGTCCCAGGGTTGTCGTCGACCGCGAGGGCGTCTCCGGCGCGCTGCGCGGCTTCGATGGCTTGGTCGTGGGTCATCCCGTCGCGGCGGGCCTCCCGATAGGCGGTCCCCGCGGCCGCTTCCTGCCGCAGCTGTCGCTGGCGCTCCAGGGACAGGGTGGTGTTCGGGTCGTCGTCGAAAACCTTGTCCCAGTCGTCACTGAGGCTGCCGTCGGGGTCGCGGACCGGGGTGTCGTCGCGGAACGGCAGGTCGTCCGGGGCCTCAATCGGACGGCCGGGCACCACCTCGGGAACCGACGGCTCCTCGCGAGCCGGGCCGCCGCCCGTGGGACGACCCTGGCCGAACGGCTTCGGCTCACCTCGGTCGCCGGGCCCGGGCAGGGGTTGCTGGTTGGCGGTCTCCTGGGCTTTGGCCTTGGTGGCTTCGGTGGTGGCCTGCTTGATGTTCTTGGTGTCGCGCAGGGTGTTGCGGAAGGCGGTGTTGCCGGCCTCGGTGACGCGGTCCTGTCGGGCGACGGTGGTGGGGGTGATGCGTTTGCCGGCGTTGTCGGCGGCGGCCCGGGCCTCGGCGGGGGTTTGGCCGGCGCGGAGCGCCTTGCGGTAGGCGGTGCCCGATTCGGCGGACCGGCGCAGTTCGAGTGTGCGCTCGGGGGACAGGCCCTTGCCTTCGCGGACGTTCTTCCAGTCCTCGTCGGTGGTGGTGGCGTTGTGGCGCAGGTTCTTGGGGGTCTTGATCGGCTTGCCGGGCTCGACCTTCTTGGCTTTCTTCTTGGCAGGCTCGCGCGGGGTGTCAGCGTCCTGGGTGGGATTGCTGACGGCGCGGACGGTCGGGGTGTCGTTGTCCGTGTCCGCGCCATCGCGACTCTTGTTGTCCTCCGGGTCAATTGGCTTGGGTGCCGGGTTGGGCTTGGGTGCCGGCTTGGGCTTGGGCTTGGGTGCCGGCTTGGGCTTGGGCTTGGGCGCCGGGTTGGGCTTGGGCGCCGGGTTGGGCTTGGGTGCCGGGTTGGGCTTGGGTGCCGGGTTGGGCTTGGGTGCCGGGTTGGGCGCGGCGGCGGGTTGGGGCCGCGGAGTGCCGGTGCCGTTCTTGATCGCCATCTTCTCGGCGCCGGTCTCGTAAGATTTCGCCGGGGCTGCTGGTCCCGCGGCGGGAGCGGCGGTGTTGGCTTCCGCCTGATCGGCGATCTTCTTCCAAGCGGCCGTTTCCGCGGGGGTGAGCGGCTTCGCGGCCGGCATGGGCTTCTTGCCGCCGGGCGGGTTGAGGTGCGGATTTGCTTTGGCCTGTCTCGCGTTCTCGGCCTTCTGCGCGGGCGTCAGCGCGGTGGCCGGGTCAGCGAGGACGGGATAGGCCGTGTCCTCGTCCATTGCGACCTTCTGGGTCAGCGTGTCGCCATTGAGCTCGAACGCGGTGGGCAGCTCGCGCCCATTGGCGTCCTTGGCCCACGGGGTCTCGATGCGTTGGGTGCGCTCACCGTCGGCGTTGACGATGTCCACCCCGCCGTCGCGGCGCATCTCGGCGGAGCTGCCCTCGGGCAGGCCCAGTTGGAAGTCGTAGGAGGTGGGCGCGTCCTCGTTCTGGGCGTGGATGAGGAAGCGGCCCTTGTCGAGGTCGGGGGAGACGTAAGCGTTGTCCCGGCGGCGGTCGAGCTTCTCCGGAGTCAGGGTCAAGACGTCGCCGTCGGCGGTGGGGACGGCCATGTCGCCGTTGGGGAGCATGCGGGCGCGGGAGCCGCCGCTCATGCCGTCGCTGGAGTAGTCGGCGTTCGAGAAGGTCGGGTAGCCGTCGACCATAGTGTCGGAGTCGAAGGGGCCGGAGGCGAGGCCGCGCATCGAGCCGAGGCCGCGCAGGTCGTCGGCGCTCGTGCCGCGCAGATCGTCGCGGCTGAGGCCGCTGAGGCCGCGCAGGCCGCTCAGGTCACCGCGGCTGAGGCCGCGCAGGTCGCGGCCGGACCTCCCGGCCGACCGCAGCAAGCCGCCCAGGCCGCGCAGGTCGCCGGACTCGGCGATGTCCCGGGCGTCGTCGATCAGCTCGCCCAACCGGCCGCCGAACGCGCCGCCCAGCCGCTTGCCGAGCTTGCCACCGCGCATGCTCCGCGCGGAGTCGATCAGGTCGCCGAGCTCGCCGTCGCGCAGGAGGGCGGGGTGCACTCGCAGCGACCCACCCATGTCGTCGACGTCGAAGCCGCGGCGCATGGAGTCGTACAGGGTTCCGACAGTGGAGCGAAGTTCGCTGAGGTCGCCGTCGCGCGCCGGTGGGCCGCGCAGCCGGGTCGCCAGGCCCTTGCTGACCGACGGCACGAAGCCCCCGTTGGAGTTCATCCGGCCGAGGTCGGCCAGCTCACGCAGGCCGGCGCCGTCGCCGCCGCGGACCGCGTCCAGCATGCCGCGCAGGCCGTCGCGCTCGTCGTCGCGGTCGGCCGTACCGATCAGCCCGTCCAGCCCGCTGAGCGCGCCTCGGCCGCCACGATCGCCGATCAGGTCGGCGAGGTTGCTCCGGCCGCCACGGTCGCCGGTGAGGTCGGCGAGCCCGCCGCGGTCGCCGATCAGGTCGACATGCCCGTTTCGGCCGCCGAGGGCAAGGGCGGCGCCGCGGCCCCGGGGGTACTGCGAGGTGCCGGCGAACTCTCCGTCGTCCCGGTCGACCCCCCGGCCGGAGCGGCGGGAGGACAGTGCCTCGCCGCCGATCGCGTCGAGCATGCCGCCGACGTCGCGGGGATCGCGGTCGGAGCCTCGCAGCGCGCGGCGGGTTGTGTCCGCGATGTTCATCGCCTCGCCCACCGCATCGGCGGCCCCGACGATCGCGTCGGAGGCGGTGTCGGTGGCGTTGTCGAGCGCGCCGGTCAGGTAGCGGGGGACGTCGCGGAGGCTTTTCGGGCGGTCGCCTTCGCCGCCGAGCACCTCGTCGGCGACGGCCCGCGCGGCGCCGCCCTCGGCGAAGCTGCTCAGCCGCTTCGGCAGCCGTCGGACGGTGTCGGCGACGGAGTCACGGACGTACCGGCTCAGCCCGTCACCGGTGTCGCCCCGCCGGCCGGAGCGCTGGTCGTCGAGGGAACGCTGGTCGTCGCGGGGGCGCTGCTGGCGGGCGGCCCGCATCAAGTCCCGCATGCCACGGGAGTCGGCTCGCCGGGTCTCCAGGTCCAGGTCCTGATTCCCGGTGGTTCGCAGACCGGCTGGGCGGCCGACGCGGTCACCGTCGGAACCGCTCAGCCGATCCTCGAGCCGGTCGAGTTCGGCGTCCGATTCGCCTTCCCCGCCGGCTCGCATGCGTTGGACGGCGATGTCAGAGGCCAGTTCGGAGTAGCGGCTCGGGGTGGCGCCGAGGCGGGGGCGCCCGAGACGGTTGGGCTCGCCGTCGTCCTGGCTGTCGCGGCCGGACCTCATCGACTCCATCAGCTCGGAGTCGCCCGTTCCGGACCGGTCGGCCCGGAACCCGCGCTGGCGATCGTCGGGGAGTCTGCTCCATACCTGGGGCAGCCGGTTGCCGTCCTGGTCGGTGCGCAGGACCGGGTGGGTCGCCCAGGCGCCGCCGTCGTCCGGCGGCCGGTCCCCGGTGAACGTCTCCGGCGATGCCCGGCCGGGGCGTTCCGCTGGACCTCGCTCCTCGCCGCTGTCATCGGCGAAGCCGAACCCCGGGCCGCCGTTCTCGCGGCTCCTGGGGTCGAGGTCGCGGGCCTGGTCGGCGTAGGTGAACGTCGGGCGGCCGTTCTCGCGGCCTCTCGGGTCGAGGTTGCGGAACCCGTCCCCACCGGATCGGCCGGCGCGGTCGCCCCGGTCTGCCTGGGCCGTGCGGGGTCCCCGCCGGATCGCATCGCGGATCTGGGCCGAGGGCCCGCCGTCCTGGTCGGCCGAGTCCCGTTCGGAGCGGATGTTTTCGGTGCCGGTGCGCTCGGTGCCGGTGCGCTCGCCGCGGGTGGAGGTCTGCGAGCCGGAGGGCCGGTCGGGATCGGCGAACCGGACCCACGCGACGTCCCGGCCGGTGAGCTGGCGGACCCGGTCGCGCAGCCGCTGCGTCTCGCCCCCCGCCCGGTCGTCGTCGCCGTCGGCCCCGCGTTTGCCGGAGCCGTTGCCATCGCCGGAGCCGGAGCGTTCCACGCGCTTGAAGAGCACCCGCCGATCCTGGCCGTCGTCGCTGCTCGAGCCGTCCGAGTTCCCCGAGCGGCCGCCGCGCGAGTCCAGGATCCGCCGCAGCTGCTGCCGGCGTTCGGTCTGCTCGTCGCGCTGGGCCTGCCGGCGCTCGGTGCGCTCTTCGCGCTGAGCCTGCCGGCGCTCGCCTCGACGCTCGATGCGCTCTTCGCGCTCCTTCGTCTGGCGGTTACCCCGGACCTGGCGGCGTTCGCGGTCCTCGTCACCGTCGTCGTCGTCACCGCGGAAGCGCACCACCCGCCGGGATTCGCGGTCGTTGTCGTCATCTCCGCTGCGAGAGCGTCGGCCGCGGTCGTCGTCGTCTTCGCTGCGGGAGCGTCGGCCGCTGTCGCTGTCGCTGTCGGAGCGGCCACCGCTGTCGCTGTCGCCGCCGCGTCGCTTCTTGGTCGGGCTGCCCGACGCCAGGTTCTGCGGGTTGAGTTCGCGGTTCATGCTGACCGGCACCACGGTGATGCTCGTCGCGGCCGACGGTGCGAGCATGCCGCCCACGAACCAGAGCATGACCAGTCCGCCGCACAGCCCCAGCGCCCAGCACAGCAGACGCGTCGCGGCGGCCCGCAGGCCTCCGGACACGCGCTGTGCGGCGCGGGAATGGTGCTCGGACATCGGGGTTCACGTCTCCGTGGGTTCAGGGCGACCGGTCCGGAACTGCTGGGACGGTCTCGCCGCGCAAGCCAAGGGGAATCAGACGAGCAACCTGGCCGCGGTCAACACCACACGGGAGGAAGGTGATCGGGGCGCGAAACACAGCGTGCCGATCAACTGCTCGCCCCAGACATTAGGTGGGCGGCGGCGGGCAGTCAAGCCGGTACACCGATCGTTCACTCGTCGGCTGGTCGCCCGGCGGCGGCACTGGCGCCGTCGCCGGCGGCACCATGCCGGGCCGGGTTGACCTTGCAAGCGGCGGCTCGCTACGATCAGAGAGCTCGACGGCTCGGTGTGTCCGCGTCCACCGTTCTGGTCGGCACCGCAGGTCTCGGTGTGACGATGCCACGGAGATCAGGAACAGGCCCCCATTTGTCCTGGTCATGTCCGCATTGTCGGAGCGACCCGCAGCTTTCGGGAAACCGCCATGAGCTCTCATCAGCAGACCCTGCTCAGGTTCGTCACAGACGGACTGCACAGCACCATCGACCACTACCTCACCGGTCGGCTGCCGCTGCACCGGCTGGCCTGGGAACTGCGCCGGCGGCTGGATCCGCTCGCCGAGCTGACCGATCTGCGCACCCTCAACCGCCTGCACACCCATACCTGCACCGTGGAGGATCTCGGCCGCCGCGCCGCCGCACCCGCCGCGGAACGGCTCACCACCAGCGCGGCCACGGCGGTCGCAGGGTTGTCCCGGGACGGCTCGGTGGGGAACGGCTCGGTATGCACCGGCTCGGCCAGGGGCGGCCCAGCCTGGGCCTGTCTGGCCCGGTACTGCGCCGGCGCAGTAGACGACGAGGACCGCCTGGTCGTCGCGCTGACCGGGATCCGGGAGACCCTCGACTCGCTCCTCCATCCGCCTTCGCCGACGCCGGGCCGTGCGCGGCGGCCGGGGCGCGCGGGGCGGCCGGTCGCAGCCTGACCGAGTGATCCGCCACGCTCCGCCCCCTCGGTTCCGCGGAGTCGAACACAAGCCTGGCAGCCGGCTGTGGTGACGGCGAGTGACGAAGCGTCGTGGTGTGGACCGGTGCGGGGGTGTCGTCAGCCGGTGGAGCAGCCGGCCGACCGGTCGCCGCCGCCAGGCCAGGTGGCACAGCGGTTACCGGCCGCCGGCGGCACCGGCGGCACCGCCCGCCGGCGCCGGCGGCAGCGGCCTCGGCACCGGCTTCGTCGGGCGCGAGCGGCCGAGGTGTCCGGCCGGGACCGGCAGCGACCGGCCACAACAGCCGCCCGGCGGCCACGGATCACCCGGCCGGTGATTGGTGGCCGCCGGCCGCGGCCGGCGACCGGTGGCCGCGCGAGTGGCCGCTGGCCGCCCCGGTGGCCGTTGGCCGATGCACCGTTGGCCGACACGGCCGGCCTATCGGCTGAGCGTGAGTCGCTGACCGGGACGGATTCGGTTCGGATCGGCCAGCGTGGCCTTGTTCGATTCGTACAGCGCGCGCCAACCGCCCGCGATGTTGTTGTCCTCGGCTATCTTGCTGAGCGTATCGCCGGCGACAACTGTGACCGAGCCACCGTCCTTTCTGGCCGAGTTCATCTTGGTACCGCGCCTTTCGAGCCGGTGCTTACGGTGGCCGTCCTTCTTCGTCTCGGACTTGCTCCGCTACCGGTCGCCGCGAGCCGACTTCGTCGACTCGTCGCCGCGGTCCTTCTTGGCTCTCTGGGAACTGCCTTTCGCGCCGGCCTTTGCGCGGGCACCCGTGGTGGCGTGCGCGGCCGCCGCGGAACGCCGAGGAGTCGCCGCCGGGTCGGGATCGCGTGCACGTCACCGACTTACTCCGGACTCCGCTGATCGTCTCGTCGCTGGCGGTCGGGGTCGTGGTCGGTGCCGTTCTGGTGGTCGACACCATCGCCCGGCAGAACGCGTCGGCGGTGGGCGGGATTCCGGCGCCGGCCCTGCCGGTGACACCCAACCCGAGTGTCTCAGCCGGACCCACACCTGCCGGTCGCACATCCGGTGGCGACCGCAGAACCGCCGATCCGGAAGATAGGGATCTCGCGGGCGCGCGGCAGGCGCCGCCGGCCGACCCACCGCGGAATGCGGGAGCCCGGCCGGACGCGGCCGTGCCGGCGCCGGAGGCAGCTGCGCCGACCGTCCGTGGCCGCGCCATCCGTGGGTGCGCCGAGCGTGGCCGCGCCGCCGAATGCGGCCCCCGCGCCTGACGTGGCCCCCGGGCCGAGCGTGGCCGCCGCGTCCGACGTGGCTCCCGGGCCGAGCGTGGCCGCCGCGTCGGAGGTGGTCCCCGCGCCCTACGTGGCTCCCGGGCCGAGCGTGGCCCCCTCGCCCGACGTGGCTCCCGGGCCGAGCGTGGCCCCCGCGCCTGACGTGGCCCCGGGGCCCAGCATGGCCGCCGCGCCGAGCGTGGCCGCGCCGCCGAATGCGGCCGCTGCGCCGGAGCTGGCCGGGCCGCCGTCCGTGCCCGCTCCGGCCGGGCAGGCGGCGGGTGGGTCGGGGTACCGGCTCGTGGCGGGGACACCCTGAGCTCGGTCGCTCTGCGTTACGACGTGCCCATCGAACAACTGGCCGCCGACAACGCCATCGAACTTCCGGACCGGGTTCGGGCCGGGCAGGAGTTGCGGATCAACCGGAGGCCCGTCGGGGTGCGGACGATCCGGCCGGGGCACACGCTTTCCGGAGTGGCCGGTGAGCTCGGGGTGGACGTGCCGACGCTGCTTGGGTGGAACTCCGGGATCTCCGATCCGAACCGGATCGTCGCGGGCGGGACGCTGCGGACCGCACCACCGGCCGCCCGGTAGGCGCTTCGGACGCCCGAGGGCGAGCGGCCGTCGGCGGCGGCGTACATCGTGGTCGTGGTCGATTGCGTGGACGTGAGACCCCAGGCCCGGCCATGGAGGATAATGTGATGTGGGCTACATGGGTGGGGGTACGTCGCTCGGTGAGCTCACCCGGCGACGCGGCCGAGCGGGGAGGCGAGCAGCGTGGACGTGCGGCACCTGCGGCTGTTCGTGGCCGTGGCCGAGGAGGGCAGCATCCACGCCGGCGCCCGCCGGCTACAGATGGCGCAGCCTCCGGTCTCGCAGACGCTGCGCAGACTCGAGCGGGAGGCGGGCGGTGCGCTGCTGATCCGCTCGTCGCGCGGCGTGCAGCTGACCGAGGCCGGCACCGCGCTGCTCGAGCACGCCCGCGACATCCTGGCCCGGGTCGACTCGGCAGTGGAGTCGGTGCGCAGGGTCGCGCGAACCGAGCGGTATCCGCTGCGGGTGGGTTTGATGGCGGGCCTGGTCGCGGCGGCGGAGCTCACCTGGCCGATCATCAGCACCTTCCAGCGCCGGCACCCCGAGGTCGTGCTGCAGGTGCGGGAGCTGCCGTTCGACGTCCAGTTCGAGTCCCTGGCCACCGGCGCGGTGGACGTGGCGATCATCAGGGGGCCCTGCCTGGACGAGCGCATCGAGACCGAGGCCCTGTTCACCGAGCCGAGGCTGCTGTGCTGTTCGGCCGAGCATCCGGTGGCGGACGCAGACAGCCTCGCGGTGGCCGACGTCCTGGACTACCCGATGATCGAGATGGTCCGCACACCCGCGCCGTTTCGCGAGTTCTGGCAGCTCAACGAGTCCCGCGGTGGTCCGCCGCCGCGACCGTACGCGGATCCGGCGGTGTCGCTGCTGGAGATCCAGCTGAGCCTGCTCTGCGAGCCGGTGGTGATGCCGGTGGCGGCGAGCGCGTGGCGGCTGGGCATGACGTCCCCTCTGCTGCGCGCGATACCGCTGACCGACGTGCCCCCCTCGGATGTGGCGGTCGGGTATCTCCGGCGGGGGTCCTGCGCGCACGCCCGGGAGTTCGCCCGGTGCGCCCGCGAGGTTTCGCACCGATCCATCGACCTGGTGCCCGGCGCGGTCACGTCCGGCTGAGTCATGGCGGCGAGACGAAACCGGTATCCGGTGATACCGAGTTGAGCGCTACCTCGACGCACGCGGTCGAGACGACGATGTCCGACATGAGTGTCGAGAACGACAACCGGCAACTCGTCACCGAGTTCATGACGACGTTCGGCGGCGGTGACGTCGACAAGATCCTGTCCTACCTCGCCGACGACGCGACCTGGTGGGTCGGCGGGACCATCGACGGGGTCTCCGGAACGAAGGACAAGGCGGCGTTCGGCGAGATGCTGGCGAACCTGTCCGCCGCCACCCGGACCGGCGCGATCAGCCTCGAGCCGGTGGCCTGGACGGTGCAGGGTGAGCGGGTCGCCGTGGAGACCGAGTCCTACAGCGAGCTCACCAACGGCCGGGTCTACCGGAACCTCTACCACTTCCTGTTCGTCGTGCGGGACGGGAAGATCCACGCGGTGCGCGAGTACCTGGACACCGAGCACACCCGGGCAACCTTCGTGGCTCCATAGCGACCACGGTTCATCGGCACGAGAGCACGGCTCATCGGCACGCGAGAGGGCGGATATGCAGGTCGGCGTACTACTGGTGTACCAGAACTGGCACGAGGGCATGTCCGACGGCGAGATGTTCGTCCAGGAGACCGAGCTGGGCGTACTCGCCGAGGAGTGTGGCTTCGACTCGGTGTGGGCCGCCGAGCACCACTTCGACGACTACTCCATGTGCCCGGACAACCTGCAGCTGATGTCCTACCTGGCCGGCCGCACGAGCACCATCAAGCTGGGCACCGGGGCGGTCATCCTGCCCTGGCACGACCCGTTGCGGGTCGTCGAGAAGGTCATCATGCTCGATCACCTGTGCGGCGGGCGGATGCTGTTCGGGATGGGCCGCGGGCTGGCGAAGCTGGAGTACGAGGGCTTCCGCCAGGACATGAACGAGTCGCGGCAGCGGTTCGACGAGGCCGCCGCGATGATCATTCGCGGCCTGAACAGCGGGTACGTCGAGAACGACGGCCCGATCTACGGTCAGCCGCGGGTCGAGGTGCGGCCCGGACCGAGCCGCGAGCGGGACTGGCGCGACCGGCTCTACGGGGTGGCGATGTCGCCGGACTCGGTGCCGGCGGTGGCCGCCATCGGGGCGCGGATGATGAGCTTCATCCAGTACCCGGCCGAGCGGCACGCCGAGGCGATGAACCGCTACCGGGACATCTACCGGGAGATCCACCACGAGGAGCCGGGCCCGATCCTGACCCAGGACTTCGTGTACTGCCACGAGGATCCGGACGTGGCCGAGTCGACCGCGCGCGAGTACCTGAGCCGCTACTTCCTGTCGGTGGTGAAGCACTACGACTTCGCGGGCTCGCACTGGCGCGGCACCAAGGGCTACGAGGCCTACCAGGTAGGCGCGGACATGATCCGCGAGGCCGGCCTGGAGGCGGCCGCCGCGGGGTACGCCGACACCCAGATCTGGGGCACGCCCGAGCAGATCATCGAGAAGTACCGGCACCGGATCGACGTGCTCGGGGACTTCGACCCGAGCATCGCGCCGTCGTTCGCCGGGCTGCCCTTCGACCGGGTGCGGGCCAGCCTGCGGCTGTTCGGGGAACAGGTGGTGCCCGAGCTGCACAAGATGGGCGTACCGGCGCCGTTGCCGGCGTGATCGGCGAGGCGATCGAGCTGCTGCAGGGGGCAGCGCCGAGTGGTCAACTTAAGTGGACGAATGGGGTGCCGGGCGCCTGACGCCGCCGTGGCCAGCGTCGAAAGAACAGAGTCGGCCTCAGCCGTGCTTGGCTCCGCCGGGCAACCGCGGCGGACGGCCGTGCGGGCGGCGTCCCGCGACCCCTGACGCGGTGCCCGAAGTGCCGTCCGCGGTGGCGGACCCGGGCGGCTCGCCGCCGCCGGGTTGCGCCGGGAGACCGTTCGGCCCCGCGGCGCCGTTGTCGTCGGGTCCGGCCACAACGGCGCCGGGTCCGGCCGGTCGACCCGGTCCGGCCGGGCGACCCGGTCCGGCCGGAGCGTGCCCCCGGGCGATGCCCAGCGCCAGTGCCAGTTGGCGCAGGCCGAGGAGCCGGGTGATCCGGTGGCGCCGCTGGCTGGGGTGGACCGGCCAGATCTCCTGGATGGCGTTGTTCAGCTGCGCTCCGAGGACGGTGGCGAACCCGATCAGGAACGCGAACAGCAGGAACGCGATCGGGGTGGCCAACGCGCCGTAGGTGTAGCCGGTGCTGCCGATCGAGGCGATGTAGAACCGCAGCGCGGCCGCCGAGACGAAGAACACCAGCATCGCCAGTACGGCGCCGGGCAGCAGCCGCCGCCAAGGCAGGCTGTTCGGCAGCGCCGCCTTGTAGAGCGTGGTGAGGCCGAGCACGATCACCAGCCCGACGACCGGGTAGTAGAAGGTGTTGATCGTGTTCAGCACGGTCGGCGTCCAGGAGTCGGGCAGCACCCGGTTGAGCAGTTCCGGACCCAGAGCCAGCAGCGGGAACGTCAGGACGGCGCCGACCAGCGCACCGAGGTAGAACAGCAGGGCGAAGATGCGCTGCCAGACCGGGTGGCGGACGCTGTACTGCTCGTGCGCGAAGGTGATCGAGTCGATCAGCGAGCTCAGTGCGGACGAGCCGGCGAACAGGGCGAGCGGGAAGCCGATCGAGATGATGTCCGGCCGGCCGCGGTTGAGGATGTCGGCCACTGTGGGCGCGATGAACTGCGCCACGATGTCCTGGTCGAACACGGTGCCGGCGAAGCGGATGATGTTGCGTTGCACGGTGACCAGGCTCTCCGTGCCGAACCAGTTGGCCACGTAGCCCATGCTGCCGAGCAGGCCCAGCAGCAGCGGCGGCAGCGACAGCGTCACCCAGTAGGCGGCCTGGGCGGCCATCGAGAAGATCCCGTCGTCCCAGGACTTCGACACCGTGCGCACGAACAGCCGGCGACCGGCCGAGCCGGCGATCGGCTCCGCGCCAGGCCCGCCCTCGGTGTTCTCCTGGGTCCTCATCGCGTGCCAGTCTGCGCCACCGGCGCGGATTCCTCGACGCGGACCTGCCGAACGCGCCGCCCGGGTACCGGAGTGGGTGGCGCCCCGGGCGGAACTAGACTCGTGCCCGGCCCTCGCTCCCCGGGTCGACGTGACCGCGCGGCATATCGCCAACCCGCCGCGGGTGGCGCGCCACCGGGGTGGCAGACGGACCGGCGTCGCGCCGGCGGGCCCTTCCCAGCAGTTGTCGGCCGAGAGGAGTCGCGTGTCCGGAACGGACCGTCCCACCCTGCGTGGTTGGCAGCGCCGGGCACTGGCCCGCTACCTCAGCGGCCGGCCGAGGGACTTCCTGGTGGCGGCCACCCCGGGTGCGGGGAAGACCACCTTCGGGCTGCGGGTGGCCACCGAACTGCTCAGCGAGCGGGTGGTCAACGCGGTCACCGTGGTGACCCCGACCGAGCACCTGAAATACCAGTGGGCCGCCGCGGCGCAGCGGGTCGGGATCGCGCTGGACCCGGAGTTCCGCAACACCAGCGGCGCCACCTCCAGCGACTATCAGGGCACGGTTCTCACCTACGCCCAGGTGGCCGCGCATCCGGTGCTGCACCGCGCCCGCACCGAGACCCGCCGCACGTGCGTGATCCTCGACGAGATCCACCATGCCGGCGACGCCCGTTCGTGGGGTGAGGCCACCCGGGAGGCGTTCGAGCCGGCGGTGCGCCGGCTCGCGCTGACCGGGACGCCGTTCCGCAGTGACGACAACCCGATCCCGTTCGTCACCTACGAACCGGATGCCGAGGGCCTGTTGCGCAGCCGCGCGGACCACGCCTACGGCTACTCCGACGCGCTGGCCGACGGCGTGGTGCGGCCGGTGGTGTTCCTGGCCTACTCCGGGCAGGCCAGCTGGCGCACCAGCGCGGGGGAGGAGTTCACCGCCCGGTTGGGTGAGCCGCTGACCGCCGAGCAGACCGCCCGGGCCTGGCGGACCGCGCTGGACCCCGGCGGGGAGTGGATCTCCTCGGTGCTGGCCGCCGCGGACACCCGGCTGTCACAGCTGCGGGCCGGCGGGATGCCCGACGCCGGAGGCCTGCTGATCGCCACCGACCAGACCACCGCCCGGGCCTACGCCGGGCTGCTGCGCGAGCTGACCGGCACCGCGCCGGTGCTGGTGCTCTCCGACGAGACCGGCGGCTCCGCCCGGATCGACGCCTTCGCCGCGTCGAACGAGCGCTGGCTGGTGGCGGTGCGGATGGTCAGTGAGGGAGTGGACGTGCCCCGGCTGGCGGTGGGGGTGTACGCCACCAGCGCCTCGACGCCGCTGTTCTTCGCCCAGGCGATCGGCCGCTTCGTCCGGGCCCGCCGGCCGGGGGAGACGGCAAGCGTCTTCCTGCCCAGCGTGCCGACGCTGCTGGAGCTGGCCAGCGCGCTGGAGGCGCAGCGCGACCACGTGCTCGGCAAGCCGCACCGGGAGAAGGACGGCTGGGACGACGAGCTGCTGGCCGCCGCGCAGGCCCAGCGCGACGAACCCGGCGAGGACGAGAAGGCGTTCACCTCGCTCGGCGCGGACGCCGAGCTGGACCAGGTGATCTTCGACGGTTCTTCGTTCGGCACCGCCGCGTTCGCCGGCACCGACGAGGAGCAGGACTACCTGGGGCTGCCCGGGCTGCTGGAACCCGAGCAGGTGCGGGCGCTGCTGCGCCAGCGGCAGGACCGCCAGCTGGACGTCCGCGCGGCCTCGGGTGCCCCGGTGGCGCCGGTGGTCGAACGTCCGGCCTCGGGACCGATGCCTCGGCACGGCGAGCGACCGGCCTCGGTGCACCAGCGGTTGACCGGGCTGCGCAAGGAGCTGAACACCCTGGTCGCGCTGCACCACCACCGCACCGGCAAGCCGCACGGGATGATCCACGGCGACCTGCGCCGCGACTGCGGTGGCCCGCCGACGGCGATGGCGTCGGCCGAGCAGCTCGAGGCGAGGATCGCCGCCCTGCGCACCTGGCGGTAGCCACTCCCGCCGGAATCAGAGGAGCAGGGCCCGGGCGATCGGGACCCCCGGCCGGTAGGCCAGGTGTAGGTGGGTCGGCGCGTCGAGCACCGTCAGGTCCGCCCGACGGCCCGGGGCCAGCATCCCGATGTCGTCGCGGCGCAGCGCGGCCGCGCCCCCGGCGGTGGCCGACCAGAGGGCCTCGGCCGGGGTCATGCCCATCTCCCGGACCGCCAGTGCGATTACCAGCGGCATCGAGCTGGAGTAGCAGGTGCCGGGGTTGCAGTCGGTGGCCAGCGCGACGATCACCCCCGCGTCGAGCAGCCGCCGCGCGTCCGGGTACGGCGAGCGGGTGCTGAACTCCACCCCGGGCAGCAGCGTGGCCACGGTGGGCCCGGCGCCGAGGGCGTCCACGTCGGCGTCGGTGAGGTGGGTGCAGTGGTCCACGCTGGCCGCGCCGAGCTCCACGGCCAGGGCCACACCGGGTCCGGGCGAGAGCTGGTTGCCGTGCACCCGCAACCCCAGACCGGCGCGGTCGCCGGCCTCCAGGACCGCGCGGGCCTCGTCGCCGTCGAAGGCGTGCGGGCTGGCCGGCTCGCAGAACACGTCCACCCAGCGGGCGTGCGGGGCGCAGGCGTCCAGCATCGGACCTATGACCAGATCCAGGTACTGCGTGCGGTCGACCCCGCGGGGCACCACGTGCGCACCCAGGAACGTGGTCTCGCAGGTGACCTCGGCGGCCAGCCGCAGCAGCCGGGCCTCCTCGGCCACCGACAGGCCGTAGCCGCTCTTGACCTCCACGGTGGTGGTGCCCTGGCCCCGTAGCTCGGCCATCCGGGCGGCCAGCAGTGCGCGCAGCGTGGCGTCGTCCGCCTCCCGGGTGGCGGCCACCGTGGCGGCGATCCCGCCGCCGTCGTAGCGCTCACCGGCCATCCGGGCGGCGAACTCGGCCGAGCGGTCGCCGGCGAACACCAGGTGGGTGTGTGCGTCGACGAACCCGGGGACGACCGCCCGCCCGTCCAGGTCCACCCGGAGGTCGGCGGCCGGTGCCCGGGCGGCCGGGCCCACCCAGACCACCTCGCCGCGGCGGACCACCACAGCCGCGTCGGCGAGCAGCCCGAGCCGGCCGCCGTGCCCCGGGTCGTTGGTGACCAGCTCGGCGATACCGGTGACCAGCACGGCTCCGCCGCGCCTGGCTCGGGCGGCGCTCACCGGTCGGCCCACAGCGGCTCGATCGCGGCGGCCAGCAGCGCCGCCACGTCGCCGAGCCGGTGCCGCCCGCCGCGCACCACCTCCCGGCCGTCCACCACCACGGTGTGCACGTCGGACGCGGTGGCCGCGAACAGCACCTGCGCGGGGTCGGCGCCGGCGGTGCGGACGCTGTCGGTGCGCACCGCCACCAGGTCGGCGCGGGCGCCCACGGCCAGCCGCCCGGCGTCCGGCCAGCCCAGGCAGGCGTGGTTGGTCGACGCGTCGAGCAGCTCGGTCGGGGCGAACCGGCCACGCTTGCCCGAGGCCAGCCGCTCGTGCGCCTCCAGCCCTCGGGCCTCCTCGAACGGGTCGACCACCGCGTGCTGGTCGCTGCCCAGGGCCAGCCGGGCCCCGGCGTCGGCCAGTGCCCGGGCCGGGCCGATGCCGTCGGCCAGGTCGCGCTCGGTGGTGGGGCACAGGCAGGCGGTCACCCCGGCCCTGCCGAGGGCGGCCACATCGTCGCAGCTCAGGTGGGTGGCGTGCACTGCGGTGGTGGCTGTTCCCAGCAGCCCCTCGGCGGCCAGCAGTCCGGTCGGGGTGATGCCGTGGGCGGCGAGGCAGGCGTCGTTCTCGCCCGGCTGCTCGGACAGGTGCACGTGCAGCGGCCGCCCGCCCGCCACCTCGGCCACCGTGCGCAGCGCCTCCCGGGGCACCGCCCGCACCGAGTGCGCGGCCACCCCGACCCGGCGGTGCGGCAGGTCGGCGAGGCCGGCGACCCGGTCGGCCCAGGCGTCGGCGCAGCCGTCGGAGAACCGCCGCTGCACCCCCTCGACCGGCAACGGGCCGTCCGGGCCCAGCCCGGCGGCCAGGTAGCAGGTGTCCAGCAGGGTCAGCCGCAGGCCGGCGTCGGCCGCGGCCTCGGTGAGCGCGGCCGCCATCGCGTTCGGCTCGGCGTAGCGGGCGCCGCCCGGGGCGTGGTGCAGGTAGTGGAACTCACCGACACACGTCACCCCGGCCAGCGCCATCTCGGCGTAGGCGGCCCGGGCCAGGGCCAGGTAGGAGTCCGGGTCCAGCCGCCCGGCGACCGCGTACATGCTGTCCCGCCAGGTCCAGAAGTCGCCGGCCCCGGCGTGCGTGCGCCCGCGCAGGGCCCGGTGGAAGGCGTGGCTGTGCGCATTGGCCAGCCCGGGCAGCACCACCCCGGGCAGCCGTGTGGCGTCTTCGGCCGCGGCGTCGGGCCGGACCTCGGCCCAGACCCCGTCCCTTGCCACCAGCAGCACTTCGGCCGCCGGCCCGTCCGGCAGCAGCGCGTGCGCGGCGAACCAGCGGCCCGAGGCGGGCGCCGCGCGGGTGGCCGTCCGCCCGGCGTCGGATGACCCCTCCGGGCCGGTGGCGGTCATCCGGCCAGCTCGCGCAGCACGGCGGCCAGCGCGACGGACCCGGCGGCGCAGTCGGCCGGCTCGGCGTGCTCGTCGGGGGCGTGGCTGACCCCGGTCGGGTTGCGCACGAACAGCATCGCGGTCGGCACCCGGGCGGCCAGGATGCCGGCGTCGTGCCCGGCCCCGGTGGGCAGCACCGGCACCGGCCCGCTGCCCGGCCCGCCGCCCGGCCGGCCGAGCACCGCCGCGAGCCGGTCCCGCAGTCCCGCGTCGAACCGCACGGTGTCGCTCCAGGACTCCTCCCGCACGTCCACCGCGCAACCCTCGTCCGAGGCCACCGCCCGGACCGCCCGGGTCACCTCATCGACCACCGCCCGGGTCACCCCCGGGTCCGGCGCGCGGGCGTCCAGCCACACGTCCACCGCCGAGGCGATCACATTGGTACCGCCAGGGGTGGGCACCAGCCGGCCGATGGTGGCTCGCGCGTGCCGCCGGTCACGCACCGCGTTGCGCGCGGCCCGGACCGCGGCGGCGGCCGGCAGCATGGGGTCGCGGCGTTCGGCCAGCTCGGTGCTGCCCGCGTGGTTGCCCTGCCCGGTCACGGTGAACCGCCACCGGCCGTGGGACAGGATCGACGAGGCCACCGCGACCACCGGGGTGCCGGGCAGCCGGTCCAGAGTCCTGCCCTGCTCCACGTGCAGCTCCACCAGGCAACCGATGTCGGCCAGCGTGTCCTCGTCGCGACCCATCCGCGCCGGGTCCAGCCCGGCGGCCGTCGCCGCCTCGGCCAGGGTGATCCCGTCGGCATCGGTCAACCGGCGGGCGGCGTTCGGGTCCTGCGCCCCGGTCAGCAGCCGAGAGCCCAGGCAGGGCACCCCGAACCGGCCGCCCTCCTCCTCGGCGAACACCACCACCGCGAGTGGCCGCGCCGGCTCCCACCCGGCCGAGCGCAGCTGGTCCACCGCCTCCAACGCGGCCACCACGCCGAGCGGCCCGTCGAACGCGCCGCCGCCGGGCACCGAGTCCAGGTGGCTGCCGGTGACCACCGCGCCCGGCCCCGGCCGGCCCCACCAGGCCCAGATGTTGCCGTTGCGGTCGGTGTGCGGGTCCAGGCCACGCCGGCCGGCGGCCTCGGCGAACCACTGCCGCAGCAGCGCCTCTGCGGGGGTGAACACGTGCCGCGACCAGCCGCCCCGCCGGGTGTCCCGCCCGATGTCGGCGATCGCGCCGAGCAGTCCCATCACCACGCCCGGTGGGTGCAGGTGATCGCCGGGGCGCCACTCTCCACTCACGGGACCTCCGTCATCGGGACCCGCAGCCCGCCGCCGACCGCCGCCGCCATGGCCTCCGGGTAGCCGGCGTCGACGTGCCGGAGCACCCCGGTGGCCGGGTCGTTGGCGAGCACCCGCTCGATCTTCGCCCGGGCCAGCGCGGTGCCGTCGGCCACGGTGACCTGCCCGGCGTGGATCGAGCGGCCCATGCCCACCCCGCCACCGTGGTGGATCGACACCCAGGTGGCTCCCGACGCCGTGTTGGCCAGGGCGTTCAGCAGCGGCCAGTCGGCGATGGCGTCGGAACCGTCGGCCATCGCCTCGGTCTCCCGGTAGGGCGAGGCCACCGAGCCGGCGTCCAGGTGGTCGCGCCCGATGACGACCGGCGCGGACAGCTCGCCCGAGGCGACCATGTCGTTGAACCGGAGCCCCGCGCGGTCGCGCTCGCCGTGGCCCAGCCAGCAGATCCGGGCCGGCAGACCCTGGAAGGCCACCCGCTCGCCGGCCAGCCGGATCCACCGGGCCAGCGACTCGTTCTCCGGGAACAACTCGAGGACGGCCCGGTCGGTGGCGGCGATGTCGCGCTCGTCGCCGGACAGCGCCACCCAGCGGAACGGACCCCTGCCCGCACAGAACAGCGGCCGGATGTAGGCCGGGACGAACCCGGGGAAGTCGAACGCGCGGGCACAGCCGCCGATCTTCGCCTCGCCGCGCAGCGAGTTGCCGTAGTCGAAGACCTCGGCGCCACGGTCGAGGAAACCGACCATCGCGTCCACGTGCTCGGCCATCGAGTCCCGCGCGCGGTCGATGAACTCGTCGGGCTTGCGCTCGGCGTAGTCGTGCCAGTCCTCCAGTGCCACGCCTGTGGGTAGGTAGGCCAACGGGTCGTGTGCGCTGGTCTGGTCGGTGACCACGTCCACCTCGACACCGCGGCGCAGCAACTCGGGCAGCACCTGCGCGGCGTTGCCGATCAGACCCACCGACAGCGCGCGCCGCTCGCGCCGGGCGGTCTCCACCCGGCGCACGGCGTCGTCGAGGTCGTCGGCCACCTCGTCCAGGTACCGGGTCTCGACCCGTCGGCGGGCCCGCCCGGGGTCGACCTCCACGACCAGCGCCACCCCGCCGTTCATGGTCACCGCGAGCGGCTGCGCCCCGCCCATCCCGCCCAGCCCGGCGGTGAGGGTGAGGGTGCCGGCCAGGCTGCCGCCGAACCGGGCCGCGGCCACCGCCGCGAACGTCTCGTAGGTTCCCTGCAGGATGCCCTGAGTGCCGATGTAGATCCACGAGCCGGCGGTCATCTGGCCGTACATCGTCAGCCCCAGCCGCTCCAGCCGGCGGAACTCCGGCCAGTTCGCCCAGTCACCGACCAGGTTGGAGTTGGCGATCAACACCCTCGGTGCCCACTCGTGGGTGCGCAGCACGCCGACCGGACGACCCGACTGCACCAGCATCGTCTCGTCCTCGGCCAGCGTGCTCAGGGTGCGCACCAGCGCGTCGAACGACGCCCAGTCCCGGGCCGCGCGGCCGGTGCCGCCGTAGACCACCAGGTCGTCCGGCCGCTCGGCGACCTGCGGGTCGAGGTTGTTCATCAGCATCCGTAGGGCCGCCTCGGTCTGCCAGGACCGGGCGGTGAGCACGGTGCCGCGCGCGGCACGCACCGGGCGGAAACCGTCCATCGTGGTCGCCTCTCTGTGGATGGTCGCTCTCTAGTGGATGGTCGCCTCCTCCGGATGGTCTGGGCTACCGGAGCTCACCGAGCAGCGACCGCGCGGCGTCCAGCACCGCCCCTCCCGCCACCTGCTCGACCGCCGCGTCGATCTCCGGCGCGAGCGGGCGGTCCGGCCCCGGGCCGGGCACGACGGTCCGCAGCCCGCTGCGCACCGCCGCGATCGCGGGGGACGGCGACAACGGCCGGCGCAGGTCCAGCGCCCGGGCGGCGGTGAGCAGCTCGATCGCGAGCACCCGGGTCAGCCCGTCCAGCGCGCGGCGCAGCTTGCGGCCGGCCGCCCAGCCCATCGAGACGTGGTCCTCCTGCATCGCGCTGGACGGGATCGAGTCCACCGATGCGGGCACCGCCAGGCGCTTGAGCTCGGCGACGATCGCGGCCTGGGTGTACTGGGCGATCATGTGCCCGGAGTCGACGCCCGGTTCGTGGGCCAGGAACGCCGGCAGGCCGTGGCTGCGCGAGACGTCCAGGAACCGGTCGGTGCGCCGCTCGGCGATCGATGCCACGTCGGCCACCGCGATGGCCAGGAAGTCCAACGCGTAGCCCAGCGGGGCGCCGTGGAAGTTGCCGTTGCTGGCCACCCGGCCGTCCGGGGTGACCACCGGGTTGTCGATCGCGGCGGCCAGCTCGCGGGCGGCCACCGTCTCGGCGTGCCCGAGGGTGTCCCGGGCCGCCCCGTGCACCTGGGGGGCGCAGCGCAGCGAGTAGGCGTCCTGCACCCTGGTGCAGGAGGGGGTGCGGTGGCTGGCCATCACCTCCGAACCGGCGAGCAGGGCGCACAGGTTGGCCGCGCTGTCGGCCTGGCCGGGGTGCGGGCGCAAGGCCTGCAGGTCGGCCGCGAACACCGCGTCGGTGCCCAGCAGCGCCTCGACGCTCATCGCGGCTGTCACGTCCGCGGTGATGAGCAGCCGGCGCAGATCGTGGCACGCGAGCACCAACATGCCGAGCATCCCGTCGGTGCCGTTGATCAGCGCCAGGCCCTCCTTCTCGGCCAGGGTCACCGGAGTCAGGCCGGCCGTCGCCAGCGCCGCCGCGGCCGGCATCCGCGTTCCGTCCGGGCCCCGAACCTCGCCCTCGCCGATCAGCGCCAGCGCGCAGTGCGCCAGCGGGGCCAGGTCGCCCGAGCAACCGAGGGACCCGTACTCGGCGACCATCGGGGTCAGCCCGGCGTTGAGCAGCGCGGCGTAGGCCCGGGCGGTGCCCAGCCGCACCCCGGTCCGCCCGGTGGCCAGGGTGGACAGCCGCAGCAGCATCAGCGCCCGCACCACCTCACGCTCCACCTCGGGGCCGGAGCCGGCGGCGTGCGAGCGGACCACGCTGTGCTGCAAACTGGCGCGCTGCTCGGTGGGGACGTACCGGGTGGCCAGTGCGCCGAAACCGGTGGACACGCCGTAGTGCGGGCGGGCGTCGCCGGCCAGCGACTCGATCACCGCGCGGCCCTGGTGGATCGCGGTCTCCGCCCCGGCGTCCAGCGTCACCGCCGCCCCGTCCCGGGCCACCGCGACCACTTGTGCGGGGGGCACCGGTCCCACCCCGACGACCACCACGTCCACCACGTTCGCCACGTCCACCATGGGACACCATGGGACACCCAACCCGCTCCGGGCGCCAGCATCCGCCCGGGCGGACCGCGCGGCTACGGTCGATCCGGTGAGGTTCGACGTGCAGGTGGTGCGGGCGCGGTACCCGGCGCTGGCTGACGGCCGGGTGTGGCTGGACGGGGCGGCCGGCACCCAGGTGCCGGACGGGGTGATCGACGCGGTGAGCTCGGTGTACCGAATCGGCCTGGGCAACCAGGGCGCGACGTTCCCGGCCAGCGCGCGCCTCGGTGAGTTGGTCGAACGGGCCCGGGCGGCGGTGGCCGACCTGGTTGGCGGTCGCCCCGAGGACGTGGTGTTCGGGCCCAGCATGACCGCGCTGACCTACCGCTTCGCCGCGGCACTGTCCGCCCGCTGGCGTCCCAGGGACGAGATCGTGGTCACCGAACTGGACCACGAGGCCAACCTGTGGCCCTGGGTGCAGGCTGCCGAGCGGGCCGGGGTGGTGGTGCGCACCGCGCGTCTGGACCGTGAGCGCGGAACGGTGCCGGTCGAGCACATCACCGGGCTGCTCACCGACCGGACCCGGCTGGTCGCGGTGACCGCGGCTTCCAATCTGCTGGGCAGCATGCCGGAACTGGCCGTCATCACCGCCCGGGCCCGGGATGCCGGCGCGCTGAGCTACGTCGACGGCGTGCACCACTGCCCGCACGCGGTGGTCGACGTCGCGGCCCTGGGTGTCGACCTGTACGTGAGCAGCGCGTACAAGTGGTACGGCCCACACCTGGCCGCGGTGGTGGCCCGGCCCGGGCTGCTCGCCGGACTGGCCCCGGACAACCTGCGCCCGGTCTCCGGTGACGGCCCGGCGCGGTTCGAACTCGGCACCAATCCGTTCCCGGCACTGGCCGGAGTGGTCGCCGCGGTCGACCACCTGGCCAACCCGTCGGCGAGTCCCGCGAACCGGTCGGCGAGTCCTGGGGATCGGTCGGCGAGTCCCGCGATCCCGGACGCCACCGATCGGCGGGCGCGCCTGGTGGCCGCGCGGACGGCCGCGCTGGCCCATGAGCGGGAACTAGGCGCGTCGCTGGTGGCGGGCCTGCGGGAGATCGACGGCGTCGAGCTGTTGCCGGGCTGGGACGCCGAGCACCGCACGCCCACCGCCACGTTCCGCATCCGGGGCGCGACACCGGGCGAGGTGGCCCGGGCACTGGACCGGGCCGGGGTCAACGTCTGGCACGGCCACGCCTATGCCTGGGCCGCCGCCGGCGCATTGGGCCTGCGGGACTCGGGAGGAGCCGTGCGGGCCTCGGTCAACCACTACAACCACGACCAGGACATCCGACGGCTGGTGGCCGCCGTATCCGGGTACGCGACGGGGCGGGAACCCGGTTAGGCCCCCGCCCCGTCGCGGTGCTAGGTGTGGAGACGGACGGCTAGCCGCCGGCCGACTAGGTGGTGCGTCAGGACTCCATCACGAGCTCGACGGAGAGCTCGCGCAACTTCGTCTCGTGAGCCCGGGCGTGGTGACCGCAGAAGAGCAGCTCACCCCCGGACGGCAGGACCGCTCGAGTCTTCGCGGCGGCTCCGCAACGGTCACAACGATCGGCGGCGGTGAGCGCGGGCCTGGCTAGTGTTCCTGGCATTGCAATCATCCTCCGTCTCCGACACCGGCTGGGTCCGGTGCCCTCGTGCGGGACGTCACCGCTGGCGCGATTCCGTCACTCTTCCAGACGCAGCGCACCCCCGCATGTGTTCCCGGCCAGAACGCGACCCCCGTCACGTTCTATTTTCCTGCCGGTCACACTCGAGCGTGTTGGAGAGCATGTGGGCATCATGCGGGCTACCGCGCGACCAGGCAATAGGGCATGTGCACCAACTGAGGGTGTCCGTCCGCCTGCCGGCGGTGAGATTTCTCGGGTATCGAGAATGACGGCATGACCTTCCGGGGGGCTCCGGGCCCTGTCCGTGTCCCGGCCCCACTGCTGTTCGTGGTCGGCGGGTCGTCGATGTACCTCGGCGCGTCCCTGGCCGTCGGGTTGTTCGCGGTCGTCGGTCCGGCGGCGGTCGCCTGGTTGCGACTGCTCGGCGCGGCGGCCGTACTGCTGGCCTGGCGGCGGCCCGGACGCGCGACCTGGCGGGGCCGGCGGCTGGTCCTGGCCGGCACGTTCGGGCTGGTGACCGCGCTGATGAACGTGGCGTTCTACGAGGCGGTCGCTCGGCTGCCGCTGGGCACCGCGGTCGCCGTCGAGTTCTGCGGTCCGGTGCTCGTGGCCGCGCTGAGCTCGCGTGGCGTCCGGGACTGGGCGGCGCTGCTGCTGGCCGGCACCGGGGTGGCACTGATCGCGGACGCCCGCTGGACGGGCAGCCCGGCGGGGCTGCTGTGGGCGATGGCCGCCGCGGCGGCCTGGGCGTGCTACGTAGTGCTGGCCAAGCGGGTGGCCGGGCGCGGCGACGGGGTGGACGACCTGGCGGTCGGCTTCGGCGTCGCCTCGGTGGTGCTGGCCCCGCTGGCGCTCGGCACCGGCCCGGTGTGGACCGACCCTCGGCTGCTCGCGCTCGGGGTGGGCGTCGGTGTGCTCAGCAGCGTGCTGCCCTATGCCCTGGACCAGGTCGTGCTGCGTCGGGTGGGCCGGGCCCGGTTCGCGATCCTGCTGGCGTTGCTGCCGGTCACCGCGGCCGTAATCGGCTTCGTGGTGCTGGGACAGGTGCCGGGCCCGCTGGAGTGCGTGGGAATCCTCGCCGTGGTCGGCGCTGTCGCCGTGGGTTCCCGGGGTCCCGACGAACCGGTGCCCGTTTAGCCCCGTCCGGACACGACACCGGCCCACCGTCGAGGAGTCGACGGTGGGCCGGTGCGAGATGGGAGCCGCTGCCTCGTCGGGTCGACGGGCCGCGACGGCGGGGAGTTCGGTCAGCCGACCGAGCGCAGCTCCACCGAGAGCTGGCGCAGGCGGTCCTCGTGGGCCCGGGCGTGGTGGCCGCAGAACAGCAGCTCGCCGCCGCCGTCCAGCATCGCCCGGACCTTCGCGGCCGCGCCGCAGCGGTCGCAGCGGTCGATCACGTTGATACCGGCGGCAGCGGCGCGGGTGGAGGTGACCTCGGTGGCGTTCATCTGACGTGCTCCGTTCTCGCCGGGGGACTTGGCCTGAAGATCGTCGTTCCGAAACCCCCCGTTACCCGCTGGGGCCTTACTCACTCATTATCGTGAATTTACGACGTGTTCGCTCACTGTAGGTGGTGGCGACACACGCTAAGGGCCCCGAGCGGGTTTCGCTCGGGGCCCGTGGGCGAGTCGCGTCGGGATGCAGCGCCTCGTCGAACGTCGGCCCAGTCCACTCGCCTGAACGGGGTGGTCAGCCTCCCTGGGGGCCCTGGGCGAAGCAGCGGGTCCAGCCGTCCTTCTTGGCTGCCGACACGATGAGGGTCCCGGACGAGAATCGCCCGGGACCCGTTGTGCAGGTTTCGCCGGATGTCAGTCCAGGTAGTCCCGCAGCACCTGGGACCGGGACGGGTGGCGCAGCTTCGACATCGTCTTGGACTCGATCTGCCGGATCCGCTCGCGGGTGACGCCGTACACCTGGCCGATCTCGTCCAGGGTGCGCGGCTGGCCGTCGGTCAGGCCGAAGCGCAGCCGGACCACGCCGGCCTCCCGCTCGGACAGCGTGGCCAGCACCGACTGCAACTGGTCCTGCAGCAGGGTGAACGACACCGCGTCCACCGCCACCACGGCCTCGGAGTCCTCGATGAAGTCGCCGAGCTGGCTGTCGCCCTCGTCGCCGATGGTCTGGTCGAGGCTGATCGGCTCCCGGGCGTACTGCTGGATCTCCAGCACCTTCTCCGGGGTGATGTCCATTTCCTTGGCCAGCTCCTCCGGGGTGGGCTCGCGGCCCAGGTCCTGGAGCAGCTCACGTTGTATGCGGCCGAGCTTGTTGATGACCTCGACCATGTGCACCGGGCTCCGGATGGTGCGGGCCTGGTCGGCCATCGCCCGGGTGATGGCCTGGCGGATCCACCACGTGGCGTAGGTGGAGAACTTGTAGCCCTTGGTGTAGTCGAACTTCTCCACGGCGCGGATCAGGCCCAGGTTGCCCTCCTGGATGAGATCCAGGAACGCCATGCCTCGCCCGGTGTAGCGCTTGGCCAGGCTGACCACCAGGCGCAGGTTGGCCTCCAGCAGGTGGTTCTTCGCGCGCTCCCCGTCCCGGACGATCCAGCGCAGGTCGCGGCGCAGCTGCGGCGAGGCCTTGTCGGTGGCCTCGGCGGCCTTGCGCAACCGCTCGGCGGCGTAGAGGCCGGCCTCGATCCGCTTGGCGAGCTCGACCTCCTCCTCCGCGTTGAGCAGCGCGACCTTGCCGATCTGCTTGAGATAGGCCCGGACCGAATCGGCCGACGCGGTGAGCTCGGCGTCCTTGCGGGCCTGCCGCAGGGCGTCGGACTCCTCCTCGTCCCAGACGAACTCCGCCGACTTGCGCGCGGTCGGCGGCATGTCGCGGACCGAGTCGGTCTCGTCGTCGTCCTCGTCGTCGGTGGCCGATGCCGCCGTGGTGACCGCCGGTGTCTCGTCGGCGGTGTCCGCCGCGACCTCCTCGATCTCGACCTCGACATCGACGTCAGTGAGGTCCTCCGGGTCCGGAATCGCCGCGTCGAGGTCGAGGTCCTCGCCGCCGGCCTCGGCGCGAGGCTCCTCGCCCGGCTTGGCCGGGCTGCCGTTCTTCGTCGCGCCCTTGGCCGTGCCACGCGCCCTGGTGGCGGTCTTGGTTCCCGCCGCGGCGCGCCGGGGACGTCGCGCGGGGGCCTCGTCGCTCGCCACGGTTGTTGCCGGCTTGGTCACTGGTTCTACGGCTGCCACTGCGGCCCTTTCGCGACGTTTTCAGCTCGTGAGCGGCATCGGAGAACTGGTCCGGGTGCCCTCAGCTCTGTGGTGCCCGCCGGTCGCGGCCTCGCTGAGCGGCCGATCCGCCGACGTGGGCACCCTGACATTGTAACGACGCCACCCCGAGGTGTGCGGGCCTCGGGCACCTCGGCGTTTCCGGTGCCGCGATACCGAGCGGAGTGGAGCGTACCGATCCGCGGCCGATCCACGGCCGATCCGCCGCGGCTGGTGGCCGAATGTGCTCGAATGGGCTCATGACGGCCGACGATCCGGAGCGGTTGCGCGGGGTGGCCGTGCGGGTCGCGCGCGAGGCCGCGGATCTCGTCGTGCGGATGCGCGAGCAGGCGGTGCGCCGGGTGCACACGAAGTCCTCGGGCACCGACGTGGTCACGGCGGCCGACACCGAGGTCGAGCGGCTGTTACGGACCCGGCTGGCGCAGTTGTGTCCAGGTGACGCGGTGCTCGGCGAGGAGGGCGGTATCGAGGGGTTGGCCGACCGGGCGGCGCAGCCGGGTCAGGTGTGTTGGGTGCTCGATCCGATCGACGGCACGACCAACTACCTCTACGGGCTGCCGTGGTTCTCGGTGTCGGTGGCCGCCACCCGATCGGGCGTCGGCCTGGCCGGGGTGGTCGCCGAACCGGCTTCCGGGCGGATGTGGAGCGCGGCCCTCGGCGGCGGCGCGACGCTGGACGGTCACCCGCTGCGGGTCTCCGGGACCGACCGGCTGGACCTGGCCCTGCTCGGCACGGGCTTCGGCTATCGCGCCGATCAGCGGGCCCGGCAGGGCGAGCTCGCGGCCGCGCTGCTGCCCCGGATCCGTGACCTGCGCCGGTTCGGGTCGGCGGCACTGGACCTGTGCGCGGTCGCGGCTGGCTGGCTCGACGGTTACTACGAGCACGGCATCCACCACTGGGACTGGGCGGCCGGGGCGCTGATCGCGGCCGAGGCCGGCGCCGTGGTGCACCCGGCAGGCACCTCCAGGTCTGGATCGCTGTTCCTGGCCGCGGCCCCCGGGGTGGCCGGGGAGCTGGTCCGGACCCTCGACGAGCTCGGCGCCCACCACTTCTGAGCGGCCGAGAGCAGCGCGGCGGAACGAGTATCGGCACCAGGTCAGCAGGTGGTCTCGGACGCCTTCGCCAGCAGTTCCGGGTCTGCGCTCGGCGTGGCCGGCAGCTCGCCGTCCTCGGACTGACCGGTGGGCCCGGCCAGCTGGTCGAGCACGTCACGGGCCGCCTTGGTCGGCTTGACCTCACCGAAGGACGTGCCGACCGCGACGTCGACACCGTCGTCGGTCCGGTCGTCCCGGATCAGCGGAATACACGGCAGGACCAGGGACACCGTGCGCGCGGCGGACGTCCCGGCCGGCCCGAAGCGGATGTTCCCCCGGCAGGTGAGGCTGTTGTCCGGATAGAGCGGGTCGTTGGTCGGCTCGGCGGCCTCGGTGAACCCCAGCTCGCCGAGCTGGCTGGCCACCAGGTTGGCCTGGCCGCGCTGTCCGCCTCCGTTGAGCACCCGGATCCGTACGGTCCCGGGAACCGCCGGCGGTGTCTGGGCGAGCGCCGCGGCGTCGACGGTGCGCGGTACTGGTGTTGCGGGCCGGGTCGGTGGCGGGCAGACCGAGCCGGACGGCCCGCCGCCGGAGTTGAGCAGCACCACCGACCAGGTGATGATCGTGGCGATCGCGAGCACCGACACCAGAACGGCCACCGGGCGTGCCGTCCGACGCTGGTAGGCGGTGGTGCGGCCGAACCACATGCTCATCCTTCGAACTCTAGTGCGCCGACCGGTTCCGGACTCCGGCGTCGTCCGCCGGCCGCCGGACGGGTGGCCCTGTCCGGACAGTCACGTGTCGGACTTGGGTGCGAAGGGTCAGGAGTTTGCCCAAGATGTGACTCCTGCGACGCAGGAGGTGGCGTCGTCCCGCGCGGGAACGCGTGCTGGGCTACCCTCTGGCCGCCGGTGATACGGCACGTCCCGGGGCCTGGCTGCTGGCCCCTTGGCGATGAGACCCGCATCACGCCTCTAGTGGGGCACAAACGGCCCGGCTGAAACGTTGTGCAGCGGCACGACACGGAGATCTGGTACTGAGGGTGGGAGCAATGGCGACCGACTACGACGCCCCGAGGCGCAACGAGACCGACGACCTCGCCGAGGACTCGCTGGAGGAGCTCAAGGCGCGTCGCAACGAGGCCCAGTCCGCGGTGGTGGACGTGGACGAGTCGGACACCGCCGAGAGCTTCGAGCTGCCCGGCGCGGACCTGTCCGGCGAGGAGCTGACCGTCAAGGTGCTGCCGAAGCAGGCGGATGAGTTCACCTGCTCGAGCTGCTTCCTGGTGATCCACCGCAGCAGGTTGGCCGCGCACCACAACGGTCAGCCGATCTGCCGGGACTGCGCCTGAGGCCGCTGACGTGCGGCACTTGGTGGCCGAGCCGGATGCCGGCTCAGTCAGCCCGGGTCGGCCCGAGCAGCTCCACGAGGTGTGTGGCCCGGCGGGCACTGAACAGCCAGTAGGGCGTCGGGTCGTGCGGGTCGGCGAGCTCGACCCGCACCATCGGACCGATCCAGGCGCGGTGCAGGACGAAGGCCGCCGGGTCCAGCTCAGGTCCGAGCGCGGCCTGCTTGGCCGACCGGTCGATGAGCTGCGCGGACTCGATCAGCCGCACCGGCAGCCGGGCGGGGCCCACCCGCAACGTCCGTTCATCGCGGCCGCCGTCGGTGAGCGTCACCCGAGCGGCGCCCAGCCGGAACAGCGCCCATGCGGTCAGCGGCGCCACCAACGCGACGGGTAGCCACACCGGTACACCCGGATGGCCCAGCCACACCTGGAAAACCACCAGGAGGACCACTCCGAGGGCTACCGGCCACCACCACCACGGCACCGACAACCGCTCATCGAACCCTCGCGTGCCGGAGGGCGCAGGACGGGCCGAACGGCGCGGGCACCTCATGACGTCAGGGTAATTTGCCCGGCATGGCTGGCCGCGACGGAGTTCGGGTACTGCTGACCCGGGTCGATCCCGGTGTCCCGGTGCCCGGGTACGCCCATCCCGGGGACGCCGGCGCCGACCTGGTCACGGTGACCGATGTCGAGCTGGCGCCGGGCGGGCGGGCGACCGTCGGCACCGGGGTGGCGATCGCGCTGCCCGAGGGATACGCCGCGTTCGTGCATCCCCGCTCCGGGCTGGCCTCGCGGCACGGTCTGGGCGTGGTGAACGCGCCCGGCACCGTCGACGCCGGTTACCGCGGCGAGATCCGGGTGTGCCTGGTCAACCACGACCCGAGGGAGACCGTCCGGCTGCGCCGGGGCGACCGGATCGCGCAGCTGGTGGTGCAACGGGTGGAGTACGCCCTGTTCGAGGAGGTCGCGGAGCTGCCGGGGTCTGCCCGGGGCGCCGCGGGGTACGGCTCGACCGGGCTGGCCACGCCCGGTCCGGGAATGGATGGTGATCGCTAGGTGTCCGGACGTCTGCGCTCGGTGAGCGACCTGGATGAGCGGCTGCCGGAGGCGTCGGCCCGTACGGGCGTGCGGCGGTCCGGCCGTGCGCGCCAAGGGGGTGCCGGCCCGTTCGACTCGGAGGATCCCGCGGCGGCGCGGCTGGAGCTTCGACCGGGCCGGGTCGATTTCGGCTCGCTGCGGATGGCGATCCCGGCGCGGGCCCAGCTGCAGGTGGAGAAGGGGTCCAAGGACCTGCTGCGGGCCGTGCACGTGCTCGTGCCCTCGGGCCGGGTCAGCCTCAGCGCACTCGCGGCGCCGCGGTCGAACCCGCTGTGGCGCGCGCTGGCCGGGGAGATCGCCGAGTCGTTGGGCAAGGACGGCGCCGACGTGCGGGTCGAGTGGGGCGAGTGGGGCCGAGAGGTCCAGGCCGCCTCCAACGGCGCGCTGTCCCGGTTCGTGGGGGTGGACGGTCCCCGCTGGATGCTCTACGGGGTCGCCACCGGTCCCGAGCAGGACGCGTCCGAGCTGGCCGAGGTACTGCGCGAGATGGTCCGGGGCACCGTGGTCATGCGCGGCCCCGATCCGCTGCCGGTCAAAACGGTGCTGCCGCTGCGGCTGCCCGAGCAGCTGGAGCACGACGTCGAGCGGGCCCGCGAGGAGTCCGCGCGCCGCCCGCGGAGAAAGCGGCCCGGCGCCGCCGGCGGGATCCCCGCGACGCCCCCGGCGCCGGGAATGCCCGTCACGCCGGCCGCCGGATTCCCGGCCGTCGCCGGCCCCCCCGCTGCGGTCCCGGTGCCACCGGCCGCCGGGTCGCCCGCCTATCCGGCCGGTCGCCCGACCGACCGACCGGGCGGTCGACCGGTGGGCTCGCCCAGGACGGCCCCCGGGGATCTGCCCGCCATCGCCCAGCTGCCGCCGCCGCCGTCGGCGTACCGTCCGGGTGGGTCCCTGAGCCCACCACCGCCGGCGATCGGGCCCCTGGATGCCTCGGCTGTCCGGGTCGGGCTGCCGCCGGTTGCGGGGTACACCTCATCGGCCACCAACGGCCTGCCGGTGGTCTCCGGGGTGGAGGCCACCTGGTCCTCGGCCAGGCCGGTGGTCAGCGCCGACCAGGTGGCTCAGCAGCCGGCCTGGGCTCTGCTCGGTGATGCCCCGTCGTTCTGGCCCGACGAGCGGACCACCCCCGGCGGCGTCGGCATGTCGCCGCCGGCCATGGCCACGCCACCGGGCTCGGGTAACCCGGCCGTTCCGGGCCCGGCCGCTTCCCGGTACGAGAGGTTCCCGGCAGACCTGCCCACTACCGCGGCCGTTCCGGGCCCGGACCACGGATGGCCGGACACCGACCTGCTCAGCGAGACCGACGCGCTGCACCGGGTGCTCACCGGCGACGCGGCGGCCACCCGGGACTGGCAGGCCCGGGCGGAGCGGAGGGGCCGGCACCGCCCGCCGGGTGACTGAGCCGCCAGTGAGTGAGCATCGCAGCGAGCGTCAGCGAGTGAGGAGCGGAGCGAGCGTCGGCGGCGAAGCATGGGCACTGAGCCGCCAGTGAGTGAGCATCGCAGCGAGCGTCAGCGGCTAACCATGGGCACTGACCGCCCGTAGCCAGGCCAGCGCGGCCGCCCGGCCGAGGGTCTCCGGATCCCGCCCGGTCGCGGCCAGCGAGGTGGTGATCAGCGCCGCGCACGGCGCCAGCGCCCGCCAGGCCGAGGCGACCTCTACCGGGTGCACCGGATCGTCGGTCAGGCCGACGATCCCGACCGGCACCCGCAGCCTGGCGAGGTCGGCCGCCGTCGGGCCGGATTCGGCGGCGGCGGCGGCCATCGAGTCGGCCAACCCGTTGCCGTGTCGGGACCACGCCCGGGTCAGCTCGTCGCCCAGCCAGCGCGGGGTGCCGGCGCGGGCATCGGCGGCGGTGGCCGCCACACCATCTCGACGCAGTGCCCGGGCGGTGCTTCGCGCGGCGACGGCCGCCGGCGCGCCGTCCGGCCGTCCGGTCCAGGCCGGCATGGCCAGCAGTAGCCCGGCGGGCCCGGGAAGTCCCCGGGCCGCCCGGTCGGCGGCCCACCGGGCGGCGACGTGCGCGCCCAGCGACACCCCGCCGACCAGTGGCACTGCGTCCCCGTCCGGGTCGACGCAGGCGTCCGCAGCGGCGTCCAGGGCAACCCGGTAGCCGGCGACGACCCCGGATCCGGCCACGGGCCGGGGGGCGACCAGCCGCCAGCCGAGCGCGGCGAGCGGACGGTGGAACGCGGCGGTGACGAACACCTCGTCGGACCCGCTGCCCGGTAGCAGCACGACGGTCCGCGAGTTGGTCCGATCGTGAATGTGGCGCCGCCCGGCGCGGTCGGGCATCCGCATGCCGGCATCCTGCCGCGAGGCACAGCCGATGGCCACCGGCCGGGCTATCCTGACATTGCCGCTCGTCGTAGAGCGGCTCCTCCGCACCCCCGGGAGAGGGCATGGGATCCACCGACGGTGGCCTCCTGAAGCGCATCATTCGCCGGCTCACCTCCGACGTCGAGGTGCTCGACGCCGACGACCTCTCACAGGAGACCGAACGGCACGGCGCGCAGCGCGCGTGCGACTGCCGCAGTGGGGAGGAGGTCACCATGGTGGGTAGGCTGCGTTCCGTGGAGATCTGTCCCAAGAACGCGGCCGCCAGCCTCGAGGCCGAGATGTTCGACGGCACCGAGGGCGTCACCCTGATCTGGGTGGGTCGCCGGCACATCCCCGGGATCGAGGCCGGGCGCCGGATCAAGGTGCGGGGCCGGCTGGCGGTCCGCAACGGACGCAAGGTGCTGTACAACCCTTACTACGAGCTGCGGCAGGCCTCGTGACCGGCGGCTCGTCCGACCGGCCAGCCCCCGTGCCCAGCACGGAGGTCCTCCCCGCGGTGGCTCCCGAGCCGGTACCGAAGAGCATTCTGGAGCAGCTCGGCGGGGTGTCCGGCATGGTCGCCTCCACCATCCCGGTGGTGGTGTTCGTGGTGGTCAACTCGGTCACCTCGCTGATGCCGGCGATCGTGGCCGCCGTGGCCGTAGCGCTGGGCATCACCGTCTGGCGGGTGGTGCGCAAGGAGCCGCTGCAGCCGGCGGTGTCAGGCCTGTTCGGTGTGGCGATCGGCGCGTTCGTGGCCTACCGCACCGGTGAGGCCAAGGGCTACTTCCTGGTCGGTATCTGGTACAGCGCCGTGCTGTGCGGGATCTTCGTGATCTCGGTGCTGGCCCGCTGGCCACTGGCCGGGGTGATCTGGCACGGCATCAACGGCGACGGCCAGGGCTGGCGCTCCGAGCGAGCGCTGCTCAACGGCTACAGCCTTGCCACCCTGCTGTGGGCGGCGGTGTTCGGCGGGCGGTTCGTCGTGCAGCGCTGGCTCTACGACACCGACCAGACCGGGCTGCTGGCCGCGGCACGGTTGGGGATGGGCATCCCGCTGACGGCGGTGGCCATCCTGGGCACGCTGTGGGCCGTACGCCGCGCCCGGCGCATAACGGCGGTATCCGGCCCGGCCTGACCGCTCGGGCGCCTCACCCGCCGTGCGAGCCGAGGGCTGCCCGGATCTCGTCCTCGACGTCAGCCGTGGCCACCATGATCAGCTCGTCCAGCCCTTCCAGCGGGTCGTCGGGCTGGGGGACGATGACCCGCCCGCCGCGCAGGATGACCACCAGTGCCGAATCCGAGGGCAGCCGCAGATCGCGCACCGGCCGGCCGGCCCACGGGGTGGCCTCCGGCAGGGTCACCTCGACCAGGTTGGCCTGTCCCTGGCGCAGGGTCATCAACCGCACCAGGTCACCGACGCTGACCGCCTCCTCGACGACCGCGGCGAGCATCCGGGGGGTGGACACCGCGACGTCGACGCCCCAGGTGTCGTTGAACAGCCATTCGTTGCGTGGGTCGTTCACCCGGGCGACCACCCGGCGGACGGCGAACTCCATCTTCGCCAGCAACGCGATCACCAGGTTGACCTTGTCGTCGCCGGTGGCGGCGATCACCACGTCGCAGCCCTGCAGACCTGCTTCTTCCAGCGAGGCCAGCTCGCAGGCGTCGGCGTTGATCCACTCGGCATGCTCGACGGTCTCCGGTTCGATCGCTTTCAGGTCACGCTCGATGAGCATGACCTCGTGCGACTTCTCGATCAGCTCGGCGGCGATCGAGCGGCCGACCGCCCCGGCACCCGCGATGGCAACTCTCATCGGAGAAGATCAGCTCCCGTCCGGCTCGCGCTGGGCCGCGGTGGTGACGTCCGCGACGGTGCCGGACACCGCGGCCACGTAGATGGTGTCCTCGGCCTGGATCACCGTGTCCGGCCCGGGCAGCACCCCGGAGCCGAAGCGCAGCACGAACGCCACCCGCGCCTCGATCGCGCGCTCCAACTCGGCCACCGGTCGGCCCGCCCAGCCCTCGTGTACCGGCAGGGGGAGCACGGCCACCGTGCCCGACGGGTCCCGCCAGGCGCTCTGCACGCCGTCCGGCAGCAACATCCGCATCAGCCGGTCGGTGCTCCACGGTACGGTGGCCACGGTGGGGATGCCGAGCCGTTCGTAGACCTCGGCGCGGCGGGCGTCGTAGATCCGGGCCACCACCCGCTCGATGCCGAACGACTCCCTCGCCACCCGGGCGGCGATGATATTCGAGTTGTCGCCGTTGGACACCGCCGCGAACGCCTCCGCCCGCTCGGCGCCGGCCCGGCGCAGCACGTCGCGGTGGAAGCCGATGCCGACCACCTGGTCGCCGCGGAAGTCGGCGCCCAGCCGCCGGAACGCGGTGGCGTCGCGGTCGATCACCGCGACGCCGTGACCCTGCCGTTCGAGGCTGGCCGCCAATGACGAGCCCACCCGCCCACAACCCATGATCACGACGTGCACGGACCCTCCTCGCGTGACATCCGAACGCACGCTACCGCCTGTCCGGCACCGCGACCTCGTGCGGCACTCGGGTTGCGCATACCCTTCGCGTGTGTCGAAGGTGGCGACCGCGTTCAAGCGGATCCTGGTGGGGCGTCCGCAGCGCAGCGACCGGCTGGGCGAGACGTTGTTGCCCAAGCGGCTCGCCCTTCCGGTGTTCGCCTCCGATGCCATGTCGTCGGTCGCCTACGCTCCACAGGAGATCTTCCTGACCTTGGCGGTCGCGGGCGTCGCCTTCTACACGCTCTCGCCGTGGGTGGGGCTCGCGGTCGTTGTCGTGCTTCTCACAGTCGTGGTGAGCTACCGCCAGAACGTGCAGGCCTACCCGTCGGGCGGTGGCGACTACGAGGTTGCCGGGACCAACCTCGGCCAGCGTGCCGGTCTCGTGGTGGCCAGCGCGTTGCTCGTGGACTACGTCCTGCTGGTCGCCGTCTCCATCGCGGCGGCCGCGGACAACCTCGGCGCTCTGGTGCCCTACGTGGCGGAGCACAAGGTGATCTTCTCGGTGGCGGCGATCGTCGTGCTCACCGCGACGAATCTGCGAGGAGTTCGCGAGTCCGGTATCGCGTTCGCCGTTCCCACCTACGCGTTCGTCGCCGGAATGGCGGCGTTGATCACCTGGGGCCTCACCCGCATCGTGCTACTCGGCGACGAGGTGCGGGCCGCCAGTGCCGATCTTGAGGTACTGGCGGAAGGTGACGCGTTCACCGGGCTCGCGCTCGCACTGCTGGTGCTCCGCTCGTTCACCCAGGGCTGCGCCGCGCTCACCGGGGTGGAAGCGATCAGCAACGGGGTGCCGGCGTTCCGCAAGCCCAAGGGCCGCAACGCGGCGACGACCCTGGCGATGCTCGGCGGGATATCGGTGACGATGTTCTCCGGCCTGATCGCACTCGGCATGCTGACCGGTGTGCGGCTCGCCGAGGACCCCGAGCGGCAGATGCCCGGGGCCGGTGCGGACTACGTCCAGCAGACCCTGGTGGCGCAGCTTGCTGGCGCGGTGTTCGGCGACTTCCGGGCCGGGTTCTACTTCGTCGTGGCGGTCACCGCGCTGATCCTGGTTCTGGCCGCCAACACGGCATTCAACGGTTTCCCGGTGCTCGGCTCGATTCTCGCCCAGGATCGGTACCTGCCTCGACAGTTGCACACCCGGGGGGATCGGCTGGCGTTCTCCAACGGCATCCTCTTCTTGGCCCTGTTCGCCATCGTGCTGGTCATCGGATTCAATGCCGAGGTCAGCCGACTTCTCGCGCTGTACACGGTCGGGGTGTTCGTCTCGTTCACGCTCAGCCAGTCAGGCATGGTGCGGCACTGGAACCGACTGCTCAGCACGGAGAATGATCAGATGGCACGCCGCCGCATGGCGCGCCACCGCCTGGTGAGCGGGTTCGGCGCGGCCATGACCGGGACCGTGCTGGTGACGGTCCTGGTCACCAAGGGCGCCGACGGAGCCTGGATCGCGCTCGCCGCGATGGCCTGCTTCTTCGTGCTCATGCAGGCCATCCGGCGGCACTACGACCGGGTTGCGGTGGAGCTGGCGCTGGGCGACGAGAACCCGGTGCTGCCGGCCCGCAACCACGCGATCGTGCTGGTGTCCGGGGTCAACCTGGCCACCCTGCGGGCGCTGGGCTACGCCCGGGCCACCCGACCGGACGTGCTGGAGGCGGTCACGGTGAACGTGGACGAGGCCGGCACCCGGCGGCTGGGAAAGGCGTGGGAGGACCGGAGGCTGCCGGTGCACCTGAAGGTGATCGAGTCGCCCTACCGGGAGATCACCCGGCCGGTGCTGGAGTACGTCAAGCGCATCCGCTCGGACAACCCGCGAGACGTGGTGACCGTGTTCATCCCCGAGTACGTGGTCGGGCACTGGTGGGAGCAGTTGCTGCACAACCAGAGCGCGCTGCGCCTGAAGGGCCGGCTGCTGTTCCAGCCCGGGGTGATGGTCACCAGCGTGCCGTGGCAGCTGGCCTCCTCCGAGCGGGTCAAGCAACGTCGCCCGGAGAGTGCGCCCGGAGCGGTGCGGCGTGGTTATCCCGGGCAGGGCAACGGGGCGGCGGGTCCGCCCGTGGCGGGCGGTACCGGCCCGGTCGGTACCAACGGTCCGGACGCCACGTCCGGTCGCGGTGACGCGGCGGGTCGGGACGGGAAGGACGCCCGACCGGCGTCCACCCGGCGCCGATGAGTGTCACCGAACCGGCCACGGCGGCCGGCGACTGGCTGGACCGCACGCTGGAGCTGGAGGTCGGCCCGGTGGCCCACGGCGGGCACTGCGTGGCCCGGCTGGAGGGTCGGGTGGTGTTCGTCCGACATGCGCTGCCGGGGGAGCGGGTGCTGGCCGTGGTCACCGAGGACCGGCACGCCGCGTTCTGCCGGGCCGACGCGGTGACCGTGCTGGTCGCCTCGCCGGACCGGGTCGAGCCGGCGTGCGTGTGGGCCCGCCCCGGGGGCTGCGGGGGCTGCGACTTCCAGCACGCCTCGCCGGCCGCGCAGCGTGCGCTCAAATCCGACGTGCTGGCCGAGCAGTTGGGCCGGCTGGCCGGTCTGGACCGGTCGGTGCCGGTGGAAGAGCTGCCGGGTGGCCCGCTGGGCTGGCGGACCCGGGTGCGGCTCGCGGTGGGCCCCGACGGCGGCCCGGGCCTGCGCCCGCACCGCGGGCACGACGTGATACCGGTGGACGGCTGCCCGCTCACCCCGGAGGGTCTGCTGGACGGCGCGCTGCGGCGGCGCTGGCCTCCGGGCCGAGACATCGAGGTGACCCGCGATGCCGACGGCTGGGCCTGGGTGGACGGGACCACCACCCAGGTGGTCGGCGGCCGGTCCTGGCGAATCGGGCCGGGTATGTTCTGGCAGGTTCACCCGGAGCTGACCGAGGCCCTGTGCGGGGTGTTGCGGGACTGGACGCCGGCGCAGCCCGGCGGGGTCGCCTGGGATCTCTACGGAGGTGCCGGGGTCCTCGCGTCGGTGCTCGCCGAGCGGGTCGGCCCGGGTGGCTCGGTGACCGTGGTCGAGTCGGACGGCCGCGCGGTGGCTGCCGGCCAGGATGCGCTGGCCGACCTGCCGCAGCTGCGGTGGCGGACCGGGCGGGTGGAACGCGAGCTGGCGTCGCTGGACGGCCCGCCCGACGTGGTGGTCGCCGACCCACCCCGGCGCGGCCTCGGGCGCGCGGTGGTGGACGCCCTGGCGCTGGCCCGACCGCGGCGGCTGGTCTACGTGGCCTGCGACCCGGCGGCCTTGGCCCGCGACGTGGCGCGGTTCGCCGAGCGCGGCTACCGGTTGGCCGAGCTGCGGGCCTTCGACGCCTTCCCGATGACCCACCACTTCGAGACGGTGGCGTTGCTCACCCCGACCGACTGACCAGGCTCAGCCGGTCAACACCGCCGGCGCGGCGGTGAGCTCCCGCCCGGGCGGGCACCGTCAGACCGCCGACCAGGGCCCAGCGGTGATGCGTTGCCGCGACGTCGTTGATGGTGCCCCGGAGGTTCGGGAAGCCCTACGCGGGCACTCTGGTGGACGGCACAGCGTTGTCGGAGTACGACGACGTCGCACCGAGCGGCGCCGTCACCGGGTGAACACCGTGCCCGACGAAAGGGGATCTCGTGAGATCGACACTCAGCCGGCCGCAGGACAACCGGGTCATCGCCGGGGTGTGCGCGGGACTGGCCGACCGGTTCGGCATGCGACCGTTCACCGTCCGGCTGCTGTTCCTGCTGTCCTGCCTGCTGCCCGGCCCGCAGTTCGTGGCCTACCTGGTGCTGTGGATGGTGATGCCCAACCGGGCCACCGTGCGGATGTGACGCGGCCGGGCGGGTGTGGGTCCGGGGGCCCGAGGTCGGCAACTAATCTTGTCGGGTGATCCAGCCTCCGGCGGCGGCGCCACGGCCGTCCGCGTCCTCCGTACCGCTGTCCGCGGTGCCCCGCATCGGGTCTGCGCTGCGGCTGCTCGCGGCGCCGGCGGGCGGACTGCTGCTGTACGGCTCGAGTGCCCCCCGCACCCTCTGGTGGCTTGCGGTTCCCGCGTTCGCGCTGCTCGCGGTCGCGCTGCGCGGCCGGGGCAACCGTGCGGCGTTCGCGGTCGCCCTGCTGTTCGGGCTCGGCTACTACCTGCCGTTGCTGCCGTGGGTCGGCATCTACGTCGGCCCGCTGCCGTGGTTGGCCCTGGCGGGGTTGCAGGCCGTGCTGGTCGGCCTCGGCGGCATGGTGATCGCGCGGGTGCAGCGGCTGCCGCTGGGCATGCTGTGGGCCGCGGCCGGGTGGGTGGCCACCGAGGCCTTGGCCGCCCGGGTGCCGTTCGGCGGCTTCCCGTGGGGCCGGGTGGCCTTCTCCCAGGCCGACGGCCCGTTCGTCCGGCTGGCCGCGCTCGGCGGGCCGCCGCTGGTCGGGTTCGCGGTGGCGCTGACCGGCTTCGCGCTGGCCGAGCTGATCCGGCGGGCCCTGGCCGCCGCGCGCACCGGGCCGCCACCGCCGGACATACCCCGTGGGCCGCGGTCGTGGCGCCCCTGGACGCCAACCGTCGCGTGCGCGGTGCTTCCACTGGTCGTCGCGGTGCTCTGCCCCGCCTGGATCACCGGGGCCGGTGGTGAGGTCGACCCGGACGACGGGGTGACCCTGGCCGCGGTGCAGGGCAACGTGCCCCGGCTGGGGCTGGACTTCAACGCCCAGCGCCGCGCGGTGCTGGACAACCATGTGCGACGCACGCTGGAGCTGGCCGACGACGTGGCCGCCGGCCGGGTGCCGGAGCCGTTGCTGGTGATCTGGCCGGAGAACTCCTCGGACATCGACCCGTTGCGCAACCCCGATGCGGCCGCCGCGATCAGCTCGGCGACCGACCGGATCGGGGTGCCGGTGATGGTCGGCACCGTCCTGGTGCTCGACGGGCGGCGCACGACGAACTCGGTGCTGGTCTGGGAGCCGGGGGTCGGCCCGGTCGAGCAGCTCGACAAGCGCCGCGTGCAGCCGTTCGGCGAGTACCTGCCCTGGCGCGGCTTCTTCCGGTTGTTCTCCGAGTACGCCGATCGCGCCGGATACTTCGAGCCCGGCACCGGGACCGGGGTCGTCTCGGTGGACGGGATCGAGGTGGGCGTGGCGATCTGCTGGGAGATTGCGTTCGACGACCTGGTCGCGCAGAGCGTCGAGAGCGGCGCCCAGCTGCTCGCGGTGCCCACCAACAACGCCACCTTCGGCATCTCGGAGATGACCTACCAGCAGCTGGCCATGTCCCGGGTGCGCGCCGTGCAGCACGACCGCGCGGTGGTGGTGGCCTCCACCAGCGGCGCCAGCGCGGTCATCGCCCCGGACGGTTCGGAGGTGCGGCGTTCGGCGCTGTTCACCCCGGCGGCGCTGGTCGAGCGCGTGCCGTTGCGGGACACCACTACGATGGCCACTCGACTCGGTTCACTGCCCGAGTGGCTGCTCGTCGTGGCCGGTGTCGGGGCACTCGCCTGGACACTGCGGCGCCCGCGACGTGAGCCGGCCGGCGGCGCGGGAGCACCGACCGCCACCACCCGAAAGGACGACGATGGCTGACGCGCGTACCGGGACCGCATCGGTGCTCGTGGTGATCCCGACGTACAACGAGTGGGACAACCTCGGCCCGGTCATCGCCCGGATCCGCGCGGCCGTGCCTGGCGCGCACGTCCTGGTCGTCGACGACGCCAGCCCGGACGGCACCGGCGCGCTCGCCGACCAGATCGCTTCCCGCGACCCGCTGGTGCACGTGCTGCACCGTGCCGGCAAGGACGGCCTCGGCGCCGCCTACCTCGCCGGTTTCGGGTGGGCCCTGGAACGGGACTACGCGGTCGTGGTGCAGATGGACGCCGACGGCTCGCACCCGCCGGAGAGCCTTCCGGCAATGATCGAGCGGCTGGCCGGCGCGGAGCTGGTGCTCGGATCGCGCTACGTCCGCGGCGGTTCGGTGGTCAACTGGCCGCAGCATCGCCAGCTGCTCTCCCGGGGCGGCAACCTCTACTCCCGGGTGGCGCTGGGCCTGCCGCTGCGCGACATCACCGCCGGCTACCGGGTCTTCCGTCGTGAGGTGCTCGCCGAGTTGTCGCTCGGTGACGTCAGCTCGCAGGGGTACTGCTTCCAGATCGACATGGCGTGGCGGGTGGCCCAGGCCGGGTTCCGCATCGCCGAACACCCGATCGCGTTCACCGAACGGGAGCGGGGAGCCTCGAAGATGAGCGGCTCGATCGTCCGCGAGGCCCTGTGGCGGGTCACCGTCTGGGGCGCGGGCCGGATTCGCCGGGGCCCCCGGCGCACCCAGGACGCGCTCTCGACCTGACGCAGGCGGGCGCGGCACGCGGCAGGGCCGGAACCGCCCGGCGTCAGGTCGGACGGTCAGAGCCGCGGCCCACCCCGACCACCGGACCGGCCCCCCGGTCCGCCGGAGCCGCCGGGGCCACGCCGGCGAAGGTAGCGCTCGAAGTCAGCCGCGATGGTGTCACCGCTGGCCTCCGGCAAGGTGCTCTCCGACTCCACCCGCTCCTCCAGGGAGCGCACGTACTCCCGAACCTCATCGTCGGCATCGGCCATCTCGCTGACCGTGCGTTCCCAGGCCTCGGCCTGCGCGGGCAGCCCACCCAGCGGCACCTCCAGGTCCAGTACCTCCTCCACCCGGTGCAGCAGCGCGACCGCGGCCTTCGGATCGGGGGCCTGGGACACGTAGTGCGGTACCGCCGCCCAGAACGAGATGGCCGGGATACCGGCCTGCACGCAGGCGTCCTGGAACACCCCCACGATCCCGGTCGGCCCGGTGTAGCGCGAGGTCTCCAACCCGAACCGGGACGCCGAAGCCGTGTCGTAGGTGGTGCCGGTGACCGGCACCGGGCGGCTGTGCGGGGTGTCGGTCAGCAGCGCGCCGAGCGTGACCACCGTGGTCGGGGTGAGCTGGCCGAGATAGTCGATCAGCTCGCCGCAGAAGGCGCGCCACCGCATGTTCGGCTCGATGCCCCGGATCAGCACCACGTCGTGGTCGGCTCCCGGCGGGCGGCACACCGACAGCCGGGTGGTGGGCCATTCGATGTGCCGGGTGATCCCCTCGACCAGATGGATTGTGGGTCGCGTCACCTGGAAGTCGTAGTAGTCTTCGGGATCGATCGCCGCCAGGGGAGTGGCGTCCCAGCTCAGCTCGAGGTGCTCGATCGCGGTGCTGGCCGCGTCACCGGCGTCGTTCCACCCTTCGAAGGCCGCCACCACCACCGGTTCGTGCAGGTGGGGCGGCTGGCCGTCGGCCACGTTGTCCACATCCTGCCAGGACAACGGACCCCGGCCGGAGTCCTTCGGTTCACGCTCGGTCATCGGGCAAGCCTACGGCCGCGACGGTCCGCACGACGGTTGGGCGCCCCTCAATCGGGACGACGAGGCACCCGGTGGCGCGGACTATCCTGGGCGCCATGTCCGTAGCTGGAGTCTCGCCGTTGTTGCATGCCCTCGCCGACCGGGTGTTGATCGCCGACAGCGCGATGGGAACCATGCTGCAGGCCGCCGACCTCAGCCTGGACGACTTCGCCGGCCTCGAGGGCTGTAACGAGATCCTCAACGTCACCCGGCCCGACGTGGTCGCCGACATCCACCGGGCCAACCTGGCCGCCGGCGCGGACGCGATCGAGACCAACACGTTCGGCACGAACCTGGCCAACCTCGCCGAGTACGACATACCCGAGCGGATCCGCGAGCTCGCCGAGCACGGTGCGCTCATCGCCCGGGCGGCCGCCGACGAGTACGCCACCGCCGATCGGCCCCGCTTCGTGCTCGGTTCGGTGGGCCCGGGCACCAAGCTGCCCACCCTGGGACACACCGGCTTCGCCGAGCTGCGCGACGCCTACCAGGACTGCGTGGCGGGCCTGCTGGTCGGCGGGGTGGACGCGGTCCTGGTCGAGACCGCGCAGGACCTGCTGCAAGCCAAGGCGGTGGTGACCGCCGCGCACCGGGCGATGGCCGCCGAGGGCCGCCAGGTGCCGATCATCGTGCAGGTCACGGTCGAGACCACCGGTACCATGTTGCTGGGCAGCGAGATCGGCGCCGCGTTGACCGCACTGGAACCGTTGGGCATCGATCTGATCGGGTTGAACTGCGCCACCGGCCCGGCCGAGATGAGCGAGCACCTGCGGACCCTGGCCAAGCATTCCCGGCTGCCGATCTCGGTGATGCCCAACGCCGGCCTGCCCACCCTCGGCCCGAACGGCGCGGTGTACCCGCTGGGCCCCGACGCGCTGGCCGAGGCACTGGCCGGGTTCGTCACCGAGTACGGCGTGCGGCTGGTCGGCGGCTGCTGCGGCACCACCCCCGAGCACGTGCGCGCGGTCCGCGACGCCGTCAGCTCGGTGGTTCCGGCCACCCCGCACCCCCGTCCGGAGCCCGGGGTGTCCTCGCTGTACGCCACGGTGCCGTTCCGGCAGGACACCAGCGTGCTGATGGTCGGGGAGCGCACCAACGCCAACGGCTCCAAGGCGTTCCGCGACGCCATGTTGGCCGAGGACTGGGAGGCCTGCGTCGCGATCGCCCGTGACCAGACCCGCGACGGGGCACATCTGATCGACCTGTGCGTCGACTACGTGGGCCGCGACGGGGTGGCCGACATGGCCGAGCTGGCCGGTCGGCTGGCCACCGCCTCCACCCTGCCGGTCATGCTCGACTCCACCGAGCCTGAGGTGCTGCGCGCCGGGCTGGAGCGCCTGGGTGGGCGTTGCATCATCAACTCGGTCAACTACGAGGACGGCGACGGACCCGACTCCCGGTTCCAGCGGGCGATGGAACTGGTCCGTGAGCACGGCTGCGCGGTCGTCGCGCTGTGCATCGACGAGGAGGGCCAGGCCCGCACCCGGGACTGGAAGGTGCGGGTGGCCGACCGGCTGATCCGCGACCTGACCACCAACCACGGCATGCGGGTCGGCGACATCGTGGTGGACACCCTCACCTTCCCGATCACCACCGGACAGGAGGAGGTCCGCCGCGACGCGCTGGAGACCATCGAGGCGATCCGCGAGCTCAAGCGCCGCCACCCCGACGTGCAGACCACGCTCGGGGTGTCGAACGTGTCCTTCGGACTCAACGCCGCCGCTCGGCAGGTGCTCAACTCGGTGTTCCTGCACGAGTGCGTGAACGCCGGCCTGGACACCGCGATCGTGTCCGCGGCCAAGATCCTGCCGATGTCCAAGATCCCCGACGAGCAGCGCTCCGTGGCGTTGGACCTGGTCTACGACCGGCGCCGCCCGGCGTCCGGATCCGGCGAGGCCTACGACCCGCTGAGTCGGTTCATGGAGTTGTTCGAGGGCGTGACCGCGTCGTCGGCCAGGGCCGGGCGGGCCGAGGAACTGGCCGCGCTACCGCTGTTCGAGCGCCTCGAGCGGCGCATCGTCGACGGTGAGCGACCCGGTCTGGACGCTGACCTGGACGAGGCGCTGGAGTCCCGACCCGCGTTGGAGATCATCAACGACACCCTGCTGGCCGGGATGAAGACCGTCGGTGACCTGTTCGGCTCCGGGCAGATGCAGTTGCCGTTCGTGCTGCAGAGTGCGGAGGTGATGAAGGCGGCGGTGGCCTACCTCGAACCACACATGGAACGCGCCGAGGACGACCAGGGCAAGGGCACGATCGTGCTGGCCACGGTCAAGGGCGACGTGCACGACATCGGCAAGAACCTGGTCGACATCATCCTGACCAACAACGGCTACACCGTGGTCAACCTGGGGATCAAGCAGCCGATCTCGACCATCCTGTCCGCCGCCGAGGAGCACCGGGCGGACGCGGTCGGGATGTCCGGGCTGCTGGTCAAGTCCACGGTGATCATGAAGGAGAACCTGCAGGAGATGAACTCCCGCGGCGTCGCCTCCACGACCCCGGTGCTGCTCGGCGGGGCCGCGCTGACCCGCTCCTACGTGGAGAACGACCTGTCCGAGGTCTACCAGGGGCGGGTGGCCTACGCCCGGGACGCCTTCGAGGGCCTGCGGCTGATGGACTCGGTGATGGCGATCGCCCGGGGCGCCGCCCCGGCCGAGTCCGAGGCCGATCGGGCGGCCGCCGCCGAGCGCAAGGCCCGCCACGACCGCTCGCGGCGGATCGCCGAACGCCGGCGCGCGGCCGAGCCGGACGAGCCGGCGCCTACCAGCTCGGACGTGGCCACCGACGTGCCGCTGCCCACCCCGCCGTTCTGGGGCACCCGGGTGGTCCGGGGGGTACCGCTGGCCGAGTTCTCCTCGATGCTCGACGAGCGGGCCACCTTCCTCGGCCAGTGGGGCCTGCGCGGCTCCCGCGGCGGGGACGGGCCGACCTACGAGGAGCTGGTGGAGACCGAGGGCCGGCCGCGGCTGCGTTACTGGCTCGACCGGCTGTCCACCGAGGGGGTGCTCGCGCACGCCGCGCTGGTGTACGGCTACTTCCCGGCGGTGTCCGAGGGCAACGACCTGGTGGTGCTCGACCTGGTCGACGGAGTGCCCACGGCCGACGCCCCCGAGCGCACCCGGCTGGCGTTCCCGCGCCAGCGCCGGGACCGGAACCTGTGTCTGGCCGACTTCTGGCGGCCCCGGCACCTGGCCCGGGAGCGCGGCGAGGTGGACGTGCTCCCGCTGCACCTGGTCACCATGGGCCAGGCCATCGCCGAGTACGCCGCCGAGCTGTTCGCCAAGGACGCCTACCGGGACTACCTGGAGGTGCACGGGCTCGGGGTCCAGCTCACCGAGGCGCTCGCCGAGTACTGGCACCGCCGGATCCGGGAGGAGCTGCGCTGGCCCGGTGGCGGCACCGTGGCCGGCGAGGACCCCGACGACGTGCGGGAGTACTTCAAGCTCGGCTACCGTGGCGCCCGGTACTCGCTGGGTTACGGCGCCTGCCCCAACCTGGAGGACCGCACCAAGATCGTGGCACTGTTGGAGCCGGGCCGGATCGGCGTGGAACTGTCCGAGGAGCTGCAACTGCACCCCGAGCAGAGCACGGACGCCCTGGTCGCCCACCACCCCGAGGCCAAGTACTTCACGGCATGACCGGCACGTCCCTTTCTGCCGTCCTGTGGGACATGGACGGCACGCTGGTCGACTCGGAGAAGTTGTGGGACGTGTCACTGGGCGAGCTGGCCGTGCACCTCGGCGGCGAGCTGAGCGACATCACCCGCGCCGCGATGGTCGGCGGGGCGATGAACCGCACGCTCGCGATGATGTTCGAGGAGGTGGGTGCGGCGGCCACCCCGGACGCCCTGGCCGACGCGGCCCGGTGGTTGACCGAACGGACCGGGCAGCTGTTCGGTGCCGAGCTGCCCTGGCGACCGGGCGCACCGGAGGCGTTGCGCATGGTTCGGGCCGCCGGCCTGGCGACGGCCCTGGTCACCTCCACCGAGCGGGTACTCACCGAACGAGCCCTGGACTCGATCGGACGTGGGTACTTCGACGTGGTGGTCTGCGGCGACGAGGTGACCGCCACCAAGCCGGCGCCGCAGCCCTACTCTCGGGCCGCCGCGCTGCTCGGCGTGGATCCGCGGCGGTGCGTGGCGGTCGAGGACTCGCCCACCGGCGCGGCGGCCGCGGCGGCCGCGGGGTGCGCGGTGCTGGTGGTGCCGAACGACGTCGTGGTGGCGCCGGGGCCGGGACGGCTGCTGCGCGACGGGCTGGTCGGTCTGACCGTCGACGAGCTCGCGGGTGTGCTGCGCGGCGCCTGGGGCGACGACCACTGGTCCCGGCGCACTGCCCATTCGGCAGGCCCTCCGGCGCGCCGGTGATACTGGGGGCGCGCCCGCGGTGCCACCGACCGCGGGCCGACGGCCGTCAGCAGACGACGTGGCGGTCCGGTCGGCCGAGCACGGTCCGACACCCGACACTTGGGGGGGAAGGGGGCACTGTCCGTGAAGAACTTCGACGGCCTGTTCGCCGAGCTGTCCGAGAAGGCGCGAGAGCGGCCGGCCGGATCCGGCACGGTCGCCGCGCTGGACGCCGGCGTGCACGCCCAAGGCAAAAAGCTCCTCGAAGAGGCCGGTGAGGTGTGGCTGGCGGCCGAGCACGAGGCCGACGACCAGCTCGCCGAGGAGATTTCCCAGCTGCTCTACCGTATCCAGGTCGTGATGCTCGGTCGTGGGCTCGCGCTCGAGGACGTCTACAAGTTCCTGTAGTACCCGCAAGTCCACCGATCCAGGAGAGTCATGCTCCGCGTTGCCCTGCCGAACAAGGGAACCCTGGCCGAGCCCGCCAGCAACATGATGCGCGAGGCCGGCTACCGGCAACGGTCGGACGGCAGGGACCTCAGCGCCATCGACGAGGAGAACCGGATCGAGTTCTTCTACCTGCGGCCGAAGGACATCGCCACCTACGTCGGCAACGGTGACCTCAACCTGGGGGTGACCGGGCACGACCTGATGGAGGAGTCCGGCAGCCCGGTCCGGCAGCTGCTCCAGCTCGGGTTCGGCTACTCCAAGTTCCGCTTCGCGGTGTCCGAGGACAGCGACTGGAAGTTGGAGGACCTGGACGGCCGCAAGATCGCCACGTCCTATCCCCGGTTGGTCCGGTCGCACCTGGCCGGCAAGCGCATCTCGGCGGAGATCGTGAAGCTGGACGGCGCGGTGGAGATCTCCATCCAGCTCGGCCTGGCCGACGCCATCGCCGATGTGGTCAGCTCGGGCCGGACGCTGCGCCAGCACCACCTGAAGGTGATCGGCGACCCGATCGCCGAGTCCGAGGCCACGCTGATCGAGCGCGAACCCCGCCACGACCGCCGCGACAGCAAGGACACCTTCGAGGAGAAGCGCATCTTCCTCGAGCGGCTGCGGGGCGTGGTGTACGCCCGGCAGTACCTGATGCTCGACTACGACTGCCCGCGGGCCACGCTGGAGCAGGCCAAGCTGGTCACCCCCGGGCTGCAGTCGCCCACCGTGGCGCCGCTGGCCAGGCCGGACTGGGTGGCGGTGCGCGCGATGGTGCGGATCAACGAGGTGAACCCGGTGATGGACCGGCTCGCGGCCATGGGCTGCACCGCCATCCTGACCTCGGTCATCCGCTCCTGCCGGGCCGTGGACGGCGGACAGAACGGTATGCCGGTCGGCTGACCGGCCGCGGCCACGGGACGGATCAGCGCGGGCGGACCGTCAGCTGCTGGGCGCACCGGCCGATGTGCCCGTGCAGGTCGTGCAACGTCGCCGACACCGTGCCCAGCCCGGTCGGCCCGATCACCGTGTGCGCGTCCACCCCTACCCACTCACCGACCGGCATCCGGTGCAGGTGCAGAGTGATCTCGGTGTTCAGGTAGAGCCACCGGGTGATGTCCAACCGGGCACCGACGCCGTTGGCCGAGTCGGCGATCGCGGCCACCCGCTGCAGCGGACTCGGTTCCTCGCCCTCCACTATCGCGACTCGGGGACGGGCCCAGACCTGCCCGTCGCCGGCCATCTCGAACCCGCCGTGCAGCCACCGCCACTCCACCGCGTCGAGGTATCCGGCGACCCAGCCGTCCGGCCGGCGCCACGGCACCGGCGGGGGCAGCGCGGGCAGCGACGCGGCCGCTCCGCCGGCCGCGTCACCGGTCTCCCCGGCGGCCAGCCGCCACGCCCGGGCACGCACCACCGGGCGGCCGCCGGCCGTCAGCTCGGCCCCGAGCAGCTCGATGCCGCGACCCGGACGCTCCACTCCCGCGCTGACCTGCACCTCGCCGGGTGGTACCGGTCCCAGCACCTCCAGCGCGATCCGGGACAGCTGCATCTCCGGCCGGGGTGCGCACTGCTCCAGGGCCCGGACGAGCAGCGCCGACGGCGGACCGACGTGCTGGGCGTCGTCGAACCACGGCCCGACACAGGACCCGGTGGCAAGGAACCGGCCGTCGCCGAGCGGCCGGTGGAACGGCGGGAGATCAGCCGGCACGGTCGAGCACGCTCTCTTCCCCGTTCACCTGTTCGGCCGGCTCCGGCCAGCCGGGATACTCCGGCGGGGTGCCGCCGAAGGCCGGGCAGAGCGCCTGATGGCTGCACCAGTCACACAGCCGGCTCGGGCTGGGTCGGAAGTCGCCGGAGCGGCCGGCGCGCAGGATGGCCGACCAGATGGCCTCCAGCGTGCGCGCGAAACGCCGCAGCTCCGGTTCGTCGGGACGGTAGGTGAGCGACTCGCCGTCGGCGAGGTACATCAACCTGAGCTGGCTGGGTACCACGCCTCGGGTGAGCAGCACGGTGAGCGCATAGAACTTCATCTGGAACATGGCCCGCGCCTCCGCGACCTGGCGGGGCGCGGCCCCGGTCTTGTAGTCCACCACCCGGACCTCGCCGGTGGCCGCCACGTCCATCCGGTCGAGGTAGCCGCGCAGCAGCAATCCCGACTCCAGCTCGGCCTCGATCAACTCCTCGCACGCGGCGGGCTCGAGCCGGCGGGGATCCTCCAAAGTGAAGTAGGTGTCGAGCAACGTGCCCGCGGAAGCGAGCCAGGGCGCCAGCTCCGGGTCGTCCGGCCCGGTGAACAGCTCGGCCAGCTCAGGGCTCTCGACGGACAGCTCCGCCCAGATCGGCTCCACCAGTGCGCGGGCCGCCTCCGGCCGACGGTCGGCGGCGGGCAGCCGGTACAACCGTTCGAGCGCGGCGTGCACCACCGTGCCCCGGACCTGCGCGCGACTGGGCCGCTCCGGCAGACGGTCGATAGCGCGCAGCCGGTACAGCAGTGGGCACTGCTTGAAGTCGCCCGCCCGGGACGGCGACAGCGCCGGCCGGCGCCGGACAGGGGTGGCGGTGGGCTGCGCGATCTGGTTCACCCGAGGAAGGTTAGGCCCCCGGTCCGACAGGTCGCGGTCCCACTGCTGCGCCGCCGGTCGCTGTCCAGCCGGTGGCTCAGTCGTCGTCATCGCCGCCGCTGAAGAACCGGCTCAGTGAGCTGGAGATCGCCTTCTTCGAGCTGGACTTCTTCGAACCGGACCGGGATGTCGAGTCGGAGCTGGAGCTGTAGCGCTTGGAGCTGGACCGGGACTTCGACTTCGATGTCGAGTCGGAGCTGGACTTGTATCGCCGGGAACTCGACCCGTTGTCGTCATCGTCGTCACTGCTGCTCGAACGGTAGCCACCGCGCGAGTCGGAGGCGCCGCCGGCGTAGCGGGAGATCATCCGCTCGAGGCTGTCCGACGAGCTGGACGTCGACTTCGAACGGGACTTCCGGGACGACTTGCGGTCGTCATCGTCATCGTCGTCGAGGCTCGAGGACCTGCCACGGCTCCGAGAGCTCGACGAGGAGTCCAGCCCGAACTCCTTCAGCATCTCGCGGGCCAGTTCGGAGCTCTCCGAGGAGCGCGATGAGCGCGATGAGCGCGAGGACGAGCGGGAGTCGGAGTCGTCGGTGGACTTCTGCCGGCTCCGGCTCTCGGAGCCGGAGCGGCTCCTGCTCCGCTCGGCCTCCGCGCCCTCGGCCACCGCTTCGCGGGCCATCTGGCCGATGTCGCTGTCGCCGAGCCCGGAGAGCACCGCGTTCGCCGCCCGGGACGCCTGGCGGGCCTCGGCACTGGAACCGGACCGCGAGCGTCCGGAACGCTCCCGGGCCGCATCGTCGAGAACCGCGTCGCCGAAGATCGACCCACCGGTGGACCGAGGCTGCGCGCGCGAGCCGGACGGGGTGGAACGTGGCACCACGGAGCGTTCCGCCCGCCCGGGCCGCGGCGCGCGTCCCCGGTCGGCGCCGGAGTCGCCGTCCGGGTCGGTGATCGACCCGGTCGATTCGACCACCCGGTCGACCGGCCGGACGACCGATCCGCCGGCACCGGGCTCGCTGTCCGCGCCGACGGCGCGACCGCCGGAGCTGCCGCGGCCGGTATCCTCCCGGTCCGGCAGCGCCACGCTGTCCACGAGACCACCGTTGCTCCGACCCTGCCCGGACCGGTCGAAGGCTCCGCCGCGCCGACCGGCCGCGCCGCCGCCCGGCGTGGCGACCTTGTTCCGACCGCGCGCGGGCAGGTCGAGCAGCCCACCGCCGTTTCCGGTGGCCGGTGGCGCGGTCAAAATGTCGGGAACCTTGGGCGTCTCGGGCAGACCGCGCCCGGGCACCTGTGGTGCGCCGTTGCCGACGTCCTGGCGTCCCGGGGCGACCCGGTCGCGCTGCGCGGTGGTGTCAGGCCGCTGGTCGGTTCCACCGGAGCGGCGTCCGGGGGAGGTGTCGCGGCCGGAACGCCCGCGGGTGCCGACCAGGTCCCGCACTGCCGAGGTGATGGACCTGGTGGCCGAGTCGTCGCGGGGCAGCGGGGTCGACATCGCCCTGTGCAGGCTGTCGCGCAGCCCGTCGAGCTCCTCGCGCTGGGCGGAGCGCTGTCGCTCGCGCATCGCGCGCTGCTCGGTCAGCCGGCGGGTGGCGGCCACCTCGGCGGCGGACAGCGAACGGTTGCGGGGGACCTCGGCCAGCGCCCGGTCCAAGCTGGCGACGTGTCGCTCGGTGGCGGTGAGGCTGTCCTTGACCTCGCTCATCGACTCGTACGAGGCGAGCTCGGAGGCGATCGAGGTGCGCTGCTGCTGCAGCAGCGACTTGCGCTCGGCCAGCGCCCGGACGGTGGCCGGCGGCTGTGGGCCGCGGGACTCCTCGGGCATCGCCTGCCAGGTCTGCTCGGCCTGGCCGACCTCCTCGAGCTGACGGTCCAGCGAGGCCAGGCTGACCCTGGCCTCCTCGACCCACTGCTGCTCGGACTCCGGGTCGGCGGCCAGCCACGGCGCCGCGCTCACCGAGGGGACCCCGGGCGGCGAGCTGGAGACCATCAGGGTGCCACCGGTGACCAGCAGTCCGGCGGAGCCGAGCACGGCCATGGCCCGGGCCCGGCGCCCGGCGGCCTCCGTGCGCTGCCGGCGGCGCCGGGCGGGGCCGGCTTCCGGAGCCGGAGCCAGCGGCGGCAGCGGAAGTTCGGGCAGCATCAACGGTGGAGCGGCGGCCGAGCGGTTGGCGCCCTCGCGACGTGCCTGGCGGGCGATCGCCCGGTGGGCGGCGGTGCAGTACTTGCGTTGCGGGCGCCCGTCGGCCTCCGTCTCGATGACCACGTAGCAGCCCGGAAGTGCGCAGCGGCGGCCGGCGTTCACGTCAGCTCCCCCATCCCAAATGTCAAGTCCAGCCACCGCGCCGTGGCGGGCGCGAGCACGCGCCATCGGCGGCGGAGTGTCAGCCCCCGACTCTCCATCCGAGCAAGGTCAACATAACGGACCGAAAGTCAGGTGTCACTACGCCCCCTACGGTCACAGCGTCGGTATGCGCCGAGTGGTCGTTACGGTGCTCACCCGGACGAGCGGGTCGGCTCCTACGGAAGCAGTGGCCGAGCGGACCCGGCGACCGCAGACCGGCAGCGCGAGCCCGACCCGCTAGCGTCCGCAGCCATGCCCGGCCCCGATCTCGGTCCATCCAACGCCAGCGGGCCCTTCCGCGCCGGCGACCGCGTGCAGCTCACCGATCCGAAGGGGCGGCGCTACAGCCTGGTGCTCGAGGAGGGCGCCCAGTACCACACGCACCGGGGCGGCGTCGCGCACGACGACCTGCTCGGCAGTCCGGAGGGCAGCGTGGTGACCTCGGCGGCCGGTACGCCCTACCTGGCGCTGCGTCCGCTGCTGCCGGACTACGTCCTGTCGATGCCCCGGGGCGCCCAGGTGATCTATCCGAAGGACGCCGCGCAGATCGTGATGTGGGGTGACATCCGCCCCGGTGCCCGGGTGCTGGAGGCCGGCGCCGGATCCGGGGCGTTGACCTGCTCGCTGCTGCGCGCGGTGGGGGAGCACGGCGAGGTCGTCTCCTACGAGGTACGTCAGGACCACGCCGAGCACGCGGTCCGCAACGTCGAACGGTTCTTCGGTACGACACCACCCAACTGGACCTTGCGGATGGGCGACGTGTCTGGTTTCCCGCAGGCCGAGCACGGCCAGGTGGACCGGGCCGTGCTGGACATGCTCGCGCCCTGGGACGTGCTGCCGGCGGTGCACGCCGCGCTCGTGCCCGGCGGCGTCCTCACCGTCTACGTGGCGACCACCACGCAGTTGTCCCGGGTCGCCGAAACCATCCGTGAGCAGCAGTGTTGGACCGAACCGTCGGCTTTCGAGACGGTACAGCGACCCTGGCACGTGGTGGGTCTGGCGGTGCGACCGGAGCACCGGATGGTCGGTCACACCGCCTTCCTGCTGACCACCCGCAGGCTCGCCGACGGGGTGACCCCGCCCCGACCGCAGCGGCGGCCCACCGGCCGATGACCGGCAGTTTCGTCTCTCGCGGTGACGTCAAGCTGTCATAAGGCTGAGGGCTGGATCACCGATTCGCCCTACCGCGATGAGGGCGGCGTACGGGTACCGTGTGGAAACGGAACACGGAGGGGAGGCGCCGTGAACCACCAGGACGGGCCCCAAGGTCGTCATCCTGAGGGTCGGGAGCTGTCCGCGGCGGAGGCCGCGGCGCAGATTCGGTTCCTCGAGGAGGAAGTGGCGCTGCTGCGTCGCAAGCTGACCGAGTCGCCGAGGCACGCGCGCATCCTCGAGCAGCGTCTCGCCGAGTCGGCCAGCAGGCTGTCGCAGCTGAGCGCCCGCAACGAGAAGCTCACCGAGACCCTGCGCGAGGCCCGCGGCCAGCTGGTGGCGCTGCGCGAAGAGGTCGACCGGCTCGCCCAGCCGCCCAGCGGGTACGGCGTCTTCCTCTGCTCGCACGAGGACTCCACGGTGGACGTGTTCACCGCGGGCCGCCGGATGCGGGTTGCGGTGTCCCCGGCGGTCGTCGTCGACGAGCTGGGGCGCGGCCAATCCGTGCGGCTCAACGAGGCGCTCACCGTCGTCGAGTCCGGCGACTTCGAACGCACCGGCGAGGTGTGCGCACTGCGCGAGGTGCTGCTCGAGCCGTTCGGCACCGACATCGGCACCCGGGCGCTGGTCGTCGGGCACGCCGACGAGGAGCGCGTGGTCTGGCTGGCCGAGCCGCTGATCGCCGGTCCGGACCGGCCGGACGTGGTCCCGCTCAAGCCCGGGGACTCGCTGCTGGTGGACACCAAGGCGGCCTACGCCTACGAGCGGGTGCCCAAGGCAGAGGTCGAGGACCTGGTGCTGGAGGAGGTGCCGGACGTCGCATACGAGGACATCGGCGGCCTGGGCCGGCAGATCGACCAGATCCGCGACGCGGTGGAGCTGCCGTTCCTGCACGCCGAGCTGTTTCGGGAGTACGAGCTGCGCCCGCCCAAGGGTGTGCTGCTCTACGGCCCGCCCGGCTGCGGGAAGACCCTGATCGCCAAGGCCGTGGCCAACTCCCTGGCCAAGAAGGTGGCGGCGCTGCGGGGTGACGACGCCCGCGAGGCGAAGTCGTTCTTTCTGAACATCAAGGGTCCGGAGCTGCTCAACAAGTTCGTCGGCGAGACCGAGCGGCACATCCGGCTGATTTTCCAGCGGGCCCGGGAGAAGGCCTCCGAGGGCACCCCGGTGATCGTGTTCTTCGACGAGATGGACTCGATCTTCCGGACCCGCGGGTCCGGCGTCTCCTCCGACGTGGAGACCACCATCGTCCCGCAGCTGCTCAGCGAGATCGACGGCGTCGAGGGCCTGGAGAACGTGATCGTGATCGGTGCCTCCAACCGGGAGGACATGATCGACCCGGCCATCCTGCGGCCCGGCCGGCTCGACGTGAAGATCAAGATCGAGCGGCCGGACGCCGACGCGGCCAGCGACATCTTCTCGAAGTACCTGACCCAGACCTTGCCGATCCACGCCGACGACATGGCGGAGTTCGGTGGCAGCCGCACCGCCTGCATCGACGCGATGATCCAGCGGGTGGTCGAGCGGATGTACTCCGAGACCGAGGAGAACCGGTTCCTGGAGGTCACCTACGCCAACGGTGACAAGGAGGTCCTGTACTTCAAGGACTTCAACTCCGGCGCCATGATCCAGAACATCGTCGACCGGTCGAAGAAGGCGGCGATCAAGTCGGTGCTGGAGACCGGCCAGCCCGGCCTGCGGGTGCAGCACCTGCTGGACGCGATCGTCGACGAGTTCGCCGAGAACGAGGACCTGCCCAACACCACCAACCCCGACGACTGGGCGCGGATCTCGGGCAAGAAGGGCGAGCGGATCGTCTACATCCGCACCCTGGTCACCGGCAAGAACGCCGAGTCCGGGCGGGCGATCGACACCGCCTCGAACACCGGGCAGTACCTGTAGGTGTCGCGACGGCCGGGTGCGTCCCCATGGGACGTACCCGGCCGCGTGCCGTGGGCACGGTCAGGACGCGCGCAGTACGCCCTGGATCTCCAGCTGGACGTCCACCCGGTCGCCGACCACCAGGCCGCCGCCGTCCAGCGGCACCGCGATGTCGATGCCGAAGTCGCGCCGGTTGATCGTGGCCGTGGCGGTGAAGCCGGCGCGGGTGCCCCCGTAGGCGTCCGGCCCGCTGCCCAGCGGCTCCAGCGCGAGCTGCACCGGCCGGCTCACTCCATGCAGGGTGAGCTCGCCGTCCACCAGGTAGCCGGCGCCGTCGCGACGTACCCCGGTGGAGCGATAGGTCATGGTGGGGTAGGTGGCGGCGTCGAGGAAGTCGGCTGAACGCAGGTGCTCGTCACGCTGGTCGTTGCCGGTGTCCACCGAGGCGATGTCGATCGTCGCGGTCACCGAGGAGTCCGCCAGGTCGGCGCCGGTCGAGATCTGGCCGGCGACCGCGCCGAAGCGACCGCGGACCTTGCTGACCATCATGTGTCGGACGGAGAACGAGACGTCGGAGTGAACCGGGTCGATGTCCCAGATGCCTGCTGCGTAGCGGACGGTTTCGGTGGTAGTCATGGCGGGCGCTCCTTCGAGTGGCGGTGCATGGTGCGGTGGATGGTGACGCCCATGTCAACTCATTGAAGGTTCAACTAATTCCGGAGGTGGCGTGGATCACACGCAGTGGCTCGACGCGGACGAGCAGCGCACGTGGCGCGCCTTCCTGGCCGCCAACCGTCTGCTCATGGAACTGCTGGACCGCCAGTTGCAGGCCGACGCCGGTATTCCGCACACCTACTACGAGATCCTGGTGCGGCTGTCCGAGGTGCCCGGTCGGTCACTGCGGATGAGCCAGCTCGCCAGTTCCTCGATGTCCTCGCGCAGCCGGCTCTCCCACGCGGTCGCGCGGCTGGAGGAGGCGGGATGGGTCCGTCGCCGGGTGTGCCCGACCGATCGCCGGGGCGCCCTCGCCGAACTCACCGACGCCGGCATGGCGGCCCTCGAGGCGGCGGCGCCGGGCCACGTGGAAGCGGTCCGTACGCACCTGTTCGACCAGCTCGACGCGGCACAGGTGGTCGAGCTGCGGCGGATCTGCGAAACCCTGACCGAGCACCTCGGTGGCGAGGTGGCGTCCCGGTGACCGGACGCCGCCCGTCCCGGCGGGCAGCCATCGGCCGCCCCGACAAGTAGGCTCGCGACCATGACAGCTCGGCGCATCATGGGTACCGAGATCGAGTACGGCATCTCGGTGCCGGGCGACGCCGGCGCCAACCCGGTGATCACCTCGACCCAGGTGGTATTGGCCTACGCCGCGGCGGCGGAGCTACCCAGGGCCAAACGCGCCCGCTGGGACTACGAGGTGGAGTCGCCGCTGCGCGACGCACGCGGTTTCGACCTGTCCGCGCCGAGTATCCCCGCCGGCTCGGACTCCGAGCTCGACGATCTGGGCGCGGCGAACGTCATCCTGACCAACGGTGCCCGGCTCTACGTCGACCACGCCCATCCGGAGTTCTCCACGCCGGAGGTCACCACCCCGCGCGACGTGGTGATCTGGGACAAGGCGGGGGAGCGGGTGATGGAGGAGGCCGCGATACGGGCGGCGACCGTGCCCGGCGCGCCCATCATCCAGCTGTACAAGAACAACGTCGACGGCAAGGGCGCCAGCTACGGCAGCCACGAGAACTACCTGATGGCGCGCTCCACCACGTTCCCGTCGATCGTCGCCGGGCTCACCCCGTTCTTCGTCACCCGGCAGGTGGTGTGCGGGTCCGGCCGGGTGGGCATCGGGGCGGCCGGGGACGAGGCCGGCTTCCAGCTCGCGCAGCGCAGCGACTACATCGAGGTCGAGGTCGGCCTGGAGACGACGCTGAAGCGCGGCATCATCAACACCCGCGACGAGCCGCACGCCGACGCGGACAAGTACCGCCGCCTGCACGTCATCATCGGCGACGCGAACATGAGCGAGTACTCGACGCTGCTGAAGGTCGGCACCACGGCGATCATCCTGGACATGATCGAGGCCGGCGTCCGGTTCGACGATCTCCGCCTCGCGGAACCGGTGCGGTCGGTGCACCGGATCAGCCACGACCCCACCCTGAAGACGGTCATCGACCTCGCCGACGGCCGCAAGATGACCGCCCTGGACGTGCAGTGCGCCTACTTCGAGAAGGCCGCCGCGCACGTGGCCGCGGCCCAGGGCGACGACGTCGACGCCGCCACCGCCGAGGTGCTCACGATCTGGGGCGAGGTGCTCGACGCGCTGGCCCGCGACCCGAT
>JBQTKB010000005.1:0-43983 GCA_052386505.1 Pseudonocardia sp.
AGTTGTTGTTCTGGGTCGGTGAGGACCGGATGACCTTCGGTGGGGACTACAACATCTGGACCCCGAAGTGGCAGGTCGAGGGGTTGGTGGACTGGCAGATGCCCGACGAGGACCAGTACAGCGACTATCCGCGGCTGACCACGGTGGCGAAGAAGAAGATCCTCGGGCTCAACGCCGCCCGGCTCTACGACATCCCGGTCCCGGCCGAATGCCAACTCGACGCCGCCGCACCCGTCGGCGCCGCCGCCGAGCAACCCGGCGAGGAACTGGTCACCGGATCCGCCGGCGCCCAGGCATGACCGTCCTCGACCGGGTACGGGCCGCGCTGGACACCGTGCGGGACCCGGAGCTCGACGAGGCGATCACCTCGTTGGACTTCGTGGCCTCCTGCACGGTGACCGGCGAGGCACCGGAGGCCACCGCCGAGGTGCACCTGCGGCTACCGACCTACTTCTGCGCGCCGAACTTCGCGTTCCTGATGGTGGCCGACGCGTACGACGCGGTGGCGAGCGTGCCCGGGGTGGCGCACGCCAGGATCGTGCTTGACGACCACTTCGCCTCGGACACCATCAACGAGGGGGTGGCCGCCCGGGCCGGGTTCGTCGACACGTTCGGCAGCCAGGCGCAGAACGAGCTCGACGAGCTGCGGGCGCTGTTCCTGCGCAAGGCGGTGTTGGCCGGGCAGGACCTGGTGGCCCGTCCGCTGCGCTCGGCCGGGCACACCCTGGAGCAGCTGGCCGGGATGACCCTCGGCGACACCCCACCTTCGCCGGAGCTGGACCGGCTGCGCGACCGGCGCCGCGAACTGGGGCTGGGTGCGGGGGACGGCGACCCGCTGCTGGTCGACGGCGACGGCAACCCGGTGACAGTCGAGGCGCTGCCGATGCACCTGCGCCGGGCCCAGACCACCCGGGTCGGCATCGAGGCCAACGCCGGCCAGTGCCGCAGCCTGCTCGCCGACCGCTACGGCCTGGCCCACACGGAGGTGAGCACCTCCTGAGCACGCTCGGCGACGAACTCGCTGGCGCTGGTCTCATTCGACTGACGATCGCGGACGCCGGTGTGCACGGCGGCACGCCATCGGACATGCTCGGTCCAGATGCGCGAACGGCGAACTGGAGCGGGTATGGACTTCGGCGTGGTGACCTTCGTGACCGACTACGGCATCGACCCGGTGACGCTCGGGCGGCTGGTCGAGGAACGCGGGTTCGGTTCGCTGTTCGTCACCGAGCACACCCACATCCCGGCCAGCCGGGACAGCGCCTGGCCGGGCGGCCCGGGCGGCAGCGAGCTGCCCCGCAAGTACAGCCACACGTTCGACCCGTTCGTCACGCTGGCCGCCGTCGCGGCGACCACCACGACGCTGCGGGTGGGCACCGCGATCTGCCTGGTGGTGGAGCGCGACCCGATCACCCTGGCCAAGGAGGTGGCCAGCCTGGACCGGCTCTCACAGGGCCGGTTCGTGTTCGGCGTGGGCGCGGGCTGGAACCGCGAGGAGATGGCCAACCACGGCACCGACCCGAGCACCCGGATGGCGTTGCTGGCCGAGCGGATGCACGCCATGCAGGAGATCTGGACCAGCGAGGAGGCCAGCTTCCACGGGAAGTTCGTCGAGTTCGACCGGATCTGGTCGTGGCCCAAGCCGGTGCAGCTGCCCCGCCCACCGGTGCTGGTCGGCGGCCTGGGCCCGACCGTGCTGGACCGGGTGCTGGACTTCGCCGACGGCTGGATGCCGCTGCGGGTGCCGCTGAACCGGCTGGACGCCCTCGGCGAGCGGGTCGCCGAGCTGCGCACCCGGGCCGCCGACGCCGGCCGGCCGAGGCCGACGGTGACCCTGTACGGCGGCGCGCCGCGGCCGGACGCGGTGGCCCGGTACGCCGAGCTGGGTATCGACACCGTGCTGCTGGAGCTGCCCGACGCCGACCCGGCCGAGGTGCCGGCCGTGCTCGACTCCTTCGCCGAGGTGACGACCGCGGCGTAGCGTGGGCACACCGTACTTGATCGACACCGCACCTGATCGACACCGAGCGCCCGAGGACGAGGAGCACCGACGACATGGCCGGGCTGGAGCGGTTCCGGATGGTGATCGGCGGCACGCCGGTCGACGCGATCTCCGGGCGCACCTTCGAGTCGCAGAACCCCTACACCGGCGAGCCGTGGGCGGTGGTCCCGGACGGCGGCCCCGAGGACGTCGATGCGGCGGTGGCGGCGGCCCGGTCGGCGTTGGACGGCGAGTGGGGCGCGCTCACCGGGTTCGCCCGAGCCGCGCTGATGCGCCGCCTCGGTGACCTGATCGGCGCGAACGCCGAGCGGCTGGCCCGGCTGGAGGTCAACGACTCGGGCAAGCTGTACCGGGAGATGATCGGCCAGCTCAACGGTCTCGGCGGCTGGTACCACTACTACGCCGGGCTGGCCGCCACCATCGAGGGCAAGCAGATCCCCACCCCGAACCCGAACTATCTGGTCTACACCCGCCGCGAGCCGGTGGGCGTGGTCGGCGCGATCACCCCGTGGAACTCCCCGCTGCTGCTGCTCACCTGGAAGCTCGCGCCCGCGCTGGCCGCCGGCTGCACGTTCGTGATCAAGCCCTCGGAGCACGCCCCGGTGTCCACCCTCGGGTTCGCCGAGCTGATCGGCCTGGCCGGGTTCCCGCCCGGGGTGTTCAACGTGGTCACCGGCCTGTCCCGGGAGACCGGCGCCGCGCTGGCCGCGCACCCCGGGGTGGACAAGGTGGCGTTCACCGGGTCGACCGCGACCGGGCGCGCGGTGGCACACGCGGCGGCGGAGAACCTGAACAAGGTGACCCTGGAGCTGGGCGGGAAGTCACCGCAGATCGTGTTCCCGGACGCCGACCTGGCGGCCGCGGCGAACGGGCTGGTCGCCGGGGTGTTCGCGGCCACCGGGCAGACCTGCATGGCCGGATCCCGGCTGATCGTGCACGAGTCGGTGCACGACGAGCTGATCGAGCTGGTGACCGAGCGGGCGGGACGGATCAGGCTCGGCGACCCCAACGACCCGGACACCGAGATGGGTCCGGTGGCCAACCGGGCGCAGTACGAGAAGGTGCTCGGCTACCTCGACGGCGCCCGTGCGGAGGGTGCCACGGTGGCCTACGGCGGCGCGGCGGACGCCGGCCTCGGCGGGTTGTTCGTGCAGCCCACGGTGCTCACCGGGGTGACGCGCGAGTCCACCGTGGTCCGCGAGGAGGTGTTCGGCCCGGTGCTCTCGGCGTACACCTTCCGCGACGAGGACGAGGCGCTGAAGCTGGCCAACGACACCCCGTACGGCCTGGCCGGCGCGGTGTGGACCAAGGACGTGCACCGCGCGCACCGGGTCGCCGCGAAGCTGCGCGCCGGCACCGTGTGGATCAACGCCTACCGGGTCGTTGCGCCGTCCGTACCTTTTGGGGGCTACGGCGACTCCGGGCTGGGCCGGGAGAACGGAGCGGACGCGGTCAACGAGTACCTGGAGACCAAGTCGGTCTGGGTCGAGCTCACCGGCGGCACCCGCGACCCGTTCACCCTGGGCTGAGGATCTAGCGCCCGCGCCACTCCGGCGGGCGCTTCGCGGCGGCGGCGGCGCGCCCTTCGGCGGCGTCCTCGGTAGCCACCGCCACCCGGCGCATGGTCTCGCCGAACCGGATCGCCTCGGTCATGCCCATGTCCGCGCTGCGCACCGCCATCTCCTTGATCGCCCGCTGGGCCAGCGGCGCGGCGGCCACCAGCCGATCGGCGAGCTCGCGCGCCGAGGCCATCAGTGACTCGTGCGGCACCACCCAGCCGGCCAGCCCGATTTCGTGCGCCCGGGCGGCGCCGATCCGGTCGCCGGTGAGCAGCAGCTCCATGGCGTACTGCCAGTTGATTTTCCGGGGCAGCCGGATCGCGCCGACGATCGTCGGCACCCCCAGCTTGACCTCCGGGAACCCGAAGGAGGCCCGCTCGCTGGCGATCACGAAATCGCACCAGCTGACCAGCGTCAACCCGTAGCCGAGGCAGTGGCCGTTGACCGCCGCGATCACCGGCTTGAAAATCTCCCAGCCGCTCTCGAACGAGTTGACCGTCGGGCGTTCCCAGAAGGTGCCGGCGAACTCACCGGTCGGGTCGCCGTCACCGCGCAGGTCCGCGCCGGCACAGAACGCCCGTCCGGCGCCGGTCACGATCGCCACCCAGGCCTCCGGGTCGTCGCGGAACCGGGCGAATGCCGCGTTCAGCGCCTGGCGCATCGCCCCGTTGATCGCGTTCAACCGCTCCGGGCGGTGGTAGGTGATCGTCGCGACATGGCCGTCGAGCTGGTAGGTGACGGTGTCGTTCGGCAGGACCTCGTCCGGTGGATTGCTCATGGGTCAGCACGGTAGGACCCTGCCGCGACCCCCGCCGACGTGGACACCCCTCCCTCGCACGCCCCGCCGCCCGCCGAGGTCGTCGCCCCGCCTGCACACCGCCCGCCCTCAGACCGCTTCGCCTGCACACCGGCCGCCCTCAGACCGCCAGCCCTCAGACCGGCCGCCCTCAGACCGCTTCGGCCCGGGCGGCGAGCGTGGCGGCCACCCGGGCCGCGCCGTCGCGTACCGCCCGTTCGAGTTCCGCGCGCCGGGCCAGAAACGTCGCGCGGCAGACCGACACCCCGAACGCGCCGATCACCCGACCACCGACGTCGCGGACCGGGGCAGCCACCCCGGAGCGGCGCGGTTGGGACTCGTCCACCTCGACCGCCACGCCCAGCTCGCGGACCTGGGTGAGCTCACGGAACAGCAGGTCGCGGTCGACCACGGTGCGCGAGGTCAGCGCCGGCATCGGGCGGGCCAGCGCGGCGGCCAGCGGCCGACGGTCCAGCCCGGCCAGCAGCACCTTGCCGATCGCGGTGGCGTGCCCGGCGGCGGGTTCACCGATCCGCAGCCGGCTCGCGGCGGGATGATCCGGGCACTCGTCGAGCAGCACCGGCACCACCTCGGCGTCCCGGCGCACCGCGTAACACGTGGCGCCGCCGACCAGCCGGTGCACGTCGTGCAGCACCTCCCGCACCGACCACGGCACCTCGACCTGCTCGACCAGCCGCCGGTGCAACGCGCTGATCCGGTAGCCCAGCCCGTAGCCCCGCGGTTCGTGCAGCCGCACCAGGTAGCCCTGCTCGACCAGGGTGGCCAACAGCCGGTAGGTGGTCGGCAGGCTGAGCCCGAGCCGGCGGGCGATCGTCTTCGCGGCCACCCCGTCACCGGCCTGGGCCACCACGTCGAGTACCTGTAACGCGCGACCGACGGAGGTCGGTCCCGGTTCCCCGACATGCGCACCCGGCTCGCCTGCCGCCGGGTCGTGGCCGGCGCCCGTTGCGGTCCTCGAATCGGTACCCGCCGGCTCGCCCGTCGAGATCAGTCGTGACATGTGGCCAGTGTCACTCGTTCGTGATCGATGTGCACCCGTCTGTTCGAACGGGATCGCGTCGTCCCGGACACGATCCGATCTCGGCCCCGACCTGGTACCCGCGGGCCTAGGGTCGAGGAGTGCGCGACGGTCGAGCGACGCGGGCGCGGCGCGACGGGGTGGGCCCGCGAGTCCGACCGGTCCACCGGGCGGCGCTGCTCGACGAGTTGACCGCGCGCATCGACGGTGCCTCCGCCGGCCGAGTGCGGGCGCTGCTGGACGGGCCGCCGCCGTCCGGCACCGGGGAGATCGCCGACGATCTGGCCCGCCGACTGCGGGTGCTCGGACGACCGGTGCTGCGGGTGCGGGCGCTGCACTTCGTCCGGCCGGCATCGGTCCGGCTTGAGCACGGGCGCCACGATCCGGACGAGCTGCTGGAGGGCTGGTTGGACGAGGCCGGCCTGCGCCGGGAGGTGCTCGACCCGGCCGGCCCGACCGGCTCGGGCCAGGTGCTGCCGAGGTTGTGGGATCTCGCCCGGGACCGGGCGTTCCGGGACCCGAAGATCAGGCTGCCCGAGAATGGCGTGTTGCTGCTGGACGGCGCACTGCTGCTCGGTCGCGGCCTGCCCGCGGAGCTGACCGTGCACCTGCGCCTGACCGACGCGGCCCTGGCCCGCCGCCTGGACCCCGCCGAGCACTGGTCGCTACCCGCCTACCGCCGCTACGCCGCCGAGCACGCCCCCACCAGCGCCGACGTCGTGGTGCTGGCCGACGATCCCACCCGCACCGCCCTGGTCGAGCATCCCTGACGCGGCGTTCGGCAGGCACCCCCGCGCTGTCGGCCAACGCCATCAGCGCCCTGCCGTGCGGCATCCCGCCGGCGGTGCTCAGTTGCGCCCGCCACCGCGTCCTTCACGACAACCACGACACCAGCCGCCAAGCCCACGCAAGTAACCTCAGTACGGTCGACAGGAGTGCAGCCCAGACTGCCGTTACCTTCGCCGGGCGGAGCCCCAAGAGGCGGTCCGGGGGCGGAGCCCGCCGGGCGGGTCTGGGGGATTGCCGTCCCAGAGCGTTGACGAAGATTTCCCGGTTCGCGCTCTCCGCGAACCCGGAGAGCCCAGAATTGAGTGGGCGAGGAGGGAGTTGAACCCTCACGTCCTTACGGACACACGGACCTGAACCGTGCGCGTCTGCCATTCCGCCACTCGCCCTGGCGCGACGGAACGTTAGCACGCACCCCGGTGGGTGGCGCCGGGGGCCCAGGTTCACAATCAGTGAGGGACGACCCGCGTCCTTATCATAGATACGATCGTTGAGGTAGGTAACGCGCCGAGAGAAGAAGGGGTGTCGGGTGGGCCGCGCTGAGCGCTTCGAGCGGCGGTTGGAGGGTTTCGTGGGCGATGCCTTCGCTCGGGTCTTCGGCGGCAACGTCGTGACCGAGGAGGTGTCCCAGGCGCTTGTCCGCGAGGCCGAGGTCTCCGTCCGCCCACTGGCCGGTGGTCGACAGCTCGCCCCGAACCGTTACGCGGTCCTGCTGAGTCCCACCGACCATGAGCGCATGGAACGGGACGCTCAGCGCGTCACGGAGTCATTGACCGCACGTGTGTTGCGGCTGGTCACCGACCAGGGATGGGACACCTACGGCGACGTCGTAGTCTCTCTGGAGCGCTCCGAGGCGCTGCACACGGGTCAGTTCCGCACAAGCTCGGCCGTGGACCCCGACGCATCTCGGGCCATGCCGAGCCCTCGCAACGCAAAGGAACCGCCGATGAGCCAGCCACCCGGCCACCCCGAGGACAATGGTCAGTACGGGTATGACCGCGCTCCCCGCGGCTACGGCCAACAGCAGACCTACGCCGACCCAGCGGGCGCCGAGCAGGGCGCCGGTCAGGGTTACGACCAGGGCTACCCCCAGCAGGGCGGCTACCCCCAGGACCAGGGCTACCCCCAGCAGGGCGGCTACCCCCAGCAGCAGGGCTACGACCAGGGCTACCCGCAACAGGGCGGGTACGACGCGCAGGGCTACCCCCAGCAGGGTGGCTACGACCAGGGCTACGCCCAGCCCGGCTATCCGGACCAGGGCTACGCCCAGCCCGGCTATGACCAGCCGGGCTACGAGCAGGGCCAGCAGGCGTACTACGACCAGGGCTACCAGCAGCAGCCGTACTACGACCAGGCCTACGAGCAGCAGGGCGGCTACGACCAACAAGGTTACGCCCAGCAGGGCTACCAGCAGGCCACCGGCGCCACGTTGACCATCGACGACGGCTCCAACCGAAGCTTCGAACTGCACAGTGGGACCACCGTGGTCGGCCGCGGACAGGAGTCGGACTTCCGGCTGCCCGACACCGGGGTGTCCCGGCGGCACCTGGAGATCAGCTGGAACGGTCACCAGGCCACGCTGTCCGATTTGGGCTCCACCAACGGCACCACGGTGAACGGCAACCCGGTGCAGACCTGGCAGCTCACCGACGGCGACGTGATCCGGGTCGGGCACTCGACGTTGATCTTCCGGGACGCCGGTTAACCTGTCGTCCGACCCGATCCCCGGGTCAGGAGGTATGCGCGGAACGGAGTACCCCGGGAGTGCCGGAGCTGGTGCTGCAGCTGACCAGGGCGGGTTTCCTCGCCCTGCTGTGGCTGTTCGTGCTGGTCGCGCTGCGGGTGGTCCGTTCCGACCTGTACGCGGCCTCCGGGCTGCGCGCGCTGGTACCGGGGCGACGGTCCCGCGTGAGCACCGGACGCTCGCGCGCCGCCCGGCAGTTGATCGTCACCCAGGGCGCGCTGGCCGGCACCCGGGTGTCGCTGGACGCCAAGCCGATCATGTTGGGCCGGGCCGACGACTCGACGCTGGTACTGGACGACGACTACGCCTCCACCCGGCACGCGCGGTTGTCGCTGCAGGGCGAGGAGTGGTACGTGGAAGACCTCGGGTCGACCAACGGAACCTATCTCGACAGAGCTAAGGTCAGCGGACCAACTCGGGTACCGCTCGGTGTCCCGATCCGCATCGGCAAGACCGTGATCGAGCTGCGTTCATGACCCTCGTGCTGCGATACTCCGCCCGGAGCGACCGGGGCCTGGTTCGGCAGAACAACCAGGACTCCGTGTACGCGGGCCCGCGTCTACTCGCGCTGGCCGACGGGATGGGCGGGCACGCCGCCGGCGAGGTGGCATCGAAGCTGGTCATCTCCGCGCTGGTGCCGCTGGACGACGACGAGCCGGGCGACGACCTGCTCGCCGAGCTGTCCGCCGCCGCCGCCGAGGGCAACGCGGCGATCACCGACCTGGTCAACGAGCAGCCAGATCTGGAGGGCATGGGCACCACGCTGACCGCCATCCTGTTCGCCGGCAGCCGGCTGGGGATGGTGCACGTCGGCGACTCGCGGGCGTACCTTTTCCGCGACGGGAAGCTCAGCCAGATCACCAAGGACGACACGTTCGTCCAGTCGTTGATCGACGAGGGCCGGATCACCGAAGAGGAAGCGGCCAGCCACCCGCAGCGGTCGCTGCTGCTGCGCGCGATGACCGGGCACGACCTGGAGCCGTCGCTGACCGTGCGGGAGTCGCGCGCCGGGGATCGCTACCTGCTCTGCTCGGACGGGCTGTCCGGGGTGGTCAGCGACGAGACGCTGGCCGAGACGCTGCGCATCCCCGATCCGCAGCAGTGCGCGAACCGGATGATCGACCTGGCGCTGCGCGGCGGCGGCCCGGACAACATCACCTGCATCGTGGCCGACGTGGTCGACGTCGACTTCGGCGAGGACGCCCCGATCGTCGGGGGCGCCGCCGGGGACGGCTCCGACGCCGACACCGCGCCACCGGATTCGGCCGCCGCCCGGGCGTCGGTCACCACGCTGCCCCGGGTGGCCCCGCAGCGGATCGAGCCCACGGTCGACGGGACCGCACCGTCGCGCGGCCGGGTCCGCATCGTGCTCGCGGTGCTGGCGGTGGTCGCGGTGCTGGTCGGGGCGGCCGGGCTGGTCCGGATGTGGGTGATGCAGCAGTACTACGTGGGCGCCCAGGACGACCGGGTGGTGATCTTCCAGGGGGTGGGCGGCAGCGTGCTGGGCGTGCCGCTGCACAGCCGGTTCGAGGGTTCGTGCCGGCCCGCCGCGGTCGGTTGCACCGAGATCGCGGTGACCGACCTGCAGGAGACTGCCCGCAGCGCGGTCCGCGACGGCATACCGGCCAACGAGGGGCTGGACGAGGCCCGTGCGACGGTGCAGCGGCTGCGCACCGAGGAGATGCTGCCCGAGTGCCCGGCCCCGTCGGCCCCGGCCCCGCCCACCTCGGTGGTCCCGCCCACGCCGGTGGTCCCGCCGGCACCGGGCGCTGTCCCGGTCGACCCGAACGCCGGTCCCCCCGCCGCGGACCAGACGCCGGAGACCCCGATCCCCTCGGCGCAACCGGAGCCTGGCAAGACCTGTCGTACGGTGGGTTAGGTGCAGAGCGGGCGCGCCATCGAGCTGGTCCTGCTGGCCTTCGCCTCCGTGCTCACCACCGGGGCGTTGGTGCTGGTCGAGGCCAACCAGGAGCAGGAACTGACCCGGATGCTGCTGTATCTGGGCGCGGCATACCTGGGGCTGCTCACGGTGGCGCACCTGGCGGTGCGCAAGCTCGCGCCCTACGCCGATCCGCTGATCCTGCCGTGTGCGGCGCTGCTCAACGGCCTCGGCCTGGTGATGATCCACCGGATCGACCTGGCCCGGGCGGATCGCGCGGCGCAGCTGGGCAACCCGGAACCGCTGCTGTTCGCCGGCCGCCAGGTGGCCTGGACGGCGATCGCGCTGGTGCTGTTCATCGGCGTGCTGTACTTCGTGCGCGACCACCGGGTGCTGGCCCGCTACGGCTACACCTGCGGTTTCGTCGGGCTGGTGCTACTGGCCCTGCCCGGCCTGCTGCCGGCGAGCATCTCCGAGGTCAACGGCGCGAAGATCTGGCTGCGGCTGAGCGTCTTCTCCATCCAGCCCGGCGAGTTCGCCAAGGTGCTGCTGATGGTGTTCTTCTCCGCGCTGCTGGTTGCCAAGCGGGAGCTGTTCCAGACCGCCGGGCGCACGGTGCTGGGCATCGAGCTGCCCCGCCCGCGCGACCTGGCGCCGTTGCTGGTGATCTGGGGGCTGTCGGTCGGCGTGCTGGTGCTGGAGAAGGATCTGGGCTCCTCCCTGCTGTACTTCGGCATCGTGCTGGTGATGCTGTACGCGGCCACCGAACGGGTGTCCTGGCTGCTGATCGGCCTGGCCTTCTTCCTGGGCGGGGCAGCGGTGGCCTACCAGCTGTTCGGGCACGTGCGGGCCCGGATCGAGGTGTGGCTGGACCCGCTGGGCAACTTCGACGGCGCCGGCTACCAGATCGGGCAGGCGCTGTTCGGGCTGGGCACCGGCGGGGTCGGTGGCACCGGGCTGGGCGCCGGCCGCCCGGAGCTGGTGCCGTTCTCCTGGAGCGACTTCATGGTCTCCTCGCTCGGTGAGGAGCTCGGGCTGATCGGGCTGGCCGCGGTGCTGGTGATCTACCTGGTGCTGGTCACCCGCGGGTTGCGCAGCGCGCTGGCGGTGCGCGACAGCTTCGGCAAGCTGCTGGCCACCGGACTGTCGTTCTCCCTGGCGCTGCAGGTGTTCGTGGTGATCGGCGGGGTGACCCGGCTGATCCCGCTGACCGGGCTGACCATCCCGTTCCTGTCCGCCGGCGGGTCGTCGCTGGTGGCCAACTACGTGATCGTGGCGCTGCTGCTGCGGATCTCCAACGCCGCGCGCTCCCCGGTGACCGGCCGACCGGCGGCCCCGGTGACGCCGCTGGCCGAGGCCCGTACCGAGTTGGTGGAGCGGGGCGGTACGCCGTGAACACTCCCGTGCGGCGGATCGCGGTCGCGGTGATGGCGATGATCCTGGTGCTGCTGGCGAACCTGACCTACGTTCAGGTGGTCAAGGCCTCTGACTACCGCAACGACCCGCGCAACCAGCGGGTGCTGCTGGCCGAGTACGCCCGCAAGCGCGGCCAGATCAGCGCCGGCGGGCAGGTGCTGGCCAACAGCGTGGACACCGGCGGCCGGCTGCAGTACCAACGCCGCTACGCCAACGGGCCGCTCTACGGGCCGGTCACCGGCTACTACTCGATCATCTACAGCTCCAGCGGTATCGAGCGCGCCCAGGACGAGGTGCTCAACGGCTCGGACGACCGGCTGTTCGTCCGCCGGCTGTCCGACCTGATCACCGGCCGCGACCCCAGTGGCGGCAACGTGGTGCTGACCCTCGACCCGCAGGTCCAGCGCACCGCCTACGAGGCGATGCGCCAGCGCGACTACGTCGGGTCGGTGGTGGCGCTGCGCCCGGACACCGGCGAGGTGCTGGCCATGGTGTCCACCCCGTCCTACGACCCGGGCCCGTTGGCCGACCCGTCCGCCGAGGTGCAGAAGCGGGCGTGGAACCAGCTCACCGGTGACCCCGCTCAGCCCCTGCTCAACCGGGCGATCTCGGAGACCTACCCGCCCGGTTCGACGTTCAAGCTGGTCGACGTGGCGGCCGCGCTGCAGGCCGGGTACACCCCGGACACCCCGGTCACCGCCGCCTCGGAGATGACGTTGGCGAACACCCGGACCACCCTGGAGAACTTCGCCGGCACCCCGTGCGGCGCCGGCGCCACCGCGACCCTGCGCGACGCGCTCGCCCGCTCGTGCAACACCGCGTTCGCCGAGCTGGCCGCCGCCCTGGGCGAGGAGCGGCTGCGCGACCAGGCGGCGGCCTTCGGCATCGGCGAGGCCGACCTTGCTGTGCCGATGCCCGTCGTCCCGTCCTCGATCGGCGACATCGCCGACACCGCCGCGCTGCAGCAGTCCGGGATCGGCCAGCGCGACGTGCGGCTGACCCCACTGCAGAACGCCTCGATCGTGGCCACCATCGCCAACGGCGGCGTCCGGGTGGCGCCGCACCTGGTGAAGGAGATCCAGGCCCCGGACCTGTCCACCCTGGACACCATGGACCCGGACCGGGTGGGCCGCGCCGTCCCCGGCGACGTGGCCGCCGCGATCACCGACATGATGATCGCCGCGGAGGACCGCACCCAGGGCACCGGAAAGATCCGGGGCGTGCAGATCGCCTCCAAGACCGGCACAGCCGAGCACGGCAGCGACCCGAAGAACACCCCGCCGCACGCCTGGTACGTGGCGTTCGCCCCGGCACAGAATCCCAAGGTGGCCGTCGCGGTGCTGGTGGAGAACGGCGGCGACCGCTCGCTGGAGGCCACCGGTGGCTCGGTCGCGGCGCCGATCGGCCGCGCGGTGATCGCCGCCGCCCTGGGGAGCGCCGGGTGAGTGCAGCGGAGCTGCCCGTGAGTGGCGAGTGCGGTCAGGGGCGCACTCGCCACTCACGGGCGGCGGAGCCGCAAAGGTGAGCCTGCGGGCCGGGCGGCTGGTCGGCGAGCGCTACCGGCTCGCCCACCGGATCGCGGTCGGCGGGATGGGCGAGGTGTGGGAGGCCGCCGACCTGCGCCTGGGCCGGTCGGTCGCGGTGAAGGTGCTGCGCGCGGAGCTGGGCGCGGACACCGAGTTCGTCGACCGGTTCCGGGTGGAGGCCCGCACCACCGCTTCGATCAACCACCGCAACATCGCCGCCGTGCACGACTACGGCGAGGACCCGGACCCGAACGGAATCTCCACCGCTTACCTGGTGATGGAGTTGGTGCACGGCGAGCCGCTGTCCACCCGGCTGTCCACTCGCGGCCGGCTGGGCACGGTGCCGACGATGGACCTGCTCGAGCAGGCCGGCCGCGCGCTGGGCGCCGCGCACACCCGAGGCTACGTGCACCGCGACGTCAAACCGGGCAACATCCTGCTCTCCGACGACGGCGCGGTGAAGCTGACCGACTTCGGCATCGCCAAGGCGGCGAACTCGTCGGGGGTGACCGCCACCGGCATGGTGATGGGCACCGCGCACTACATCGCCCCGGAGCAGGCCCGCGGTGAAGAGGCCGGCGCGGCCAGCGACGTGTACGCCCTGGGCGTGGTCGGCTACGAGTGCCTGGCCGGCCACCGCCCGTTCCGGGCCGACAGCTCGGTGGCGGTGGCGATGATGCACATCAACGACCCGTTGCCGCCGCTGCCCAGCGACGTCCCGCTGAACGTGCGTACGCTGATCGAGTACACGCTGGCCAAGGATCCGAAGCGGCGGTACACCGACGGATCGGAGTTCGTTGCGGCGGTGGGCGCGGTGCGGCGGGGCCAGCCCGCCCCGCCGCCGGGCACCCTGACCCGGGCCGGCTCCGGACCGCTGGCGGCGGTGCCGGAAGGCGGCTACCGCTCAGGCCCGTACGCCGCCGGCCCGGGCGGTGACAGTCCGGGCAGCGACGGGCTGGCGGTCGCCGGGCTGGCCGCGCCGGGGCTGCCACCGCTGCCCGGGATGAACACCGGCCCGCACTCCCGCCCGATCGGGACCGCCGCTCGACGCGGACCGTCGCTGTTGACCATGGCATTCGTGTTGCTGACCGCAGCGGCGGCGGCGATCGGGGTGTTGGTGGTCCGCGACGCGATGCGGGGCAACCAGCCACCCGCCCCGCCGCCGCCGGCACCCGCGCCGGCCGCGCCCCCGACCTCCGAGCCGGCGCCACCGGGCACCACGCCGGTGTCGATGATCGAGCTCGGCGGGCGGCCGGCGACCGCGGTCAGCTACTCGCTGGAGAGCTCCGGGCTGCGGGTGCGGGTGCGCGACACCGACGGCGAGCCGCCCGAGTCGCCGTCCACCTGCGAGGTGACCGATCTCACCCCGACCGGCAACCTGCCCACCGGGTCGGAGGTGAGCGTGACGTGCGAGCAGCGTTGACCCGCAGGCCGGGCGCCGCTCGGCCCGCCGCGGCGCCGACCGGTGCCGAACGGCCGTTCGGGCGCGCCGATCTCGCAGATGGGCGCGCCCAGCCGGCCGGCCGGCTTGCCAGTATCGTCGCGTGGTTGGCGGCCAGGCATGATGAGGGCGGCCCAGGGACCTGCACCCCAACCACCGGGAACCACTACCGATGACCACCCCGCGTCTGCTCTCCGAACGCTACGAGCTGGGCGACACGCTCGGCTACGGCGGCATGTCCGAGGTGCATCGCGGCCGGGACACCCGGCTGACCCGGGACGTGGCGGTGAAGGTGCTGCGCGCCGACCTGGCCCGCGACCCACAGTTCCAGCTGCGGTTCCGCCGTGAGGCGCAGAACGCGGCGGCGCTGAACCATCCGGCGATCGTCGCGGTGTACGACACCGGCGAGGTGGAGAGCGAGTTCGGCCCGCTGCCCTACATCGTGATGGAGTTCGTCGACGGGCACACCCTGCGCGAGATCGTCAAGTCCGAGGGGCCGCTGTCCCAGCAGCGGGTCATGGAGGTCATGGCCGACGTCTGCGCCGCGCTGGACTTCAGCCACCGGCACGGCATCATCCACCGCGACGTCAAGCCGGCCAACGTGATGATCACCCTCGGCGGCGCGGTCAAGGTGATGGATTTCGGCATCGCCCGGGCGCTGGCCGACAACCAGAACATGACCCAGACGGCGGCGGTCATCGGGACCGCCCAGTACCTGTCCCCCGAGCAGGCTCGCGGCGAGGCGGTGGACGCCCGCAGCGACGTGTACGCCGCCGGTTGCGTGCTGTTCGAACTGCTCACCGGCGAGCCGCCGTTCTCCGGTGACTCCCCGGTCGCGGTGGCCTACCAGCACGTCCGGGAAGACGTCCGGCGTCCCTCGCAGGTCAACACCGAGGTCGGCGCCGAGCTGGACTCGGTGGTGCTCAAGGCGATGAGCAAGAACCCGGCCAACCGCTACCAGTCGGCGGCCGAGATGCGCTCGGACCTGGTGCGGGTGCTGCGCGGGCAGCGTCCGCTGGCGCCGCAGGTGATGACCGAGGACGAGCGCACCGCGATGCTGACCGGTGGGGGGCTCGCGGCGACCGGCCGGACCGGGGCCACCCGGCGGCTGGCCCCGGCGGCCGCCAACCGGCACGCCGCGGCCGACGACGGGTGGGACGGGGTGTCCGGGCAGCCGCCGCGACGGGGCACCGGCAAGGCGGTCGGCATCGGGCTGGGCGTCGCCGCCCTGCTGGCCCTGGTGGTGTTCGTGGCCACCCGGCTGTTCGGCGGCCCGGCGGCCCCGGAGCAGATCACCGTGCAGAACGTGGCCGGCCAGGTGCAGGAGGCGGCCCGCGAGCAGCTGATCAACCAGGGTTTCAAGCCGAACATCAAGAGTGTGCCGTCGCCGGACACCCCGCAGATCCCGGCAGGCCAGGCGATCCGCACCGAGCCGCCGTTCGGCACCCAGCTGGCCAAGGGCAGCCCGATCGACCTGTTCATCAGCCGCGGCCCGGCCCAGGTGCCGGTGCCCGACCTGACCGGGATGAGCCAGTCGGAGGCCCAACAGGCGCTGCTCAACGCCAACCTGACCCTCGGTGGTACGCCCACCTTTGCCGCGACCCAGGATCCGAACCTGGTGGACAAGGTGATCGAGCAGTCGCCGAAGGCCCGCCAGCAGGTCGCCGGGCAGTCCTCGGTCACCATCACCATCGGGCAGAAGGCGCAGACGGTCCGGATCCCGGCCGACATCGTGGGCACCCGCGCGGACGACGCCCGGGGCCGGCTGGAGAAACTCGGACTGAACGTGGAGACCGACGAGGTCGACGGGCCCGGCGAGCGGGACAGCGTCCTGCAGTCCAGCCCGGCCGCCGGGCGCGACGTTCCGCCGGGCAGCACCGTGACGCTGACCGTGAGCCGGGGCAACGAGCAGACGATGCCCGACGTGGTCGGCCGGGGCGTCGACGAGGCCCGGAGCCTACTGCGCGACGCCGGCCTGCGTAGCAGCAACATCAAGTTCGAGGGCCGGGAGACGCGGGACCCCAGCCAGGCCGACCGGGTGATCGGCCAGTCGGTGTCCCAGGGCACGTCGGTCGATGAGGACACCGAGGTGGTCCTGCTGGTCGGGGAGTTCCGGAACTGAGATGACCACCGACCCGACCCGACCCCCGGCGTCCCCCGCGCCGCCGCGGGTGCTCGTGATCGACAACTACGACAGCTTCGTCTACAACCTGGTGCAGTACCTGGCACAGCTGGGCGCCGCCGTGACGGTCCGCCGCAACGACGTGGTGGACCCGGCCGAGTTGGACGAGTACGACGGAGTGCTGGTCAGCCCGGGCCCGGGTACGCCGGAGCGGGCCGGCCGGTCGATGACGGTGATCTCCCGCGCCGCCGGTCGGGGGGTGCCGGTGCTCGGGGTGTGCCTCGGCCATCAGGCGATCGGCGCGGCCTGGGGCGGGGTGATCGAGCGCGCGCCGGAGCTGCTGCACGGCAAGACCTCGCTGGTGCACCACGACGGGGTGGGTGTGCTGACCGGGTTGCCCGACCCGTTCACCGCCACCCGCTACCACTCGTTGACCATCCGCCCGGACACCGTGCCGGACGCCCTACAGGTCACCGGCCGCACCGAGAGCGGCGTGATCATGGCGGTGCGGCACCGTGAGCTGCCGGTCGAGGGCGTGCAGTTCCACCCCGAGTCGGTGCTCACCGAGGGCGGGCACCGGATGCTGGCCAACTGGCTGGCCGCCGCCGGACACCCGGTGGCCGAGCCGGTGGTGGCCGCGCTGACCGCCGAGGTGGCCGGCCTGCTCACCGGCTGAGCGCTGCTGAACGCCGGGCCGGGCGGCGTTTGCGGGCCGGAGTGGAGTCCGCGCCGGCACGCCCCAACAGCCCCGGCGCCTCACCGCTGGCCGCCCCCACGCCGCAACGCTCCGCGCCGTCCCCGACCACGCTGCCCGGACACAGCCACCGACCTGGGGCGGGTACCGTGGGGTGGCTGCTCCCGTGCGCTCGGCCCGGCTGTGGGCCCGCACCCCGTTCGAGGTCAGGCGAGGACGACATGCCCAAGTCGAAGGTCCGCAAGAAAGCCGCGTACACCGCGCCCACGCAGAAGGCGACGCCGGCCCAGGTGAAGGCAGCGGGCCCGTCGCACCCCGCCTACGTCGCGGTGATGCTCGGTCTGATGCTGCTCGGTCTGCTCTGGCTGGTGGTGAACTACCTGGCCGGCGACAAGATCGGCTTCATGTTGGCGCTGAGCGGCAACGGCACCGGCTTCAACTACAACTTCGTGGTCGGTTTCGTCCTGATCATCGTCGGCCTGCTGATGACCATGCGATGGCGCTGAGCGACCGAACAACAACGGTGTAGTTCATCCCCACTGGGGACAGGTGCTGTGGACAACTTCGATCCGGTAGACGCCGGCGCGCGATGGAGCACCCCGCGGGGGGTGTTGCTGTGCACCGGGCTCGGCGCCCTGGCGGCGACCGCCTGGTGCCTGCTCGGACCGAGCGATCCGGCCGGGCGGCTGTTGATCGGCATCACGGCGGCCGCACTGGCCGCCGTCACCGGATACGGCCTGCTCGCGCGGCCCCGGCTGGTGGCCGACCGGCACGGTCTGCGAATCGGCTCGGCCACCGGCCAGCGCGTCCACCCGTGGGCGGACGTGCGGCGGGTACGCGTCGTGCGCACCCGCCGGCTCGGCCGCGATGTCCCGAGCCTGGAGATCGAGACGGCGCACGTCGAGGCAGGGCGCACCGAGACAGGGCGAGTCGGGACAGAGCGAGTCGGGACAGAGCGCACCGAGACCGCGCCGGGCGAGCACCCGGAGGCCGAGCGGCTGGACGTGTTCAGCCGGTTGGAACTGGGCGCAGACCCCTACGACGTCGCCGAGGTCCTGACCGACCTGCGTTCCCGGGCCTGACCCGGCGCTCTCAGCTCAGCAGCGCCATCCGCGCGCCCATCGCCAGCAGCACGATCACCACCAGCGCGGCGATCCCGATGACCTGCCAGCGCACCCGGTCGGCCCGGGGCGCGTACACCAGCACGGCGGTCGCCGCCGCCCCGACCACCAGGCCGCCGAGGTGGCCGAGCAGCGAGATGCCCGGCAGCACGATGCTGATCGCGACGTTGACCGCGATCAGGGTCAGCGCCGGGCGCGGCGGCCGGTTGAGCCGGCGCAGTACCACCGCCAGCCCGCCCATCATCCCGAACACCGCGCCGGACGCGCCGGCCACCTGCGAGTACACCGCGCCGAACACGAACGCCGCGGCCGACCCGCCCAGCAGCGACACCACGTACACCGCGCTGAACCGGGCCCGCCCGAGCACCTGCTCGAGGTCGCGGCCGATGAACCACAGCGCCAGCATGTTGAACACCAGGTGCACCGGGCCGTAGTGCAGGAACCCTGCGGCGACCAGCCGCCACCACTCGCCGGCCACCACGGCCGGCGGGAACAGCACCCAGTCCTGGAACAGCGCGGACCGGTAGTTGTTCTGCAGGCTCAGCCCCTGCAGCGCGGTGATCAGGAACAACGCCGTGTTGACCACGATCAGCGCGGGCACCACCACCGAGGAGCCCGCCCCCGGGTGCAGCACTGCGCCGGCGATGGTGCTCGGGGTGCGCACCGAGCGCGCGCCCTCACGGACGCAGTCCACGCACTGGAAACCGACCGACGCCTCGCGCAGGCACTCCGGGCAGCTCGGCCGGTCGCACCGCACGCACAACAGCCCGGTCGGTCGATCCGGGTGGCGCACGCAGCACGGCTGCGCGACCGGTTGCTGGCTGCCCGGGTACGGCGGGTACCCGGGCGGCCCTCCGGGTCCGCTCACGTCTCAGTCAATCACGATCTTCTGGATGACCATGTCGGTCAGCGGGCGGTCGCCCGGACCGGTGGGGGTGGTGGCGATCGCGTCCACCACCGCGCGCGACTCGGCGTCGGCGACCTCACCGAAGATGGTGTGCTTGCGGTTCAGGTGCGGGGTGGGGCCAACGGTGATGAAGAACTGCGAGCCGTTGGTGCCCGGGCCGGCGTTGGCCATGGCCAAGAGGTACGGGCGGTCGAACTTCAGGTCGGGGTGGAACTCGTCCTCGAACTGGTAGCCGGGGCCGCCGCGGCCGGTACCGGTCGGGTCGCCGCCCTGCAGCATGAATCCGGCGATCACCCGGTGGAAGACCGAGTTGTCGTAGAACGGGCCGGAGTCACCGCCGCTGGCGTTGGGCTTGGAGTAGTCCCGGGTGCCGGCCGCGAGCTGGGCGAAGTTGGCCACCGTCTTCGGCGCGTGGTTGCCGAAGAGGTTGATCCGGATGTCGCCCTCCGAGGTGTGCAGCGTCGCGGTCTTGGAGTCCTTGCCTGGTTCAGTCACGGCGTCCATCGTGCCACTGACCGACACCGCCCGCGGCCGCAGTGCCCAGGTCGGACCCGGCGTGTCCACCCGACGACCCGGTGTTTTCACCCCTCGACCCCGCGTGCTCACCGAGGAACCGGACCAGCTCGCCCTCGTAGCCGGCCGGGTCGACGTTCCAGGCGGCGGTGTGCTCGGCCCCGGGCACCTCGATGTAGCGCAGCGGCCAGCCCGTACCGGTGCTGTCCCGAAAGGCCGTGCTGTCCCGAGATGCCGTGCTGTCCCCAGATGCCGTGCTGTCCCCAGATGCCGAATCCAGCGTGCGGGCCGGCCCGATCGGCACGGCGGTGTCCTCGGTGCCGTGGAACAGCAGCGTCGGCGGGCGCGTCGCGGGCGGGCGGTTGACCAGGTCGAACCGGGCGAAGTCAATGCCGATCCGGATCCGGGTCGCCGCGACCGCGAGCCTGGTCAGCCACGGCGGCAGCCCGCGCAGCGCGGCCTGCTGGCGCAGGGTGGCCACCCAGTCCAGCAACGGGGCGTCCCACACCACCGCGGCCACCCGGTCGGCCAGCGGCGAGCGGTCCAGGAACGCGCCGGTGATCGCCGCACCCATCGACCAGCCGTAGAGCACCACGCGGCTGGCCCCGGCGGCGAGGGCGTACCCGACCGCGGCCTCCAGATCGGCCCACTCGGTGTCGCCGAGGTGGTAGTGGCCGTCCGGGCTGGGCGGCGCACCGACGTCGTTGCGGTAGGTGATCGCCAACACCGGCAGGCCCAGCCGGTGCAGCGTGGGCAGCGCTCGCAGGCATTCGCGGCGGTCGGCGCCCCGACCGTGCACAGCCACCACCCAGGTCCGGCCGGCTCCATCCACCGCACCGGACCCGTGCACGTCACCGCGCACCAGCCAGGCCGGGCAGTCCCCGACCGGAGTACGCACCGCCACGGTGTCGAAGTCCAGCCCGAGAGCGGCGGGGTCGTCGTGCAGGCCGGCGTCGAAGGCCACCGGTGTCCCGGCCGGCGGCACCGCCCCGGCCAGCACCGGCCGGCACACCGGCGGTAGGCCCGCGCCCGGGCCCGCCGGCCCCTCACCAGGCCCGGCCGACCCTCCGCCCGGCCCCGCACCCGGCTCCGCCGGCTCCGGCGTCGGCGATTTCGGCCCCCGAGCCGGCCTTGCACCCAAGCCGACACCCGGCCTTCCGCCCGGCACCCGAACCGGCCCGGAGGGCCCCGCGATCGGCATCTCCGGTGCGGGGCCTGCCCCGGACGGGTGAGCAGGCCCCACGATCACCATCCGATCCGACCTGCCGCCGGGCCTGTCCTCGAACCAGCGCAGGCCCCATACCCCGGGCAGCTCGGCCCACCGGCCGGGCGCGAGCCAGAGCAGACCGTCGCGCGCGTGCAGCACCCGCTCCGGGTACTGCACGACCCGGGCTGGGCGCAACAGCATCGAGGACAGTCGCCAACCGACGCCACCGACCGCCGCACCGACCAGCGGCAGGGAGGCCAGCACCGAGGTCAGCGCCAGTGTCAAGAGCGGCGCGCTCCGCTCACTGGATGAGTCGACAGGCTCGCTGAGCACGCGTTCAGGATCTCAGAGTCGCGACCGGACCGTTATGCCACCGAGACGAGTGAACTGCCGAGCCCGGCGTCCCCGGCCGCACACCGTTACTCCGAACGGGTCGTTGGTTGGTCGAAGCGGGTACATCAGTGTCCGCGGCTGACCCAAGCACGACGGGGAAGGAACCCACTACACATGCGCAACAGCACCAGTCGAGCCTTCCGGGCCACGGCGACAGTCGCGGGCGTGGCGGCCCTCGGTGCGTCGTTCGCCGGCACCGCCGCCGCTGAGGAGACCACCGACTTCGGCGACGCGTTCGGCACCTCCGACTCGGAGAGCGACTCCTCCGACTTCGGGAACGGCCTGGACAGCGACACCCTCTCCCCGAGCTTCAACGAAGACGGCCTGCTCACCTTCGACATGCCGACTTCGGACAGCCCGCTCGGCGACAGCTTCGACTCGTCGGACTACGACTCATCGTCCGACGATGACGATGACGATGACGACTCGGACGACTGCGGCGACGACAGTGACGACTACGGCGACGACACCAACGAGTTCCAGAACCCGGTCCAGTGCGAGGGCAACAACTATGGCGACGGGAAGTTCGGCTTCCTGGGCCAGGAGTTCGACGTGGAGGACTTCCAGTTCGAGGAGTCATCCAGCTACCGCACCGCTGACTCGGACACCGACGGCCCGAGCCTGCTCTCCGAGGACGAAGGCACCGACGCCGACCAGTTCGGCGACACCGAGTCGTCCTCGCTCGATGACATGATGTCCGGCGACGGCCTCAGCGGTCACGAGATGACCGTCGTTCCCCTCGGCTGAGCGAGTTTCCTTTCGCCTCGGACGAGCTTCGTCAGGCGCTGTCCCACGACGCGCCCCGCGCACGCCGGAACCCCGAATCCGGCTGTGCCGGGGCGCGCCGCTCGTTCGGCCCGCAACCGTTCGAGTGATCGGTAAAGTTTGGGCGTCATTTCGGCCGCATCGTTAGGCCGAACGGGTCGTTATACCGGATGAGGGCGGACTCGCCCGACGCGGCGAGACTCGGAAGGACCCACCGATATGCGCAACACCAGCCGAGCCTTCCGGGCCACGGCGACCATCGCGGGCGTGGCGGCCCTCGGTGCATCGTTCGCCGGAACCGCGTCGGCCGACGAGACCACCGACTTCGGCAATGCCTTCGGCGACAGCTCCGACTCGGGCTTCTCCGGCCTGGAGAACGGTTTGGAGGGCGACGGCAACTCGTCGGACATGGTCGACAATGACCTGCTCACGTTCGACATGCCGACGTCGGACGGCCCGTTCGGCGACTTCGACTCCTCGTCGTACGAGTACGACGAGGACGCCGACGACGACGAGACGTGCCGGGACTACGACGACAACGAGGACGCCGACTACGGCGGCAACGGCTTCCAGCAGCCGGTGCAGTGCAAGGGCAACGACCACGGCGAGGGCAAGGGCAGCATCGGCGGCTACGAGTTCGACTTCGAGGACTTCCAGAACGGCTTCGGCGAGTCCAGGGACTGACCTGGCCCCGAGGCCCGCGCACGCCGCACGGCCCGCCCACCGGGCGAGCTGACCAGAGCTCGGCACGCGCTCCCCACGACGCGCCCCGCGCGCATCGGCACCCCGACGCCGGTGTCGAGCGGGGCGCGTCGCATTGCCCGGGTGCCGCTGTGGTGAGGTGGTGGGATGAACCGCGTGGCGTTCCGGCTGCTGGCCGCCACCCTGGTGCTGGTCGCCTCGCTGGCCGGGCTGACCGCCGCCACCCCGGTGCCCGCCACCGAGGAGATCGACAGCTCCGCGCTGCGCGAGGCGATGAGCGCCCCGCGGATCCGCGACCACCTGGTGGCGCTGCAGAACATCGCCCGTGCGGGCGGTGGTAGCCGCGCGATGGGCACCCCCGGCTACCAGGGGTCGGTGGACTACGTGCGCGACCGGTTGACCGCCGCCGGCTACCGGGTCACCCTGCAGCCGTTCGCCGTGCCGTACTTCGACGAGGTGGCCCCGCCCGTGCTGACCCGGATCCAACCCACCCATCGCACCTACGCCGCGGAGTCCGAGGTGCGCACGATGAGCTTCTCCGGCGCCGGCGAGGTCACCGCCGGGGTGCAGCCGGTCGACCTGATGTTGCCGCCCGGCCCGGACGCGAGTTCGACCAGTGGCTGCGAACAGGCCGACTTCACCGGGTTCTCTCGTGGCGCGGTGGCGCTGCTGCAACGCGGCGGGTGCCCGTTCGCGGTCAAGGCGGCCAACGCGCAGGGCGCCGGCGCATCGGCCGTCCTGATCATGAACGAGGGCCAGCCGGGGCGGCGGGACACGATCGCCGGCAGCCTGGAGCAGCCCGGCACGACGGTGCCGGTACTCGGGTTGAGCTACGACGCCGGTGCCGAGCTGGCGGCCGCGCCGGACAGCCCGGTGCGGGTGGTGACCAGGGTGTTGTCCGAACAACGCGAGACGGTGAACGTGATCGCGGACAGCGCCGGCGGCCGGGCCGACCGGGTAGTGGTGGCCGGCGCGCACCTGGACTCGGTGCCCGAGGGGCCGGGGATCAACGACGACGGCAGCGGGGTGGCGGTGCTGCTGGAGCTGGCCGACCAGCTGGCCCTCAGCCCCGTCGCGCCGCGCAACCGGGTCCGGTTCGCGTTCTGGGGTGCTGAGGAGCTGGGGCTGATCGGGTCCACCCACTACGTGACGACCCTGGACCCCGCGCGGCTCGCCGACATCGCGGTCTACCTCAACTTCGACATGGTCGGCTCGCCCAACTTCGCCCGGATGGTGCTCGACGGCGACGGCTCCGAACCCGGGAGCACGGCCGGTCCGCCCGGCTCCGGCGCGGTTGAGCGGATGTTCACCGAGTACTTCGCCGCGCAGGGCCTGCCCTCCGAGCCCGCCGAGTTCTCCGGGCGCAGCGACTACGGCCCGTTCGTCGACGCGGGCGTGCCGGCCGGTGGGCTGTTCACCGGCGCCGAGGAGGTCAAGACCCCCGAACAGGCGGCCCGTTACGGCGGCACCGCCGGGCAACCGCTGGACCCGTGCTACCACCAGGCCTGCGACACCCTGGACAACGTCTCGGATACCGCCCTGGAGCAGTTCGGCGACGCGGCGGCCGACGTGGTCCTGCGGATGATGCTCAGCCCGGTCTCCCCCCGCGAGCTGCGCTGAGCCGCGCCAGCGGCGAACCATCGGCGCTGAACCGCAGCGAGCGCCAGCGCGAACCATCTGCACTGATCCTCTCGAAGCCGCGCTGACGGTACCGGGCGGTCTCGTGTCGGGCACGATTATGTCGCCCGCGTTGACGGCTGGACATCGCCAGGGTGTGATGAGGGTCATACCACCACGTAGCACCCACCGAACTGACGCGGAGGTACCCATGGAGGAGACCCTGTACGACCGGCTCGGCGGCATCTACGGAATCGCCGGAGCGGTCGACATCCTGGTCGACCGGCTGTACGGCAACGCCTCGGCCAACGCTAACCCGGCGGTGGACGCATTCCACGCCAAGCAGGGCCAGCCAGGGTTCAAGTTCCTGGTCACCGCATGGTCGGTGGAGCACACCGGCGGCCCGAAGTGCTACCCCGGCAAGGACATGCACGACGCGCACGCCGAGCTGAACGTCAGCCAGCACGACTTCGACGTGGTCGCCCTGGAGATCGCCTCAACCCTCAGCTACTGCGGGGTTCCGGAGAAGGAACACCGGGAGTTCATGGACATCATCGAGAGCTTCCGGTCGAAAGTGGTGGCCAACCCGGGCTGAGCCGGCTCACGAACGGGGCCGGCTCACGGACGGGCCGGCTCACGGACGGGCCGGCTCAGGCGGGAGGCGGGGTGACTCCGCGGCCGCGGCCGCCCGCAGCTGGTCGGTCAGGTTGGTCAGCCGATCGCGCAGCTCGACGATCTCCGGCGGGGTCAGCCCCATCGCCTCCGGCATCCCGGCACGCATCGCGTCGGTCTTCTCCAGCAGCGCCATGCCGGCCGGGGTGACTGTCAGCTGCACCAACCGCTCGTCGTCAGCGCGCCGCCGCCGGGTCAGCAGCTCGGCCGTCTCCAGCCGTTTGAGTAGCGGCGACAGCGTGCCGGTGGACAGCTGCAGCCGGTCGGACAGCTCGCTGACCGAGATGCTGCGGTGCTCCCAGAGCACGATCATCACCAGGTACTGGGGGTAGGTCAAGCCGACGCGGTCCAGCCCCGGGCGGTAGACGCCGGTCATCGCCCGGGACGCCGCGTAGAGGGCGAAACAGAGTTGCTCGTCCAGCGTCGTGCCGGGCGGCGGGGTTGCCGGCTCGGTCAGTTGCTCGATCACCGGTCCACGGTACGGCGTCGGGTCGTCAGCGGGCAGGTGCATCGCCCGATAGGTCCTGTTCGAGCCGCGCCGCGACCTGCCGAAACCGGCTCACCGGCACCAGGTGCACGCCGGCGAACGCCCCCGTGTCGCGCAGCGCGAGCACCAGCTCGCACGCCGCGTCGACGCCGGCCGCCGGGTCGGCCTGCACCCGCTCCACCAGCTCGTCCGGGATCTGGATGTCCGGGATGCTGGCCGCCAGCCGCCGAGCCATGCCCGCGCTGGCCAGGACCATCACCCCGACGTACACCGGCACGTCGATCGGGTTGTCCTCCCGCCACCGCAGCAGGGCCTCGATCGAGTAGCTGACCTGGGCGAAGACGAAGTCCGCCGCGCGCTTCCAGTCCGGGAACCGCCGGCTCAGCCCGGCCGCCACCCCCACCCCGAACGGGCCCACCCCGGCCAACCGGGGGTCGTCGGTCGCCGCCCGAGCCTCCTCGATCATCGTGCGCACGGTCAGCCCGCCGGCCCGGTCGCCGACGCTGGGTTTGTCGCCGTGCACGAACAGGAACTGGTCCACCCCGTAGGCGGCGGCGGTCAGCAGGTCGCGGCGGAAGCCGAGCAGGTTGCGGTCCCGGGAGTTGACGCAGGCGATGGACTTCTGGGCGGGCCCACACATCGACTGCACCTCGTGCGCCACCGCGATGCTGGACACGGTGGCCCGGCCGATGTGGTTGTCCGGAATCAGGAAGCTGTCGGCGATCGGGGCCAGCACGCCGATCTGGTGCCGGGCATGGCGCAGGTCCGGCTTCGTCGGAGGCTCGATCTCACAGATCAGCCGGAACGGCTCACGGGACATTCTCCGACTGTAATCCTCCGGCCCGACCGATCTCTCGGGTGGCGCCCACCCGGCCCGGTGACCTCGATCGTAGGTGAGCCGCTCGCGGAGGCCGGCCGCGGCGGTCAGGCGGCTGCCAGTGTCCCGGTGCCGCTGTAGGGCAGGTCGAGATCCCGGGCGGACGCCGCGCACAGCAACGCGCCCTGGTGCGTGGCCAACCCGGTGGCCAGTCCCGGGTCGTCGGCCGTCGCGCCACGCCAACCCCGCTCGGCCAACGCCACCACGTAGGGCATCGTGGCGTTGGTGAGCGCGAACGTCGACGTGCGCGGAACCGCGCCGGGCATGTTCGTCACGCAGTAGAACAGCGAGTCCGCCACCGGGTAGGTCGGCTCGGCGTGCGTGGTGGGTCGCGAGTCGGCGAAGCAGCCACCCTGGTCGATCGCCACGTCCACCAGCACCGAGCCCGGGCGCATCCGGGTCACCGTGTCGTGGGTGACCACCTTCGGCGCGCGGGCCCCCGGCACCAGCACCGCCCCGATCACCAGGTCGGCCCCGGTGACCGCGCGCTCGGTGTCCAGCGCGCTGGCGTACAGCGTGCGCACCCGACCGGCGTAGCGCTCGTCGAGTCGGCGCAGCTTGGCCAGGTCCACGTCCAGCACCGTGACGCTGGCCCCGAGCCCGACCGCCACCGCGACCGCGTTGCTCCCGGCCACCCCGGCGCCGATCACCACCACGTCGGCCGGCGGTACGCCCGGCACGCCACCCATCAGCACGCCGCGGCCACCCGCACAGCTGTGCAGGTGCGCGGCGCCGACCTGCGGGGCCAGCCGGCCGGCCACCTCGCTCATCGGCGCCAGCAGCGGCAGGCCACCGTCGTCGCCCCGCACGGTCTCGTAGGCGATCGCGGTGGTGCCGGCGGCCAGCAGCGCCTCAGCGCACGGCTTCGACGCGGCCAGGTGCAGGTAGGTGAACAGCACCTGGTCAGGCCGTGCGGACAGCCGGTGGAACTCGCTCGCCACCGGCTCCTTCACCTTGAGCACCAGGTCGGCGGCGGCCCAGACGTCGTCCGGGTCGTCCGCGATCCGGGCGCCGGCGGCCGTGTACTCGGCGTCGGGCAGGGCGCTACCCGCGCCGGCGTCGCGCTCCAGCAGCACCCGGTGGCCCCGTCGGGTCAGCTCGTGCACCCCGGCCGGGGTGATCGCCACCCGGTACTCATGGCTCTTGAGTTCCTTCGGTACCCCGATCAGCATCGGTCCATGATGAACTTGTGCGAACTGTGAGCCAAGCAATCCGAAGATAATTCGGTAGCCTGGTCCGATGGACGGTGCCCCGACGATCGCTGTGCGGTCCAGGCCGATCGCACCGCGGGATGTTCGGCCGCTTCACCTCGACGACACCGACCACGCGATCCTCGACGAGCTGCGAGTCGACGCGCGCATCCCCAACAAGCTGCTCGCCGAGCGGGTGGGCATCGCGCCGTCCACCTGCTTGGCCCGGGTCCGGTCGCTGCGCGAGCGTGGGGTGATCCGCGGCTACTACGCCGACGTCGACCCGCGCGCCGTCGGGCACGACCTGCAGGCGATGATCGCGATCCGGCTGGACGCGAGCGCCCGGGGGCACATGCGCGAGTTCATCGCCGCGCTGGCCCGGCTGCCCGAGGTGCTCGACGTGTTCTTCGTGGCCGGCGCGAACGACTACCTGGTGCACGTCGCGGTGGCCAGCACCGAGCAGCTGCGCCGGTTCGTCGCCGACCAGCTCAGCCGCAACCCGGACGTGGCGCACACCGAGACGAACCTGATCTTCGAGCACATCCGCGCCGACGGGCACCACTGAGCCGGCGGGCACCACTGAGCCGGCAGTGCGGGAGCATCGCAGCGAGCGCCAGCGAGCGAGGAGCGGACCGCGCGTCGCCGGCGAAGCATGGGCACTGAGCCGTCGCGGACCGACCGGACATACTGTCGCCCATGCCAAGCAACGATCTCCGGGTGGTCATCGTGGGCGCCGGGTTCGGCGGCGTCGCGGCCGCGATCGAGCTGCGCCGGCACGGGTTCGACCAGCTCACGATCCTGGAAGCGGCGGACGAACCCGGCGGCACCTGGTTCCACAACACCTACCCCGGCGCGGCGTGTGACGTGCCCAGCCACGCCTACTCCTTCTCCTACCACCAGCGCCGGGACTGGCCCCGGCTGTGCCCGGAGCAGCCGGAGATCCTGCGTTACCTGCACGAGGTGGTCGACCGGTTCGACGTCACCCGGCACATCGTGACCGGCGCCCGGGTCACCTCCTGCCGCTGGGACGGCGGCTGGACGGTCCGCACCGCGGACGGCCGGGAGTTCGAAGCCGACGCGCTGGTGCTGGCCACCGGACAGTTGCACCAGCCGGCCTACCCCCGGATCGAGGGGCTCGACCGGTTCGCCGGGCACAGCTTCCACTCGGCGGTCTGGGACCACTCCTGCGACCTGGCCGGCAAGAAGGTCGCGGTGATCGGCACCGGGGCCAGCGCGGTGCAGTTCGTGCCGGCGATCGCGCCCCGGGTCGGCGCGATGACGGTGTTCCAGCGCACCGGCAACTGGTTCCTGCCCCGGCGCAACCGGCCCTACCCCCGGCTGCTGCGCACGCTGATCGCCCGGGTGCCTGGGCTGCAGCGGGCCCGGCGGGCATTCATGTTCGGCTACCTGGAGTCGCTGACCGTGATGATCAGGCATCCGCGCACGCTGGGGCTGCTCGGCCGGCTGATCTCGACGGTGTTCATGCGCTCACAGCTGCGCGACCCGGGGCTGCGGGCAAAAGCGTGGCCGGACTACACCTTCGGCTGCAAGCGGGTGCTGCTCAGCTCGGCGTTCCTGCCCACGCTGGCCCGCGACGACGTCGAGCTGGTCACCGAGCCGATCGTCCGGATCGACGAGCAGGGCCCGGTCACCGCGGACGGCCGCATCCACCCCGCCGACGTGATCATTTACGGCACCGGGTTCCGCACGAACGACTTCATGTTCCCGATGGAGATCACCGGCACCCACGGTCGCTCGCTGCGCCGGGAGTGGGCCGGCGGGCCGCACGCGCACCTGGGCATGACCGTGCCGGGGTTCCCGTCGATGTTCGTGCTCTATGGACCGAACACCAACACCTCCGGCGGGTCGATCATCTTCTTCTTGGAACGGCAGGCTCGCTACGTCCGGCAGGCGTTGCAGCTGGTCAGCGCGGCCGGCGCCGGCGGAATCGAGGTGCGCCGCGAGGTCGAAGCAGCCACCGACCGGGCCACCCAGGCCCGCTTCGCCGGTACGGCATGGACCCGCTGCGACTCCTGGTACCGCACCCCGGACGGCCGGATCGTGGCGAACTGGCCCGGCTACATGCGGGAGTACGCCCGGGCCACCCGGCGGCTGGATCCGCGGGAGTACGTGCTGCTCGCCCGGGAGTGAGCGGCTGCGGGCCCGCCCCCGCCGCAGGGGTGCGCAACCCGGTAAACGGGTAGTCCAGGTGCCCACCAACACCGGGGCGGCGGAGGAGACGGCATGGATCTGGACATCGAGGACTGGTTCGCCCGACGCACCTGGCAGCAGCCCTGCTGGAGCGTCGGGGAGCTCGTCGACGCAAAGGCCGGCCGGCGGGTTGCCGTGGTGTTGCCCGCGCTGAACGAGCAGGCCACCGTGGGAGCCATCGTGACCGCGATCCTGCCGTTGACCCTGGGCCGGACACCGCTGGTGGACGAACTCGTGGTGATGGACTCCGGTTCGACCGACCGCACGATCGAGGTGGCCGCCGCCGCCGGAGCGCGGGTGGTGCGGCGCACCGACGTGCTGCCCGAGCTCGAACCGCTGCCCGGCAAGGGCGAGGTGCTGTGGCGGTCGCTGGCCGCCACGACCGGCGACATCGTCTGCTACCTCGACTCCGACCTGGTCGACTTCGACCCGGCGTTCGTCCCGTCGCTGCTCGGACCGCTGCTCACCGAACGCGGCGTCGGCCTGGTCAAGGGTTTCTACCGACGTCCGCTGCGGCTGGAGACCGCTCAGGCCGACACCGGGGGTGGTCGGGTCACCGAACTGCTGGTGCGTCCGCTGCTGGCGGCACTGCGTCCGGAGGTCGCCGGCATCGTGCAGCCGCTGGGCGGGGAGTACGCCGGAACCCGCGACCTGTTGGAGTCGGTGCCGTTCGCGGCCGGCTACGGGGTGGAGATCGGGCTGCTCCTCGACACCGTCGACCGGCTCGGGCTGGACGGGTTGGCACAGGTCAACCTGGGGGTCCGCAAGCACCGCAACCGGTCGCTGCTGCAACTCGGGGTGATGGCCCGGCAGATCCTGGCCGCGACGCTGACCCGGTGCGGGATCGCCGACCAGGGCGCCGGCATCACCCAGTTCGTCCAGGTCGGCGGTGAGTGGTTGCCCTCGGGCACCCCGGTCGAGACCGATGAGCGGCCCGCGATGCGCGAGGTACTGACCGGTCGGTCCATCAGGTGAACCCGCCGCCACCGGCCCCGGACCGTCCGGGTCAGCCACCCCTGGACGGGCTGGTGACCGTGTTGGCGGCACCGCTGCTGGTGCTGTCCGATCCCGACGGGCAGCTGCGCCCCGGCGGCGCGCAGGGCGTCTACGCCGGCGACATCCGGGTCTGCGACCGGCTGGAGATCACCGTCGAGGGCGCGGCGCAGCGAGACCTCGGGTATCACCTGGGCCCGACGAGCCACGAGGTCAGTTTCCACGCCGAGGTCCGGTCACCCGCCGAGACCCGGTTCGACGCCGCCCGGCCGGACACCGCAACCCGGCCGGCGGGCGGCGGACCGGTGTTCGGGCTGGTCCGGCGGCGCCGCCTGGAGGCGGACCGGGCGCGGATGGTCGAGCTCATCGAGCTGCGGGAGGCCGCCGAGGACGTGCTGGTGCGGCTGGCGCTGCGGGTGCGCGCCGACCTGGCCGCCACGCCGGTGGTCCGTTCGGGTGCCCGATCGGACCCGTCGGTGCCATCCGCTTCCCCGGACTCGGTTCGCTGGTCGGCCCCCGGGGACGGTGCCGCCGCGGGCAGCGGCGCGGTGCTGACGGCGGCTCCGGCGGCCGACTCGGTCGAGGTGGCGGGCGTGGACCACGACGCGCCCGGCGGCGGCGATGCCGTGCTCGGCTGGTCGGTGCGACTGCGCGCCGGGACATCGTGGTCGCTGCGGCTGACCCTGTCGGCCACCGCGTCGGCGCATCCGGACGGCTTCCGCGCCGCCACACCGATGGGATGGCGAGCCCCGACCGAGGTTCCCGATCGGCTCGCGGGACTGCTCGCGCGCAGCCTGGCCGACCTCGACGGGCTACTGCTCGCCGACCCGCTGAATCCGTCCGACCGGTTCATCGCGGCGGGCAGCCCCTGGTACTGCACCCTGTTCGGCAGGGATGCGCTGTGGTCGGCACGGCTGCTGTTGGCCCTGACCGGCGGCACCGGGACCGAGCCGGCCGACACCGAGCCCGGCACCGAGCCCGCCGGCACCGCGCTGGCCGGGGGCACCGAGCCGGCCGGCCTCGCGCTGGCCGGGGGCACCCTGCGCGCGCTGGGCCGCCGGCAGGGCCGCCGCGACGACGAACGCTCCGAGGAGCAGCCCGGAAAGATCGTCCACGAGGTGCGGCCGGGCGGCCTGCGCGCCGGCGGGTTGGACCTGCCGCCGCGCTACTACGGCACGATCGACGCAACCGCGCTGTGGTGCGTGCTGTTGCACGACGCCTGGCGGGCCGGGCTGCCCGAGCACGAGGTGGCCGCGCTGCTGGCGAACCTGGAGCTGGCACTGAGCTGGAGCGCCCGGGCCGCCGAGCGCACCGGGTTCCTGGCCTACTCGGGCTCGGCCGGCTCCGGGCTGGCCAACCAGGGTTGGAAGGACTCCCGCGACGGGGTGTGCTGGGCGGACGGCGCGATGGCCGAGCGTCCACTGGCGTTGTGCGAGGTGCAGGGCTACGCCTACGCGGCGGCCCTCGGCGGGGCCGAGCTGCTGGCGGCGTTCGGCCGACCCGGCGCCGACCGTTGGCGGGAGTGGGCCGGGGCGCTTGCCGAGCGGTTCCGGGCGGCGTTCTGGATCGACGGCCCGGACGGGAGTTACCCGGCGATCGCGCTGGACGCAGCGGGCCGGGCGGTGACCGGAGCGGCGTCGAACATGGCGCACCTGCTCAGCACCGGTCTGCTCACCGCCGCCGAGGCCGGGCTGGTCGCCGACCGGCTGGCCCGTCCGGACCTGGACTGTCGGGCCGGCCTGCGCACGCTCTCCGCCCAGCACTCCGGGTTCGACCCGTTGAGCTACCACCGCGGCTCGGTATGGCCGCACGACACCGCGATCGCCGTACTCGGGCTGGCCGGGATCGGCCGGCACGACGTGGCACGCCCGCTGGCCGAGGGCCTGGTGCGCGCCGCCGGCGCCTTCGACGACCGGCTTCCCGAGCTGTACGGGATCGGCCAGCCCGGGGACCTGCTGGCCTACCCGACGGCGTGCCGCCCGCAGGCGTGGGCGGCGGCCGGTGCGGTCGCGGTGGTGGGCTACCTCAGCGGCTGGCCGCTCCCCGCCTGGGCGGTCCGAACACAGCCCATTATTGCCTGATAACTACGCATTATAGGCGGCTGCTAGCGTCATTTGTGGGGGTCGGTAACGCAAAGATCGCAAGGACGGCCTCATGCTCCCTGACCACATGCCCGCTGACCACGCTGTCGCTCCTGGCCCGGCGAAGACCGAGGCCGACCCGCTGGTCGTCACCCTGACCGGCCCCCGGCGGGTGGAGGTTCTCCCCGAGCCCCGCGCGCCGCTGCCGCCCGGTCACGTTCGAGTACGCACCCTGTACTCCGGCATCTCCGCCGGCACCGAGCTCACGCTCTACCGCGGCACCAACCCGCACCAGCACCGGCGCTGGGATGCGAGCCGGCGGTTGTTCGTCGAGGACAGCGTCGCGGCCGGCTACCCCAACCGCTCCTGGGGTTACAGCGAGGTGGGCGAGGTCACCGAGCTCGGCGCCGGGGTCGACCCCGGACTGGGCGGCGCGGTGGTCTGGGGACTGTGGGGTCACCGCGGCGAGGCGGTCCTGGCCGCCGAGGCGGTCGCCCACCGGCGGCTGGCACCCAGCCTCGACCCGGTGTGCGGCACGTTCGCCCGGGTCGGCGCGGTCGCGCTGAACGCGATCCTGGCCGCCGACCTGCACATCGGGGAGACGGTGGCGATCTTCGGGCAAGGAGTGCTCGGGCTGCTCGCCACCCAGCTCGCCAGCCGGGGCCGCACCGACGTGATCGGGGTGGACGGTATCGAGCGCCGGCGCGAGCAGGCCCGCGAATGCGGCGCCCGGCACTGCCTCGATCCCTTCGCCGAGGACGTCGGCGCCCGGCTCAAGGAGCTCACCGACGGTCACGGCGCAGACGTCTGCATCGAGATCAGCGGCTCGTACCAGGCACTGCACGAAGCGGTGCGCGGCTGCGCGGCCGGCGGTCGGGTGGTCGCGGCCGGCTTCTACCAGGGCGACGGGATCGGGCTGCGGCTCGGCGAGGAGTTCCACCACAACCGGGTCCAACTGGTGTCCTCGCAGATCGGCGCCGTGCCCGCGGCGCTGGCCGGGCGCTGGACCCCGGAGCGCACGCACCGCACGATCATCGAGCTGATCACCGCCAAGGACCTCGACGTGACGCCGCTGATCAGCCACCTGGTGGCCGCCGAGCGGGCCGCCGAGGCGTTCGAGCTGCTCGACTCCGACCCCGCCGCCGCCCTACAGGTCGTCCTCGACTTCCGACCCCACCGGAGTACCCAGTGAAGATCACCTGCCAGGAACAGCTGCTGCCCGGGGCCACCCTGCAGCAGAAGTGGGACGCCGCGCAACGCTTCGGCTACGACGGCATCGAGCTGCGCGGCCAGGGCGGGCACCGGATCCGGGAACGGCTGCCCGAGCTGCACCGGGCCCGACGCGACGGGGTGGTGATGAACACCGTGTGCGTGGAGATGTCGCACTTCATCGGGGACTTCGACGCCGAGCGGCGGGTCGACGCGGTGGCGAACCTGCGCACCCAGCTGTCGGTGATCGCCGAACTGGGCGGCACCGCGGCGATGACCCCCGCCTCGTACGGGATGTTCTCCCGCCGGCTGCCGCCGTTCACCCCGCCGCGTTCACCGGAGGCCGACCGCGAGGTGCTGCTGGACGCGCTCGGCGAGCTGGGCCGACACGCCGCCGCCGAGGGCGTGCAGATCCTGCTGGAGCCGCTCAACCGCTACGAGGACCACATGGTCAACCGGCTGGAGCAGGCCGTCGAGCTCGCTGCCGCCACCGGGCTGGACAGCGTCGGGGTGGTCGCCGACTCTTACCACATGAACATCGAGGAGGCCCACCCCCCGACGGCGCTGCTGGCCGCCGCGCACAAGCTCGCGCACGTCCAGGTGTCGGACTCCAACCGGTTCGAACCGGGCGCCGGTCACCTGGACTGGGCCGCGTTCCTGACCGCGCTGACCGAGGTCGGCTACCCCGGCGAACTCGGGCTGGAGTGTCGGCTGTCCGGCCCGGGCGAACAGGTGCTGCCGAAGGCGGCCGCCGTGCTGCGGGCCGCCGGGCGGTGACCCGCCTCGCGCGCCGGCGGCCGCCGCGATCCCCGGTTCAGGCGGTGAGGGTGGCGGGCCGAGCGGCGGGGTCGAGCAGCCCGCGGTAGAGCCGCAGGTAGTCGTCGGTCATCCGGTGCGGACCGAAGCGGGCCGCGGCGGCCCGCCGGCAGGCACCCCGGTCGAGCTCGTCGACCCGGGTGAGGTAGTCGGTGAACTCGTCCGGGTCGTCGGCGAGCAACCCGGTCACCCCGTGCTCGATCAGCTCGGGCAGCACGCCGCGGCGCAGCCCGATCACCGGGGTTCCGGCGGCCAACGCCTCGACGACGACCGTCGCGCCCGGCTCCTCCCACTGGATCGGCATCAGCACCGCCCGTGCCCTGGCCAGCATCCGGGTCTTCGCGTCGTCGCCCACCCGGTCGCTCACCGTGCCGACCCAACGCCGCCGCGTGCCGTCGAGCAGCGGCGCCACCTCGTCCCGCCAGTACGCCAGGTCGGGCAGGTCGGCCATCGCCGAGGTGATGCCGGCCAGCTCGGTGCGATCTCCTGCCCACCCGATCGGCCCGGCCAGCACGAGTGGCGCGTCGATCTCCCGGCAGGACGCGGCCGCGATGTGCTGGCCCTTGAACGGGCAGATCCGGCCGATCACCACGAACGGAGCGTCGGGCGGGGGCGGCGGGAACCAGCGGACCTCCGGAGTGGCCAGATGTACCGCGCCGACCGCCTGGCGGCGCAGGTTGGCCGGCATCCGGGCCAGGTGGCTGTCCGAGACGGCGTTGACCAGCACCCGGCCGCCGCCCTCGAAGGTCTCGTAGAACTGCTGTTGGCGCACGGGATCCCAGTGCAGGGTGTGCAGCGCCGGCGGGGCCGCGGACCCCAGCGCGGCCAGCACCGCCGGCCCGACCACCTCCAGGTGGCTGTGCACCAGCTCGACCTCGGGATGGTCGCGCAGGTAGTCGGTGACCGCGCTCATGTGCGCGTGCGCGACGCCGACGGTCTTGGTGTAGGGCTGGGTGATGTCCTCGAAGCGTGCCCGGGGAAAACGGTGGATCCGCTCGTCACAGTCCAGGGTGGACTCCCCGACGGTGGCCAGCACCACCCGCACCCCCCGCGCGCGCAGCCCGGTGACCAGGGTGGCCACCACGTTCTCCAACCCGCCGTAGCCGATCGGTGGCACCGGCAGCCACGGCCCGGCGTCCATCAGCACCGTGCCCGGATTCCCCCCGGACGTGACCCGGGGCATCCCGGCGAGCTGCTCCACCGCGCTGGGCGGGGCAGTGGGTGTGACCGTCGAGTGCATGGCGAACGCCTCCCCGGCGAAGCTGACACGGCACGCCGCCAGGGCTGGAGCGAGGTCTGGTCCCGGACCGGAGCCCGGTCGAAGCCTCGCCCGAGCCTGGTCGATCAACGAGGTCCGCTTACCGCGCCGCGTGGGCGGGTAGTAGGAGCTGGCGTCGAGTTACCCGAACGAGTGACACTTGAACCGCGGAATGGGGACCACCGATGGCCAGTCCAGGCCGGATACGCATAGCGATGGTCGGCGCGGGCGGTGTGGCCACCCGCCACGTCAGCGTGCTGTCCGGGATGGCCGACGCCCAGGTCGTCGGCATCGCCGACCTCGACGCCGAGCGGGCCGCGACGCTCGCCACCCGGTGCGGCGCCTCGGCCTGGCCAGACACCGAGGCGCTGATCGCCGGCACCCGGCCGGACGCGGTCTACGTGTGCGTGCCGCCCGCTTCGCACGGCGCGGCCGAACGCGCGGTGCTGGCGGCCGGGCTGCCCATGTTCGTGGAGAAGCCGCTGGCCGTGGACCTGGACACCGCGCGGCAGCTGGCCGCCGAGGTGGCCGCCGCGCGGGTGATCACCGCCACCGGCTACCACTGGCGCCACCTCGACACCCTGACCCGGGCCCGCGAACTGCTGCAGGGCCACCGGGTGGGCCTGGCCAGCGCCTCCTGGCTGGACAAGGTGCCGCCGCTGGCCTGGTGGCGCAGCCGCGGCGCGGCCGGCGGGCAGGTGATCGAGCAGGCCACCCACATCCTGGACCTGATGCGGGTGCTGGTCGGCGAGGTCGAGCAGGTGCAGGCGTTCGGCGGCCGGTTCGGGCACGCCGGAGCCGCCGAGGACCCCGACGTGGTGGACGACGCGAGCGTCGCGGTGCTGCGGTTCGTCGGCGGCGCGGTCGGCACGGTGGCCGTGAGCTGCCTGCCCTCGGCCAAGGAGCGCACCGGCGTGGAGATCCTGGCCGCCGGGCTGCGCCTGGAACTGACCGAGGACGAGCTGGTCACCCCGGACGGGCGCTACACCCCCGAGGTGTACGCCCGCGGCGCGGTGGACAGGGCGTTCCTGGACGCGCTGCACGCCGACGACCCCACCCTGGTCGGCGCCGACTACGCCGAGGCGCTGCGCACGCACGCCCTCGCCTGCGCCATCGACGCCGCTGCCCGCACCGGTCGGCCGGTCCAGCTCGGCGACCTCGACCCGCACAGCGATCCCGACCCGCTCCAGCCCGGCGGCCCGGTCCAGCCCGGCGGCCCGGTCCAGCCCGGGGAGCCGGCCCAGCACGGGGAGCCGGCCCGGCTCGGTGAGCCGGCGTGAGCGGCACCGAGCGCAGTGTCGAGGTCCTGGAGGTCACCGCCCCGCGACAGATGCGGCTGACCGAGCTGCCCGACGCACCGTTGCGGCCCGGCCGGTTCCGGGTGGACACCCTGGCCAGCGGGGTGTCGCTGGGCACCGAGATGAGCTGGTACCGCGGCACCAACCCGGCCCTGCACGCCCACTGGGACACCGAACTGGGGTTGTTCCGTCCCGGCGAGCCGGCCGCCCGCTGGCCGGTGCAACGGTTGGGGTACATGCAGGTCGGGGTGGTCACCGCCTCCCGCTTCGCCCCACTCACCGAGGGCCAGCGGGTGGCCATGACCTACGGCCACCGCACCGGGTTCACCGCCGACGGGTTGCTCGAGCGCGCGGTGGTGCTGCCTGACGCGGTCTCCGACCGGCTCGGAGTGCTGGTCGCGCACATGGGACCGATCTGCGCGAACGGGCTGCTGCACGCCGCCCACGACGCGTACGGTCCGTCGGTGCGCGAGCTCGGTGACGGGGTACGCGGGCGCGAGGTGGTGATCGTCGGCGCCGGCACGGTGGGGCTGCTCACCGGCCTGTTCGCCCGGGCCCACGGGGCGGCCGAGGTGCTGGTCCTGGACCCCTGCCCGACCCGGCTCGACGCCGCCGCCGGCCTGGGCCTGACCCCGATGCCCGCTGCCGGCACGGATGTCGACCAGCGCGCCGAGCTGGTCAAGCTGCGCTACCGGCACGGCCCGGGCGACCGCGGCGCGAGCGTGGTGTTCCAGTGCCGGGGGCAGGCGTTCGCGCTGGCCCTGGCGTTGCGCTGCGCCCGACCGCAGGGCGTGGTGATCGACCTGGCGTTCTACGCCGGCGGGGCACACGAGCTACGTCTGGGCGAGGAGTTCCACCACAACGGGCTGGCGCTGCGCTGCGCGCAGATCGGCCGGGTCCCGCGCGGACTGGCCCCGAGCTGGGACCGCGAACGGCTCTCCCGCGAGACGCTGACCCTGCTCGACGAGTTCGGCGACGTGGTGGCTCGCCACCTGCTGCCCGACGACCTCACCTTCGACGCCGCTCCGCAGCTGTTCTCCGACGTGGACGCCCGCCGCCGCCCGCCCACCGGCGTGGTCCTGCGCGTGTGAGCTCGCCACCAGGCTTGCGCGAGCACCTGGACCCTAGGCCCGCACCGGCTCGCCCAACACCGGCTCGCCCAACACCGGGTTGCCCAACACCAGGACCGCCGCATCATCGCGCAGCGAGCCTCCGGACACCCGATCGACCTCGGCGGCGATCGCGTCGGCGAGCTCCTCGGCGCCGGACCGGGCGGGCAGGGCGGCGACCAGCCCGACGAGCCGATCCTCGCCGAGCCCGCTGGTGCTGCCGGTCGGCCGCGCCTCGGTGACGCCATCGGTGTAGAGCACCAGCGACTCGCCGGGCCGCATCGCATGCTGGGTGGCGCGCAACGTCAACGGCAGACCACAGCCCAGCACGGTGCCGCGTTCCCCGAACCGCTCGACGCTCCCGTCCGCTCTCCGCAGCAGCGCCGGCGGGTGTCCCGCCCGACACAACGACAGCCGGACCTCGCCCGTCGGGCCCGGCGCCACCGTGCAGTAGGTGGCGGTCACCAGAGCCAGGTCGGCCGTCCAGTCGGCCAGCACCTCGTCGAGCACGGCCAGCACCTGCTCGGGGTCGCGCCCCTGGTGGCCGAGCGTACGGACCGTCGAGCGGGCGAGCGCGGTGGTCTTCGCCGCCTGCGCGCCCTTGCCGCAGACGTCCCCGATCACCACGCCCCACCCCCCGGGTACCGGGAAGACGTCGTAGAAGTCGCCGAGCACGTCGACCCCGTGACCCGCCGGCCGGTGGCGAGCCGCGATGTCGACGCCCGGGATCTCCGGCAGCACGACGGGCAGCAGGCTCTCCCGCAGCACGGCGGCGAACTCCTCCGCGCGCTGGGCCTCGCATTCGGCCAACCGGGACGCGGCATGGGCGTCGTTGACCGCGATCCGCAGCGCGACCTCCCCGTCCACCGCGTGCGCCAGCGTCTCCAGGATCAGCACCTCGGTCTCGGTCCACTCCCGAGGGTGCTCGCCGACCACGCAGAACGTGCCCAGCACCGCGCCGTCGGGGGTATGCAACGGGTAGCCGGCCCAGGCGACCACCCCCATCGTGGTCACCGAGGGGTTGTCCCGGGTGGTCGGATGGATGCGCGCGTCGGCGACGATCAGCGGCTCACCGGATGCGATCAGATACTGGCAGAACGACTCCTCGACCCGGTTCTGCCGCACCCCCAACGCCGCCCCGCTCGCGGTGACGCACGACTTCCAGAACGACCGGTGGCCGTCCACGATGGTCACGAACGCGGTCACGTCGCCCAGGGTCACCGTGGCCAGCCGGGCGAACCGGTCGAACGCCTCCTCCGGCTCGGTGTCGAGCAGCCCGGTGCGGGCCACCTGGGCCAGCCGGGCCGGCGAGAAAACCTCCGGGGGGATCATCGACACCTCGCCATCCTGACCGAACGCACCCGCCCGCACCACCGACTCCATCCGGAAGTACCGCCGACGGTCGGCCAGCGGTGGCCCGGTTCGGTACACGGGCTGGTCCGCACGGCCCAGACAGCTACACTACCCGGGCCCCACACTGAACAACGGAGGCCGGAATGCCCGGAACGCACCGGTCGGGGGCACACCTGTGACCGATCCGATGGACGTTTCCTCCCCGGGATCTGAATCCGCTTCGACCGGATCCGCCCCGACCGGGCCCGCCGAGCCGCTCGACGAGCTGCGGGTCAGCCGCGGCAGTGACGCGGACGCCGAGTGGCTGGTGCTGCACGGCGCGCTCGATCTCAGCACGATGCCCGTCGTGGAGCGGGAGGTCCAGCGCCTCGAACAGGAGATCGCCGCTCGCCCCGGCGCGGAGGACACCAGCCTGGGCGTCGACCTGTCCCAGCTGGCGTACATCGACTCCTCGGGGGTCCGGGTGGTGCTGCTGACGGACCGCGCCGCTCAGGCCGGCGGGCGCCGGCTGGCCGTCCGGCTGGGCGACGGCCCGGCCAGGACGGTGTTCGACATGCTCGACGTCACCCCGCATCTGCACGTGGTCGACCCGGCCCCGGCTCGGCGGGGCCACGCCCGTTGACCTGGCAGCCCGGCATGGCCTCGGCGAGCACGGCGAACAGCTTCAGCTCACCGCGGTGGTAGAGCTGGTACACCTTGGGCAGCTCGTCGAGCAGGCGCAGGGCGCCCCGACCTCCTCGCCGACCAGCATCGAGCTGTTCACCGGCGGTGGCGGGCTGGCCTGGGCTTTGCACGAGGCGGGCTTCGAGCACCTGCTGGTCAACGAGATCGACCGGCGCGCGTGCGAGACCCTGTCCCAGACCGGGTGGCCGCTGGCTCCGGGCGACGTGCATCGGCTGGACTTCCGGGAATTCGAGGGCCGGGTGGACGTGCTGGCCGGTGGGGTGCCGTGCCAACCCTGGAGCCTGGGCGGCGCGCACCGCGGCTACGACGACCCGCGCAACCTCTGGCCGGAGCTGTTCCGCTGCGTGCGGGAGTCCCGGCCCCGGGCGGTGATCGCGGAGAACGTGCGCGGCCTGCTGCGCCCGTCGTTCCGGCCGTACTACGAGTACATCCTCAACGAGCTGCGGCTGCCGTTCGAACGCCGCGTCGACGGCGAGGACTGGCGGGACCACGACCAGCGGCTGCGCAAGGCACTGGCCCGGGGCCGGTCCGATCCTGCCGAGCGCTACGACGTGTTCTGCCTGCCGGTGAACGCCGCCGACCACGGGGTGCCGCAGCTGCGCCACCGGGTGTTCGTGGTGGCGTTCCGGGCCGATCTCGGCCTGGCCGGCTGGGCGTCGCCGAAGGCCACGCACTCGGCCGCGGCGCTCGCGCTCGACCAGCTGGACGGCTCGTACTGGGCCCGGCACGGCCTGACGCCGCGCACCGGGCCGCCGATCGCCGGGGTGCCGGCCGAGGACGGCCTACGCGCCTGGCGCACCCTGCGCGACGCGATCGCCGACCTGCCCGAGCCGCTCGGCGACAAGCTGGAGCACCCGGACTGGATCCACCACGTCGGCTGGCCGGGCGCCCGCAGCTACCCCGGGCACACGCCGAACGTGCTGGACCGGCCGGCCAAGACGGTCAAGGCCGGGGTGCACGGGGTGCCCGGCGGGGAGAGCGTGCTGCGCCGCGACGACGGCTCGATCCGCTACCTCACCGTCCGCGAGGTGGCCCGGATCATGACCTTCCCGGACCACTGGCGACTGGCCGGCCCGCGCGGCGAGCAGATGCGCCAGCTGGGCAATGCGGTCCCGGTGCGGCTGGGCCGGGTGCTGGCCGACGCGGTGCGCGACGCATTGACCGGCCGGGCCGATCACCGGTAACCGGTGTTGACCAGTCCGAGCGCCGCCCGCCGAAGGTAGTCCCACAGCCCCCGCCGATGTGCTTCGTCAAGGCCGGACTCTTCCACCGAGACGCGAATGCGCCGTACCCACGCCGTCCGCTGCACCGGGCCGATGCGGAACGCCGCGTGCCGCACCCGCAGCCTCGGCGCACCGCGCAGCTGCGCATACTCGGGCGGGCCGCCGCAGTACTGGACGAGGAACGCGCGCAGCCGTTCCCGCGCCGGGCCCAGGTCGTCGGGGTACATCGGTCGCAGCACGACGTCGTCGGCGACCTGCTCGTAGAACCGGCGGCCGCGTCCGAGATCGACCGTCGCGGCGGTGTCTCCTCCGGGCAGGTGGTCGGGGATGTGCCGAAACCGGCACCTCGGGATCGGCCCGTCCGGAGGAGAGACCGGCCCAGCCCGAGGCGCGCTAGCCTGGGCGAAGCCCTACCCGCCCGCGCACACCACTCCAAGGAGCATCCGGTGGCCTCTCGGCTCAACCCGTACCTCGGATTCGCCGGCGACGCCCGGCCGGCCCTGGAGTTCTACCGGTCGGTGTTCGGCGGCACGCTGACGCTGCACACGTTCGGCGAGTCCGGAGCCTCCGACGCACCCCAGGCCGACCAGATCATGCACGGCATGCTGGAGACCGACAGCGGCTACACGCTGATGGGCTCGGACACCCCGCCCGGCATGCCGCACACCCCGGGCAACACCGTCTCGATCAGCCTCAGCGGCGACGACGCCGAGGAGCTGCGCGGCTACTGGCGGCAGCTGTCCGAGAGCGGCGCGATCACCGTGCCGCTGGAGAAGCAAATGTGGGGTGACGAGTTCGGCATGTGCACCGACCGGTTCGGCATCATCTGGATGGTCAACATCACCCAGGGCTGAGCTCGATGACCAGCATCCCGACCGAGGTGGTCTCCACCGACATCCCGCCCAGGCTGTTCGTCGACGAGGTCCTCCGCTCCGGCGGCTGATCCGCCGGTCGGACATGACCTCACGAAACCGGCCCGCCGCGCGTCCTCATGGTGTGAGACGCCGACCGTTCGACGAGATCGTCACCGAGTTCGGTCCGGTGGTGCTGCGGGTCTGCCGCGCGGCGCTGGGCGCGGGCTGGAACGACGGGGCCGCCGAAGACGCCTGGTCCGAGACCTTCCTGGCCGCGCTCAAGGCCTACCCGGAACTGCCGGCCGACGTCGACATGCAGGCCTGGTTGGTGCGGGTGGCGCACCGCAAGGCGATCGACCAGCACCGGGCCCGGGCCCGCCGCCCGGTGCCCACCGACGAGCTGCCGGAACGGCCGCTCGAGCCCGCCCCCGACCACCGGGACCTGTGGCGGGAGGTGGCCACGCTGCCGGACAGGCAACGGTTCGCGGTGGCCTACCACTACCTCGCCGGGCTGCGGTACGCGCAGGTCGCGGAGTTGTTGGGCAATACCGAGGCCGCCGCGCGGCGGGCCGGCGCCGACGGGGTGGCCACGCTGCGCCGCCGGCTGACCATGACGGAGGAGCGATGAACGGCATCAACGAGCTGACCGCGCTGCTGTACGGGGCGGGACCGGACCTCGACCCGCCGACAGCTGACGGCCGGGACGCGCGCGACCCGTCGGTGATCGCCCCGGGCGGCCCGCTGACCGACCGAACCGACGACACCGCCGTCCCGCGCGCGCTGCGCGACCGGCTGGCCGCCGACGCCCACCGCGACGGGCTGCTCGACGTCGCCTACCGCACGCTCGACTCACCGGTCGGATCGCTGCTGCTGGCGGCGACCGAGCGGGGGCTGGTGCGGGTGGCGTTCGCGGTCGAGGACCACGACGCCGTGCTGGCCCGGCTCGCGGACACGGTCAGCCCGCGGATCCTGGCCGCGCCGACCCGGTTGGAGACCGCCGCCCGTGAGGTGGACGAGTACTTCGCCGGCCGGCGCACCCGGTTCGGGCTGGCCCTGGACTACCGACTGATCAGCGGTTTCCGCCGCGAGGTGATCATGCGGTTGGCAGACATCGGCTACGGCCGCACCGCCAGCTACGCCGAGGTCGCGGCCGCGGCCGGCAACCCGAAGGCGGTCCGCGCGGTCGGCACCGCGTGCGCCTGCAACCCGCTGCCGATCGTGCTCCCCTGCCACCGCGTGGTGCGCAGCGACGGCAGCCCGGGCGGCTACCTGGGCGGGCCGGACGCCAAGCGCGCGCTGCTCGCCCTGGAGGCGAGCCCGTGAGTTGCGGGGGGGGGGAGATGCGCCCCCGCCCCCGCCCGGGGGCCAGGGCGGCCAGGCGGGGCCGGCAGGACCCCGGGGGGGGGGGGGGGGGGGGAAAAGACGGAGGGGCCCGGGCC
>JBQTKB010000006.1:0-86112 GCA_052386505.1 Pseudonocardia sp.
GAACCGGCACACCCGGTCGGTGACCCGCTTGGCCCGCAGCGCGTAGGCGTAGGACTCGGCCGGGTCGGTCATCCGCTCCCGGTCGCCGTGCGCGATCAGCAGGGTCCGGCCGGCGAGCTGCTCGACCGGGTCGCTGCCGTCCAGCCATGGCGCGAGCGCGCACACCGCGCGCACCGCGGAGTGGCCGGCGGCGTGCAACGCGGCCCGCCCGCCCATGGAGTGACCGAGCAGCACCACCGGGGCTCCCGGATGCTGGCGCGCCGCCTCGTCGAGCGCCCACCACGCGTCATGCTTGGCGTGCATCGCCGGGCCGTTCCAGCCGCGGTAGCGGTAGCAAACCGTCCATACGGCGAGTCCCCGGTCGCCGCCGGCCGCGGCGAGCATCCGGGCGAACGGGCGCATCCTGAGGTAGGTCAGCTGCCGTCGGCTGGTGGGGTCGAGGCTCTGCGACTTGCCCCCATGCAGCACCAGCACCAGCGCGGACGGTGAATCCGGCGGTCGACCGACCGGCTGCACCCGTGGTTGACGATCAGAAAGCACGGAACCTCGCGGGGGTGTCGAACGGTCTGCGGCATCGCGTGCGGCTATCTGCGCCGCCCACACCCCGACCTTCTCCCCGGACACCGGATCCGGTTCGGGCCTGGGACAGATGTCACACGGTAGGTCGCCCGGCCTTAGGGTGTCCGACATGTCGGTGCGGGCCATTCGTGGGGCGACGCAGGTGGACGTCGACGAGCGCGGCGAGGTGCTCGCGGCGTCGGCCGAGCTGGTGGCCGCGGTCCTGCGGCGCAACGAGCTCGCCGTCGACGACGTGATCTCCATCCTGTTCACCGCAACCCCCGATCTGACCTCGGAGTTTCCCGCGTACGCGGCACGACAGCTGGGCCTGACCGAGGTGCCGCTGCTGTGCGCGTCCGAGATCGCGGTGCCGGGCGCGATGCCCCGGGTGCTGCGGCTGCTGGCGCACGTGGATACCGACCGGCCGCGCTCAGAGATCCGGCACGTGTACCTGCGCGGGGCGGCGGCGCTGCGCACTGACCTGCCCCGCTAGGGCCCGGGCACCTGCGCCGTGGGCGATGGCGGCGGCATCAGGCACAATGGACTCCCGTGAATGCCCAGCAGCCGGTACCGGCCACCGGCCGGCCAGGGCCGGTGCTACACGGGGTGATCGCGTTGGACGGTCCCTCGGGCACCGGGAAGTCCACCGTGGCCCGGTCGCTCGCGAAGCGGCTGGGCGCCGCTTACCTCGACACCGGCGCCATGTACCGGGCCGCCACCCTCGCCGTGCTACGCGCCGGGCTGGCCCCCGACTCGCCGGAGGCGGCCATCCTGGCCGCGGCGGCCGACGTCCGGGTGGGCACCGATCCGGGTGCCCCCACCGTGGCACTGGGTGACGACGATGTGGCGGCGGAGATCCGCGGCGCGCCGGTCACCGGAGCGGTCAGCGCGGTCTCCGCGCACGCCGGGGTACGCGACCGGCTGGTCGCCCAGCAACGCGGGATCATCGACGGGGTCGGCAGCGGGATCGTCGTGGAGGGTCGGGACATCGGCACGGTGGTGGTGCCGGCGGCCGCCCTGAAGGTCTACCTCACCGCCTCCGAGGAGGTCCGCGCCTCGCGCCGGGACGGTCAGGACCGGGCGGCCGGTCGGGGCGGCGACCTGGCGGCGACCCTGCTGGCCGTGCGGCGGCGTGACACTCTGGACTCCGGCCGGATGGTGTCCCCGCTGCGAGCGGCGCCCGACGCGGTGATCGTCGATACCTCCGAGCTCGACGTCGCCGCCGTGCTGGACCGGGTGATCGCGCTGGCCGAGCGGCGGGGGCTGCTGGCGGGCCCGTCGCGGTGAGCCGCCGACCGGTCGACGATCTGCCCGAGGGCAGCTGGCCCGTCCTGCACGACGCGGCCCGTTGGCTCGGCGGCTGGGTGTTCCGGCCGGTGTTCCGGCTGCACGGGCACGGCCGCCACCGGATACCCGCCGACGGCCCGGTGGTCCTGGTGGCCAACCACAGCGCGTTCGTGGACGGTCCGCTGCTCTATGGGATGGTCGGGCGGCGGGTGGTGTTCCTGGTCAAGCGGGAGCTCTTCCACGGGCTGATGGGGTGGTCGCTGCCCCGGATCGGGCAGCTTGCCGTGCGCCGCGGCGAGCCCGACCGGGCGCCGCTGATGGCCGCCCAGCGGGTGCTGCGCGCCGGCGGCATGGTAGGGGTGTTCCCCGAGGGCACCCGGGGCAGCGGCGAGGCGGCGGCGGCGCGCAACGGGGCCGCCTGGCTGGCCCGCTCGACCGGCGCGGTGGTGCTGCCGGTCGCTTGTCGCGGCACCTACCGACCGGCCGGTGCGTCCCGGCGGTTTCGACCCAGAGTGGACCTGCTGGTGGGAGAGCCGTTCCGGGTCAACGACGAACGTGGCCGCGCCGGTCTGGCGTTGGCCACCGAACAGATCAGGTCGGCGTTGTCCGGTCTGGTCACCGAACTGGACGGGTTGCGCGGCAGCGCCGACCCGAGCATGCGGAAGGCACGATGGTGACCAGCAGTACCGACGAGCAGTTCTTCGACGACGCCGATCTGGCCCGGGCCGTCGCGGCCGCCGAGCAGGGCGACGGCGCCCCCGACCGGGACGGCGCTGAGCCGGCGGCGCCGGTGCTGGCCGTGGTGGGCCGGCCGAACGTCGGGAAGTCGACCCTGGTGAACCGGCTGCTCGGCCGCCGCGAGGCCGTCGTGCAGGACGTCGCAGGGGTCACCCGCGACCGGGTCGCCTATGACGCACAGTGGAACGGCCGCCGCTTCACCCTGGTCGACACCGGCGGCTGGGAGCCGGACGCGGAGGGCCTGCGCGCGGCCGTCGCGCACCAGGCCGAGCTGGCCATGGCCACCGCCGACGCGGTGCTGGTGGTGGTGGACGCCCAGGTGGGCGCCACCGCGACCGAGGAGGCGGTGGCCCGGGTGCTGCGCCGCTCGGACCGCCCGGTGCTGCTGGCCGCCACCAAGGTCGACGACGAGCGGCTGCTGTCCGACACCGCGTCGCTGTGGTCGCTCGGACTCGGCGAACCGATCCCGGTCAGCGGGTTGCATGGTCGCGGCTCGGGTGACCTGCTCGACGCGATCCTCGCCACCTTGCCCGAGACACCCCGCGACGACGTGGGCCCGCGGATCGGTGGCCCCCGGCGGGTGGCACTGGTCGGCAAGCCGAACGTCGGGAAGTCGAGCCTGCTCAACCGGCTCACCGGCGAGGAGCGTTCGGTGGTCGACCCGGTGGCCGGCACCACCGTCGACCCGGTCGACTCGCTGGTGGAACTGGACGGGCAGGTGTGGCGGTTCGTGGACACCGCCGGCCTGCGCAAGCGGGTCCGTACCGCCAGCGGGATGGAGTACTACGCCAGCCTGCGCACGCATTCCGCGATCGAGGCCGCCGAGGTCGTCGTGGTGCTGATCGACGCTGGCGAGCCGATGGCCGAGCAGGACCAGCGGGTGATCACCATGGTGGAGGAGGCCGGTCGGGCGCTGGTGCTGGCCTACAACAAGTGGGACCTGGTCGACGAGGAACGCCGGTTGGCCATGCGCCGCGAGTTGGAGCGCGACCTGGTGCGGGTGCAGTGGGCCCAGCGGGTGAACGTCTCGGCGCTCACCGGCCGGTCGGTGGCCCGGATCGCCCCGGCGCTGCGTACCGCGCTGGAGTCCTGGGACCGGCGCATTCCCACCGGGCAGCTCAACGGCTGGTTGGCGGACGTGATCGCGGCCAAACCGCCACCGGTGCGCGGGGGCAAGCAGCCGAAGGTGCTGTTCGCCACTCAGGCTCAGGCCCGGCCACCGACGTTCGTGCTGTTTGCCACCGGTTTCCTGGAGGCGTCCTACCGGCGCTTCCTCGAGCGGCGGCTGCGGGAGGACTTCGACTTCACCGGTAGCCCGATCCAGATCTCGGTGCGGGTCCGGGAGAAACGCCGTAGACAGTAAGATGTGAAGTCCGTCTCTGACCCTGACGGTGAGGAGTTCGTCGATGATCGGCCGATCGCCGGAGTCTCCGGTTCGCCTCGTGCTGGCCGACGACGAGCCGCTGCTGCGGGCCGGCCTGCGCGTGGTGCTCGAGGCCGAGGGCACCATCCAGGTGGTCGCCGAGGCGGCCGACGGACTGGAGTTGCTGGAGGCCGTCCGCCGGCTCCGACCGGATGTGGTGCTGGTCGACGTGCAGATGCCGGGGATGGACGGCCTGGCTACGCTCCGCGCGCTGAGCGCCGAACCCGACCCGCCGCCGGCCGCCGTGCTGACCACCTTCGACCTCGACGGATACGTCAGCGAGGCGCTGCGCATCGGTGTGCAGGGCTTCTTGCTCAAGGACGCCGAGCCGGGTTCGCTGGTCCGAGCCGTGCTCGACCTCGCCGCGGGTGGCGCGGTGCTCGACCCGCGGATCACCGCCCGGCTGCTGCCGCGGCTGGTCACCGGTGGCCCGGAGCGGGTGCCGCCCAGCCTCAGCGAGCTGACCCTTCGCGAGCGCCAGGTACTGGCGCTGATCGCCGCCGGGCACTCCAACGCAGCGATCGGTGACAGCCTGGGGTTGGCCGAGGCCACGGTGAAGAAGTACGTCTCGGCGGTGCTGGCCAAGCTCGGTGCACAGAACCGGGTGCAGGCTGCGCTGCTGGCCCAGGGACTGGGGGTCGGGTAGCGGTGGCGGCAGGCCGGCAGCCCTGGCTGCCCCACTGGTCGCTGCAGCTGATGGCGGTGGCCCTGCCGGCGATCGCCGTGGTGCTCGCGGCGCCAGGTCCGTTCCGCTGGTCGCTGGCCGCGGCGCTGTTCGGGTGCGCGGCGTTGCCTCTGCGCGAGGACCATCCCCGGTGGGCCGTGCTGGCCTGCTTGCCCGGTCTGGCTGCCGGCCTGGGCTGGCCGCCCGCCCTGGTGGCGCTGTACGCCCTGGGCCGGCGCAGCGGCCGGTTGCAGCCGACGGTGCCGTGGGCGGTGCTCTGCTGCCTGGCCGCGGTGGCCCCGCTGTTCGTCGAGCAGCGGTTGGGCTGGCCGGAGCTTATTTTGACCGTGGTCGCCGCGGTGCTCTACAGCGGCGGCCCGGCGGTGCTCGGTACCCTGATCACCACCCGCGCGCAGCTGGAGGCGAGCCTGCGCGACCTGCAGGCGGCCCGCGAAGCCACGGTGCACGCCCGCGAGGAGGTGGCCCGGGCGGCCGAGCGCGACCGGATCGGCCGGGAGATCCACGACTCGGTCGGCCACCACGCCACCATGATCGCGGTCGGCGCCGCCGCTCTGGCCGCCACCAGCAAGGACGAGCAGACCCGGGAGGCGGCCAACGGCCTACGGCTGCTGGCCAAGCGGGCGCTGTCCGAGATGCGCGCGGCCCTGGGCCTGCTGGGCAACGACGCCGAGGTGAGTTCCGGCATCGCAGCACTGCCGGAGCTGGTGGAACGGGCCCGGGAGACCGGGATGCGGGTCGACCTGATCGGGGTCGAGGGTCTCGGCGACGACCTGCCGTTGGGGGTGGAACGCACCACCTACCGGTTGGTCCAGGAGTCGCTGACCAACGCCGCCAAGCACGCCGAGGGCTCCGACGTCGAGGTTCGGCTCGAGCGCTGGTCCCGCGAGCTGCGGGTCACCGTCGTCAACACCTGCCCGCCGCACCATCGGGTCGCGCTGCCCGCCGGCCGGCCCGGCGGGGGGTTGGCCGGTCTCGCCGAGCGCATCGGCATGATGGGCGGGCGGTTGCGGGCCCGGCCTACCTCCAAGGGCGGCTTCTCGGTGCAGGGCCGGTTGCCCACCCCACCACTGGACCGCGGCTACGACGCCCCGGATCTGCTCGCCCGGCCGGAAGCGCCACCCAACGCGACTACCGGCGATGCAGGCAACCCGGTCGAGACTCCGCCGGAAGAACGGAACGCGGCCCTCGATGACCAGCCGTATCCGGACGAGCCCGACGACGATACGAAAGTCGCCACCGATCGGGCGACCAAGGACGCTACTGCCGCCGAGAACGCGCGAGCACACTGATCCGGCGCCGCCAGGCGCAACGCGGGGTCGCCGCGACCGGTCAACCCGGCCCGCCGCTCGTGCGGTAGGCTTACGAAGCCCCACCTTGTGGGGGTTGCTCGGGACGTGGCGCAGCTTGGTAGCGCACTTGACTGGGGGTCAAGGGGTCGCAGGTTCAAATCCTGTCGTCCCGACAGAAGCGAAAGGCCCGGTAGGCTGGTATCCGCCCAGCTCACCGGGCCTTTCGCTTATCCGGGGCGATCATGCCCGGCGCGGTCGGCGCCCGGTCCAAGGGGGGAATAGGTACTATAGTTCGGCCATATCCACCGGACTGCGTACGACCAGCCGAAAGTGGGTGACATGCCCAGACGCCAGGATGCCCGCCCGCTGGACCGGGCCAATCCGCTGCCGCTGTGGGCCCAGCTGGAGGCCGACCTGACGCGTCGGATCCGGGCGGGCGCGTTCGATACGAGGTTTCCGGGCGAGCACGAACTGGTCGAGGAGTACGGCATCAGCCGACACACCGTCCGCGACGCGCTGCGGCGGCTGCGCTCCGACGGCGTGCTCGAGTCCAGCAGGGGACGTGGCACCTGGCTGCGCCGGCCCAAGATCGAGCAGCCGCTAGGTGCGCTGTACTCGTTGTTCCGGTCGGTCGAGGCCAGCGGGCTCGAGCAGCGCAGCGAGGTCCGGGCGCTCGAGGTCCGGGCCGACGAGGCGGTGGCGGCCCGGCTCGGGCGGTCGCCGGAGACCGAGTTCGTGTACCTGGAGCGGTTGCGGCTGGCCGACGGTGAGCCCCTGGCGCTCGACCGGGCATGGCTACCGCGATCGCTGGCCGGCCCGCTGTTGGACGCCGACTTCTCCCACTCGGGCCTCTACGACGAGCTCGCCGCCCTGACCGGAACCCGGCTCACCGGTGGCCGCGAGGTGATCACCGCGATCGTGCCGGACGCCGCCGTCCGCAGGATCCTGGCGATTTCGGCCGGCAGTGCGGCGATGGAGGTCCGTCGGCTCGGGTGTCTCCGTGACCAACCGGTGGAGTGGCGGGAGACTGTGATCCGCGGCGATCGTTTCAGCGTGACGACCCAGTGGTCGGCCCAGGAGGGCTACCGGATGGACGTCACCTCGGGCACCTGACCTGACACTTGGCGCCGATGTTCGCGTGGTCGCCCCCGCTCGGGGCCGCTCGGCCCGTGAGAATCCGCTCACCGCACCGGACGCGACGCTCGGCGCGGTGACCCTTACCTGCCAACGTACAGATCGTTGTCATGGTCAGGACCCGCGAGGGCCAGACCATGGTCGTCTGAGCGTGGTGACTAGCTCGCCCGTATCCGGGGTATCCACGGGTATCGGCCAGCGGTGTCAAGGGGGAGGGATGATGGCGGTGTACGGGGTCCGGCTGTCGCACCTGTGCTTCAGGTGCATGCGCCCGCGTCCGTTCTGCAGCTGCGCCGCCGGACGGTAGGACTCGCCCGCGCCGAGCCAGGCTATCAGGCCGCCCGTCCACCCTCCGGCGCGTTCCCCTGCTCGGGCAGGTCCTCGATGCCGAGCGGGCGACCGCCGACCCCGAACCGAGTGTCGTGCCACCACCGGTGCAGGCAGCGCGGGCACTGCAGGAAGACCTGCGGACCCTGCGTGTCGAGCAGAAAGCGCCAGTGCCGGTCGCAGGTGCGCCGCTCCTGGCAGTCCGGACAGTCCGACCCGTCCGGACACGCCGTGCAGCCGGTCCACGCTCGCCGGTCGGGGCGCGCATCGGGATCACGCATCGAGCACACCCGCTTCGACCAGTAGACGGTGCACAGCGCGCTGGTCGTCGTCGAGCCCGGACATCAGCAGGGTACGGGCCCGCGTCTCGTCGGCGAGCACCGCCACCGGATCCCAGTCGGGCATCGCCGCCAGCATCAGCTCGCGGCGGGCGAGTTCCTGGACCCCGAGGTCGATCCCGAACTCCACCGGACTGATCGGGGCTGACGTGTTGTCATCGGCCATGTCCCACGGTGCTTGCTGAGCCCGGGTGCGGGCAACTCACCGTGGGCAATCGTGCGGAGGCTCACATCGAGGCTGGTCCACGCTGTGGCACGGGCCACTTGATCCGCGCTGAGCGCCGGTTCACCTGACCGTGAGGGCCCGCTCGGGACAGTTCGCCGTGCCCTGGCGGCGCCTGCTCGTGCTCGGGCGGTACGACACCGTGGTTCAGCACATGGCCATAGCGATGCTCGTCGTCCACGAACAGGTCGAGCGCGGCATGTAGCACAGACCATGCCCTGTGCACGCGCCCTGATCGATCTCGGCCCTCACCGAAAGCTCCCGCAGACTGTGCCGAACGGACCTGGGAACAGACGGACCTGGACACCGCGATACCCCGGCGGAGGGGCCGCCCGACGGTAGGGTCGGGCGGCATGTGCCGGAACATCACCGTACTACGTGGTCTGCAACCTGCGGCCAGTGTCGAGGAGATCGAGGCGGCCGCCCGGCAGTACGTCCGCAAGATCAGCGGCGTGCAGCGACCTACGGACACCACGAGCGCGGCGTTCGAGGCCGCGGTCGCCGAGATCGCCACGGTGACCGCCAAGCTGCTCGACGAGTTACCCGAGCGGCGTCGGCCGCCGACCACCGTGCCCCCACTGCGCCGGCCCGAGGTCAGGGCACGGCTGGCTGGGCGGGCCGGGGCAGCTGGCCCCGGGAGTTGAACGGAACGCTCGCCGGCCGTACTCGGCCCGTTCGCACTCCTGCCAGGCGGCCAGTGCAGTGAGCGTCAGCGCAGTCGGCAGATCGACGCGGTCGTCCTCAAGGTCGTCCAGTGCATGGTCGACGATACGGGCGATCACGGCGTCACGACTCGACGGTCCGCGAGCGGCCGCATCGTCCATCAGCTGACGATAACTGCCACCAGGGCAGCTTCTCGTGATCTATTTCGACTATGTGAGCACTCACTCTCAGGTGAGCGGACGGTCGGTCGGCCGAATCGGCGCAGGCAGCACCTGACGCCCGGTCAGCATCTGGTCGACACCGGCGGCGGCCGCGCGACCCTCAGCGATGGCCCAGACGATCAGCGACTGGCCGCGGCCGATATCGCCCGCGCTGAACACGCCTGGCACGTTGGTCATGAACGACGAGTCCCGGGCCACGTTGCCCCGCTCGTCGTACTCCACACCGAGTCCCTCGAGCAGCTTGCTCTTCTCCGGCCCGACGAACCCCATGGCCAGGAAGACCAGGTCGCACCGCAGTTCGCGGTCGCTGCGCGGGACCGGCACGAACCGGCCGTCCTTCATCTCCACGTCGACCAGGTGCAGCGCTCGCACCGCGCCGTCCTCGGTGCCCAGGAACGCGGCGGTGTTCACCGAGTAGAGCCGCTCGCCGCCCTCCTCGTGCGCCGAGGACACCCGGTAGATCATCGGGTAGGTGGGCCAGGGATGCGCCTCGCCGCGACGCTGCGGCGGCGCCGGCATGATCTCCAGCTGGGTCACCGATGCGGCTCCCTGGCGGTGCGCGGTGCCCAGACAGTCGGCCCCGGTGTCGCCGCCACCGATGATCACCACGTGCTTGCCGCGGGCGTCGATGGGGGAGTGCGCCAGATCGCCCGCCACCACCCGGTTCGCCGGCGGCAGGTACTCCATCGCCTGGTGAATGCCGGTCAGCTCGCGGCCCGGCACCGGCAGGTCACGCCAGGCGGTGGCCCCGCCGGCGAGTACCACGGCGTCGAACTCGGCGCGCAGGTCCTCGACGGTGATGTCCACACCGACCTCGACCCCGGGCCGGAACTCGGTGCCCTCGCACCGCATCTGCTCCAACCGGCGGTCGAGCCGGTGCTTGGCCATCTTGAACTCGGGGATGCCGTAGCGCAGCAGTCCGCCGATCCGGTCGGCACGCTCGAACACCACCACGTCGTGGCCGACTCTGGTGAGCTGCTGGGCGGCGGCCAGCCCGGCCGGCCCGGAGCCCACCACCGCGACCCGCTTGCCGGTCTTCACCGTGGCCGGCTGCGGCTTCACCCAACCTTCGGCCCAGGCCCGGTCGATGATCTCGATCTCGACCTGCTTGATCGTCACCGGGTCGTCGTTGATGCCGAGCACGCAGGCCGTCTCGCACGGTGCCGGACACAGCGTCCCGGTGAACTCGGGGAAGTTGTTGGTGGCGTGCAACCGCTCGATGGCGTTCGCCCAGTCGTCCCGCCAGACCAGGGTGTTCCACTCCGGGATCAGGTTGCCCAGCGGGCAGCCCTGATGGCAGAACGGGATACCGCAGTCCATGCAGCGCCCGGCCTGCTTCTCCACGGTGTCACGCTGGAAATCTTCGTAAACCTCGTTCCAGTCGCGCAGCCGCAGGTCGACCGGCCGGCGCTTCGGGGTCTCGCGAGTGGTGCGCAGAAAACCCTTGGGGTCAGCCATGCGCGGCCTCCGTGTCGATGGTCGGCCGTCGCATGGCTGCGGCCTGATTGCTCGAGGTGTCAGCCATGCGCGGCCTCCATGATCGCTTCGTTGACGTCCCGGCCGTCGCGCTGTGCCGCCGCGCGCGCGGCGAGCACCCGCTTGAAGTCCTTGGGCATGACCTTGCCGAACCGCTCGACCGAGGCATCCCAGTCGGCGAGCAGCGCGTGCGCTACCGCCGAGCCGGTCTCGGCGTGGTGCCGGGTGACCGCGTCGGCCAGAAACTCGAGGTCCTCGTCGGCCAGCGGGTCGAGATCGACCATCTCCGGGTTGATCCGGCGCGGGTCGAGATCGAGCAGGTAGGCCACCCCGCCGGACATCCCGGCCGCGAAGTTGCGTCCGGTCGGGCCGAGGACGACGACCCGGCCCCCGGTCATGTACTCGCAGCCGTGGTCGCCGACGCCCTCGACCACCGCGAGCGCGCCGGAGTTGCGCACGCAGAACCGCTCACCCACGATGCCGCGCAGGAACATCTCCCCGGAGGTGGCCCCGTACAGGATCACATTGCCGGCGATGATGTTCTGCTCCGCGGCGAACTGGGCGCCAGGATGCGGGCGCACGATGATTCGGCCGCCGGACAGGCCCTTGCCGACGTAGTCGTTGGCGTCACCGATGAGCCGCAGAGTGATTCCCTTCGGTACGAAAGCGCCCAGCGACTGCCCGGCCGTACCGGTGAGGGTGATGTCGATGGTGTCGTCGGGCAGTCCCTCGCCGCCCCACCGCCGGGTCAGCTCGTAGCCGAGCATGGTGCCGACCGTCCGGTTCACGTTGCGCACCGGCAGGTCCAGCCGCACCCTCTCGCCGGCGTTCAGCGCACCCTCCGAGAGCTGGATCAGCGTGTTGTCCAACGCCTTGTCCAAGCCGTGGTCCTGCTCGCGCACGCAGTGCCGGGGTGTGTCGACCGCAGCGCATTCTCCGGGCACGTGCAGGATCGGCGATAGGTCGAGACCGGACGCCTTCCAGTGCTCCACCGCGTGCCGGGTGTCCAGCATCTCGGTGCGACCGACCGCCTCCTCCAGGGTCCGGAAACCGATCGCCGCGAGGTACTCGCGCACCTCCTGCGCCACGAACTCGAAGAAGTTCACCACGAACTCGGGTCTGCCGGCGAACTTCGCGCGCAGCACAGGGTTCTGCGTCGCCACCCCGACCGGGCAGGTGTCGAGGTGGCAGACCCGCATCATGATGCAGCCGGACACCACCAGGGGCGCGGTGGCGAACCCGAACTCCTCGGCGCCGAGCAGTGCGGCGATCACCACGTCGCGGCCGGTCTTCAGCTGCCCGTCGGCCTGCACCACGATCCGGTCACGCAGCTTGTTGGCGATCAGCGTCTGCTGGGTCTCGGCCAGGCCCAGCTCCCACGGAGTGCCCGCGTGCTTGATCGAGGACAGCGGTGAGGCCCCGGTTCCACCGTCGTGCCCGGAGATCAGCACGACGTCGGAGTACGCCTTGGCGACGCCCGCGGCAACCGTGCCGACGCCGACCTCGGAGACCAGCTTGACGTGCACCCTGGCCTTCGGGTTGGCGTTCTTCAGGTCGTGAATGAGCTGCTTGATGTCCTCGATGGAGTAGATGTCGTGATGTGGCGGGGGAGAGATCAGACCGACGCCCGGGGTGGAGTACCGGGTCTTCGCGATCCACGGATAGACCTTGGTACCGGGTAGCTGGCCACCCTCCCCGGGCTTGGCGCCCTGTGAGATCTTGATCTGCAGGTCGTCGGCGTTCACCAGGTACTCGCTGGTCACCCCGAACCGGCCGGAGGCCACCTGCTTGATCGCCGAGCGGCGGGAGTCGCCGTTGGCGTCCGGGGTGAACCGGTCGGCATCCTCGCCGCCCTCACCGGTATTGGACTTGCCGCCGATCCGGTTCATCGCGATGGCCAGCGTCTCGTGCATCTCCTGGGAGATGGAACCGTACGAGATGGCCCCGGTGGCGAACCGCTTGACGATCTCCGACACCGGTTCCACCTCGTCGATGGGCACCGGCGGGCGGACCCCCTCACGAAAGGCGAACAGCCCGCGCAGGGTGAGCAGCCGCTCCGACTGGTCGTCGACCAGCCGGGTGTACTCCTGGAAGATCTCGTAGCGTCCGGACCGGGTGGAGTGCTGCAGCTTGAACACCGTCGCCGGGTTGAACAGGTGCGCCTCGCCCTCGCGGCGCCACTGGTAGTCCCCGCCGGTGGCCAGCTCACGGTGTGCGGCGCGCACCCCGTCCGCCGGGAAGGCGAGCCCGTGCCAACGGGCCACCTCGTCGGCGAGGGTGTCGAACCCGATCCCACCCAGCCGCGACGTCGTCCCGGTGAAGCAGGTGTCGATCACCTCGGCGCCCAGGCCGATCGCCTCGAAGATCTGCGCCCCGTTGTAGGACGCGACCGTGGAGACGCCCATCTTGGACATCGTCTTGCGCACACCCTTGCCCAGCGCCTTGATCAGGTTGCCGGTGGCGGTGGCCTTGTCCAGCTCGGCGAGCAGGCCGCGGTCGCACATGTCCTCCACGGTGGCCATCGCCAGGTACGGGTTCACCGCCGCCGCGCCGTAGCCGATCAGCAAGGCGATGTGGTGCACCTCGCGGGCGTCGGCCGCCTCGACCACGAGGCCGACCTTCGTCCGGGTCTTCTGCCGGACCAGGTGGTGGTGAACCGCGCCGGTGAGCAGCAGCGACGGGATCGCCGCGTGGTCGGCGTCGACGCCGCGGTTGGACAGCACCACCAGCCGCGCGCCGTCCTCGACCGCCTCGGCGACCTCGGTGCAGATGGACTCCAGCCGCGCCCGCAGCGCCGCGCCGCCGCCGCGCACCTTGTAGACGCCGCGCACGGTGACCGCCTGGTAGTTCGGCTGGTCGCCGTCGTCGTCGACGTGCACGATCTTGGCCAGCTCGTCGTTGTCCAGCACCGGGAACCGAAGCACGATCCGGTGGCAGGCCTGAGCGTCGCCGACCAGCAGGTTCGGCTCGGCGCCGATCTGCGCCTCCAGGGAGGTGACCAGCTCCTCCCGGATGGCATCCAGCGGCGGGTTGGTGACCTGGGCGAACAGCTGGCTGAAGTAGTCGAACAACGGCCGAGGCCCCTGGGAGAAGGGCGCCAGCGGAGCGTCGTTGCCCATCGATCCGATCGGCTCGGCGCCGGTGCGCGCCATCGGGGCCAGCAACACCTCCAGCTCCTCGGCGGTGTAGCCGGTGGCCTGCTGACGCTGCACCAACGAGGCGTGGGTGAACACCTCGCGCTCGCGCGCCGGCAGGTCCTCCAGGCGGGTCAGCCCGTTGGCCACCCACTCGGCGTACGGGTGCTCGGCGGCCAGCTGGCCTTTGATCTCGTCGTCCCCGACGATCCGGCCGGCGGTGAGGTCGGCCAGGAACATCCGGCCCGGCTCCAGCCGGCCCTTGCGCACCACGGTGGTCGGGTCGATGTCCAGCACGCCGACCTCGCTGGCCAGCACCACCAGCCCGTCCTCGGTGACCCAGTAGCGGGCCGGGCGCAGGCCGTTGCGGTCCAGCACCGCGCCGATCACGTTCCCGTCGGTGAAGGCGACCAGCGCGGGGCCGTCCCACGGCTCCATCAGGGTCGAGTGGAACTCGTAGAACGCCCGCCGGGCGGCGTCCATCTCGGCGTGGTTCTCCCACGCCTCCGGGATCATCATCAGCACGGCGTGCGGCATCGAGCGTCCGCCCAGGTGCAGCAGCTCCAGCACCTCGTCGAAGGACGCGGAGTCGCTGGCCTCCTCGGTGATGATCGGACAGATCCGGTCGAGGTCGCCGGCAATCAGGTCGGTGGCCAACTGGCTCTCCCGGGCGCGCATCCAGTTGCGGTTGCCACGCACGGTGTTGATCTCGCCGTTGTGCGCCACCATCCGGTACGGGTGGGCCAGCGGCCAGGCCGGGAAGGTGTTGGTGGAGAACCGAGAGTGCACCAGACCGAGCGAGCTGGTCACCCGCTCGTCGGACAGGTCCGGATAGAACGAGACCAACTGCTCCTCGGTCAGCATGCCCTTGTACACCAGCGTCCGCGACGACAGGCTGGGGAAGTAGACACCCAGATCGCGCTCGGCACGCCGGCGCACGCAGAACACCAGCCGCTCCAGGTCGAGCCCGTCCTGGTCGTCGAGCCCGGCCAGGAACAACTGCCGGAACCGTGGCATCACCGCGCGGGCGCCGCGCCCGCACTGCTCGGGGTCGATCGGCACGTCGCGCCAGCCGAGCACCCGGACGCCCTCTTCGGCGGCGATCCGCTCGATGGTGGCCACAGCCTCCGTGTCGGCGACATCCTGATCGGGGAGGAAGCAGGTGCCGACCGCATAGTGCCCGGGCGCCGGAAGCTCGAAGTCCACCACCGCGCGCAGGAACTCGTCCGGCACCTGGATCAGGATGCCGGCGCCGTCGCCCGCGTCCGGCTCGGCGCCGCGAGCCCCCCGGTGCTCGAGGTTGCGCAACGCGGTCAGTGCCTTCCGGACGATGCCGTGATCGCGACGCCCGGTCAGGTCCGCCACGAACGCGACGCCGCAGGCGTCGTGCTCGTTCGCGGGGTCGTAGAGACCGTCGGCCGCTCGGGCGTGGCCGCCGACGCGGGATCGCGGGGTCGGGGTCCCTTCGGGCAGCGAAGTAGCGTTCACAGGCACCTCTCGTCGTCGGCTCCATCCGCACCAGGTCGCCGGCGATGACCCGGGGTGTCCAGGTTCCGGTCTGGTGTTGGTCGGCGGCGGTTACACAGCGGCCTCGCGCCCCGGCGGTCTGCCGGACGCACGAGGCCATGCATGCGGGCCATAGCGTAACTCCTCGTCCGCGTACCAGAGGTGCCAGAAGAACGACAGACCAGGATTGGGTCCGTCACCACAGAGCCGGGCGGCTCCCAGGGTGGAGTCCGATCCGACGCGGCCGGGGACTGTCCGTCACCTGATGCCCATGGTACCCGCGCGTAACATCTTTCCCTCCTAACCCGATGTCCAAGCATGCCCGACGACACCGGCAACGCCCCGCCGCCCGTTCCCGGTGGCGCGCAACACGCCGCCGAGCAGGCCGACGAGACACTCGATCTGCTCACCGTGGCAGAGGTCGCCGCCATGCTCCGGCTGTCCAAGATGACCATCTACCGGCTGATGGACAAGGGCCGGCTGCCCGCGCTTCGGGTAGGCCGCTCGTTCCGGATCCCCCGCGACTCCGTGCACGCCCTGCTCGAGGAATCCAGCCACCTGCGCTGATCGTGTCGGCGGCGGACCATCATCGGCGCTCACCGGCGAACTCGCTCTCGACGGGCCGGTCACCGGGGAGGAGGATGAGCGCTGTGTTGTGGTGCGTGCGCCTGACCCCACTGGTGGCCGCGGCCGTGGTGGTGCTCCCCGTCACCGGCCTGGGCGGGGGGTTCGGCCTGCCCGAGATCCCGGTGCCCGGCGATCTGGGCAGCACGCTGGGCGCGGTGGTGGCCCAGTTCTTCGCCTGGACGTTCCTGCTGGTGGCACTGGCCGCAGTAGGGCGTTTCCTGAGCATCATGGTGGCCGAGTTCCGGCTGCGCCGGCTCTACGACCGTGCCGACCACACCGAGCGCGCGGCCGTACGCGCCGAGCGTGCGGTTGCCCGGCTGCATCCTCGCCCGGGCCGCCCGCTGTAGCCGTGGGCCGGTGGCCGGCCGCATGTGACCTGCCCGCCGCGCCGGGCTCCCGACTGTGCCAGGGTGGGCCGATGGGTGACCGGGCGAGCCCGCCAGACGAGCTGGTGCCACTCACCAACCTGGACCAGCCGCTGTTCGACGGCGCGGACGCGACCAAGCGGAACCTGGTCGACTACCTGGACCTGGCGCGCTCCCGAATGCTGCCCGAGCTGGCCGACCGGCCGCTGTCGGTGGTGCGGGTGCTGCGCGGCCAGCGGCCGTTCATGCAGAAGAACCTGCCGCGCTACGCCCCGCAGTGGGTGGCCCGGACCGCGATGTGGGCCGAGTCCGCGAAGCGGGAGGTGCATTACCCGCTGTGCAACGACCGCCGGACGCTGCTGTGGCTGGCCAACCAGCGCGCCGTGGAGTACCACCCGACGTTGTTCCGTGTCGGACACCCCGACCGGCCGACCCATCTGGTGCTCGACCTGGACCCGCCGCCGCACCCGGGCGGGTTCGCGCTCGCGGTACGCGGGGCGCGGCTGGTGCGTCAGGTGCTCGCCGAGGTGGGCCTGACCGGCCTGGTGAAGACCAGCGGCGCCAAGGGCCTGCACGTCCTGGTGGCGGTCACCGCCGGGCACGATGAGACCGCCGCCGCCACCCGGGCGCTGGCCGCGCGCGTCGAACGCCTCGACTCTTCGCTCGCCACCACGGCGTTCGTGCGCGCGGAGCGTGGCTCGCGGGTGTTCCTCGACTCCACCCGGGCCTACGGCGCCACCCTGGCGGCCATCTACAGCCCCCGGGTGCGGCCCGGGACACCGGTGTCCTTTCCCGTGCGGTGGGAGGACCTCGACCAGGTCGGCCCGGCGGACTTCACGATCCGTTCGGCGATGTCGCTGCTCGCCGCTGATGACGATGCCTGGAGCCGGGACCGGCCGGCGCCGGCCACACTGCCGCCGGAACTGGTGGCCGAGGGCGCCGAGATCCCGGTCGCCCGGGTGCAGGCGATGCACGAGGGCAAGCGCCGGGCCCGGGCGCGGCGGACCTCGGGCCCCGAATCTGGCGAGGACCGGTCCTGAGGGGGTCGGTCCGCGTCGTCAGGGGAGCAGCCCGAGTCGTTCCAGCTCGGCGTCCAGACGCTGCTGCTCGTGCGCCTCGATCAGAGCCCGCGCGATGTCTCGGAGCTTGGTGTTGTGGTGCTGCGAGGCCGACTTCAGCGCGGCGAGCGCCGGTTCGGCGTCGAGGCCGCGCCGGTGCATCAGCAGGCCCTGGGCCTGGCCGATCGTCGAGCGGGTGATCAGCGCCTGGCGCAGGTTGCCGACCAGCGTGCGGCTGTCGTGGTAGAGGCTGGCGTTGTCGAACACCACGCCGGCGTGCAGGGCGAACAGCATGACCAGGTCGTAGGAGGTGTCCACGAACTGGTCCGACTTGCGGGAGAACAGCGCGAAGACTGCCGCCGGGTCGGGGCCCACCGCGAGCGGCAGCACCACCATGCTTCGGTAGCCGGCATCGCGCATCGCCGTGGCGAACGCCGGCCAGCGGCGGTCGGAGTCGATGTCGCCCAGCCGGCGGGGTTCGCGGTGGGCGATCGCGTCGAGGATCGGGCTGGGCTCGGTGGGTCGCTCGTCCACCCGGAAGGACAGCAGCGGCTCGTCGTCACCGGCCACCGTCTCGGCGGCGCCGCCGGGCCCGCCGACCACGATGCAGGCGTGGTCACACCCGGGTACCGTGCGCCGGACCCGGTCGACGTACCGCTCCAGGGTGGTGACCAGGTCGTCGTCCTCGACCAGCCGGGTGATCTCGGCCAGTTCCTGGCCCAGCGACAGCAGATCTGCGTCCACGTGGTGCGGGGCTCCTTAGGTGTCCGACGTCCGGGGTTCGACGTCCGGGGTCCGATTGCCGGACACGCACCGGCTCGGGCGAGTTATACCCCGAGCGTGGCGAAACCGGGTACCGGGATCGGCGTGCTTGACCCGCCGAGGGCCGGCGACGCCCCGGGTCGCCTCACGTCGAGGGCGGGCCGCCCGGGTAGATGCTGTGCAGCCAGATGCCGAGCAGCGTGTCGACCACCGCCTCCTCGGGCACCGCTGGCTGCTCGCCGGCGAAGCTGGCGTACATCACCCGCTCGTTCATCAGGTTCAGCGCTACCGCCAGCTCGCGGGCCGGCAACCCGGAGGGGGCGCTGCCCCGGCTCCGTTCGGCGAGGATCGCCTCCTCGGTCCGGCGCACCCAGTTCTCCGTCACCCGCGACCACAGCCGGGCCACCTCCGGGTTGGTCGCCCTGGCCTGGGCGGCGGCCACCGCCACCGCCCGGTGTGCCCGGAAACTGACGAAGAACGCCTCGATCGCCTCCCGCCACCGGTCGGCCGGGTCCGTCGCCGACGGGCGCGGGACCTCGAAAGCGCGGGTGTCGGCCTCGGCCACCACCCGGTCCAGCAGGGTCAGCAGCACCGCGTCCTTGGACGGGAAGTAGAAGTAGAAGCTGGGGCGGGAGATGCCGGCACCCCGGGCCAGCTCGTCGATCGAGATCTCGCTCAGCGCCCGCTCGGCGAGCAACCGCTCGGCGGTGCTCAGGATGGCCTGTTCCCGGTCGTCGCCGGACGGCCGAGAGGCTCGCCGCCCACGTGGCTGGCGGGTGTTGTCGACGACGGTTGGCGGCACGGCTGCCGATACTACAGCGTGTCGAGTGAGTTGACACCGTGTTGACTGCATCGACGCGGCGTTGATACCGTGCGGCATGACCATCGATCACGTCGACGTGTTGATCGTCGGCGCCGGCCTCTCGGGCATCGGCGCCGCGTGCCATCTGCAGCGCGAGTGCCCGGACAAGACCGTCGCCATCCTCGAGGCACGCGGGGCGATCGGTGGCACCTGGGACCTGTTCCGCTACCCCGGCATCCGGTCGGACTCGGACATGTTCACCCTCGGCTATTCCTTCAAGCCCTGGACCGACCCCCAGGCGATCGCCGACGGTTCCTCGATCCGGGACTACGTCCGGGAGACCGCCCGGGAGTACGGGGTGGACCGGGCGATTCGGTTCCACCACCGCGTCGAGGCGGCCGAGTGGTCCTCGGCGAGCTCCCGCTGGACGGTCCGCGCCCACCGCTCCGACACCGACGAGACGGTGACCCTCAGCTGCTCGTTCCTCTACGTGTGCGCCGGCTACTACCGCTACGACGAGGGCTACACCCCCGAGTTCGCCGGAGTGCACGACTTCGCCGGGGAGGTGGTGCACCCGCAGCACTGGCCGGCCGATCTCGACTACGCAGGCAAGAAGGTGGTGGTGATCGGCAGCGGGGCCACGGCGGTCACCCTGGTGCCGGCGATGGCCCAGCAGGCCGAGCACGTCACCATGCTGCAGCGCTCGCCCACCTACATCGTGTCCATGCCGGGCCGGGACCCGGTCGCGGACCTGTTGCGCGATCTGCTGCCGGCCAAGCTGGCCTATCCGATCGTGCGGTGGAAGAACGTGGCGCTCACCATGCTCAGCTTCGAACTGAGCCGACGGGCGCCGAAGGTGATGAAGGCGGTGCTGCGCCACGGTGTTCGGTCGCAGCTGCCCGAGGGCTACGACGTCGACACCCACTTCGCGCCGAGCTACGAGCCGTGGGACCAGCGGCTGTGCCTGGTGCCCGACGGTGACCTGTTCCGGGTGCTGCGCGACGGCCGGGCGTCGGTGGTCACCGACCGCATCGAGCGGTTCACCGAGAAAGGCTTGCTGCTCGCCTCCGGGGAGGAGCTGCCGGCGGACGTGGTGGTCACCGCCACCGGGCTGAACCTGCTGGCCGTCGGCGGGATGCAACTGTCGGTTGACGGCGCTCCGGTCGACCTGCCCTCGACCGTGGCCTACAAGGGCATGATGCTGTCCGGGGTGCCGAACTTCGCGCTCACCCTCGGCTACACCAACGCGTCGTGGACGCTCAAGGCCGACCTGGTGAGCGGGTACGTGTGCCGGCTGCTCGAGCACATGGACCGCACCGGACAGCCGGTGTGCACCCCGGTCAAGCCGGACACCGACGACCTGGCCCCACTGATCGACCTGCGGTCCGGGTACGTGCTGCGCAGCGTCGACCAGCTGCCCCGGCAGGGTCCCGAGGCACCGTGGCGGCTGCACCAGAACTATCCCCGGGACATCCTGCTCATGCGCCACGGCACGGTGGTCGATGAAGGTGTGCGGTTCGGCGGCGCGCCGGTCACCGGCCTGGCGATCGCGGACGCCACCGCGGGCTGACCGACCGACCACTCAACGCGACATATTTCGCCCGATAAGGGGGCATGTGGGCTCCCGTAGCTGCGTCTGCTGGTTCAGACGATGACGGTGAGCTAGACAGCGGGTCACAGGATCACCCGCTGGAGGTGCAGGATGCGTTTCGCCCCGGTCGCCGCCGCGCCGCCCGAGCGCCGTCGGGTCACCGTGGCCGAGCTACTCGGGCAGGACCTCCCGCCTGCCCGGTCGCCGGCGCGACACCGAGGGCCGGCCAGGCCGGCGGTGCCAACCTGGGAGAGCACGCTGACCTGCGTGGCCGTCCCGCCGCCGGGCTGGCCGGGATCGTCCGGGGCGCGCCTGCGTGGGCTGTCGGTCACTGCCGGGGCGTTGTTGACCACCGGCGTCATCATCGCCGCTGCGGCGCTGAGCGGTCAGCCCGAGCGCGGCCCGATGAGCGCCGGAGCGGCCGACGGCGGGTTCCCGGGCGCCCCCCGCGCGACGACCGCGCCCCGGCCCCCGGCCCCGGCGCTCGCCCCGCCGCGGCGCGCGGTGGCCACCACAGTGGCGGCGGCGCGTGGTCGGCAGACGCCCGCGTCGCGTCGGGTCGTAGGGGAGCGTCCGGCGCGGCACACCCGTGCACCGGCGGTGACAACCGCTCGGACCGGCCGAGACGCGGACACTCCGGCGGGGTCGGCCCTGAGCCGCCTCACCCCGGCGATCAGCGCAACGGAAGCGCTGGTCCGCCCGGTGCTGTGATCCAGTTCGGGCTGTTCGGGCTGTTCGGCGGGGCGGTTGCCGGCCGGTGGCCGGCCCGGCGGGGTCAGGGGTACCGCGTGGGATCGGCGCGGAACGCCTCGCGGCAGCCAGTTCCGCAGAAGTACCGGACCCGCCCGCCGTGGGTCAGCGCGATCGAGCCCGCGACCACCACGACCGTCATGCCGCACACCGGGTCTCGCACGTCTCGCGGCGCGGCGACGAACCCGTTGCCGGGCGAGGTGCCGGGCGCGGCGGTGGGGCTCGGCGGCCGCGGTCGGCGGGAGACGAGCTCGGCGTACACCGACAGTGCGATCTCCTCCGGGGTGCGGGCGCCGATGTCCAACCCGGCCGGCGCCCGGATGCGCACCTTGTCGGCCTCGGCCACGTCCAGTCCGGCGAGCACGGCCGCGGCCCGGCGCGGGCTCGCCACCAGCGCGACGTAGGGGACCTTGGCGGCCAGTGCGGCACGCAGCACCGGCTCCTCGTCGCGCCCGTGCGCGGCCACCACTACCGCAGTGGTGTCCGGGGCCGCTTCCGCGGCGGGGTCGGCGTCGCAACGCACGTCCAGGTCCAGCGCGGTGCCGAGCCGGACCAGCGCTCGGGCGACGGGCGAGTCGCCGAAGACCCGCACCAATGTCCGCGGGATGACCGCCTCGAGGAAGATCTCCAGGGTGCCGCCAGACAGGCAGGGATTGCCGACCACCCGGATGCCGGTGGGCACGGGTTCGAGATCGGCCGTCGGAGTCACCCGCAACAGGCCGGACTCTCCCGCGCGCAGCAGCCTCAGCCCCTCCAGGCGCACGCTTGACTCCGCGCAGGCGCCGCCGACGAAGCCGTCCATCGAGCCGTCCGGGAGCACGACGGCCGAGTCGCCGGCCCGGGCGCTGGTCGGCCGCTCCGCGCGGACCACGGTGGCCAGCACGAACGGGGTACGTTCGGCCCGCAGCCGCTCGATGCGTGAACGCAGCTCGGCTGTGCTCATTCCGCTCCTGCGGGTGCCACGGGCCGGGGCGTACTCCCGAACTGTCCCGGCGATCATCACCAAAGATTCACTCGAGAGTGTACGCTTCACAGGGCCAAACCACGCGAACACGAAACCCTCATTTTATCTCGCAGCTCACGGCACATTGGGCCGATTGGCCTATGTTGTTCACCACATCGTTGCCCGTCCCGATAGCCGCTGCTCCGATCCGAAGGTGATCCGACGATGGCAATCGAGTCCGATGGACATGGTGGGCGCACCCCGCGGATGTTCGAGCTGATCGAGGACGCGCCCAGGACCGGAGCGAGTCCGACGATCTGGTCGTACCCCGCGCTGGTCGAGTTCATGAAGGTGGCCGGCCAGCCGGTCGCCGGGCCGTGGCCGCCGCACCAGCGGCGCCGTCCGGATCCGGAGGAGGACACCCTCCCGGTGGCGATCGTCGATCCGGGCCTTGGCGCCGAGCCGGACCCGGGCATCGACTCGGCCGGCCGGCACTGGAGGGACCGCTGATGTACCCGGCGCGGTTCGGCTACCGTGCACCGCGGTCGCTCGCCGAGGCCCTGGCGGCGCTCACCGAGCACGGTGCGGACGCCAAGGTGCTCGCCGGCGGGCAGAGCCTGGTTCCGATGATCAAGCTCCGATTCGCCTCCCCGTCGGTGCTGGTGGACATCAACGGTCTGACCGACCTGGCCTATCACCATCGGCAGCCGGACGGCTCGCTGCGCGTCGGGGCACTGTGCCGGCACGCCGATCTGGAGCGCTCCCGTGTGCTGCTCGACGAGTTCCCGACCATGGCCGCCGCCGCGCCACTGGTCGCCGACCCGATCGTGCGCAACCGGGGCACCCTGGTCGGTTCGCTGTGTCACGCCGATCCGCAGGGCGATTGGGCTGCGGTGCTGGTGGCGCTCAAGGGGGAGATCGTCGCGGCCGGCCCTCGGGGCGAGCGGACCGTCCCGGCGTCGGAGTTCGTGCTCGGGCCGTTCCAGAACGCGCTGGCCCCCGACGAGATCGCCGTCGAGGCGCGCGTACCGGCACCGGTCGGCACGCCATACGGCAGCTACCTGAAACTGGAGCGGCGGGTCGGCGACTTCGCCACCGCGGCGGTCGCGGTCGCGGTCGAGCTCACCGGTGACCGGATCACCCGGGCCGGGATCGCGCTCACCGGGGTGGGCCCGAGCACCATCGCGGCCACCGACGCGGCCCGGTCCTTGCTCGGGGAGTCCCTGGAGCCAGCGGTGATCGACCGGGCCGCCGCGCTCTCCGCCGGCGCGGCCCACCCGCGTACCGACCACCGCGGCAGCGCCGAGTACAAGCGCCACCTGGTGGGCACCTTCGTCCGCCGCGCGCTGTCCGGCTACCGCGTGGCGGTGGCTGCATGAGTGGGTACGGAGGCCGGCGGTCGGTGGCCGGCCCCGACGACGCCGTCCGGGTCGCGGTCAGCGTGAACGGCGAGCCGCACTCGGTGGACGTGGAGCCGCGGCTGCTGCTGGTGCACCTGCTGCGCCAGGGTCTGCGGCTGACCGGCACACACATCGGCTGTGACACCACCAGCTGCGGTGCCTGCACCGTGCTCTACGACGGCACGCCGATCAAGTCGTGCACGATGTTCGCGGTCCAGGCCGACGGGCACGAGATCACCACCGTCGAGGGCCTGGGTAGCCCCGGCGAGCTGGACCCGGTGCAGGAGGGGTTCAGCACCGAGCACGGGCTGCAGTGCGGGTTCTGCACCCCGGGGATGATGCTCACCGCCAAGGCGCTGATCACCGAGAATCCCGATCCCACCGAGGAGGACGTCCGGTGGGGCCTATCCGGCAACCTCTGCCGGTGCACCGGCTACCAGAACATCGTCAAGGCGGTGCTCTGGGCAGCGGCGAAATCCAGCGAGGCCGGGCAGCGCGGACAGGTCTGAGGAGGTTCCGATGACTGCACTGGACGAGGTCAAGATCGGTGGGCTGGGCGCCAGCCGGCGCCGGGTGGAGGACGCCCGGTTCATCCGCGGCAAGGGCAACTACGTCGATGACATCACCCTGCCCGGCATGCTGTACATGGAGATCCTGCGCAGCCCGCTGGCCCACGCCCGGATCACCTCGATCGACGCCTCCGCCGCCTGGGCCGTCCCCGGCGTGCGGCTGGTGCTCACCGGGGAGATGGCCGCACAGCGCAACCTGGCCTGGATGCCGACGCTGTCCTACGACACCCAGGCGGTGCTGGCCACCGACAAGGTGCGCTTCCAGGGCCAGGAGGTCGCCTGCGTGGTGGCCGACGACCCGTACATCGCCAAGGACGCCTGCGAGGCGATCGTGGTCGAGTATGAGCCGCTGCCGGCGGTCGTCAGCCCGCTGCAGGCGCTGGCCCCGGGCGCGCCGCTGATCCGCGATGACAAGGACGGTCAGACCGACAACGTCTGCTACCGCTGGGAGGTCGGCGACGCCGAGGGCACCGCCCGGGCGTTTGCGCAGGCCGACCACGTGTCCCGGCTGCGGCTGCACTATCCACGAAGCCACCCCTCGCCGATCGAGTGCTGCGGCTCGGTGGCCGACTTCGACAGTGCCACCGGCAAGCTGACGGTGTACATGACCACCCAGGCCCCGCACATCGTCCGCTCGGCGGTGGCGCTGATCGCGGAGCTGCCCGAGCACCTGATCCGGATCGTGTCGCCGGACATCGGCGGCGGTTTCGGCAACAAGGTGCCGGTGTACCCGGGCTACGTCTGCTCGATCCTGTGCTCGATCCTCACCGGCAAGCCGGTCAAGTGGGTCGAGGACAAGTCCGGCAACCTGATCTCCACCGGGTTCGGCCGGGACATGTATCTGGACAGCGAGCTGGCGCTGCGCCGGGACGGGAAGATCCTCGCCGTCAGGTTTCACGCGGACACCGACCAGGGCGCGTTCTTCGCCGACGCCCAGCCCAGCAAGTTCAAGATCGGCCTGTTGCACTCGGCCTTCGCCTGCTACGACGTGCCGGTCGGGCACATCACCGCGCGCGGCACCTACACCAACAAGGCACCCGGTGGGGTGGCCTACCGGTGCTCGTTCCGGGTCACCGAGGCGATGTACTTCCAGGAACGGATGGTGCAGGCCGCGGCCGACGAGATGGGCATCGACCAGGCCGAGATCCGCCGGATCAACCTGCGCCGCGACGACGCCTTCCCGGCCCGCACCCCGTTCGGCTTCCTGGTCGACTCCGGGCAGTACAGCAGGTGTCTGCGGATGGGGCTGGACGCGATCGGCTACGACGACTTCCGGGCCCAGCAGGCGGAGGCGCGAAGCCGCGGCCGGCTGCTGGGCATCGGGATCTCGACGATGACCGAGCCGCTGGGCGGCGGCAACAGCCGGGAGTACGACATCCTCGGCATCAAGATGTTCGACTCCGCCGAGCTGCGGGTGCATCCCACCGGCAAGGCGATCCTGCGGACCGGGTCGAAGACCCAGGGGCAGGGCCACGAGACCACGTGGGCGCAGATCGTCGCCCACGAGCTGGGCATCCCGGCCGAGGACGTGCTGGTCGAGGAGGGGGACACCGACACCGCCCCGTTCGGCATGGGTACCTACGCCTCACGCAGCACCCCGGTCGCCGGGGCGGCGATCTCCATGGTGTCCCGCAAGGTCCGGGCCAAAGCCCGCAAGCTCGCCGCGCACCTGCTCGAGGTCTCCGAGGAGGACATCGACTGGGAGCTGGGCCGGTTCCACGTGCGCGGCGCGGCGCACCGGGGCGTCACGATCCAGGAATGCGCGATGGCCGCGTACAGCAACATGCCCGACGGCATGGAACCCGGCCTGGAGAACAACGCCTACTACGACCCGCCGAACCTGACCTGGCCGTTCGCCGTCTACATCGTCACCGTGGAGGTGGATCCGGAGACCGGGGTGTGGGACGTGTTGCGGGTCGTCGCGGTCGACGACTGCGGGGTGCGGATCAACCCGATGGTCGTCGAGGGTCAGATCATGGGTGGGCTGACCGAGGCGTACGCCGTGTCGAACATGCAGTTCCAGACCTACGACGCCGACGGCAACATGGTCGGCGCGAACTACCTGGACTACATGTTGCCGACCTCCTGGGAGACCCCCGGGTTCGAGCTGCACGAGGTGGTCACCCCGTGCCCGCACCATCCGATCGGGGCCAAGGGCGTGGGGGAGTGCGCCGCGGTCGGGGGACCGGCCGCGTTCGTCGGTGCCGTGCTGGACGCGATCCGGCACACCGGGGTGCGCAACATCGACATGCCGTTGTTGCCCGACCGGGTGTGGGAGGCGATCCGCACCGGCCGCGACGTGTCCGGCGCGCCCCCGGTACGGCAGCGTTGAGGGGCCGGCATGCTGATCGAGAACGAGCTGCGGATCGGGGCACCGCTGGACAGGGTGTGGCAGCACCTGCAGGACCTACCGGGCCTGGCCCCGTGCCTGCCCGGCGCCGAGCTCACCGGGCAGAACCCGGACGGCTCCTACGCCGGCACCGTGTCGGTCCGGCTCGGTCCGGTGTCACTGCGGTTCACCGGCACCGCCCGCATCCTGGAGTCCGACCCCTCGGCGCACCGGATCGTGCTGCTCGCGTCCGGCTCGGAGGCACGCGGCCGGGGTACCGCGCAGATGCGGGTCACCACGCGGCTCACCGCGGCCGGCGTTGGCAATACCACCATGGCGGTCGTCCAGGACCTCCAGGTGTCCGGGGCAGCCGCGCAGTACGGCCGGGGCATGATCGCAGACGTGACCAGCGTGCTGCTGGGCACCTTCGCCGACTGCATCGGGCGCACCATCGAGGCCGGCGGCTCCGGTGCCGGTACCGCGACCGCGGTGCGGGCGGCGCCGGCCAGCGGCCTGCGGATCGGGCTGGCCGCCGCGGCCCTGGCGCTCAAGCGGGTGCTCCGGCGGTTCTTCGGACCCAGCACCAGACCGTGACCAGGAGAGGAGGACGGACATGACGCTCTGGTGGATCGGCAATGCCGTGCTGCTGTTCGTGGTCTTCCCGGTCGTGGTGTACCTGCTGAACCGGGTGCTCGCCGCCGTGGAACGGATCCGCTGGGCGGTGGACGACATTCTGGCCGGCGGGGTGACCCTGATCGGTCAGCTGGAGCCGGTGCCGGGGATGTTGGCCGAGACCGACGAGACGGTGCGTCAGGTCGCCGCCGGGGCGACCCGGTACGCCGGCAGCGTCGCGAAACTGCTGTAGGGGAGGAACCATGCCGGCTGCCGCCTGGGCCACGCTGGTCATCGCCGCGTCGATCATCGGGATCATCGCGGTCGGACTGCTGCGGGTGATCCTGCATCTGCGGCACGTCTCGACGACGCTGTCCGCGCTGGGCGTCGGTCTGAAGGCCGTGACCGCGTCCACCGCGCCGGTCCCGGCGGTGGTGGACTCGGTCAACGCCAACCTGCGACCGGTCCGCGACTTCTGCGAGGGCGTGTGATGGCCGGCTGGTACGTGGGTTTCGCGATCGGCATCGTGGTGGTGCTGGTCGTCGTCGCGCTGGTGGTGCCGATCCTGCTGCTGGCCGGGCGCATCGGCCGGCAGGCCGCCGAGATCAACGCCGAACTGGTCCGGGCCGAGGCCAACACCCGGGGGCTGGCCAGACTGGCCACCACGATCGAGCACGCCGAGGTGATCACCGCCGGGTTGCGGCGCGGGCGCGAACGGCTGGGAGGCTGAGATGGGCGAGCACGAGCTCACCGCCTGGTGGGTGGCGATCATCGGCGGGTTCGGCGTGGTGGTCGCGGTCGCGGTGCTGCTGAGCGTGCTGGTCCACCTGGTGACGGTGATCGACGAGCGGGTGTCCGAGATCGGCGGCACGCTCACCGCGATCAGCGCCAACACCGTCAACACCGCGCTGATCGACCGGACCGGCGACGCGGTCGACCAGGTGCTGGCCGAGGGCCTGCGGCACCACCTCTTCCTGGGCCGGGTGCTGCCGAGCATCCCTACCCCGGCGACCGCGGCGGACGGGGCGGGACCGCGATGACCACGATGATCGTGCTGAGCGTGCTGGCGGTAGTGGCGTTGGTCGCCGGGCTGGCCGCGTACCTGTACCAGATCGGCACCGTGCTCGGCCGGGTCGCGGACACCCTGGAGGCCGGCGAAGGCCTGGTCCGCACGATCAACGCCGACGCCGCCCGGATCGGACCGGGGGTGGAGCACGTCAACCACTCGGCGGGCACGGTGGCCGCTGCGTTGCCGCTGTTGTACGGCCTCGCCGAGCGGATCGTGGCCAAGGCCTCGCCCACCCCGCCACGGGCGGCGGTGGCCGTGCCCGCCTCGGGGCGGCGGCGGTCCCGGCTGCACCACGCCGTCGGCTACACCCCCGACGGCTGAGTCAGGTCGGCTGAGTCAGAAAGGCTGAGTCAGGTCGGGTGGTCGCCGGGGCGGCGCGGCGGCGGCAGCGGGGCCGTGGTGGGGGCATCGGAGTACTCGCCGATCCACTCCGCCCGCCACGCGGTGTCGTAGCGCTGGTGGTTGCAGTGCGGCGTGTACATCGAGATCAGTTCGTTCACCACCATCTCCCGGTGCCCGGACAGCCCGCCGGGGATGTCCAGGGTGGCCACGTGCAGCTTCCACTTCGAGCCCGCCCGGCGGATCCAGCACGGCGCCGCGGCGTGCCGGAAGGGCAGCCGCTCGGTCGACAGGTCCGGGCTGTGCCCCACGTAGAGGACCGCGTAGCGCTCGCGGTCGGGGTCGGGTTTGGCGAGCACGGCGAACACCCCGGGCCCGGCCGGCGGGGTCCAGCCGCCGAGCAGCCGTGGTCCGTCGAACAAGTACCCGGCCAGCGACCCGAGCCGGATCATCGAGGCACCCGCCGGCTCAGGGTGGGCAGCTCGACGGCGAGGCGCTCCAGGCCGGCCAGGTCGTGACCGGACACCACCAGGTCGAGGTACGGCGCGGCGACCAGCATGCCCACCGAGCTCGGCGTCCCCCCGACGACGTGCGGACCCACCCACACGGTCCGGTGGCACAGGCGCGTCAACCGGCGCAGCGCGGCGTCCAGCAGCTCGGGAGCTCCCCGGTCCATGCCGTCCGAGCAGATCAGCACGACCGCGCCGCGGGCCATCCCGCGTCGACCCCACCGCCGGATGAACTCGTTCACCGCCGCGCCGATCCGGGTGCCGCCGTCCCAGTCGGTGACCTGGGCCGCGGCCCGGGCCAGCGCGACGTCGGGTGACCGGGTGCGCAGGGCCGGGGTCAGGTGGGTGAGCCGGGTGCCGAAGCAGAACACCTCCACCCGGGTGGCGGCGGCGCGGTGCGCGCAGTGCGCGAACTGCAGCAGCGCCCGCGAGTAGTCGGCCATCGAGCCCGACACGTCCAGGATCAGCACCAGGGGCCGGGGCCGGGTGCGTCGGCGCCGGTAGCGCGGCAGCGGCGGTTCTCCGTGCAGCCGCAGCGACCGCCGCACCGTGGCGCGCGGATCGGGTCGGTGGCCACGACGGGCCGGTCGGGTGCGCCGGGTCTGCCGCAGTGGCGGCGCCAGCCGGATGCGGGCCATGATGCGGCGGAGGGCCGCCAGCTCCTCGCCGGTGCAACCGGCGAACGCCTTCGAGGTGAGGATCTCGGCGTCGGAGGCCTGCCATCCCAGGCGGGCCTGCTCGTCGGGTGCCCGCTCGCCGGGGTCGACGGCGGGCACGACGAGCATCGCGGCGGCAGCCGCGGCTCGGGACGCCAGTGGCGCCGCTGGCGGTCCGGGGTCGTCCGGTTCGGCGAGGAAGTACCGGCGGAACACCCGGTCGTAGGTTCCGATGTCATCGGGCCGGCCGATCAGCGCGATCCGTCCGGCCCAGTAGAGATCGGTCAGGTCACCGGGGCCGAGGACCGCTGCCGCCGCGCTGTAGTCGAGCACGTCGCCGGAGCCCACCGGGAGCCCCTCGCGTCGCAGCGAGCTGGCGAACCCGACCAGGGCGCGGAGCAGGTCGTGTCCGGGCCCCACAGGCGGTGATGTCACCGGCCCGGACCGACGATGTCCGGCAGCAGCGGTCGCACCAGCTCCTCGTCGTCGTGGTCCTTCACCACCGAACCGAGGGTCAGCCCGGCCTGCTCGTGATCCAGGTGGCCAATGTGGAGGAAGGCGCAGGTGCCGGCCCAGTCGATGGTCTCGGCGACTCCGGGCGGCTTGGCCAGATCCAGCTCCCGTAGCCTCGCCACGGCGGCCACCACGGACCGGGCCAGCGCCTCGGGCACCTCGGGCCGGCGCAGCCGGACGATCTCCAGCTCGCGCTCCGGGTCCGGGTAGCCGATCCAGTGGTAGAGGCAGCGGCGTTTGAGCGCGTCGTGCAGTTCCCGGGTGCGGTTGGAGGTGAGCAGCACCAGTGGCGGCCGGGTGGCGGCCACCGTGCCGATCTCCGGGATGCTCACCTGGAAGTCGGAGAGCAGCTCCAGCAGGAAGGCTTCGAACTCGTCGTCGGCCCGGTCGATCTCGTCGACCAGCAGCACCGCGCCGTCACCGGCGCGCACCGCGGCCAGCAGCGGGCGCTCCAGCAGGAACCGGGGCCCGAACACCTGGTCCACCGCGTCGGAATCGGTGTCGGTCACCGACCGCTCGGACAGGGCCCTGATGTGCAGCAGCTGCCGCGCGTAGTCCCACTCGTACATCGCCTGGCTCGTGTCGATGCCCTCGTAGCACTGCAACCGGATGAGCCGGCGGCCCAGTCCCGCGGCGAGTGCCTTGGCCAGCTCGGTCTTGCCGACCCCCACCTCGCCCTCGAGCAGCACCGGCCGGTCCAGGGCCAGCGCCACGTGCGCGGCGGTGGCCAGACCGCGGTCGGCGAGGTAGCCCTGTGCGCGCAACAGCCCGGTCAGCTCGGCGACCGATCCGGGGCGGCTCATCGTTGCCGCGCCGGGCCGGTCAGCCGCGGTCGGCACGCCCGACCAGCTCGCCGATCGACCGGGCGCCGGGCGCCAGCTTGCCCTCGCGTGCCAGTAGCTCGCGCCAGGCGGCGCGCTGCTCGGCATCCACCGGCTCGGTGCCGATGTGGCGCATATTCCGGCACGTCCTGGGCCGGACTCCGGAGAGCAGATCGTCCAGTTCGTCGGCGGTGTGCCCGCCTGCGGACCACATCTTTGGCGGACCGGTCACCACGGCGTCACCGGGCATGCGCCACCTCCCTTGACGTGCGGCGACCTCATTGTCGTCCTCCGGACGCGGTACCACAATCGTGGACCGCCGGGATGCGGCGAGTGAGCCCCGGCGCTCGCCACTGGACTCCGCCCGGTGGGGGAGCGCCGTCCCTTCATGGCCGGAACTTGTGGCCCACAAGTCCCGTTGATCACATGCGCACCGCAGAACCAGCACGCACAGATCCGCCGCGCTACTGTCTCGCCACCATTCGGTAGATCCGACTCGGGGGGTCCGGAAACAGGAGGAACAGTGATCGTTCTCGGCATTATCCTGATTGTCCTCGGACTGGTGGTGCCTAGTCTCTCCATCTTGAAGACGATCGGCATCATTCTGCTTGTCGTCGGGCTGGTGCTCCTGCTGCTGGGGTCCAGCGGGCGGGCGTTGGGTGGCCGTAAGCACTGGTACTGAGCCTGCGGGCAAGGTGCGGAGTTTCTCCCACCGAAGGCCCTGACATTCTGCTGGAATGCCGCCGCGCCGATGGGCGCGGCGGCATTTCGGCGATTTCCACCGGTGCTACCCGGCATTCCCCGCACCACGGCGCCGCGTCGGCTAAATTCCCACGACGCTCACCTCGAGTCCCATCGCTCGCCCCGAACCGGCCGTACGTTCCCGACCGCCGCGCGCAGGGCCTCGGGCGCCGCGTCCGAGGGTCCGGCAGACTCCGCGGACGAACGTCACCGGGTCACCGGGTGCCGCAGCCGACGAATCCGTAGCACGATCGTCACTGTGGACCGGCGGCCGTCGGTGACGGTGGTCCCGGCGTCCAGCGGGACCCGGTGGGCACGGCAACGAACCAGGGTGGAGCATTCCGATGACCGGACCGATCGCACCTCAGTTCCGGCGACTCGCGATCGTCAACCGCGGCGAGCCGGCGATGCGCCTGATCAACGCCGTCCGGGAGTGGAACGCCGAGGGGCGTCCGACTCTGCGCACCATTGCCGTGCACACCGCGGTCGACAAGCGCTCGATGTTCGTCCGCGAGGCCGACGAGGCGGTGCTCATCGGGCCTGACGACGAGGAATCGTTCGGCCCCAATCCCTATCTCGACTACGACGAGCTGGAGCGCGCGCTCACTGCCTGTCGTGCCGACGCGGTGTGGCCGGGCTGGGGGTTCGTCTCGGAGAAGGCCGAGTTCGCCGAGCTGTGCGACCGGCTGGGCATCACCTTCGTCGGCCCGTCCGCGCGGGTCATGCGCCGGCTCGGTGACAAGATCGAGTCGAAGCTGCTCGCCGAGGAGGTCGGCGTGCCGCTCGCGGCCTGGAGCGGCGGCCCGGTGGCCGACCTGGAGCAGGCCCGCCGGCACGCCGAGACCATCGGTTTCCCGTTGATGGTGAAGGCCACCGCCGGCGGCGGCGGCCGCGGCATCCGGCTGGTGAACACCGCCGAGGAGCTGCCCGAGGCGTTCGAGCGGGCGTCCGCGGAGGGCGCGAAGACCGCTGGCGACGGCACGGTGTTCCTGGAGCGGGCGATCCGGGGCGGGCGGCACGTCGAGGTCCAGATCGTGGCCGACGCCACCGGCAACGTGTGGACGCTCGGCATCCGGGACTGCAGCGTGCAACGGCGCAACCAGAAGGTCATCGAGGAGTCTGCGTCCACCGCGCTGGACCTCGAGCAGGAACGGCTGCTGCGCCGCAGCGCCGCCGAGCTGGCCAGGACGGCCGGCTACGTCAACGCCGGCACGGTGGAGTTCCTCTACGAGCCCAAAGATCGGCTGCTGTCGTTCCTGGAGGTCAACACCCGGCTGCAGGTGGAGCATCCGGTCACCGAGGTCACCACGGGCGTCGACATCGTCAAGCTGCAATTGCACGTGGCCGCCGGGGGCCGGCTGGACGAGATCGCGGCCGAGACGCCGCCCGCCCGGGGGCACGCGATCGAGGCCCGGCTCACCGCCGAGGACCCCGAGCGCGGGTTCGCCCCGGCACCGGGGCTGATCGAGCACCTGGCGCTGCCGACCGGGCCGGGCATCCGGGTGGACACCGGGGTGGCCGCCGGCGACGTGATCCCGCCGCAGTACGACTCGATGATCGCCAAGGTGATCGCCTGGGGCCGGGACCGGGACGAGGCCCGCGCCCGGTTGCACCGCGCGCTGCGCCAGACCTCGGCCGTGATCGACGGCGGCACCACGAACAAGGCGTTCCTGCTCGACCTGCTGGACCGCCCGCAGGTCCGCGACGGAGAGTTGGACACCACCTGGCTGGACGCGATGATGGCCGACGGGTACACCCCGCCGCTGCGCCTGGACATGGCGCTGCTGGCGACCGCGGTCGAGGCGCACGACGCGCACGTCGAACGTCAGCGCGACCGACTGTTCACCTCCGCCGAACGTGGCCGCCCCGAGGTCGGCCACGAGACCTGGCACCAGGTCGACGTGCGGGCCGCAGGCCAGGCCTACCGGCTGCGGGTTGCTCGGTCCCGGCCGACGCGCTACCGGGTGGAGCTGGACGACACCGGCGCCAGCGGAACGACCATTGCGACGGAGAGCAGCGCCAGCGGAACGACCATTGCGCCGGAGAGCAGCGCCAGCGGAACGACCATCGCCGTGGACGTGGACGTGGAGCGGTCCGGGCGGTTCGAGCGACGGCTCACCGTCGGCGGGCTGCGATTCGAGGTGCTGTCGGTAGCCCAGGGGCCGGACTACCTGGTCGAGGTCGACGGCGCGGTGCACCGGATCTCCGGTGGTGAGGCGGGCCTGGTCCGTGCCCCGGCGCCGGCGATGGTGGTGTCGGTCCCGGTGCGCCCCGGCGATCAGCTCGCCGAGGGCGCGGTGGTGGCGGTGGTGGAGTCGATGAAGCTGGAGACCGCGCTGCGGGCCCCGGTCGCCGGCCGGGTCGCCGAGGTGCTCGTCGCGGCCAACACCCAGGTCGAGGGCGGCACCAAGCTGGTCCGCCTGGAACCAGACCTGGCCGATACCGGAGCGGCCCCCTCGGCCGGCACCCGGATCGATCTGGCCGCGCTGACCCGCACCGATGCCGACCGGGATCCAGGGGCCGCGGCCGCTGACGCCTTCGACGCGTTGCGCGCGCTGGTGCTGGGCTTCGACATAGACGAGCGCGAGGTCCGGCCGCTGCTGACAGACCTGGCCGCCGCCCGTGCCCAGCTTCCGGCGGACGACCCGCGACTGCTCGCCGGGGAGGCCGGCGTTTTGGGCATCTTCGCCGATCTGTGCGCCCTGTCCCGCAACCGGCGGCTACCCGACAGCTCCGGCGACCTGCTGACCGACGACTCCGCGGTGGACGCCGAGGCCGCCCGTAACCCGCAGGAGTACCTCTACGCCTACCTGCGCACCCGCGACGCCGACACCGAGGCGCTGCCGGAGTCGTTCCGGATCAAGCTGCGCCGGGCACTGGCGCACTACCGGGTGCACGATCTGGCCGACGCGCCGACGCTGGGCCCGGCGCTCTACCGGATGTTCCTGGCTCACCGCCGGGCCGGCTCGCACGTGCCGACGCTGTCCCAGCTGCTGCAATGGCGGCTGCGCCACCCGGAGTCCGTGCTGCGGACCACCGCGGCCGCCCGCGAGGGCTACCGGCAGGTGCTCGACCAGCTGGTCACCGCCACCCAGCTGCGCTACCCGACGATCGGCGACCTGGCCCGCCAGGTGCGCTACCGGTGCTTCGACGCCCCGGTGATCGCCGAGGAACGGTCCCGGGTCCGGGCGGGCGTCCGCGAGCAGCTCGACCACCTCGCCGACGAGCCGGCGACCCGGGCCGCGCAGATCGACGAGATCGTCGCCTCGGGGGAGCCGATCCTCGGGGTCTTCGCCGAGCGCCACCACGCGGCGATGCTCGAGGTGATGACCCGCCGCTACTACCGGATCCGGCCGGTCACCGACGTGCGCGGGCTCGAGCACGACGGTCGGCCGCTGTTGGTCGCCGGATACCGGCACGGCGATCGGGAGTACACCGTGCTGGCCACGACGGCCAGCGGGCAGGCCGGGTTGGACGATCCGAGGGCGGACGCACCGCGGACGGTGTCCACCGACCTGAACCAGATGATCGCCGCCTTACCGGCGCGGCGCACGGTCCTGATCGACCTCTACGTCACCTCCGACCAGGCATCCGGAGTCGACCCGGACGCCCGGGCGTCGCGGATCAAGGCCAAACTGGGCAGCATCCCGGACCGGGTGGAGCGGGTGGCGGTGGCGGTCCGCCGCGACGGCGGCGACGACGAGAGCAGCACCATCTGGTTCACCTTCCGGCCCGGACCGGCCGGCGAGCCGGTCGAGGACCGCACCGTACGCGGGCTGCACCCGATGGTGGCCGAGCGGCTGGGCATGTGGCGGCTGTCCGCGTTCACCCTCACCCGGCTGCCGTCCGCGGTCGACGTGCATCTGTTCCGGGCCCAGGGGCGTGAGGTTCCCGAGGACCAGCGGTTGATCGCGTTGGCCGACGTCCGCGAGCTGACCACGTTGCGCGACGAGCATGGCCAGATCACCGGCCTGCCCGAACTGGAGCACGTGCTGGACGCCTGCCTGAACAGCCTGCGGGCGGCCCGCTCCGCCGACCCGGCGCTGGGCAAGCTGGCCTGGAACCGGGTACTGCTCTACGTGTGGCCGGTGGTTGACATCCCGATCGCGGAGCTGGACCAGGTGGTCCGGGTGCTCGCTCCCCGGACCGAGGGGTTGGGCCTGGAACAGGTGATGGTGCAGTTCCGCACATGGGTGGTGCCGCCCAGGTCCGGCGGAGTCCAAGCCGGCGATGGTGCCGGCGCGGAGGAGCCCCGCGAGCTGATGCTGCGGATGTCTCGTCCGCCCGGCGCCGGGTTCACCCTGCGGATCACCGAGCCGCCGAGCACGCCGCTGCGCGAGCTGGACTCCTACGGCCAGAAAGTGATCCGGGCCCGCCGGCGCGGCGCGGTGTACCCCTACGAGATCGTCCCGCTGCTGACCCGCAACCCCGACCGGCTCGGCGAGCCGGGCTCGTTCATCGAGTACGACCTGGACGCCGAGGGTCAGCCGGTGCCCGTGCAACGCGCGCCCGGCGGCAACTCTGCCAACATCGTGCTCGGAGTGGTGCGCACCAAGACCGAACGCCACCCCGAGGGGATGACCCGGGTGGTACTGCTGGGCGACCCGACGAAGGCGCTGGGCGCGCTGGCCGAGCCGGAGTGCGCCCGGGTGCTGGCGGCGCTGACCCTGGCTCGGCGACTGTCCGTGCCGGTGGAGTGGTTCGCGGTCTCGGCCGGAGCGAAGATCGCCTTCGACTCCGGTGTGGAGAACATGGACTGGATCTCCCGGGTGCTGCGCGGGATCATCGAGTTCACCCAGGACGGCGGGGAGATCAACGTCGTGGTGGCCGGGATCAACGTCGGTGCCCAGCCGTACTGGAACGCCGAGGCGACCATGCTGATGCACACCAAGGGTGTGCTGATCATGACGCCGGACTCGGCGATGGTGCTCACCGGGAAGCAGTCGTTGGACTACTCCGGTGGAGTGTCGGCCGAGGACAACTTCGGCATCGGCGGCTACGACCGGATCATGGGGCCGAACGGTCAGGCCCAGTACTGGGCACCGGACCTGTCCGGCGCGGTCGACGTGCTCCTGGCGCACTACGCGCACACCTACCTGGGCCCGGGGGACCGGTTCCCCCGGCCGGCCCCGACCGCCGATCCGCATGACCGCGACATCAGGCACGCCCCGCACGTGGCGGCGGGTTGCGACTTCACCGCACTCGGGCAGATCTTCTCAGCCGAGACCAACGCCGATCGCAAGAAGCCGTTCGACATCCGCTCGCTGATGCAGGGTGTCGCGGACGCCGACCATCGGCCGCTGGAGCGCTGGGCCGACATGCACGACGCCGACTCGGTGGTGGTGTACGACGCGCACCTGGGTGGGCAGCCGGTGGCGCTGCTGGGCATCGAGTCGCGCCCGCTGGCCCGGCGCGGACTGTCGCCGGTGGACGGACCGTCCCAGTGGACCGCCGGCACGCTGTTCCCCCGGTCGTCGAAGAAGACCGCCCGGGCGATCAACGCGGCCAGCGGCAACCGTCCGCTGGTGGTGCTGGCCAACTTGTCCGGGTTCGACGGCTCGCCGGAGTCGATGCGCGGGCTGCAGCTGGAGTACGGCGCGGAGATCGGCCGGGCGATCGTGAACTTCAACGGCCCGATCGTGTTCTGCGTGGTCTCCCGCTACCACGGCGGCGCGTTCGTGGTGTTCTCCGCGACACTCAACGACAACATGGAGATCGCGGCCGTCGAGGGCTCGTACGCCTCGGTGATCGGCGGGGCGCCGGCGGCCGCGGTGGTGTTCGCCGGCGAGGTGAACAAACGCACCGCGGCCGATCCGAGGGTCGCCGACCTGGAGGCCCGGCTAGCCGAGGCGGGGAAGCGGGCCGACGAGGCCGGCCAGGTCGCCGAGACGGCCCGGCTGCGCACCGAGCTGGCGGCGGTCCGGGCAGGCGTCCGCTCCGAGAAGCTGGGTGCGGTGGCCGACGAGTTCGACAGCGAGCACAGCATCGAGCGGGCGCGCCGGGTCGGCTCGGTGCACGAGATCGTGCCGGCCGGTCGGCTGCGGCCCTACCTGATCGACGCGGTGCGCCGCGGCATGGCCCGCTGCCTGGAGCAGGCCCAGCGGTGACCCGCGGCCGTGGCGGCCCGCTCAGCAGGCGGCGGCCCGAGCGAGTCTTATCGGTACGTGGGCTACCGGTACGTAGGCGGTGAGGAAATCGGCAAGCATGCCGGCTACTTCCGCCGGGTGTTCGTGGTGCGGGAAATGGCCCGCGTCGAGCACCTCCAGCCGGCTGCCGGGCAGCGCCTGGTGCGCGGCCAGGCTGTGCCGGGACGGGATGCAACTGTCCCGGCTGCCCGCGATCAGCAGGACCGGCACCCCGGAGAGCAGGTACAGCCGGTCCGTGGCGGCCAGCCGCTGGCCCGACCAGGTGACCGTGCCCCGGACGGTGTGCAGGAACGCCGTCCGGGAGTCGCGGTCACGCAACGACCCGAGCGCGCGACCCACCGCGTCGAGGTCGGCCTGGGGCACCCACCCGAGATTGGTGACCACCCGGCGGGCCGCGCCGGTCAGCCACCCGGGCGCCACGCTGACCAGGGCGTGCGCCAGCAGGGCCGCGCCGGGCAGGCTCGCCGCCCGCAGCGCGACGGTCAGATCCGGGCCCAGGCCACCGCTGGCGATCAGGGCCAGCCGGTCGGTGCGCTCGGGGAACTGGTAGGCGAAGGTCATCGCCACGCCGCCGCCGTAGGAGTGCCCGACCACCGCTGCCCGGCTCAGCCCCAGCTCCCGCAGCAGATCACGCAGCCGGGAAGCGTGCGCGCCCACCGAGTAGTCGGCGGTGGCCGGCTTCGCCGAGTCGCCGCTGCCCAGCAGGTCGGGCGCGATGACGTGCGCGTGCCGGCCCAGGGTGGGCAGGATGTCGGCCCAGGTGCCGCGGTTGCTGGCCAGCCCGTGCACCAGGACCACCACCGGCCCGCCGCTGTCGGCGCCGGTCTCCAGATAGCTGATCCGCTGCCCGTGCAACTCCAGCGCGCGGTCGTGCACGGCGGCGGTCCGCGCGGTCCGCGCGCGCTGCCGGGTGCGGATGTCCGGGTCGATATCGGCCATGGCCGCCTTTCCAGGTCCACCGCGAGCGGTCCCGGCTACGCCGGTCCCGTTCCGGGCCGGCGCGCCCCCCGGCGTGCTCGCGGACCCGACGCTACCTCCGACTGTGAACGGCCACGCCGGCCTCGTCCGATCGGCTCGCCCGCCGTGCAGGCGGCCGCGCCCACCGGCGGATCGCCGCGCCGACCCGGCCGTCCGGTACGCCGAGCGGCTGCTCGACCTCCCGCCCACCGTCGCGCTCCCGGGGGTGGACCCTGCGCCAGCGCAGGCGAGCCCCACCTGATTTCGGCCTTTCGGCGGTTCCCGGGATACTGCTCGGCCACTAGACATGACCCTTCGCTCCCCACGAATCCGGGTCGGCCACGCGAAGGCCCCACCGGGCGGAAACCATGACCGTGACCCAGACGCTCCCCGAGCCACCAGCGAACCTCCCGGACCGGCCGGCGCCGTCCGGGCCACCGTCGGCGCCGTACCCGCCGCCGTACGACCCGTCGCCAGGCCCGTCGCGCTACCCGCCGTACTGGCTGGTGCGCGACTGGATCGGTACCCAGCCCGACGAGATGGGGCGGGCCATCGTGGAGCGGGCGATCTACGTCAGCCCGAACGCGAGCAATGCCGACCACGCCGCCGCAGTGTCGATCATCAACGACGCGCTGTGCCGCTGGGCGCACCCCGACGACATTCGCTGGTGCCACCTGCCGGATGGGGGCACCGGCGGCTACACGATCGTCGGCACCGCGGTCCGTGGGGTCTCGGTCGGCGAGGACTGCTGGCCGAACGAGGAGGACCCCACCGACTGATCATCCACCGACTGATGCTCGACCGAGCGGGTACCGCGGCCCGGCGCGGGTCGCGTGGCGGGTTCAGGCCGGGAGGCAGGGGAAGGAGTTCCAGGCCGCGACCCGGATCGCCTCGCCGGCGACGTCGGCCCGCTGCCCGCGGATCCCTCTCGCCGGCCAGTCGGTGACCACGACGAAGCCCTCGGCCGGGGGCAGTGGCGTGACCCACAGCCGGATCCGGCGTCCGACCGCGCCGGCCAGCACCGCCACCTCGTCGGTCAGCCGGTACAGCGCGCGGCCCGCGTCGGCCGGAGCCGCCGGTCGGTCGGGGTGCAGTACCTCCGACCCGAAGTCCAGGCCCAGCACCGGCCGGTCGTCGCCGGCCGCCGGTCGGCCGACGGCGAGGAACTCCAGCAGGCACCCCTGGGAGTAGCCGCGGGCCTCCAACAGCAGGACGCTGGCGTTCTCGGCGTGCGCGACGAGCTCGCGCAGCACCACCACACCGGGGACTCGGGTGGGCGGCGGTAGACCGGGGTCGTCGATGTGCACAGCAGCGAAGAATAGGGCGGCTCAGCCGGCCCGCGGCTGCGGTACGACGATCGGGATCTCCCAGCCCACACCGCTCATACTTCTGTACCGAGGCCGCCGGGGCGCGGGACACTGACCGAGCGGCGGAGGGAGGCCCGGCGATGCCGCGGATGAAGGTTCTGCGGGTGGTCGTGCACGCGGCCAGCCGTCAGCCCGTGCTGCTGCTCGGTGAGGTCGACGGCGGACGCTGCCTGCCGGTCTTCCTGCGCCGGCCGCAGGCCGACGTCATAGCGCTGGGTCCGCGCGCCGAAAGCGACCCGCCGCTGACTCAGGATCTGGTCGCGTCCGTAGCCGAGCGGCTGGGTCATCCGCTCACCGGGGTGGAGATCACCGAGCTGCGCGACGGCGCGTTCCGCGCGGTACTGGTGCTGGGGGACACCCGGTTGGACGCCCGGCCCAGCGACGCGCTGGCGGTTGCGGTCCGCGACGGACTGCCGATCACGGTGGCCGACGCCATCCTCGACGAGGTCGGCCAGCCGATCGAGCAGATAGTGCCCGACGGCGGGCCCCAGCCGCCCGAGCGGCAGCTGCGGGAGTTCCGCCAGTTCATCGACCAGGTGTCGCCGGAGGACTTCGGTCAGCCGCCGACGGACTCATCGGCCTGACCGGACGGCTCGGGCGACGGCTGGCCGCACGCCACTCGATCGTGGTCTTCGTTTCGGCCGGACGGCGTGGCTGAGTACGGTCTCCCCGGACCACTCGCGGCGGGGACGACCGTGCGCTGTGACGTGGGTGAGACGACGAGCGAGACGACGAGCCTGGGAGGCCACGTGCAGCACGGCAACGGCCCGGACGACCCGGACGCCACCCGCTATCTGGGGCCGCCGGCCGCCGGACCGGGTCCGGCCGGCGCCGCCGGTGGGGCCGGCCGGGTGCTCGGTGGCCGCTACCGGCTGGAGGCGCTACTGGGCCGGGGCGGGATGGCGGAGGTGCACCGGGCCACCGACCTGCGGTTGGACCGGCCGGTGGCGGTGAAGTTGTTCCGGCAGGGCACCGACCGGGACAGTGCCCGCCGGTTCACCGAGGAGGCGCACACCCTGGCGAACCTCGGCCACCCGGGCCTGGTCGCGGTGTACGACTCCGGCGTCGAGGGTCAGCAGCCGTACCTGGTGATGGAGCTGGTCAGCGGCTGGCCACTGAGCGAGGTGACCGCCCAGGAGCAGCTACCGCTCGACGAGATCGTCCGGATCGGGGTGGCGCTCGGCGAGGTTCTCGGCTACGTCCACCAGCAGGGGATCGTGCACCGCGACGTCAAGCCGTCGAACGTGCTCATCGGGCGGGACAACCGGATCCGGCTGGCCGACTTCGGTACCGCCCGTCCGGCGCGGAGCGGCGAACCCGGCTTCGGCACCCCCGCCTACCTGGCCCCCGAACAGGTGCGGGGCGAGTTCGTCGGCCCGCCAGCGGATGTGTACGCCCTCGGGTTGGTGCTACTGGAGGCGGTCACCGGGCGGGTCGAGTACCCGGGAACGGCCTCCGAGTCGGCCGGCGCCCGGCTGCACCGCTCGCCTGCGGTACCGGCGGAGCTGCCGGACAACCTGCGCGGCGCGCTGCTGAGCATGACCGACCCGGATCCGGGGGTCCGTCCCACCGCCGCGCAGGCGGTCCGGATGTTGCGGGAGGAGCCGGAACGGATGCCGGTGGCCGCCGCGGCCGTGGAGCAACCGGCCGGCAACACCACCCGGCAGATCCTGTTCATCGCGCTGGGCGCGCTGATCCTGGCCGCGCTGATCGGCTTCGTCGCATTCGCCACCTCCGACGAGGACGCCACGACCACGGCCCAGCCGAGCAGGTCGGCCACGGCCACCCAGGCCCCAGCGACGACCCGCCGGACCACGCCCACCCGAGCCACCCAGGCCGAGGAGACGGACGAGCCGACCAGGCCGGCCCTGCCCACCTCGGGCATCTCGCTGCCGGAGATGCCGGACATCTCGCTGCCAGACGCGCGGGAGCTGCCGACCTCGGTGGTGGACGACGTGAAGAAAGCCTGGGAACGGTTCACCACCTTCCTGGCGGGGTTGTTTTGAGCGCGGCGACACCGCTGGTCGCCGTCGAACGGTTCGACGCGGTCACCGTGGTGCGGATGTGCTCGGGGGAGAACCGCTTCCGGCCGGACAGCGTGGCTGCGATCGACGCCGCCCTGGACGAGGTGCAGCGGGCCGAACCGCCGGCCGGGCTGGTGCTGACCGGCGAGGGGAAGTTCTTCTCCAACGGGCTGGACCTGGACTGGCTGGTTTCGGCGCCCGAGGGCTCGTGGGAGCGGCTGCTGGGCGGGGTGCACGGCCTGCTCGCCCGGGTGCTGGCCTTCCCAGCGGTCACCGTCGCGGCGATCAACGGGCACGCTTACGCGGGTGGCGCGATGCTCGCAATGGCCTGTGACTTTCGGGTGATGCGGGCCGACCGCGGCTACCTGTGCCTGCCCGAGGTAGACCTCGGTCTGCCGTTCACGGTCGGCATGACGGCGCTGCTGCGAGCCCGGATGGCCCCGGCCACCGCCACCTCGGCGATGGTCTTCGGCTCCCGCTTCGGGGCGGCCGCGGCGGTCGAGGCCGGGCTGGTGGACGAGGCGGTGGAGCAACCGGAGGTGCTGCCGGCCGCGCTGCGTCGCGCGAGCGCGCTGGCCGGCAAACAATCGGGTCCGCTGGGCACGATCAAGGAGCGGCTGCACGCCGGGCCACTCGCCGCGTTGCGTGCCGAGGCCGGCTGACCGCAACACCCCGCAGTGAACGACCCGGTCGGACCGCGCCGGTCAGCTCGCGGCGCGACGGTGACGGCCGCCTAGGCCGCCGCGACTGGACAACTTGTTCACGTTGCCGGCCCCGGCGTGGGGCACGACCAGGCGGATGGTGGCTTGGTGCGCCGCCGACGCGTCCGCCGTACGCTCATCGAGCCGCATCTCCCGCAGCTCGTCATAGATTGGCGTATGACTCACGTCGCTCACTCTATCCGGTCGGGTGTGAGCGAAGTCATCCACAGGTGTGGACAACTCACGGTGGGGCGTCGGCGCCGGTCGGCGCCAGCGGCAACCGCACCCGCACCAGGGTTCCGGCCCGGATCCGGCTCTTGACCAACACATTGCCGTGTCGCTCGGCGGCTCGCTCGCGCATCGACTGCAGGCCCAGATGTCCCGGTCGGGAGCTGCCTGGATCGAACCCGATCCCGTCGTCGCTCACCTCCAGCACGACCTCGTGGGGTCCGGCGCTCAGCCGCACCTCGACCCGCCGGGCGTGCGCGTGCTTCACCACATTGTGCAGTGCCTCCTGGCCGATCCGGTACAGAGCCTCCTTGACCGCCAGCGGAATGGCAGGCTCGGAGCCCAGCGCGGCCCCGACCACCAGCTCGTGCCGGGTCCGCAGCACCTCGATCTGCTTCTCCAGGGCGACGACCAGTCCCTCGGTGGCCAGCGACTCAGGTCGCAGGGCGAAGATCAGTGACCGCATCTCGGTCATGCCGGCGTCGGCGAGCGAGAGGATGTAGTCCAGTGGCTCGGCCAGCTTCTCCGGTCCGTGCTCGGCGAGGCTGCGCGCGGTGCGGGCGCCGAGCGCAATGCCGTAGAGCGCCTGAGACACCGAGTCGTGCAGCTCCCGGGCGATTCGCTGGCGCTCCTCCAGGCCGGCTCGGTTCTGCGCCTCGGCCAGCAGCCGGGCGTTCTCCACCGCGACGGCGCCCTGATCGGCCACCGCCTGCAGGAATGCCAGCTCGTCCGGGGTCGGCTCGCGGTCGCCGGGGTAGTAGGCGTTGACCGAGCCGGAAGCGCGTCCCGCCGGGCCAAGCGGGACGAACACCACGGTGTCCCAGCCGACCCCGTGCAGGTACGGGTGCAGCGGCGCCAGCCCGGGATTGGCCAGCGCCTTGGCCACCGCCCGGTGGGCGACCCGCAGCTTCTCGGTGAGGAACGCACCGCTGGTGGTGATCTCCGGGTCGACACGCCAGCACTCGGCCAACCCCTCCCGGTAGCCGGGCGGCAGCCCGGACGAGGCGAGGATGCGCAGCTCACCGGTCTCCTGGTCGAGCACGTAAGCGGCGCTGGCCAGGGCCGGCGTGGCCGCCAGCACCGAGTCGGCGATCACCCGCAGCGTGTCGCCCAGCGGCTGGTTCACCCCGAGGCCGGCCGCGATGTCGGACAGCGCGGCGACCCGCTTCTCCAGCAGCTCCTGCTGCTCGCGCAGCCGGTCCTCCGCGTGCTGGCGGTGGATCGCCGCGCTCAGCGTGCTGGCGGCGGCGCGCAGCGCGTCGACCTCCGCGCCCGACCAGTGCCGGTCGCGCACGCACTCGTCGAACCCGACGAACCCCCACCAGCGGCCGTCCACGAAGATCGGGACCTGGGCGATGGAGCGGATACCCTGAGGGCCGAGAACGGCGCGCTCGCCGGGGGAGCGGTCGGCCACGTCGCCGACCACCACCTCACCCGCCGACATGGCCGCGACGACCGCCTCCAGCTCCAGGTCGCGGTAGGACATCGCCACCAGGTCGGGGTTGTCCAGCTCGCTGCCGATGCCTTCGGCGACCCACTCGTGGGACTGGCGGCTCCACAGCTGGCCGTCGAGGCCCTCGAAGTTCTCGAAGATGTACACCCGGCTGGCGACCGCGGCCCGGCCCAGCCTGGCCATCACCTCGTCGAGGTGGTCGCGCCAGGAGGAGGTGTGGGATTCGAGGAATCGGTGTGCGGCGAACCGGACCGCGTCCATGATCGCGTCCCGGCGGGCCAGCTCGGCCGCGGCCTCGGTCCGGATGGACTGGAACCGTCGCTCGGTGTGGCGCAGTTCCCGCTGGGCGAGGTACCGGTCGGTGACCTCGATCGACAGGCCGACCACACCGACCACCTCACCGCCGGAGCGCAGCGGCACGAACAGCAGATCCCAGTAGGTGGTGCCGCCGTCGTGCAGCTCGTGCGGGACGCCGTCGTACCAACGGGTCTTGCCGGCGAGCACCTGGGCGGCAACCGGCAGGATCAGCGGCTCGGTGCCCGGGAAGTAGTCGAAGATGCCGCGTCCCGCAACGACCCGGCCACCCTCGACCGTCCCGTGCCGCCGGGCGAACCGGGCCCAGGTCTCGTTGCAGGTGCGCAGGACCAGGTCGCGGTCGAACACCGCCACGCCCATGGGCGTCTGGTCGAAGAGCACGTCCAGCAGCGCGGCGCCGTCGGCCACCACGTCGTCGACGACCGACCCGGATTCGCCGGTCTCGGATCCGGCCGCGCTCATTGCTGATCCGCCTCCGCCGAGGTGACCAGCCCCATTCGAACCGCGTGCAGGGCCGCCTGGGTGCGGCTCTCCAATCCCAGCTTGGCCAGCAGGTGGCTGACGTGGGTCTTCACCGTCCGCTCGCCGATCTGCAGGCGCCGTCCGATCTGCCGGTTGGTCAGGCCCAGTGCGATCGCCCGCAGCACGTCGGTCTCCCGCGCGGTGAGCTGCTCCGGAGCGGCCGGCGACCGCGTCTCACGCACCAGCCGGGCGGCCAGTTCCGGGGCCAGTTGCACCTCACCCCGTGCGGCGCCCTTGATCGCCGAGCACAGCTGCTCGGCCTGGGTGTCCTTGAGCAGGTAGCCGATAGCACCGGCCCGCACGGCACCGACCACGGCGGAATCCTCGAGCATGCTGGTCAGCGCGAGCACCTCTGGGGCCGGCGGGGCGCCGCGGATCTCGCCGATCGCGGTGATGCCGTCGGTGCCGGGCATCAGCAGATCCATCAGCACCACGTCGGGACGCAAGGTCCGGGCCAGCCGCACCGCCTCGGCGCCGTCGGCCGCCTCGCCCACCACCTGCAGGTCGGGATCCAGGGCCAGGAACATTCGCAGGCCCTGCCGGACCACGCTGTGGTCGTCGGCGATCAACACCCGGACGGGCACCGGCACCTCCGTGTCGAGGATCCGGTCGGCGACCTACGAGCCGACCCGTCACCCCGTCGAGTCTAGGCGGCGCGGTAGGGACCGGTTCGGCGGCGACCAGGGGGAGCGGTCAGCCGCGGTCCTTATGGATCTTGACGGTGACGTTCATCCCGGGTACCAGCTGGAGGTTTCCACTGCTGGTGATCGCGATCTTCACCGGGATCACCTGGGTGACCTTCTGAAAGTTCCCTGAGCTGTTCGACTCCGGGAACAACGAGAACATGGCCGCCGCGGCACCCTGAACCTCGACCACCCGGCCGGTGACCGGGGTGCTGGAGAACGCATCGACCTCGATGTCCACCGGCTGGCCGACCCGGACGCTGTTGACGTCGGTCTCGTCCACCCGCGCGGTGACGAAGATGCTGCCGAAGTTGTACGCGGTGGCCAGCGGGGTACCCGCGGTGACGAAGGCGCCCTCGACAGCGTTGTCCACCGCCACGGTGCCTGCGCCCGGGGCCCTGATGGGCTTGAGCGAGGAGACGAACCCGGAGTCCATCTTGATCCGGCCTACCACCTCGTTGTCCCGGAGGGCACGTCCCTGCAGGCCCTCCCAGTCGGTCAGCGTGCCGGTGGCCGGCGCGTTGATCGTGATTTTGTCGCCGTCCACCTGGGCGTTGTCGGTGGTGACGAAGTTGCGAGAGTTGATGAAGTACGCGGCGGTGAACGCCACGGTGGCCACCAACGCGAGCACGCCGATCACGGAGAGCCCGATCCGGGTGCTGCGTTTGAGCTTCTTCTTCGCCGCCGGCGCGGCCCCGTTCTCCGCGGCCTTGTCCTCGGTCCTGCTCGGCGCGACAACCGGGCCTTCCATCGCGGCCTCCACATTCAGCCCTCTGACGCTCAGGGCCACTCGATCAGGTCTAGTTAGTGTACGCAACGTACCCTATTGGTCCGTCTCCGTGTCGAAATTGTGAGCAGGTCGGCAGGTGGCCCGCGATCTGATCTACCCACGCACCGTCAGTGGTAGAGGGGTTCCACGGTGGTGACCTTCAGGACGGCAGTGCCGGCCACGTGGGACGCCTCCAGGTCCACCTCCGCGCAGATCGCCCAGTTGTGGTGGCCGGCCGGGTCGTGCAGGATCTGGCGGACGTCCCACCGTCCGGGACCCTCGTCGACGACGAACAGCTCGGGGCCCCGCGCATTCGCGTCGGTACGGATCTCGTCGTGTTCCGCCCAGTACGGCTCCAGCGACAGGTGCCAGCGGTCGGCGTCCCACAACCGGCTGGGGTCCAGCGCGCCGAGCTCGTCCCACTGCCGGCGGGCGGCCAGTTGCACCCGCCGGAACATCGCGTTGCGGACCAGCACCCGCAGCGCGCGCGGGTTGGCGGTGACCGTCGGCTCCTTGCCGGCCGCCGCGTCCGCTGCGGCCAACGCGGGGTTGACCAGCCGCTCCCACTCGTCGAGCAGGCTGGAGTCGACCTCCCGAATCAGTTCGCCCATCAGCTCGATCAGGTCGGCCAGCTCTTGGGTACGGGCCTCCTCGGGCACGGTCTGGCGCATCGCCTTGTAGGCGTCGGTGAGGTAGCGCAGCATCAGCCCTTCCGACCGCGCCAACCCGTAGTGCCCTACGTACTCGACGAATGTCATGGAGCGCTCGTAGAGGTCACGGGCGACCGACTTGGGGGAGAGCTGGAAGTCCCCGACCCACGGGTGGCCCCGCCGGTAGGTCTCGAACGCCGCGCCGAGCTGCTCGGCCAGCGGCATCGGATAGCTGATGTCGTCCAGCAGCACCATCCGCTCGTCGTACTCGATGCCCTGGGCCTTCATCGCGCCCACCGCGTCCTTGCGGGCCAGGTTGCGCTGCGCTGCGAGCACCTGCCGAGGGTCGTCCAGCGTCGCCTCGATCACCGAGAGCACGTCCAGCGGGTAGTCCGGGGACTCCCGGTCCAGCAGTTCGATGGCGGCCAGCGCAAACGGGGACAGCGGCTGGTTGAGCGCGAAGTCCCGCTGTAGGTCGACGGTGACCTTGACCCGGCGGCCGTCGGCATCCGGCTCGGACAGTTGCTCGACCACCCCGCCCGCGCGCAGTGCCCGGTAGATCGCGATGGCCCGCCGGATGTGTCGCAGCTGCGCCGGCCGGGCCTCGTGGTTGTCCTCGAGCAGGTGGCGCATCGCCGCGAAGGTGTCCCCGGGTCGGTTGATCACGTTGAGCAGCATCGAATGGCTGACCGCGAAGCTGGAGGTCAGCGGCTCAGGCTGTGCCTTGCACAGCCGCTCGAAGGTCGACTCGCCCCAGTTCACGAACCCTTCGGGCGGGTTCTTCCGGGCCACCCGGCGCCGCTTCTTCGGGTCGTCACCGGCCTTGGCCAGGGCTTTCTCGTTCTCGATCACGTGCTCGGGGGCCTGCACGATCACCGTGCCGATGGTGTCGTACCCGGCCCGGCCGGCCCGCCCGGCGATCTGGTGAAACTCCCGGGCCTTGAGCAGCCGGTTGCGCTGACCGTCGTACTTGGACAGTCCGGTGAACACCACGGTGCGGATCGGCACGTTGATACCCACGCCCAGGGTGTCGGTGCCGCAGATCACCTTGAGTAGCCCGGCCTGGGTGAGCCGCTCGATCAGCCGGCGATACTTGGGCAGCATGCCCGCGTGGTGCACGCCGACGCCGTGCCGGACCAGCCGGGACAGCGTGCGGCCGAACCCGGCGGTGAACCGGAAACCGCCGATCAGCTGGGAAATTTTATCCTTCTCCTCCCGGGTGCAGACGTTGATGCTGGTGAACGCCTGCGCCTGCTCGATCGCGGCGACCTGGGTGAAGTGCACGATGTAGACCGGCGTCTGCTTCGTCGCGACGAGTTCCTCGGTGAGCGCGTGCAGCGGCGTCGTCGACCACTCGAAGACCAGCGGGACCGGCCGCTCACCGCTGGCCACCACCGCGGTGCGCCGGCCGGTGCGTCGGGTGAGGTCCTCCTCGAAACGGGTGACGTCACCGAGGGTGGCCGACATCAGCAGGAACTGGGTGCGCGGCAGCTCCAGCAGCGGCACCTGCCAGGCCCAGCCGCGGTCCGGGTCGGCATAGAAGTGGAACTCGTCCATCACGACCTGGCCGGGGACCTCGCGGTGCGGGTCCGAGCGGTCGGGGTCCGGGCCGCCAGAGCGCAACGCCAGGTTGGCCAGCACCTCCGCGGTGCAGCACACGATCGGCGCGCCCGCGTTCACGCTGGAGTCGCCGGTCATCATCCCGACCCGCTCGGGCCCGAAGATGTCGCACAGGGCGAAGAACTTCTCCGACACCAGGGCCTTGATCGGCGCGGTGTAGAAGCTGCGCACGCCCTGGGCCAGCGCGGCGAAGTGTGCGCCCGTGGCGACCAGGCTCTTGCCTGATCCGGTGGGGGTGCTCAGGATGACGTTCGCCCCGGAGACGAGCTCGATCAGCGCCTCCTCCTGGGCCGGGTACAGGGTGATGCCCCGGTCGACGCTCCACAGGGTGAACGCGTCATAGACGGCGTCGGGCTCGGCTGTGCCGGGCAGGTGGTCGGTCAGCATCATGGCACCCCCGATGGTGCCGGTTGCTACGCGCGACGGTGAACCCGGGTGTCTCAGGGCGCGGCGATCGAGTCGACCGAGGTGTCCACCGGGTCGTCGGCAGGTACAGCCTCGGGCATCGGCGTGGCCAGCCGGGTCGGGTTGTCCCGGCCGCGCAGCACCACCGAGTCGCCCAACTCCCAGCGGCACGACTCGGCGGCCGCGGCGAGCCGCACCGCGCTTTCCGCCGCGAGCATCCCGCCGGGCACGGACTTGGCCAGCTCGGTGAGCCGCGCGGCCTCGTTCACCGGGTCGCCGATCACCGTGTACTCGAACCGGCGCACGTCACCGACGTAGCCGGCGACCGCGTCGCCAGCGGAGATGCCGATCCCCGCCGAGGCGTCCGGCAGGTCGGCGGCCAGCCGCTCGGCGAGCCGCCGCCCGGCCGCGAGGGCCGCGCCCGCGGGATCGTGGTGGGCGGCCGGCGCGCCGAATACCGCGAGCGCGGCGTCGCCCTCGAACTTGTTGATCCAGCCGCCGGCCTGCTCGACCGCCTCGACCACGACGGCGAAGAACCGGTTCAACAGGGCAACGACCTCGGTGGGCGGGCGTCGCCCGGCCAGCGCGGTGGAGCCAACCAGGTCGACGAACAGGACGGCGACCGGGCGCACCTCGCCGCCGAGCCGGACCTCTTGCTCGGCGGTGGTGGCCCGGGCGACGTCACGGCCGACCTGGCGGGCGAACAGCTCGCGGATCCGTTCGCGCTCGCGTAGCCCGGCCGCCATCGTGTTGAACCCGGCCTGCAGTCCACCGAGCTCGGTCCCGTCGTACACCGGCACCGACACGTCCATATCGCCCTGTTCGACCCTGTGCATGGCGCGCCGCACCGAGGCCACCGGATCGGCCACCGCGCGGGCGGCGCCGACGGTGATGACGAACCCGGCGAGCAGGGATCCGGCGCCGCCGGCCAGCACGGCGACCGCCAGCGTCGCGGCCGGCACGTCGTCGAACACCAGCGCGCCGAGGGCTGCCGACATCAACCCGGTGACCGGGACAGCCGTGCCCAACACCCAGAAGACCACCGAGCGGCCGAGAACCCCGCCGTGGCGCAGCCTCGGTGGGTCGGCGGCCAACACCCTGGCCGCCGCCGGCCGCAGGATGCGCTCGGCCACCAGGTAGGACAGCGCGCCGGTGGTGATGCCCACGATGAGTACGGTCTCGGCCACGGCCACCCCCAGCCGCCAGGAGTAGCCGGCATTCAGCACCCCGAACAGCACGGTGGCGATCAGCCAGAACACCGCCTGCACGGTGGCCAGACGCAGCGGGCCGCGCAGTACCAGCCGCCGCTCCCGCTCAGGGTCGTCCCCGCTGAGCCGGAAGGACAGCCCGCCCAGCAGCAGCGACAGCGGGACCGCGACGAACACGTAACCGATGACGACCAGAACGTTGAGCAGCTTCACGTCGGCGGAGTCGACCGGCAGCGGCGGTCCGATGGGCACCAGCCACAGAGCCAAGACGGTCACCGCGATCGCGCCGAGCGTGTTCGCCGCCACCAGGACGACGGCCAGACACAGCCCGGCCGGCCAGCCGATCACCAACCGGCGGGTGCGGGTACGCGGCGGCTCGGCCGGGGTCAGCACCACAGCGGCGACTGTACCGCCGAACGGGCGATCGGCGGGCCGGGCACCTCCAGTGAGGTCAGCCCCGGACGGCCGCTCCCGACCCGACCTTGGGCCGCCGGCCCGGAATGTCGAACCGCACGCCGCGCCCGACGGCCTGCCCCGGGTTGATCGGCCGCCGTACGTGCAGCACCGGCCAGGCGGGGGAGGGCGGGAAGAAGCTGCGCAGCTCGGCCTCCGGGGCGAACCCGAACGTGGCACACAGCTCGACGAACGAGTCGTACTGGTGCACCGCCTCGGACACGTTCCCGGCCGCCAGATGAGCTTGGATCAACGCGCGCCGGGCGCCCTCACGCAGCGGCTCCACATCGACCACCAGCTGGCCGGCCTGGATCGCCCGCTGGTGACGGCCGGCCTCGGTGAGCCGGCGGCACAGCGACTCCAGGGTGTGCAGGCGCAGCTTGTGGAAGCGCTGGCGCTCCTGGTCGACCCAAGCCTCGGTCCAGCCCGGGAGAAGGTCGTGGCCGAGCGCGTCGATCTGCTCCTCGGTCGCGGACAGCGCGGCCGACGGATCGGACTGCCAATGCCGCAGCCCGGCGAGCGCGCCGGCCAGGTCGACGGTCAGCTCGGGCACCAGCGCGAGCGTGCGTTCGGTCTCGACCACCAGGTCGGGCAGGGTGGCGACGGCGACCGAGAGGGTGGCCGCTGCCGATCGCAAGGGCAGCTCCGGCCAGAGCGTGCCGGCCAGTTCGAGCCTGGAGCGGGGGACGTCGGCGACGGCCAGCGCGGCGAGCAGCCGCCGGCCGTCCGGGTCGGCCGGGGAGATATCAGCGCCGTCCGCGGTGGTGAGCTCGAACCGGCCGAGTACCCGTAGCCACGCCCCGCGCATCGGCGCGCAGAAGCGCTTTTCTTCAGACATTTCTTGTGTTCCCCACGTGTGCGGCCCCCGGGCATGGCCCGACGGCTGGAAGCCCCCGACGACAGACTGTGCCGACACTCGTGGTCGCCTACGGGCGCGGGTCGGCCTACTCAGTCTTGCCGGTCTGGGGGGTGTTGCCTAGGTCCGTTCGAGAATATCTTCGCGTACGCCCGCACCCGAGCGAGGGACGGGGTCGTCAGTCACCCGGGCAGGCGCCGACCGGACGGGGTGACCAGAACTCCGACCAGGCAGTACAACCCCGGCGGACGGCACCCGGTCAGCTCCGGGTGGCCTCGATCCGAACGTGGGTTCCGTCCCCGTCCGACCATACGTGCAACAGATCACAGAGCTGGCGGGCGATCCAGATTCCCCGCCCGCGTGACCGCGCCGGATGCGGCAGGCTCAGGCCGGGCAGCGGACGGGCCAACGACCCGCTGTCGTGCACCTCGCAGACCACCGAGTGGCCGCGCGACCAGGCCTGCCACAGTCCGGTGCCGTAGCCGTGCTCGACCGCGTTACCGGCCACCTCGTTGACCGCGAGCGTGAAGTCCTCGGCTCGCTCACGCCTCATGCCGGCCACGGAAGCGACCTCGGCGACGGCGGCCCGCAGATCGGTGAGCTGCCACGGGGTGAAGGTGAACTCGCGGTCGGGTGGGCCCAGCGTCGGCGGGGCCGCGACCGGATGGTCGGCCAGCACCTCGGCCGGCTCGCGATGATCGGGGTTGTCCAGCACCGCTGCGTCCGGGCCCAGCAGCTGCGGGTGGCTCTGGCGCAGCGCGGTGGCCGACGCGGGGTTGGCCGGATCCCGGAAGAGGCAGGTCATGGTGACCGGCATCCCGGCCACCGCCAGGTTCGTCGCCGCCTCGGCCTCGACCCAGGCGACCTCGTCCAGAAGGCTGTGCCGCGCATCGTGCTCGACCAGAACCACGACCGGGCCCGACCGGTCGGTGAGCTCGCGGAGTTGGGCGGCGCGGCGAACGGCCACCGTCTGCCCGGAGCGACGTAGCCCCTCCGGGAGGCCGGGCAGGCAGACGAGCCCGCCGGCCTTCCGGTCGGCCTCGGTGGCCTCCCCGATCAGGCGCTCGGTGCCGGGTGAGGCAATCAGCACCACCGGCGTGTCCCGGCGCATCGCGTGCTCGACGATCGGCACCGCCACGCTCAGCAGTCCGGTGGGATCGCGGTAGGTGGCGGCGCGGTGGGCGAACCGGCGGGGCAGCGCGGTCCGGGTTTCGACCTTCATCGGTGTGCCCCCTCCCGGAGCACCAGTTGGCCGCTGAATGCCGCGCCGCAGCGGTCCAACAACCGCCGGACCCCGGGCTGCACGCCGTGCAGCACCAGCTGTTGGCTCTGCGGGAATTCGCCGGCCATCTGCACGAACTGCACCGCCGACGTCACGTCGGCGAAACGCAGCGACTCGAGGTGGACCTCGACCTGGCCGCTCGGGGACGGTGCCCGCAGGGCCTGGTCGAGCTCCTTCTCGATCATCATCCGGACCAGCTCCCGGTTGCTGAAGTCGATCTCACCGGCCACCCGGGTGCGGAACGGTGCAAGCCGGGTCACCCGCAGCAGCCCGTCGTCGTACAGCGCCGGTGCGACCACGTCGACCTGGTGCAGCTCGCCGAGCCGGATCAGGTCGGTGCCCGCCCAGTGCCGCCGCTCGTACTGGCACAGCAGCGTGGCCGGACGCGCCCGCAGGACCGCGTCCACCGCGCGGTCGATCTCCCCGAGCCGGCCGACCGACCGATCTGACCGGCCGGCCGCCGGCTCGTTGGTGAGCCGGACACCGGGGTAGCCCTCGGCCAGCGCGTCATCGACGGTGGCGGCCACCAGATCGCCGATCTCCTCGGTCGACGCGGTCCACATCCAGGCCATCGCGTCGGGTGGCACGATGGTCAGCTGGCCGGTTCGGACCATCGTGTCGACGTCCATTCGGTCCTCGGCCAACCGGCGCAGCACCGGCACGGCGGAGCGGTCGCCGTCGAAGAACACCACCTTCTCCCGCAGGGCCAACCCGTTGTGGACGTAGCCGGCCACGACCTCCCAGTGCTGCTCGTCGCTGTCCATCACGACGCAGGCGTGGTCGCCGCGCGAGATCTCCGCGACGGTCTTGGTCAGCGACACGCGCCCCCCACCCGTTCGCCGTGTCCGGCATCGGTCAAGGCCAACAGGATAGGAGGTCGGTGCGCTCGCGTGGTGGCGTTCGGGTCGATCGGCCCACCGGATGCGGTGAGCGGACGTCGGTGCGGGTAGGTCGTGGCGGGAGGGCGCCCCGCGCTCACCCGGTCGCCACGGCGACGTACTTCGTGGCCAGGTACTCCTTGATGCCCTCGGCGCCGCCCTCCCGACCGAAGCCGGAGGCCTTGATCCCGCCGAACGGCGCGGCCGGGTTCGACACCAGGCCGGTGTTCAGGCCGACCATCCCGGTCTCCAGCGCCTCGCCCACCCGCAGCGCGCGGTTCAGCTCGCGGGTGAAGACGTAGCCGACCAGCCCGTACTCGGTGCCGTTGGCCAGCTCGAGGGCCTCCCGTTCGGAGCCGAACGTGGTCAGCGGCGCCACCGGTCCGAACACCTCCTCCCGCAGGATGCGCGAGTCCGGCGCGACCTCGGTGAGGACGGTGGGGGAGTAGAACCAACCCTTGCCCGGGGGCGCCGACCCGCCGGTGCGCACGGTCGCCCCCCGGTCGGTGGCGTCGGTGACCAGCTCGGTCACCTTGTCCCGACCGTCAGCGTCGATCAACGGCCCGACCTCGGTGTCGGCGTCGGCGCCGTGCCCGACCCGCATCCGGCCCATCCGGTCGGCCAGCCGGGCGGCGAACTCCCCGGCCACGGCCTGGGCGACCAGGAACCGGTTGGCCGCCACGCAGGACTCGCCGTTGTTGCGCATCTTCGCGGTCACCGCCCCCGCGACGGCCAGATCGAGGTCGGCGTCCTCGAACACCAGAAACGGGGCGTTGCCGCCCAGCTCCATCGACAGCCGCAGCAGGTTCGGCGCGGCCCGCTCCATCAGCGTGCGCCCCACCGGAGTCGACCCGGTGAACGACACCTTGCGCAGCCGGGGGTCGGCCATCAGCGGCTCGGTGACCGCCGCGGCGGAGCTACTGGTCACCACGTTGAGCACGCCGGCCGGGAGACCGGCCTCGGCCAGCAGGGCGGTGAGCCGCAGCATCGACAGTGGGGTGAGCTTGGCCGGCTTGACCACCATGGTGCAGCCGGCGGCGATCGCCGGGCCGATCTTACGGGTGCCCATCGCCAGCGGGAAGTTCCACGGGGTGATCAGCAGGCACGGCCCGACGGGTTGGCGCATGGTCAACATCCGCCCGGCTCCGGCCGGGCTGCGCGACCAGTCACCCCCGATCCGGACCGCCTCCTCGCCGAACCAGCGCAGGAACTCCGCCGCGTAGGTCACCTCGGCGCGGGACTCGGCCAGGGTCTTGCCCATCTCCAGCGTGGTCAACAACGCCAGCTCCTCGGCGTTGTCCGTCATCGCCTGGTAGCCCCGGCGAAGGACCTCGGCGCGTTCCCGGGGCGGGGTGGCCGCCCACTCGCCGGCCGCGCCGGCCGCGGCGTCGAGCGCGGACATGGCGTCCTCGGGCCGGGCGTCGGCCACCTCGCCGAGTGGCTCACCGGTGGCCGGGTCGGTCACCTCGATCCGACCGCCGCCGGTCGCCTCGCCCCACTGCCCGTCGATGTACAGCCCGGTCGGCACCGGGTCGAGTACGCGTGCCCACTCGTCACTTCCCATGTCCGAGCGTACCCCGCCGGTGACCGCGGCAACCGTACGCCGATGACCGCGGATCCGCTGCCGACACCGCGGCGGCGGGCTTTGGGGGCAGGCCCAGGAAAGCAACGCGTCCAGCACAACCTGACGATGCGCCGGGGTGGTCGCTCGATCGAATGACGCTCAGGTAAACGGTGGGACCGCCGCGTCGAGCCGTAACGCGCACATGTCATCGTGCACGGCGTGGATGCCTCCTGGCGGCTGGTCGAGTCCGAGCTGAACCTCGAACGCCTGGGCCAGACCGAGTCGCTGTTCGCGTTGTCCAACGGCCACGTCGGGCTGCGGGGCAACCTCGACGAGGGCGAGCCGCACGCGCAGCCGGGTACCTACCTCAACTCGCTCTACGAGCAGCGGCCGCTGCCCTACGCCGAGGCCGGCTACGGCTACCCGGAGTCGGGTCAGACGGTGATCAACGTGACCAACGGCAAGCTGATCCGGCTGCTGGTCGACGACGAGCCCTTCGACGTCCGCTACGGCCAGCTGCACCGCCATCGACGCGCCCTGGACTTCCGGGACGGGGTACTGCGCCGCGAGGTGGAGTGGACCAGCCCGGCCGGCCAGCGGGTGTCGATCCGGACCACCCGGCTGGTCTCCTTCGTACAGCGCTCCATCGTGGCGATCCAGTACGAGGTCACCCCGGTGGACGCACCGGCCCGGATCGTCCTGCAGTCCGAGCTGGTCGCCAACGAGCAACTGCCGCGTCCCGCCGACGACCCGAGGGTGGCCGCGGCACTGGAGGCGCCGCTGGAGGCGGAGGAGGTGCAGGCCAACCACACCGGGGTGGTGATGGTGCACCGAACGCGCCGCAGCGGGCTGCGGATGGCGGCGGTGATGGACCATGTGTGGGACGGCTCGGACGACGTGCTGGTCACCACCGACGGCCACCCCGACACCGGCCGGGTCACCCTGAGCACGACGCTGAACCCCGGCCAGTGCCTGAGGCTGGTCAAGTTCGTCGGCTACGGCTGGTCCAGCCAACGCTCGCGGCCGGCGGTGCGCAGCCAGGTGGAGGCGGCGGTCACCGCAGCCCGACACTCCGGGTTCGACCGTCTCGCCGCCGAGCAGCGGCGCTACCTGGACGACTTCTGGACCCGCGCAGACGTCTCGCTGGTCGGCGACGACCGGATGCAGCAGGCCATCCGGTTCGCAATGTTCCACGTCCTGCAAGCCGGGGCTCGCGGTGAGCGGCGAGCCATTCCGGCCAAAGGACTGACCGGGGACGGCTACGACGGGCACACGTTCTGGGACACCGAGTCGTTCCTGCTGCCGGTACTCACCTACACCGCGCCACAGGCCGCGGCCGACGCGCTGCGCTGGCGACACACCACGCTGGGCCTCGCGCGGGAGCGGGCGCGCCAGCTCGGCCACGCGGGTGCGACGTTCCCCTGGCGGACCATCCGCGGTCAGGAGTGCTCGGCGTACTGGCCGGCGGGTACGGCGGCTTATCACATCAACGCCGACGTGGCCGACGCCGTGCTGCGTTACGTCAACGCCACCGACCACACCGACTTCCACCGGGAGGTCGGCTGCGAGATATTGGTCGAGACCGCCCGGCTGTGGATGTCGCTGGGGCACGCCGACGCGGCCGGCAAGTTCCGGATCGACGGGGTGACCGGCCCGGACGAGTACAGCGCGCTGGCCGACAACAACGTCTACACCAACCTGATGGCCCAGCGGAACCTGCGCGGTGCCGCCGACGTGGCGGCCCAGGAGCCCGAGGTCGCCGCTGCGCTGGGCGTCACCGCCGCCGAGATGGCCGAGTGGCGCACGGCGTCCGCGTCGATGTACGTGCCCTACGACGAGCGGCTGGGGGTGCATCCGCAGGCCACCGGGTTCACCGACCACGAGCGCTGGGACTTCGCGAACACCCCGCCGCAGCGGTATCCGCTGCTGCTGCACTACCCGTACGGCGACATCTACCGCCACCAGGTGGTCAAGCAGTCCGACCTGGTGCTGGCGATGCACCTGCGCGGGGACGCCTTCACCCGCGAGCAGAAGATCCGCAACTTCGCTTACTACGAGGCGCTGACCGTTCGGGACTCGTCGCTGTCGGCGTGCACCCAGGCCATCCTGGCCGCTGAGATCGGTCACCTCCGGCTGGCTCGGGACTACCTGGAGGAGTGCGCCTACTGCGACCTCGACGACCTGCACCACAACACCAACGCCGGGGTGCACCTGGCCAACCTGGCCGGGCTGTGGCTGGTGCTGGTCGCCGGGTTCGGCGGTATGCGCGACCACGACGGCAATCTCAGCTTCGCCCCCAGGCTGCCCTCGGCGTGGTCCAAGCTGCGCTTCGGCATGGGGTGGCGCGGGCGGCAGCTGCGGGTGGACGTCGGGCAGACCGAGGTCACCTACAAGCTCACCCAGGGCGAGCAGATGACCGTGCGCCACCACGGGCAGAAGGTCACCGTGAAGCCCGGCAAGGGGATCACCCGGGAGATTCCCCCGTTGGTAGCCCCGGCCCCGGTGCACCAGCCGCCCGGGCGGCCCCCGCTGCGCGCCGCGTCGGAGCCGTTCCTGAGCTGACCGGCCGCCGAGCTTCGTCGCGTTGATCGTCACTCCACCGCTCGTTCATCCGGGTGTCGCGGTTCGCCGACCGGTGAGCGGGTAACCGCGGGCACGCGCCCGGAGCGGGCGCCGACACGTGGAGGTGGCTGCACATGCCGCAGTGGCTACAGGACGGCGTGAACACCGTCGTCCAGTTCGTACCGAAGCTGGCGCTGTTCCTGGTCATCCTGGTCGTGGGGTGGCTGGTGGCGAAGGCGCTGGAGAAGGTGATCGACAAGATCCTGGAGAAGGTGGGGTTCGACCGGGCGGTCCAGCGTGGCGGGGTGGGCCGGGCCATGCGCAACAGCGACTACGACGCCAGCAGCATCCTGGCCAAGCTGGTGTACTACGCCGTCCTGCTGATCGCGCTGCAGCTGGCGTTCGGGGTGTTCGGCCCCAACCCGGTGTCCGATCTGATCACCGGCATCATCGCGTTCCTGCCTAAGCTGTTCGTCGCACTACTCATCGTGATCATCGGATCGGCCATCGCGGGCGCGGTGGGCGACCTCATCCGCGGCGCGACCGGCGGCCTGACCAGCGGCCGGGTCATGGCGACCGTCGCGCAGGTGTTCATCATCGGCCTGGCCGTGATCGCCGCCCTGAACCAGATGGGAATCGCCGTCACGGTCACCCTGCCGGTGTTGATCACCGTGCTCGCCACCATCGGCGGGATCGCCGTGGTCGGCGTCGGCGGCGGGCTGATCGGTCCCATGCGGCAGCGTTGGGAGCGGTGGCTGGACCAGGCCGAGACAGAGGGCGCCCGCGTTCGCGAGCAGCGGAACGGCGTCAACGGCCACGCGGGCGGGCCCGCCGGTCAGCAGGATCACCCGCCGGCGCGGTCGGGTAGCCCGGAGCGGGTTTCGGCCGGCAGCACCGCCGGGGAGCCGACGGGCGCGCAGTACCCGCAGCCCCGCCCGGACGACGGTCTGGCTCGGTGACGGTCACCGAGTCGTAAAGTTGCCTGCCGGGTCGGGTCCTCAGACGATCGACGGGACAACCGCGTCGATGAGGTGAGGTCCCGGCTCGGCCAGCGCCCAACGCAGGGCCTCGGCGAGCTCCTCGGCGGTGCCGACCCGGCGGGCCGGGACGCCCATGCCGGTGGCCAGCGCGGCGAAGTCGATGGTCGGTTCGGACAGATCCAGCAGGGCCGCGGCCCTCGCCCCCACCGGGGCGTCCGGGCCGGCCTCGGCGCCGACCTTGCGCAGCTCCAGGCGCAGGATCGCGTATGCGGCGTTGTTGTAGATCACGGTGGTGACGTCCAGCTTCTCCCGGGCATGGGTCCACAGCGCGGAGATGGTGTACATCGCCGAGCCGTCGGCCTGCAGGCAGAGCACCGGTCGGTCCGGGGCGGCCATCGCGGCGCCGGTGGCCGCCGGGAGCCCGTAGCCGATCGCCCCGCCGGTGAGGGTCAGCCAGTCGTGCCGAGGGGCGCACTCGGTGGCGGCGTTGAGGAACATTCCTGAGGTGTTCGACTCGTCGACCACGATCGCGGCCTCGGGCAGCAGCGCGCCCACCACGGCCGCCGCCGACTCGGCGGTCAGCTCGCCGGTGGGCATCGCCGGCCGGCGCAGCTCGGCCAACGGGGGCTCGGTGTTCTCGGCCAGCAGCTCGGCCAGCCGCTGCAACGCGCCCTCGGCCCCCGACGGGCCGGCCAGCTCGTGCACCTGACAGCCCGCCGGCACCAGATCGCTCGGCTGGTCGGGGTAGCCGAAGAAGGTGACCGGCGAGCGGGCCCCGGCCAGCACCAGGTGCGCGGCACCGCCGAGCTGGTAGGTGGCCATTTCCGCCAGGTAGCCGAGCCGACCGATCACCGGCAGCCCGGCGCCCCGTTCCAGCCGGGTGGGGAACGTCTCGCACAGCGGGGTGGCCCCGGTGGCCGCCGCGATCCGGGCGGCCGCGCGGAGGCCCGGCTCGCGGGTCGCGTCCCCGCCGATGAGCAGCACGGTGGCCTCCCCCGAGCGGAGCGCCTTCGCGGCGGCCGCCACCGCATCGTCGGCGACCACCGCAGGCGCGCCGGGGGGCGACACTGGGGCCGCGACGTCGGCTCCGGGCGACCAGGACACGTCCGCCGGCAGCATCAGGGTGGCCACCCGCCCGGGCGGACCGGACGCCGCGGCGACCGCCGCCGCCGCGTCCCGGGCCACCTCCCCGGTGCTCAGCCCGCGGTGCACCCAACCAGACACTGTGCCGGCCAGTGCGTCGATGTCGGACTCCAGCGGGGCGTCCAGCGGCTTGTGGTAGGTGGCGTGGTCACCGACCACCACCACGACCGGCACCCCGGCGCGGCGGGCGTTGTGCAAGTTGGCCAGCCCGTTCGCCAGACCGGGGCCCAGGTGCAGCAGCACCGCCGCCGGCCGGTCGGCGATCCGGGCATAGCCGTCCGCGGCGCCGGTGGCCACCCCCTCGAACAGGGTGAGCACCCCGCGCATCTCCGGCACCGCATCGAGCGCGGCGACGAAGTGCATCTCGGACGTGCCCGGGTTGGCGAAGCACACGTCCACCCCGGAGGCGACCAGCGTGCGGATGAGGGCCTGCGCGCCGTTCATTCAGCTCCTTCGTCGGGTCGCGAGTCGAAGTGACGCCAGTGCGTCACTTCGCACCGACCGGGTCCAGCAGGACACCGGGGTTGAGGATCCCGGCGGGGTCGAACGCCTGCTTGATCCGTTGCATCAGTTGCACGGCGACCGGGTCGGTCAGGGCCAGGAAATGGTCCCGCTTGCAGCGGCCGATGCCGTGCTCGCCGGAGATCACTCCACCCAGCTTCATGCCGGCGTCGAACAGCTCGCGCAGCAGCGCCGCACGTACCGCGTCGTCGGCCTGGAACACCGCGAGGTGCACGTTGCCGTCGCCGGCGTGCCCGCAGCCCAGGACGTGCGAGCCGTGCCGTTCGGCGATCGCGCGCGCCGCGCGCAGGAACTCCGGGATCGCCGCCCGGGGCACCACGACGTCGACGATGTCGTTCGCCCCGGCCGCCTTCGCCGTCCAGAACGTCTTCTCCCTGGCCTCTACCAGCCGGCGGGCCGAGGGGCCGGGCAGCACGTACACCTCGGTGGCGCCCAGGTCGGTGAGCAGCTCGCCCAGCCGCTCGGTGTCGGCCGCCAGCCGGTCGTCGTGGTTGCTCTCCAACATGACCAGCAGGTAGGCCTGCGCCTTCTCCCGGACCTCGGCCGGCACCCCGAGGTCGAGCTGCTGGGCGTGGGTGATCGCGGCCATGGTGAACGCGTCGAGGTACTCCAGGATCAGCGGGCCCAACCCGCCGGCCACCACCTTCGGCACCGCGGCCGCAACCTCGTCCACCGAGCCGAACGGCGCGAGCACGGTGGCCTGGTGTGCCGCTCGGGGGTAGAGCCGTAGGATCGCCTCGGTGACCAGGGCCAGGGTGCCCTCCGAACCGATGATCAGCTGGGTCAGGTCGTAGCCGGTGCTGGACTTGGCCAGCTTGCCGCCGGTGCGAATCACCTCACCGGTGGGCAGCACCGCCTCCAGGCCCAGCACCTGGGTGCGGGTCACTCCGTATCGGACGGCGCGCATCCCGCCGGCGTTGGTGGCCACGTTGCCGCCGAGGCTGCCGCTCAGCTCCCCGGGGTAGACCGGGTAGACCAACCCGTACCCCGCGGTCGCCTCGTCGAGCTGGGTGAGGGTGACCCCCGGCTGCACCACGGCCACGTGGTTGTCGACGTCGATCTGCAGGATGGCGGCCATCCGTTCGAACGACACCACCAGCCCACCCGGCACGGGCACCGCGGCTCCGGACAGCCCGGTCCCGCTGCCCCGCGCGGTGACCGGCACACCCCGGCCTGCGGCCACCCGCAGCACGCCGGCGACCTCTTCGGTCGAACCCGGCCGCACCACCGCGGCCGGCGCGACCGCGGCCACCGCGAGCGCCTCGTCGTGGCCGTAGTCCTGGCCCGCCTGCTCGCCGGTGAGCGCGTGCTCCGCGCCGACCACCCCGGCGAGGTCCTCCACCAAGCCCACCGCGACCGCCGTCACGAGGTGCCCCAGGAGACCGAAGTGCCCGGTGCGGCGCGGATGGTCTGCAGCACCACGCAGTACCGCTCGGTGAGCCGCAGCAGGGTGTCCAGCTCCGCCGCGGTGGCGTCGGAGTCAAGCTCGAACCGCAACCGGATGTCGCGGAAGCCCACCGGCGCGTCCTTGGCCACCCCGAGCGTGCCGCGGAAGTCGAGGTCGCCCTCGGCCCGCACCCGCCCGCCCACCTGCAGGCCGAGCGAGGTGGCGACCGCGCGCATGGTCACCCCCGCGCACGCCACCAGTGCCTCCAGCAGCATGTCCCCGGAGCAGAGCTGGCTGCCGTCGCCGCCGGTGGCCGGATGCAGCCCGGCTTCGGCCAGCGCACCGGCCGTCCGCACCCGGCAGGCGACGCCGCCGTCGTCCAGCTCGCCGTCGGCGTGCAGCGTGACCAGCGCCGACTCGGGCTCTTCGCGGTAGCGCTCCTTCAACGGCGCCTGCACCGCGCGCAGCGTGGTCGGATCCATGTCCGCGAGTCTGCCCGGGATCGGCCGTGCGCGACACCCCGGCGGCGCGGTCGCGGACGGCGTTCCCGGGAAGTCTCGGACCCAACCGGAGCGATGCCCGCACTCGATCGCCCGGGATCACGCGCGCGTGCGGTATCCGGCGGTCCGCCGGTGTGGGACGCTGCGCAGGTGGCCCAGCCAGCTGCACCGCCACCGCGCCCGCACGGCACGGCGGCCCCGGACGGCACCGACCAGCTCGATCTGCGGCGGCGGCTGTCCGAGGTCGCCGCCGACCGGATCGTCACAGTGCCCAACGCGCTCAGCCTGATCCGGCTTGCCGGGGTGCCGCTGTTCCTGTGGTTGCTGCTCGGGCCGAGAGCCGACGGGATCGCCGTGCTCGTGCTGATGGTCAGCGGGATCACCGACTGGCTGGACGGCAAGGCCGCCCGCTGGCTCGACCAGTACAGCCACCTGGGTGAGCTGCTCGACCCGGCGGTGGACCGGCTCTACATCCTGGCGACCCTGGCCGCCTTCCTGATCCGCGACATCGTGCCGTGGTGGGTGGTCGCCGCGCTGGTGGGCCGCGACCTGGTGCTCACCGCCTGCGTGGTGATCATGCGCCGGCGGGGCTACCGGCCCTTCACGGTGACCTACCTGGGCAAGGCCGCGACGTTCAACCTGCTCTACGCGTTTCCGCTGTTGCTGCTCGCCGAGGGCAACGCGGGGCTGCCACCGTGGTTGCTCGGGCCGGTCGAGTCGTTCGGCTACGCGTTCACCGTGTGGGGCGGGGCGCTGTACCTGTGGTCGGGAGTCGTATACCTGATCCAGTTCGGGCGGGCGATGGCCCGGCCCGTGCACGATCCCCCCGACCCCGCCGCTAGGCTATCCGGGTGATACCAGAGGACCTGCGGTTCACCGAGGCCCACGAGTGGGTTCGCGCCGTCTCCGCGGACACGGTGCGGGTCGGCGTAACCGACTACGCCCAGTCCCAGCTCGGCGACGTGGTTTCGGTACAGCTGGCCGACGTAGGGGCGCGAACATCGCCCGGCGCCGAGCTCGGCGAGATCGACTCCACCAAGGCGATGTCCGAGCTCTACGCCCCGGTGGCCGGGGAGGTCGTCGCGGTGAACGAGCTCCTTGCCGACCACCCCGAGCTGGTCAACACCCAGCCCTACGGCGACGGCTGGATGGTCGAGATCACTCTCGACGGGCCGCTCGAGCAGACCCTGTCCGGGCTGCTCGACGCGCAGGCCTACCGCTCGCTGACCGACCAGTCCTGACCCATACGCCGCGCGGTAGGTTGGGCGCCGACCCAGCGCCGCCGCAAGCGGCACAGGCGATACCGCGCAGGAGGAGACCCAGAGGTGACCAGCAACGACGGGCCCGGCGTACCCCCGGAGCGCGCCCCGGAGACCACGTCGGTCTTCCGAGCCGATTTCCTGGCCGAGCACGAGGCCCCTCAGCAAGACCAGCCGGTGTCGGGCGTCGATGCGTTGCCTCCGGGCTCGGCGCTTCTGGTGGTCAAGCGCGGCCCCAACGCCGGCTCCCGCTTCCTCCTGGACCGGGCCACCACCAGCGCCGGGCGTCACCCGGAGAGTGACATTTTCCTGGATGACGTCACGGTGTCACGTCGACACGCCGAGTTCCGCCGCGACGTCGGCGAGTTCGTGGTGGTCGACGTCGGCAGCTTGAACGGTACCTACGTGAACCGCGAGCCGGTGGACACCGCTGTGCTCGCCAACGGCGACGAAGTGCAGATCGGCAAGTTCCGGCTGGTCTTCCTGACCGGCCCCCGGGAGGCCGGTCAGGGGGCGGGCCAGGGGTTCTCGTGACGACCGGTGCTGCCTCGGAGGTAGTCGGATGACCGCCCCGCACTGGTCTCGTGGGCGTGGTGGCGAGGACGGCCGGTGGAGCATCGGCGCGGTCCTCGACCGGCTGCGCCAGGAGTTCCCCGACGTGACCATTTCGAAGATCCGGTTCCTGGAGTCGGAGGGTCTGGTCTCTCCGGCACGAAGCGCCTCCGGCTACCGCCAGTTCAGCGCCGACGACCTGGAGCGCCTGCGCTTCGTCCTGGCCGCGCAGCGCGACCAGTACCTACCGCTGAAGGTGATCAAGCAGCAGCTGGACGAGCGGGACCGCGTCGAGTCGGGCGAACCGCGGCCGCTGGTCGTGGTGCCCAGCGGGGAGCCCGAGCAGGTCCGGCCGGTGGCGAAGGTCCGGCTGACCCGCGAGGACCTGTTGGCCGAGGCGGGGATCGACGCGGCGACGCTCAGTGCACTCGAGCAGTACGGGATCGTGCGCCCCGGCGCGGCCGGCTTCTACGACACCGACGCCGTCGAGCTGGCCGGTACCGCGCGGGCCCTCACCGACTTCGGCATCGAGCCCCGGCACCTGCGCGCCTTCCGGTCCGCGGCGGACCGGGAGGCCGGCCTGCTGCACCAGATCGTCGGACCCGCGGCCCGTCAGCGCGACCCGGACGCGGCGGCCCGGGCGGAGGATCAGCTGCGCGAGATGGCGGGTCTGTCGATGCGGTTGCACGCGCTTCTGATGCGGGTGGGTCTGCGCGAGGGGCTACCCCGGTGAATCTTCGGCCGGTGACCCGATCTGTCGCCGGATGGCGCGCGAACCGCCGCCCATCCGTGTAGCGTTCCCGGGTAACAGGGTCCACCGGATCCGACCCGACTACCGGAGCGAGAAGGTCCCATCCAGGTCCCATCGCCAGGCGCGTCCAGGTGGTGCGAGTCCCCGTCGGGGAGGGAGGCGATCCGCATGAGTGAGATGCGCGTGGTGGGTGTGCGTGTGGAGCTGCCGGCCAACCAGCCCATTCTGCTGTTACGGGAGACCAGCGGAGATCGCTATCTGCCGATCTGGATCGGCTCGGTCGAGGCCACGGCGATCGCGCTGGAGCAGCAGGGGGTCAAGCCGGCCAGGCCGCTCACCCACGACCTGCTCAAGGACGTGATCAAGTCGCTGGGTCGTCGGCTCGAGCAGGTCCGGATCACCGACCTGCAGGAGGGCACCTTCTTCGCCGAGCTGGTGTTCGATGGCGGGATCCGGGTCTCCGCCCGGCCCAGCGACTCGGTGGCGCTGGCCCTGCGGGTCGGCGTGCCGATCCACGCCGAGGAGAACGTGCTCGCCGAGGCCGGTCTGATCATCCCGGACGAGCAGGAGGACGAGGTGGAGAAGTTCCGCGAGTTCCTCGACTCCGTATCCCCGGAAGACTTCCGGGGCGCGCAACCCTGAAGTCCACCTCGAAGGTTGCGCGCGTCGCGTTGACCGGCCGCTGAGCCCGGCATACCGTCTCGGCATGGACGCGGAGTCGCCCGGCGAGGGCGCCACCACCTCGGTGGGCCCAGGGGAGCAGGGCGAGCTGTTCCCGGGCGCCGCGCTCGATGACGGACTGCCCGACCAACTCCTCGGCTACCGCGGCCCCACCGCCTGCCAGGTCGTCGGCATCACCTACCGCCAGCTCGACTACTGGGCCCGTACCGGCCTGGTGGTGCCCTCGGTGCGCGGCGCCACCGGCTCCGGGACCCAACGGCTGTACTCGTTCAAGGACGTGCTTGTCCTCAAGGTCGTGAAGCGGCTGCTCGACGCCGGGGTGTCGCTGCAGAACATCCGGCTCGCGGTCGATGTACTGCGCGCCCGAGGCGTCCGCGAACTGGCGTCGATCACACTGCTGTCCGACGGCACGACGGTGTACGAGTGCGCCTCCCCCGAGGAGGTGGTCGACCTGCTGCAGGGCGGCCAGGGCGTGTTCGGCATCGCGATCGGTGGCGCGATGCGGGAGATCACCGGGACGATCCGGGAGTTCCCCGCCGAGCGGGCCGACGGAATGGTCGCGCCGGACACGCCGACCGACGAACTCAGCCGCCGCCGCGCCACCAAGCGCATCAGCTGAATCGCGACGCGTCCGCGATGGACGAGGCCGAGCTCGTGCGCTGGTACGGCAGATGGCAGCCATGGACTCCTGAGCAGGTGTCCGGGCTGCTCGATGGTTGGCCGCACCCGTGGTGGATCGCCGGCGGTCACGCTCTCGATGCATTCACCCGCTTGACCCGGGACCACTCCGACATCGACGTGGCCGTCTTCCGTCGGGACATCCCGGCCCTGCGCACGCATCTGGCCACCCGCTACCACTGCTGGGCGGTCGGATCAGGGGCGCTGCGCCCGTTGACCGTCGACGAACCCCAACTGCCGGACTGGGCCGACCAATGTTGGGTGCGCGAGGATGCTGGTGCGCCCTGGCGCGTCGACGTCCTCGCCAACCCAGACCGCGACGGAGCATGGGTGTTCCGGCGCGACCCGACCACCGTGCTCCCACTGGACGCGGTCACCTGGCGTGACGGCAACGGCACACTGTTCCAGCGCCCGGAGATCACGCTGATCTGGAAGGCCAAGCATCTGCGTGCCAAGGATGATGCCGACCTCGAGCGCACCTGGCCCCTGCTGGACCACTCCGCGCGGGACTGGCTGCGCACCACGCTGGCCCGTCTGCACCCGGACCACCCCTGGCTGAGACGGGGCTGACGGACTAGGTCGCCGCAGTCGAGTGCCGCTTCAGCTCTACCTCCGCGGCAGGAGCCGCCGCCGCGCCACCAAGCGCATCAGCTTAATCGCGACGGGTCGCGACGGGTCCGCAACTTGCCCCGGAGCGGTTTACTGGGCTCTCCACCACGCTGTCCAGACGACGGGAGTTTCCGTGACCACCCGACTCGACGAGGTCGCCGACGGCATCTATCGGATCTCGACCCTGGTCCCGGAGATCGGACCCACCGGCTTCAGCTTCAACCAGTTCCTGATCGACGCCGAGCAGCCGCTGCTGTTCCACACCGGACACCGCTCGATGCTGTCCGGGGTGGCCGACCAGATCGCCCGGGTGACGCCGCTGGACGGCCTGCGCTGGATCACCTTCGGACACGTCGAGTCCGACGAGTGCGGCTCGATGAACGAGCTACTGGCCGCCGCGCCACACGCCGAGGTCGCGCACGGCGCACTCGGCTGCATGGTGTCGCTCAACGAGATGGCGGACCGGATGCCCCGCCCGCTGGCCGACGGAGAGGCCATCGATCTCGGCGGCAAGCGGGTGCGCCATCTCGACACTCCGCACGTGCCGCACGGCTGGGAGGCCCGGGTGCTGTTCGAGGAGACCACCGGCACCCTGCTCTGTGGTGACCTGTTCTCCCACCTCGGGGACGGGCCAGCGCTCGCCACCGACGACATCGTGGGGCCGGCCGAGGCCGCCGAGGACATCTTCCGGGCGACCTGCCTCACCCCGTCGACCGGACCGACGATCCGTCGGCTCGCCGACCTGGAACCGACCACGCTGGCGGTCATGCACGGCTCGTCCTTCCACGGCGACGGGCGGGAGGCCCTGCTGCGGCTGGCCGACGTCTACGACCGGCGGCTGCTGGCCGAGGTCGGTGCGGGCTGAGCGCGGGTTCGGCAGCTGCTGCTGGTCCGGATCGAGGACGGCGCGTCGGCCCGGGGGGCGGTACGCTTGCCCGGTAGTCGCCGATCCCACGCGGGAGAGTCCCGGCCGCCGCCAGCGGCCCGGGCGCCGAAGGAGCAAATCCTCCCCGGAACCTCTCAGGCACAGCGGACCGCGTGGGCGAGACGCCTCTGGAAAGTGACGCGCTGAACGATCAGCCGTCCGCCGACGGGGAAAGCCCGAACCTCGGGTGAATCTCTCAGGCGCCTCGGGAACGGTCTCCCGGGGCACGGACAGAGGGGGAGGGCAGTCCAGGCTGTCCACCCCACCGGAGGCTTCCGATGACCGATCGACCGTTCCGCCACTCGCTGGCCGCCCTGGAGCGGGGTCTGCCATTCGCCCACCGGCACATCGGGCCCGACGGCGCGGCGCTCGACCGGATGGCCGAGGTGATCGGCATCGGGTCGCTGGAGGAACTGGCCGACCGGGCGGTGCCGCCGGCGATCCGGGCCGACCGGGCAGCCGTCGCCACCCTTCCCGAAGCGGCCACCGAGCCCGAGGCGCTCGCCGAGCTGCGGGCGCTGGCCGCCCGCAACACGGTGACCGTGCCGATGATCGGGCTGGGCTACCACGGCACGGTGACCCCGGCGGCGATCCGGCGCAACGTGCTGGAGAACCCGTCCTGGTACACCGCGTACACGCCCTACCAGCCGGAGATCAGCCAGGGCCGGCTGGAGGCGCTGCTGAACTTCCAGACCATGATCGCCGACCTGACCGGGCTGCCGGTGGCCGGTGCGTCGATGCTCGATGAGGCCACCGCGGCCGCCGAGGCGATGACCCTGCTGCGCCGCGCGGGGAAGTCGACCAGTTCACGGTTCGTGGTAGACGCCGACACCCTGCCCCGGACGCTGGCGGTGCTGCGCACCCGGGCCGAGCCGCTGGGCATCGATGTCGTCGAGTTCGACCCGGCGGCCGGGTTGCCTGAGGGGGAGTTCTTCGGGGTGCTGCTCAGCTATCCGGGCGCGTCGGGGGCGCTGCTCGACCATGCCGAGCTGATCCAAGATGCGCACCTTCGCGGTGCCAAGGTGGCGGTGGCATCCGACCCGCTGGCGTTGACCTTGCTGCGCCCACCTGGCGAGATCGGCGCGGACGCGGCCGTGGGCAGTACCCAGCGCTTCGGAGTGCCGCTCGGGTTCGGCGGCCCGCACGCCGGTTTCCTCGCGGTGCGCCACGACCTGCGGCGCCAGCTGCCGGGCCGCCTCGTGGGGGTATCGGTGGATGCCGACGGCGCGCCGGCGTTGCGGCTCGCGCTGCAGACCCGCGAGCAGCACATCCGCCGGGAGAAGGCGACCAGCAACATCTGCACCGCCCAAGTGCTGCTCGCCATCGTGGCCTCCACCTACGCGGTGTACCACGGCCCGGAGGGGCTGCGGGCGATCGCCGAACGTGCCCACCGGATGGCCGCGGTCCTGGCCGCGGCCCTGCGCGCGGGCGGCGTCGAGGTGGTGCACCACGGCTTCTTCGACACCGTGCTGGTCCGGGTCCCAGGCCGGGCCGGAGAGGTGCTCGCCGCCGCGCACGACCGTGGGATCACCCTGCGCGGGGTGGACGCCGACCAGGTCGGAGTGTCCTGTTCCGAGCTGACCACCCGGGAGCACCTGGTGACGGTGGCCGGCGCGTTCGGCCTCGAACTCGGCGGCGTCGAGCTCGACACGCTGGACGGGGCCACCGACGACGCGCTGCCGTCCGGGCTGCGCCGCGCCTCTGAGTTCCTTACCCATCCGGTGTTCCACCGCTACCGCACCGAGACCGCGCTGGTCCGCTACCTGCGCCGGCTCGCCGACGCCGACCTCGCGCTGGACCGGGGAATGATCCCGCTCGGCTCGTGCACCATGAAGCTGAACGCCGCCGCCGAGATGGAGCCGATCACCTGGCCCGGCTTCGCCGACCTGCACCCGCACGCCCCGGCCACGGACGCCGCCGGCACGTTGAGCCTGATCACGGACCTGGAGCGCTGGTTGGCCGAGATCACCGGCTATGCGGCGGTGTCCCTGCAACCCAACGCGGGCAGCCAGGGCGAGCTCGCCGGCCTGCTCGCCATCCGGGGCTACCACCGCGACCGCGGCGAGCCGCACCGCGACGTCTGCCTGATCCCGGCCAGCGCGCACGGCACCAATGCGGCCTCGGCGGTGATGGCTGGGATGCGGGTGGTCGTGGTGGCCTGCGACGACGCGGGCAACGTCGACCTCGCCGACCTCCGCGCGAAGATCGACCAGCACGGTCCCACGCTGGCCGCGCTGATGATCACGTACCCGTCCACGCACGGGGTGTACGAGGCCGAGGTCGGCGAGGTCTGCGCCGCGGTGCACGCCGCCGGTGGGCAGGTGTACGTGGACGGGGCCAACCTGAACGCGCTGGTCGGGCTGGCCAGGCCGGGGGAGTTCGGTGGTGACGTGAGCCACCTGAACCTGCACAAGACGTTCTGCATCCCACACGGTGGGGGCGGCCCGGGGGTCGGGCCGGTGGCGGTGCGCGAGCACCTGGCCCGCTACCTGCCCGACCGGGGCGCCGGCCCGGTGTCCGGCGCCGAGCACGGCAGCGCGGGCGTGCTGCCCATCTCCTGGGCCTACCTGCGGATGATGGGTCCCGACGGGTTGCGACGGGCCACCCTGGTCGCGGTCGCTTCGGCGAACTACGTCGCGGCGCGGCTGCGCGAGCACTACCCGGTGCTCTACACCGGGCCTTCCGGCATGGTCGCCCACGAGTGCATCCTCGATCTGCGGCCGCTGACCAAGCACACCGGGGTCACCGCGGAGGACGTGGCCAAGCGGCTGGCCGACTACGGCCTGCACGCGCCGACCCTCTCGTTCCCGGTGGCCGGGACATTGATGGTCGAGCCCACCGAAAGCGAGGACCTGGCCGAACTGGACCGCTTCTGCGCGGCGATGGTCGCGATCCGCGGCGAGATCGACCGGGTCGGCGCGGGGGAATGGCCGGCAGAGGACAACCCACTGCGCAACGCCCCGCACACGGCGGCCTGCCTGGGTGACAAGTGGGACCATCCCTACTCGCGGGCGCTCGCGGCGTATCCCACCGGCAAGGCGACCGGAAAGTTCTGGCCGCCGGTGCGCCGGATCGACGGCGCGCACGGCGACCGGAACCTGGTCTGCTCCTGCCCGCCGATCGAGGCCTACACCGTGTCGGAATAACAGGCGCCGGCGGGCCCGCCAGTCCGGTTCCGACAGCGACGTCATGTCGGCTCGGGCGCAGTGTTCGAGTAGGCGGCACCCACGAAGTACTGGACAAGGTCATCCATCGCGATGAGCCCGATCGGCGCGGCGGGCTCTCCGGCCACGACCAGCGCGAGGTGAGCCTGGGACCGGCGCATCGCGGCGAGTGCGTCGTCCAGCCGGGCGTCGGACGGGAGCTGGGGCAATGCCCGTGCCCGGTCGGCCGGCAGCACCGCGGTCGGATCGTCGGCGACTTCCAGTACGTCCTTGACGTGCAGGTACCCGACCATCCGGCCGTCCGGCGCGCACAGCGGCAGCCGCGACACCCCGACCTCGGTGACCGCGGCAGCCACCTCGCCGACCGTGGCGGTCAGCGGCAGGCTGACCACCCGCTCCAGCGGAACCATCACGTCCTGCACGCTGCGCTCGCCGGCCCCGAGTGTCTGGGTGAGCCGGCCGCTCTCCTGCTCGTCGAGCAGGCCCTCCCGCCGCGAGTCGGAGATCATCTCGGCCAGCTCGGACCCGGTGTACGCGGACTCCAACTCGTCGCGCGGGATGACGTGCACCAGCCGCAGCACCGCGGTGGCGGCGAGGGTGAACAGCGACAGCAACGGACGCACGGCCTTGCAGAAGGCGTAGTGCGCCGGCACCAGGATCACCGCGACCCGCTCAGGCCCAGCGATCGCCAGGTTCTTCGGCACCATCTCGCCGACCACGGTGTGCAGGGTGACCACGACCCCCAGCGCCAGGGTGAACGCGATGGGGTGCAGCAGCCCCTCGGGCATGCCGAGCCACTCGAACGGCCCCTCGATCAGGTGCGCCACCGTCGGCTCGCCGAGCCGGCCGAGTCCCAACGAGCACAGCGTGATGCCCAGCTGGGCGCCGGCGATCAGCAACGGCAGATGCTCGCCGGCCTGCAGCGCGCTGCGCGCACCCGCGTTGCCGCCCTCGGCCAGCGTCTGCAGCCGGTCCCGCCGAGCGGTGATGATCGCGAACTCGGCGCCGACGAAGAACGCGTTGCCGGCCAGCAGAAACACCGAGAGCGCCAAGGCCACCGACTCGGTCACCGGGACGCCTCCGAAGTCCGGGCCGGGGTGAGGGCGGGAACCGGATCTCCGGCCGGGACCGGGTTCGTTCCCGGCGTCGGGGTGCCGGGCGGGACCGGAACTGGGTCGTCGGACACCCGGGACAGCCGCAGCTCGGCGATCCGATTGCGCTCCCGTCGCATCACGGTCAACCGCCAGCCGTTCACCGTGACGGTCTCGCTGACCTCCGGAATGCGCCCGAGCCGGGCCAGCACCAGCCCGGCCACCGTCTCGTACGCGCCCTCCGGGACCACGAATCCGGTGGCCTCGGCCAGCTCGTCGCCTCGCAGCAGACCGGAGACCAGCCAGCCTCCCTGGCCGAGCCGACGGATCGGGCCCGGCCCGTCCGGGTCGTGCTCGTCGCGGACGTCGCCGACGATCTCCTCGACCATGTCTTCCAGGGTGACGATTCCCGCGGTGCCGCCGTACTCGTCGACCACCACCGCCAGCTGCGCCGGCGAGTCGCGCAGCCGCATCAGCAGCGCGTCGCCGTCGAGCGACTCGGGGACCGTGAGCACGGGCGCCGCGAGCTGGGACATCGTGGTGCTGGCCCGCTCCCGACACCGGCACCGCGAAGACCTGCTTGACATGCACCACTCCGTGGATCTCGTCGAGGTCGCCGGCGTGCACCGGGAAACGGGAGAATCCGGTGGCTCGGGCGGCGGCCACCAGATCGCGCACCGTGTCGCCCAAGCGCAGCGACTCGACCTGCACCCGCGGCGTCATCAGGTCCTCGGCGACCCGGTCGGTGAACCGGATCGCTTTGGCCAGCAGGGCGGCCGTCCCCCGGTCCAGCGTGCCGTGCTCGCCGCTGCTGGACACCAGCGAGTGCAGCTCGGCGGGGGAGCGGGCCGAGCGCAGCTCCTCGGCCGGCTCGATACCCATCCGCCGCACGATCCAGTTCGCCGAGAAGTTCAGCGCGGAGATCAGCCAGCGGAACAGCCGGCTGAACCGGGCCTGCGCGCCGGCCACCGCGCGGGCCACCGGCAACGGCCGGGCCAGGGCCAGGTTCTTGGGCACCAGCTCGCCGAACACCACCGACAACGCGGTGGCCAGGGCCAGCGCGATGGACAGCGAGACCGCCGGCGATGCGGCAGCGGGCAACCCCACCAGCTCCAGCGGTCCTCGGAACAGGGTGGCCAGCGCGGGCTCGGCTATGTAGCCGGTGACCAGCGTGGTGATGGTGATGCCGAGCTGCGCCCCGGAGAGCTGGAACGACAGCGTCCGGTGGGCCTGCTGGACCTGCCGGGAGCGTCGGTCGCCGACCTCGCGCAGGTGCGCGTCGATCTGGCTGCGCTCCAGCGAGGTGAGGGAGAACTCGGCGGCCACGAACAACGCGGTGCCCACAGTAAGTGCCAGCACCGCCAGCACCCCGAGCGCGGACCACAGAACGGCCATCGAGAGCGGGAACCTCCTCGGAAGGAGCCCATCCTACGGACGGCCGCGGTGCCCCTGCCCGCCCGGCGCGGGTGACCCGCATGACCGCCCCGGCGGCCCGGCCGCGGTCGCCGGGACTTACCCGGCGAGCTCCGGCGGGAAGCCGCCGGTGGCCACCGGAGCCCACGGCGGTACCACGCCATTCGCGGTCGGATGCGCAGCACGCGCGCGCGGTGGTGGTGACACCGCACCTTCGTGTGATGACCCGCTGTCGCGGCGTGTCCTGACTCCGGTAACCTCCGCCTCATGGGATCCGAGCGGATAACGGTCACCCTGCCGCCCGAGCTGGTGGCGAACGCGCGCATCGCGGTGCGCAGCGGGGCCGCTGCAAGTCTGTCCGCTTTCGTCGCCGACGCCTTGCGCGGCCAGCTCGAGCGAAACCAGGCGCTCGTCGAGCTGGAGCGGGTGCTCGGGGGCCGGCCGCCGCAGGAGGCACTCGACGCGGTCCGGCGCGACCTGGGCCTCTCGCCGGCGGGCCAGCAGGTCGCGTGATCGGCGGACGCGTCCTCGACGCATCCGCCGTCATGGCGTTCGCCTCACAACGCTCGGTCTACGCCACCGCCCTGGTGTGGACCGTCGTCGAGGAACACATGGTGCTGGTGCTGCCCTCGGCCGCCGTCGCCGCGGCGTGGTCGCAGCTGGAGGACAAGTACCACCCGGTACTGGAGGTCCTGCTCCGGTTGCCCAACACGGTGATCGACGACCTGGACGCCGACCGGGCCCGCGCGGTCGGCGCGCTCGCCCCGCACGACCTCGAGGCGGCGCACGCGGTGGCCTGCGCCCAGCGCCGCGGCTGGCCGCTGGTCACGGCCGACGCCACCCGCTACCGGGAGTTCAACGTCGAGGTGCCCGCCGAGGAGCTGCCCTGAGCCGCCAGCGAGTGCGCATCGCAGCGAGCTCCAGCGAGCGAGGAGCGGCCCGAGCGTCAGCGGCAGCGGCGGTGGCGAACCAAGGCACTGAACGACTGTGCCTCCGAAGTCGGAAACCGGTGTCGGACGAGGTAGCCCCGGTCGGGCGGCGACCAGGATCAGCCGGCCACCGGGCACGAAGGTAGGTTTGCGCCATGACGGGCGTCCTGGACGGCCGACGGGTGCTGGTCACCGGCGCATCGTCGGGCATCGGGGCCGCGATCGCGACCGGTGCGGTCGCGGCGGGTGCACGGGTTGCCCTGGTGGCCCGACGTGCCCCGGTAGCCGACTCCGATCCGGCGTCCTGGCGGGCAACGTTCGAGGTCACCGTGGTGGAGTACGCCGTCGTGTCGATCCGCCAGTGAGCCGGGCCATGAGTCGCACCGCCGGAACGGTCGGCCAGAACGGGTCCCGTTCCGGGTCGCCGTTCGTGGACTTCGACCGCGCGTCGTGGGCGCGGCTGGGCGAGGCGGTTCCGCTGCCGTTGACCGCGCACGAGCTGGCCCAGATCCGCAGCTTCGGCGACGAGGTCGACCTGGCCGAGGTCCGCGAGGTGTACCTGCCGCTGTCCCGGCTGCTCAACCTGCACGTCCAGGAGGCCGGCCGGCTCTACCGGGCGTACCGGACCTTCCTCGGCGGCCAGCCGGCCCGGACCCCGTTCGTGATCGGCATCGCCGGGTCGGTGTCGGTGGGCAAGTCCACCACCGCGCGACTACTGCGCACGTTGCTGGCCCGCTGGCCGCAGCACCCCCGGGTGGAGCTGATCACGACTGACGGGTTCCTGCATCCGAACGCGGTGCTGGAGGCGCGGGGCCTGATGACCCGCAAAGGGTTCCCCGAGTCCTACGACCGGCGGGCCCTGCTGCGCTTCGTCGCCGAGGTGAAGGGGGGCAAGGACGAGGTCCGCGCCCCGGTGTACTCGCACCTGGTCTACGACATCGTGCCCGACCGCTGTGTGACGGTGCGCCGCCCGGACATCCTGCTGCTGGAGGGGCTGAACGTGCTGCAGCCCGCCCAACCCACCCGGTCGGGCACCGCAAGTCTCGCGGTAAGCGACTTCATCGACTTCTCGGTCTACGTCGACGCCGCTCCGGACGACGTGCGCCGCTGGTACATCGAGCGCTTCCTCAGCCTGCGCCAGACCGCGTTCCGCGACCCGGCCTCGTACTTCCGCCGCTACGCCGATCTGGACACCCCGGCCGCCACCCGCCGCGCCGAGCAGCTCTGGGACGAGATCAACGGCCCGAACCTGGAGCTCAACATCGCGCCGACCCGGGGTCGGGCCACCCTGGTACTGGGCAAGGGCGGCGACCACTCGGTGACCCGGATTCGGTTGCGCAAGCTGTGACTGGCATGATGCGTCCCGTGATTGACCGGACCGGCCGCCCGCTCGTGGGTCGCCGCTGTCCGGGGTGTTGTCGCAGCCGTCGCTGCATCTGAGACCACCCCCGGAGTCCCCGCCGCGCCGCGGCGCCGAACGTCTGCGATCACGATCATGCATCTTCGCGGTTCCACCGTCCTGGCCCTGCACGCCCACCCCGACGACGAGGCGATCTTCACCGGGATCACCCTGCGTCGGCTGGCCGACGCCGGGGCCCGCGTGGTGCTGGTGCTGGCGACCTCGGGCGAACTCGGCGGCTCGCGGGTGCCGCTGAGGCCGGGGGAGTCGGTCACCCGCCGACGGATCACCGAGCTCGAGCGGTCCGCAGGCCTGCTCGGCGTCGAGCGGCTGGTCCTGCTCGGGCGGCGCGACTCCGGGCTGCCCGGCTGGCCCAGCGCCGGCCACCCCGGCGCGCTCGCGGGTGCCGACCTGGTCTCGCTGGGTCGCCGGGTCGCGGAGCTCGCGTACGCCGAGTCGGCCGACACGCTGATCTTCGACGACGACGGCGGGGTGTACGGCCATCCCGACCACGTGAGCACCCACCGAATCGGGGCGATCGCGGCCGAGTTGACCGGTGCAGCCCGCTACCAGGTCACCGTCGACCGGCGGCTCGGACCAGGCCATCTCATCCGGGAAGCAGCCGCGGCGGCCGAGGTGGACTTCGGCCGGCCGGCGGAGGAGATCTCCCTGGCGGTGACCGGCGACCCGGCCGAGCAGGCCGCCAAGCACGCCGCGATCATCGCGCACGCCAGCCAGGTCGACCCCGTCCTGCTGCCGGCGAGCAAGTTCGCCGCCACCTATTCCACCGAGTGGTTCCGTCACCTGGGGCCGACCGGTGCGCTGCACCGGCTGGCCGGACGCCGACCCGTCGGGCACTCAGAGTGGCACGCCGTCCACCTCGGTACGCAGCTCGTCGTGGGCGAAGCACCGGTATCCGGCGATCCGAGCGGCCTCGGCGAACGGCTGCTCGTAGGCCCAGGCCACGTCGGCCAGCTCGCGCCCGTCCAGCCGCAGTGACCAGTATCCGGCGCGGCCCTTGTACGGGCACACCGTCCGGGTGGCGCTGGTGACCAGCAGATCCTCCGCCAGGTCCACCACCGGCAGGTAGTAGCGGTTGGGCAGCCCGGTCTCGGACAGCAGCAGTGCCCGGGTGGAGTCCGCGAGCACGGTGTCGCCGGCCAGCACCCGCACCTGCCGCCCGGTGGCCCGCACGTCGACCCGGTGGAACGGGTCGGGCAGGTGCCCACTCGCCTCCTCTTCCTCGTCGAGCCAGCGGTCCATCGCTTTCCAGTAGAGGGCCACGTAGCCGCGTAGCCAGCTCGCTTCTGGCACCGGCTCGGGGTAGTACCAGACCGCGTTCTCCGCCGACCGGTCACCGACCCGCACCGTGTAGTACGACGCGTCGCCCTTGAACGGGCAGTGCGTGTGGTGGTCGGTGCGCTCGATCAGCTCGGCACGCAGGTCGGTCTCCGGCAGGTACAGCTGGGGGAGCAGCCCGGTCTCGTGCAGCAGCACCCCGGCGCGGGTGTCCAGTACGGTCTGCCCGCCCAGCTCCGCGCGGACCCGGCGCGGGAAGGGGTGCATCAGCAGCCGGTGCCGGGGGCCGTCGATCCGGTAGTTGGTGAGCTGCCCGTCGATGCCGGCCAGCGGGCCCGGAGCGCGGGTGAGGGTCATCGGTCGTACCTTTCGGATCCGGTCGTCCAGGGTGCGGTAGGTACTAGCCTGCCTGCATGACCTCGACCGCGCCGGATCTGTCCGCCCTGACGAACTACCAGACCGAGATCTACCTCAGGGGACTGTCCGGTGAGCGGCCGATCCTGCCCACCGATCTGACGCTGCTGCGCGAGCTGGCCGCTGAGCAGCTGGAGCCGGGCCCGTACGGATACGTGGCCGGTGGGGCCGGCACCGGTGCGACGATGCGGGCCAACCGGGAGGCGCTGGACGCCTGGCGGATCGTGCCCCGCATGCTGCGCGAGACCACCGACCGGCGACTGTCCCGGAACGTGCTGGGCACCGAGTTGCCGGCCCCGGTGCTGCTCGGGCCGGTCGGCGTGCTGTCCATCGTGCACCCCGAGGGCGAGCTCGCGGTGGCCCGGGCGGCCGCCGGGCTGGGCCTGCCGATGGTGCTGTCCACCGCTTCCTCGCACACTCTGGAGGAGGTCGCCGAGGCTTCGGGCGAGGGCCCGCGCTGGTTCCAGCTGTACTGGCCGACCGAGGACGCGGTCACCGTCAGCCTGCTCGACCGGGCCAAGCGGGCCGGCTACTCCACGCTGGTGGTCACCCTGGACACCTGGACCCTGGGCTACCGCCCGCTGGACCTGGACGGGGCCTACCTGCCCTTCCTGCGCGGCATCGGCACCGCGATCCCGTTCTCGGACCCGGCCTTCCGCGCCGGGCTGGTGCGGGCCCCCGAGGACGACCCGATGGCGGCGGTGGGCCGGTGGGTGCCGATGTTCACCGGCACCGCGTTGCGTTGGGACCGGTTGCCATTGCTGCGGGCGCACTGGGACGGGCCGATCGTGCTCAAGGGGATCCAGCACCCCGACGACGCGGTCCGGGCGGTGGCCGCCGGCGTGGACGGGATCGTGGTGTCCAACCACGGTGGCCGGCAGATCGATGGGGCGGTCGGCGCGCTGGAGGCCCTGCCAGCGGTCGTGGCCGCGGTAGCCGGCCGGGCCGAAGTGCTGTTCGACTCCGGGATCCGGACCGGCGCGGACGCGTTCAAGGCGCTCGCGCTCGGCGCGCGGGCGGTCCTGCTGGCCCGGCCCTACGTCTACGGTCTGGGGTTGGCCGGCCAGGACGGCGTGCGGCACGTGCTGCGCTGCCTGCTCACCGAGCTCGACCTGACCGTTGGCCTGGCCGGGTACGCCGATGTGGCCGAGCTGACCCCGGACGCACTGGTTCATACCCCCGGATGAGGGCGACACCCCGTGTCGTCACCCTCTGCTCACGACCGCGGTGGCCGGCAATGCCATAGTGGATCGGACTGACACCGGTTCGCGGAGGTAGTGGGTTGGACGCGCTGGTTCCCGTGGTCGCCGTCGTGCTCTCCTGGCTGCGCGGCGTGCTCCAGACCGATGTCTGCCCCGGGGACTGGGCGTGGGCGATCACCGCATTCGGGTTGCTGGTGGGGTTGCTGCCGGCGGCCGCGGCCGTGGCCGGCGCCTGGCTGCGCCGGCTCGGTGCTCCGCTCGGCGCGGTGTGCGCGGTCGTGGCGCTCGGCGCGGGCCTGCTGCCCTGGCTGGCGTTCGCCGCCACCGGTGAGCTGTTCCGCCGGGCGGCGGACGGCTCGGTCACCGGGCTCGGCCGGGCGGGCCGGCTCTCGCTCGACGCCAGGGTCTGCCTCGGGGTCACCCAGGGGGACTATCTCGGGGCCGTCTCGGTGACCGATGCGTTGAGCGCCGACGCCGTGCGGGCCGGGCTGTTCTTCGCCCCGCTGGTGCTGTTCCCGCTGTTCGTCCTCCCGCTGGTGTGGTTGCAGGCACGGCTCGCGTTGCGCCGGGGTACCCGCCGGGCGATCACCTTCTGCTGGCTGCCGGTGCCACTGATCGCGCTGGCCACCGCGACGATGCCCGCCGGTTCCACCGCGCAACTGTGGTCCGGCGTGCTGTTCGGTGCGCTGGGCGGCGTGCTCGCGGTGCCGGTGCTGCGGCCACCCGGCGGAGCCGCGCGCCCGACCCCGGTCCGCCCGGGGCCGCGCCCCCAGACCGCCGGGTGGGCGGCACCGGGCGGGGGCCCGGTCGCCGAGCAGGCCCGACGCGGGCCCGCGCCGTCCGCCTCGACGCCGGCGCTGGCCGCGCGGTTGGCCAGGGTGCGCCACGCGGCCGAGCAACGGATCCGCGCCGCCCGCGGGCAGTCGGCCCCGGCTGCGCACCCGGGCGCCGGCCCGGGGCGCCCGGCTGCGGGCGACGTACCGCCGGGCCCGGAACACCCGAACGCCGGCGCCCGGGTGCGGGACTGGATGCGTGGAGCACCCGACCGGGTGCGCGCCCGGATCGGCCCACCGGGGCTCGAGCCGGCCAGCCCGGACGCTCCGCCCGCCGGGTTCGTGGTGCCGGCGCCGCGCGCTGGAACGATGCCCACGGGAGCGCCACCGACGGGAGCGCCACCGACGGGAGCGCCGCCGACGGGCCGGATGCCTGCCCGAGCTATGCCGGCCGAGGCTATGCCTGCGGCAGCGGTGCGGCCGTCCGCCGTTCCGGCGCCGCGGATGCCACCCACCCTGATCGGCCCACCGGCCGGGGTCGAACCCCGGTTCGAGCTGATCCGGCAGTTGGGCGCCGGCGGATTCGGTGGGGTGTGGCTCGCCTTCGACCGCCAGCGCGGTCACCGGGTGGCGTTGAAGGCAGCGCATGCCCCGGACGCGGACACCGAGCAGCGGATCGGCCGTGAGGCGCGGGCGCTCGGCGCGGTCCGCCACCCGAACTGCGTGTCGATCTTCGACCTCGTCGACAGCCGGTCCGACCCGGGTTTGAGCCGGCTGCACGGCCTGGTCATCGTGATGGCCCACCTGGAGGGCCGCACGCTCGACGACCTGGTCCGCGGCCGGGGCACGATGGACGATATGACCGCCGCGATGACCTGGTCCCGGCTGGCGGACGCGCTGGACGCCGCGCACCGGCAGGGGGTGCTGCACCGCGACGTGAAGCCGGGCAACGTGCTCGTCGACCCGGCCGGGCAGCCGCACCTGATCGACTTCGGTATCGCCCGGGCCCGCGGCGACGCCACCCTCACCCTGCACGGGTTCGTCCTGGGCACGCCGGACTACCTCGCGCCCGAGGTGGCTCGCGGCGAGGCGGCCAGTCCCGCGTCGGACAGCTGGCAGCTGGCGGCGACGATGTCGTTCGCGCTCACCGGCTGGCCGCCCCGGGGTGGTCACCAGGACGCCGCGTCCGGACTGCGGGCGGCCGCGTGCGGGGCGCCGTTGAGCCGCCTGCCGGCCGGTGGGGCGCTGCGGGACCTGCTGCGCGCCGGTCTGGTCGAGGACCCGGGAGCCCGGCCGCCCCTCATCTCGACCCGGGCGGTCCTGGACCGCTGGGTCGCCGGTATCCGGTCGGCGGGCCAGGCACGGCTCAGCCGATGACTTCCGGCATACCTGGAGGTCGCGTCCTAGATCCCGGTACCGTCCAGTGCGCAGCTGATGTTGCGATCGTGGCAGAACGGACGAGCGGGGGACCGACGTGGCCTGCTCAGCGACTGGCGGGCAGCACCGGCCGGGCGATCGCCGGCACCATGATCGGGAGCTGGTGCGGCAGGATCTGCCAGAAGCGGCGCTCTACGTCGCCGGAGCGCCACGCGTCGGCCAGCCGGGTGGCCGACTCGGCATCGGCGACCCGACGGGGTCGGGGCCGCAGTCCGCAGCGCGCCCGCACTTCACGATCGAGGGCCCGCCACGCGTCCTCGGCGCTGGTGTGCACACTCACCGTCGCCGGGCCGTTCTCGTCACCCATCAACAGGGTGTAGACGCCCACCGCGTCGTAGGACATCGGCGTCACCCTTCGCTCGACCCCGTGGCCGTCGGGGATCGGCTTTGGGGAGTCCGGCCATCTAACCCGATGGGGGAGGCGTTGTCCGCTAGGCCCGCCGGAGTGGCCGGCGACGCGGCGCCGACCGGTTTCGGTCGGCCGGTTCAGTCGGTGGCGGTGTCGGAGTGGCTGACCTGCAGGTCCAACACCGCGACCTGACCGTAGTTGTCGAACTCACAGGGCTTGGAGTTCTCGCAGTTGGCCTGGGTGTAGGCGCCGACCTTGAAGTACCCGCCGGAGAACGACTTCTTCATCGTGACCTTGAGCTGGCCGTTGTAGTAAGCCTTGACCTCGCCGCCCTGGACCACGAACTTGGCCTCGAACGGAGTGCCGATCTCGTAGTTGCCGTCGATCAGGTTGGCCTGGGCGTTGTCGCCGTCGGTGACGTAGAGCTTGGTGCCCTCGAGCCGGAACACCGACACGTCGTCCTTGCCGTCGTGGATCTGCGCGCTCACCAGGTGGGGCTTGTCATTGGGGAGGTGGGTGAACGCTTCGGTGACGGTGAGGGTGTGCACGCCCGAACTCGACGACCAGGCCGCTTCGGAACCTCCGCCGTCGGTCATCTCCCGCAGTTCGGAGCGCGGGTATTTGGAACCCTTGGTGGTCGCGCCGTCGACGCCGGCGCTGAACACCACGGCCTCGCAGCCGGGGGTCACCTCAAAGACGGCCGAGACGATCCGGTTGCCGAGTTCGGGCTGCAGAATCTCCATCGGGCCTTCCTTCGACCCGCCGGGCTCGCTGTCGGCCGCTTGGAGCTTCCAGTTCGACAGGTCCAGCACGTCGGACGGGCGTTCGCACGACGCATCGTCGTCGAGCACCGGCAACGCGCGGTTCTGCCACCCGAGGTCGACCGGGACCTGGTGCGCGGCTGGCGCCAGGGCCACCGCGACGGCACACGCCGCCACCGGGATCCTCATCGACCCCAAGATTCTCAGCGGCCCCAGGATCCTCATTGGTGCCAGAATCGTCGTCGGCACCGCCCTCTAGGCCGCACGTGCGCGCTCCCTCCGTGTCGTTCCCGGACCCTCAGGTGCGGGGTATGCGCGGAGCGTATGTGCAGGGGCGGGGGCGCCGGGGCGGATTGGGAAAAGACGGCCAGAGCGGGTGAAGTGTGATCACCTGAACGGTCATTCCCGTTTCAGGTGTCGCCTGTCCGGTGAGGTGCCGGGCCGTCGGTCACCCGGGGTGAATAGTCTCCAGCGTGGCCAGCTCCAGGTCCAGGTAGTCCAGCAACCGCTGCAGGTGCGGGACGGTGCGACGGCAGCCGACGATGCCGAACGCGATCTGGTCGGCGTAGCTGGTCAGGGTGATGTTCACGGCCTGTCCGTCCGCCGGGATCGACAGCGGATAGCTCTCCAGCATCCGGGCGCCGCGGAAGTACTGCACGTCGCGACTGCCCGGCACGTTCGAGATGATCAGGTTGAAGGGCGGGGGCAGGTTCCGGGCCAGCCCGGGGACCGGGCCGAGCGCCATCCCGCCGACCATGAACGAGGTCAGGCCGAGCATCTCGGCTGTGCTCAGACCGCTCATGATCGCCTTCGCCCGGCGGGTGGAACCGGACACCCGGGCCAGCCGGGCAGCCGGGTCGGCGAGTTCGGTGGCCAGGTCGCACAGAATCGCCCCGATCGCGTTGCCGCCGAACGAGTCGGCCGCGCCAGGAGCTCCGTTGCCCGCCGCCGCGGCGCGCAGCGACACCGGGAGCATCGCCACCAGCGGCCGGTCCGGCAGCGCGTTGCGGTCGATCAGGTAGCGGCGCAACGCACCGGAGCACATCGCCACCGCGACGTCGTTCACCGTGGCGTCGGCGGTCTTGGCGACCGCCCGGATGCGCTCCAGCGACCAGGACTGCCCGGCGAACCGTCGCGCGCCGCCGATCCGCACGTTGAACATGGTCCGCGGGGCGTCGAACGGTCGGGTCACGCCGCTGTCGCGCACCAGGTCGAGCACGGCCCGGACCACCGCCGGCGGCGCCCCGATCACCTCGGCGGCGGTCCGTGCCACCGAGCGCACGGTGGCCAGCGCCCCTGGTCCGTCGGAGTGCCCGCCGAGCACTCCGGCCGGCGCGGGCTGTGCCGACCCCAGAGCCGCCCAGGGTGGGAACCCGGGCAGCGTCGGGTCGGTGGTCAGGCCACGGCTGAGCCGCCGCACGGCGGTCACGCCGTCCATCAGCGCGTGGTGCACCTTGGTGTAGGTCGCGAACCGGCCGTCGGCCAGGCCGTCGATCAGGTGGAACTCCCACAGCGGCCGGTGCCGGTCGAGCAGGGTGCCGTGCAGCCGGGACACCAGCTCCAGCAGCTCGCGCACCCGTCCCGGGCTGGGCAACGCGGACAGCCGCACGTGGTAGTCCAGCTCGACTTCCGGATCCTCCTGCCACGCCCACTGGCCCAGGGTCGCGGGGGAGCGGTGCGGGCGCAGCCGCATCGTCCGGGACAGCTCGGTGTAGCCCAGCAGCTGTCGGTAGGTGGTCGAGGCGTAGTCGGGCCCGGCACCGTCCGGGCGGCTGAACAGCTGCAGTCCGGCGACGTGCGTCGGGTGTTCGCGGGACTCGGCGAGCAAGAACACCGAGTCGGTCACCGGCATCGGGAAGGGCACCGCGCCATGATCGAGCCGGCGCGCCGCCGATGTCAAAGCGAGGCGCTGGTCAGGCCGCGCGGCGCGTGGCGACCTCGAGCCGCGCGGCGGAGGTCCGCAGCGAAGTCTCCAGCACCCGGGCCCGCCGACGCGGGTTCATCACGTTGCCACCCATCGCCGCCAGGTCCTCCGGTCCCGGCATGATCACATGGACCCGGACGCCGCGGGACCGCACCGCGCGCACCTCCCGGCCCAGCCAACCGGTTACCACCCGGCGCACCATGCGTTCGGCGTGCGCCAGCGGGTCTCCCGGGCGGTCGTAGCGGGAGCTGGCCAGCGGCGCCAGCACGTAGACCTCGTCCAGCTCGTCGGTGCGGGCCAACAGGTCCAGCGAGGTCACCGAGGCCGCCCCACCGTCGATGTAGCGCCGGCCGCCGATCGTCCTGGGCGCCAGCCAGCCGGGAATCGCGCACGAGGCCAGCACCGCGTCGGCCAGTGAGCCGGCCGGCCCGCCGTCGCGGCCGAAGACCACCCGGCGCCCGCTGTCGTAGTCCACCGCGACCACCCACAGCGGCGGTCCCGGCACCCACAGGTCCTCGGTGACCCCCAGTCGGTTCTGGATGCCGTCCATCAGGGCCACCACCGAGTGCAACCGCGCCCGGCCCAGCGGCAGTAGTGCGCTGGCGGCCACCAGTGGACGCACCCGGTGTGGGCCGGTGGCTACCCGGGCGATCAGCCGTGGCGAGCCGACCCACGGGTAAGGCAGGGGTGGCATGCCGTCACCGGTCTCGCGTTCCATGTCGCGCATGGCCGGCACCCCGCGCACCGGTTCTCCGCGCTGGTGGGCGACCAGTTCCTCGACGCTCAGGCCCGAGCGCAGCGCGGCAGCCAACACGCTGCCCGCGCTGGTACCGACGAGCAGGTCGAGCGACCCCAGCGGCCGCTCCAACCGTTCGGACAACGCCGCCAGGGCACCGACCATCCAGGTGGAGCCGAGCAGCCCGCCGGCACCGAGAACCAGCCCGATCCGCCGCGGCGCACCGGGTGCTCGAGTCGCCTGCTTCTGGGCCATCAGCCCTCCTGAGGGTGCGGGGCCTTTAGGTTACCGAACGGTTAACGATCGCACGCGCCGCGGTCAGTCGCCGTGCACCAGGGCGTCGTGCATCGGGTCGGCGTAGTGCTCGGCGAACAGCTTCGCGACGAGCTCGCCGCGACTGGTCACCCCGACCTTCTCGAACACGGCTTTCACGTAGTCCCGCACGGTGTGCGGGGACAGGTGCAGGTGCCGAGCCAGTTCGGAGGTGGCGAACCCCCGGGCGAGCCGCTGACGACCTCCCGCTCGCGCCGGCTCAGGCCGTATGCCTCGGTGACGATCGGCGCCACCTCCGCGCTGGTCGCGGGCTCGACGACCACGGCCACCGCCCCGTTCCCCGACGGAGTCCCCGCCATGCAGGACGCGTGCAGGACCAGCCAGCGCCCGGTGGCGTCGCGCAGCCGCAGCCGCGCTGGCCCACGCTCCCGGCCAGCGGCCACGGCGCGGGCCCGGGCGAGCAGCGGGAGAGTCGGGAACGGCAGGCGCAGGTCGTTCCGGGCGGCGTCGGCCAGCAGCTCGACCCAGGAAGCGTCCGGTGCGGGTCCGTACGCCGCGTGCAGCCAGTCGGCGGCCTCCGGGTTGGCCGAGATCAGCACACCGTGGGCGGGCTGACGCTGGACTACTGGCAGCTCGCGCTCGGCCACGTCTGGGGAACGACTCCGCCCGCAGGAAGTACCCCGTGCGGGGCTTACGGGTGCCCCACCGCGGGATCAGGTACTCCCCGAGGCACGACTCCGACGCGCGACTGGCGAACCGGAAGGACTGTGAGCCACCTTCGGCGTTGAAGCCGGCGGCCACAGCGATCGCCTCCACCAGCGTGGATTTTCCCGACCCGTTGTCGCCGACCAGGAACGTCA
>JBQTKB010000007.1:0-45342 GCA_052386505.1 Pseudonocardia sp.
GCCGCCCGCACGGCCCCGGGTGTGCGCCCGGCGGCGGCGTCCAGGTGGGTGTGCGCGTCGACCACCGGGGCGTGCAGCGGCTCGGGCGCCGGCGGACGTTCCCGGCTCATGGCCTCCGGCCTCGTGAGTGGCGAGTGCGGCCATAGCCGCACTCGCCACTCACGGGGCCGCAGGCCATGAGGGAACGCCCGCCGGCGCCCGAGCCGCTGCTCGCCCCGGTGGTCGACGCGCACACCCACCTGGACGCCGCCGCCGGGCGCGCTCCGGAGAGCGTGCGGGCGGCGATGGACCGGGCCGAGGCGGTGGGAGTGGTCGCCGCGGTGACCGTGGCCGACGACCTCGACGCCGCGCGCTGGACCGTCGAGGCGGCCGGGTGGGACCACCGGGTGCTGGCCGCCGTCGCGCTGCATCCGACCCGGGCGAACGCACTGGACGACGCGGCGCGGGCGGAGCTCGAGCGGCTGGCCGCCGCCGAGCGGGTGGTCGCGGTGGGCGAGACCGGGCTGGACTACCACTGGCCCGGCAAGCTGGAGGGCTGCGCCGAGCCGGCCGAACAGCGCGCCGCGTTCGCCTGGCACATCGATCTGGCCAAGCGGCTGGGCAAGCCATTGATGATCCACGACCGGGACGCTCATGACGACGTGCTGGCGGTGCTTGCCGCCGAAGGGCCTCCGGAGACGGTGATCTTCCACTGCTTCTCCGGCGATGCCGCGATGGCCAGACGCTGCGCGGACGCCGGGTACGTCATGTCGTTCGCCGGTCCGATCACGTTCCGTAACGCCCGGGGGCTCCGGGAGGCCGCCGCGCTGGCGCCCGCCGAGCTGCTGCTGGTGGAGACCGACGCCCCGTACCTGACCCCGCACCCGCACCGCGGCCGGGCCAACGAGCCGTACTGCCTGCCCTGGACCGTGCGTGCGCTCGCCGAGGTGCGCGAGGTGGACGAACGGCGACTCGCCGACACCGTCCGGGAAAACGCCGAGCGGGTCTTCCGACTGGCCGAACTGGCTCCGGCAACTACTTAACGTAGTGTAACTCATCGTAGTCGAGCAGTTCGTCTCAGTAATCGGCCCGCTCATCGCAGGGCCCACCTGACGCCTTGGGTGTCCGGTCGGGCCTCGTTACGGTTCCGTGACCGCTCCCTGGCACGCCGCAACGTCGCGCAGTTCCCGACCGCGGGAGACCCGACGACGACTGGACACATTCGTGGACCGTGCCGCTGCCCGGCGCCCGCTGGTGATCGCGCTGGTGACCGCGATGATGTTCACCATGTTCGTCGGCGGAGTGGTCGCGGTCGCGTTGGACAAGACCATCACCCTCACCGTCGACGGGCGCGACCGCACCGTGCACACCTACGCGAACAACGTCTACGGCGCGGTCCGGGCGGCTGGGCTCACCCTCACCTCCCGGGACCGGCTGGAGCCCGCCGGCAGCATCCGGATCGTCGACGGCGACCACATCGTGCTCAACCGGGCCCGGGAGCTCACCCTGGTCGATGGTGCGGCCACCCGGCGGGTCTGGACCACCGCCAGTTCGGTGCGGGAGGCGCTACGCGGGCTGGGCATGCAGTCCAAGCCGACGAAAAGCGCGTCCCGGCCCGGGCGCGGGTCCGCCCGGGTGCCGGCCACCGGCCCGGCCACCGGCGCAGCCGTGCCGGGCCCCGGGGCTGCCGACCCGGCCGCGGACACCGAGATCCCGCTGGACGGGCTGTCCCTGGAGGTGTCGTTGGTCCGCACGGTCACCCTGGTCGACGGGGCGCGGGCCGCCCGCAAGGTCGCGGTCAAGAGCGGCACCGTGCAGGAGGTGCTCGCCGAGCTGGGCGTGCCGATCGGGTCGGAGGACATCACCGTGCCCGCGCCGGACACGGTGCTGGAGGACGGCGACAAGGTGCAGGTGGTGCGCGACGGCGGCGGCGAGATCACCGTGCACACCCGGGTCCCGGCTCCGGTGAAGATCGTCGAGGACCCGAAGCTGGCCAAGGGGGAACGGGTCATCCAGGATCCGGGCGTGCCGGGCGAGCTCACCGCCGTCTACCGGGTGCGGGTGAAGAACGGCAAGGAGGTGAGCCGGCAGAAGATCCGCGGCGGGCTCATCAGGCTGCCCAAGCCGCGGTTGGTCCGGCTGGGCACCAACCCCGCGCTCGCCCAGAAGGTGTCGATGGGCGCGGTGTGGGACCGGTTGGCCAAGTGCGAGGCGGGTGGGCGGTGGAACGCCAACACCGGCAACGGCTACTACGGTGGTCTGCAGTTCGATGCCCAGACCTGGCGGTCCAACGGTGGCGGCCAGTACGCGCCGTATCCGCACCAGGCCAGCCGTGAGGAGCAGATCGCCGTTGCCCAGAAGGTCCGGGACTCCCGCGGCGGCTTCGGCGCCTGGCCTGGCTGCTCCCGCAAGCTCGGCCTGTCCCGCAACGGAGCCTGAGCACGCGGCGCCCGCCGAGACCGGGGTGGTCGGCCCCGGGGACGCCGGTGCCGGTGCCGACGCAGCCGCCGCCGGAACCGGTGCCGACGCAGCAGCCGCCGGTGCCGACGCAGCAGCCGCTGGTGCAGCCGCAGCAGCCGCCGGTGCCGACGCAGCCGGGCCGGCGATGCTCGGTCCGGCCGAGGTGCGCCGGCTCGCCGAGCGGCTCGGCCTGCGCCCTACCAAACGCCTCGGCCAGAACTTCGTGCACGACGCCAACACCGTGCGCCGGATCGCCCGGCTGGCCGCGCTGACTCCGGACGACGTGGTGCTGGAGATCGGACCCGGGCTGGGCTCGCTCACTCTGGCCCTGCTCGCCGACGAACCGGCTGCCCGGGTGCTCGCGGTGGAGATCGACCCCCGGCTGGCCGCCGCGCTGCCCGAGACGGTGGCCGCCCGCTACTCCGCCGCGGCCGCCCGGCTCACCGTGCTGACCCTCGACGCGCTCGCGCTGCGCCCGGTCGATCTGCCCGCCGCGCTGCCGCCGCCGACGGTGCTGGTGGCGAACCTCCCCTACAACGTCGGGGTGCCGGTGCTGCTGACGATCCTGGAGCGGTTGCCCTCGGTGCGCCACGGCCTGGTGATGGTCCAGGCGGAGGTGGTCGACCGGTTGGCCGCCCCGCCTGGTAGCCGTGCCTACGGCGCGCCGAGCGCCAAGCTGGCCTGGTACGCGCGGGCCCGTCGGGCCGGCCCGGTGCCCCGCGCGGTGTTCTGGCCGGTGCCGGGGGTCGACTCCGCGTTGCTCGCCTTCACCCGGCGAGACCCACCGGCCCCGGGCGGCCCGGACGGCGCCTCGGACGGCCCGAACGACGGCCCGGACGACGGCCCGGACGACTGCCCGAACGACGGCGCCGTCGCTCGGGAGGTGGTGTTCGCGCTGGTGGACGAGGCCTTCGCCCAGCGACGCAAGGCGCTGCGGTCGGCGCTGGCCGGCCACTTCGGGTCCACCGGAGCGTGCGAGAAGGCGCTGCTGGCCGCCGGGATCGACCCGATGACCAGGGCCGAGCAGCTCACCGTGGCCGACTTCGCCCGGATCGCCCGCGAGCCCCGCCAGGCGCGCAACTAGGGTTGCGGGGTGCTCGCCGTCGTCCCCCCACCGGTCACCGTCCGGGTTCCGGCCAAGGTGAACCTGCACCTCGCCGTCGGCGACACCCGCCCGGACGGGTTCCACGACCTGGTCACGGTCTTCCACGCGGTGAGCCTGTTCGACGAGGTGACCGTGGCGGCCACCGACCAGCCCGGGGTCGAGGTGTTCGGCGAGGGCGCCGAGGGCAGCGCGGTCGAGGTGCCGGCCGACGAGCGGAACCTGGCCTGGCGGGCGGTGCTCGCCCTGGCCCGGTACGTCGGGCGGGAGCCGCTGGTGCGGGTGGTGCTGCGCAAGGCGATCCCGGTGGCCGGCGGGATGGCCGGCGGCAGCGCGAACGCGGCCGCCACCCTGGTCGGTCTGGCCGCGCTGTGGAAGCTGGACCTGCCCCGAGACCAGCTGGCTCCGCTGGCCGCCGGGCTGGGTAGCGACGTCACCTTCGCGCTGCATGGTGGTACCGCGCTGGGCACCGGGCGGGGTGAGCGGCTGGTGCCGGTGCTGACCCGGCACAGCGTGCACTGGGTGATCGCGCTGCATCAGCGCGGCCTGGCCACCCCGTCGGTGTTCGCCGAGCTGGACCGGTTGCGCGGGGTGGCCAGCGCAGCCACCGGCTTGAGCTCGGGGCCGCCCCGCGCGGGGGCGGTGGAGCCGGTGCTGGAGGCGCTGTCCGGCGGCGACCCTCGGCAGTTGGCGCTGCTGCTGGGCAACGACCTGCAGGCCGCCGCGGTCAGCCTGGAGCCGTCGCTGCGCCGTACCCTGCGGGCCGGGGTGGAGGCGGGCGCGCTGGCCGGCATCGTCTCCGGGTCGGGGCCGAGCTGCGCGTTCCTGTGCCCCGACGAGGCGGCCGCGGTCCAGGTGGCCGCCGAGCTGGCCGGCGCCGGGGTCTGCCGGGGCGTGCGGGTGGCGCATGGGCCGGTGCCCGGTGCCCGGGTGGTGGAGGATCCGGAACCGGCACCCAGCGGTGCGCCGCCGTCCGGCCCGCCGCCCACACCGGGTTGGGCGTAGCCGACGGTGGCCGAGCGCAAGGTGACGAACCTGGTCAACCTCGAGGCGGTGACCGCGACCGTGCCGGGTGACGGTTCCCGGGTGCTGCTGGACGCGGTGTCGCTGGGAGTGGCGGCCGGTGAGCGGGTCGGCGTGGTCGGGCTCAACGGTGGCGGCAAGACCACCCTGCTGGAGGTGCTCACCGGCGTCCGTCCGCCCGACTCCGGGCGGGTCAGCGCGGTGCGGGGGTTGCGTACCGCGGTGGTCACCCAGCGCACCGAGCTGCCGCCCGGAGCGGGCGTGCGGGAGGTGGTGCTGGCCGGCCTGGGGGTGCGCGCCGACGCCGGTGAGCACGAGTGGGCGGCGGATCCCAGGGTGCGCACGGTGCTGGGCGGGCTGGGACTGCTCGCCGACGGCGGCGGCGTGCTGGAGCGCACGGTGGACGCGATGTCCGGTGGTGAGCGCCGCCGGGTGGCGCTGGCCGCCGCCCTGGTCGCCGAACTCGACCTGCTGGTGCTGGACGAGCCGACCAACCACCTCGACGTCGAGGGCATCGCGTGGCTGGCCGAGCACCTGGTGGCCCGGCGTTGCGCGGTGGTGGTGGTGACCCACGACCGGTGGTTCCTGGACGCGGTGTGCACCCGCACCTGGGAGGTCGCGGGCGGTCGGGTGGAGTCCTACCTGGGCGGTTACGCGGACTGGGTGTACGCCCGCGCGGAGCGCTCCCGGCAGGCCGACGCGGCCGAGGAGCGGCGGCGCAACCTGGCCCGCAAGGAGCTGGCCTGGCTGCGCCGGGGCGCTCCCGCGCGCACCTCGAAGCCCCGCTTCCGGATCGAGGCCGCCGAAGCGCTGATCGAGGACGTGCCCGCCCCCCGCAACACCCCGGAGCTGCTCTCGTTCGCCTCGTCCCGCCTGGGCAAAACCGTCCTGGAGCTGGAGGACGCCGTCCTCCGCGTCCCCGCCGCCCAACCCCCGCCCGCCCACCCCGCGAGCGACGCGTACAGCACCGATCGACGCTGTACGGGACCGACGAAAGCTGTGCGGCCGGGAGGGCCGCAGGCCGGAGGGTCGGGGGCCGGAAGGCCGGCTGGGCGGGTGCTGCTGGATGGGGGGACGTGGCGGATCGGGCCGGGCGACCGGGTCGGCCTGGTCGGGGTCAACGGCTCCGGCAAGACCTCCCTGCTGCGCGCACTGACCGGCGCGCGGGCGCTGGACGGCGGTCGGCTGGTGACCGGCACGACGGTTCGGCTGGCGCACCTGACCCAGGAACTCGCCGAGGTGCCGGAGCATCTACGGGTGCTGGAGGCGGTCGAGCAGGTGGCCCGGTACGTCACGGTCGGGAAGTACGAGCTGACCGCGTCGTCGATGCTGGAGCGGCTGGGCTTCCCGGCCGACCGGCAGTGGACGCCGGTGGCCGAGCTGTCCGGTGGTGAGCGGCGGCGGCTGCAGCTGACCCGGCTGCTGATGGACGAGCCCAACGTGCTGGTCCTCGACGAGCCGACCAACGACCTGGACATCGACACGCTGCAACGGCTGGAGGACCTGCTCGACAGCTGGCCGGGCACCCTGCTGGTGGTCAGCCACGACCGCTACCTGATCGAGCGGGTGTGCGACACCGTGGTCGCGCTGTTCGGCGACGGCCGGCTCACCCACCTGCCCGGTGGCATCGAGGAGTACCTCGCCCGCCGCGCCGCGATGCCCGGATCCGGCGTGCTCGGGCCAGCGGGCGAACGGGCCGCGGCCGCATCCGGGGCGGCCGAACGGGCCGCCCGCGCTGACGACGCGCGGAGTGCGGCGGCCGAGCAACGGGAGGCGCGCAAGCAGGCCAAACGGCTGGAGCGGCGGCTGGAGGTGCTCACAGCCAGGGAGACCGAGCTGCACGACGCGCTGGTGGACGCCGCCACCGATGGCCCCCGGCTGTTGGCCCTGGACGCCGAGCTGCGCGAGGTGCTCGCTGAGCGCAGCCGGGTCGAGGAGGAGTGGCTGCTGGCCGCCGAGCTGGCGGAGGGCTGACCGCGCATCGACCGCGACGATCTCCGCCGCGTCTTCCATGACGTGCCGCGGTGTACCGCGGAGGCCGGACATGGCAGCCTGACCAGCGGCATTGACCCTGGCGGTGGCCGGCCGCGGCTGATCAGGCCCGGGCCCCGCTAGTCGTCGTCGTCATCTTCTTCGTCGTCATCCCTGTCATCCCTGTCGTCGTCATCCCTGTCGTCGTCATCGTCATCGTCGTCGTCGTCATCGTCGCCGGATCCCTCGGCCTCCACCTTGCCGCCGTCGGTGTACTCCGGGCTGGCCTTCGGCAGCGCGATGACCGGCAGGTTGCGGTGCAGCGGCGACATGGTGGCGAACCAGGTGGTGGCCGGGATGGTGGCGCCGAACAGGTTGCCGCTGCCGCACAGCCGGGGCGGGTTGACGCAGACCGGGCGCGGCTGCGCCCCGTCCGACCAGGTGATCACCGCGCCGGCCAGCTGCGGGGTGGCCCCGACGAACGCGCTTGACTTGCTGTCCTGGGTGGTGCCGGTCTTGCCGAGCATGGGCCGCTTCCAGCCCGCCGCGCCGGCCGGCCGGGTGGCCGTGCCGCCGGTGTGGTCCGTGCTCAGCCCATCGACCAGCGCGTCGGCCAGGTCGGGCGAGACCGCCTCCGCGCAGGGTTCCTCGGTGAGCGCCACCGGTGCGCCGTCCGAGTCGAGGACCGCGTTGATCGGCGTCGGTGGGCACCACCGGCCCTTGCTCATCAGCGTGGCGGCCACGTTGGCCAGCTCCAGCGGGCTGGCCGGCACCGGACCCAGGGTGAACGACGCCCGCTGGTCGGCCTTCACCGCGTCCCCGACGGTGCCACCCTGGGAGTCCGGCACCTTCAGGCTCTCTCGCATGCCCAACGCCCAGGCCATGTCCACGATCGGCGTGATGGAGCCGATGTGGTCCTCCAGCGCGACGAACGCGGTGTTCGGCGAAGACGCGAGCGCCTGCTGCAGCGACATCTGGCCCCGGTAGTCACCGGCGTTCTTCACCGTGTACGGCTCGCCGGCGTTGCGGAACACCCGCGAGGTGTAGTTCTCCGGCACGTCCAGCTCGGTGTTGAGGTTGACCCCCTGGCGCAGCGCGGCCGCCGCGGTGAAGATCTTGTACACCGAGCCGGCACCATGCGGGGCCGGCGCGGAGGCGATCGGGTACGAGGTCTGCCCGGCGGCGGCGTTCGGGCCGAAGTCGCGGTTGGCGGCCAGCGCCACCACGGGATGCCGGTCGGTGCCCGGCGCGACGATCGCGATGGCGTTCGCAATGCCCTTGATGGCCGGAACCGGTACCTGCCGGGTGGCGGCCTGGTCGGCGACCCGGGCGGTGTCCAGGTCGAGGGTGGTGCGCACGACGTAACCGCCGGTCTGCAGCTTGGCCAGCGGCACCCCGGTGGCGGCCAGGTAGTCCAGGGTGTAGGCGCAGAACAGGCCGGTGGCCGGCTCGGCCGCGGCGCAGCCGGACCCGGTCCGGGCCAGCGGGGTGCGGATGCCGAGCGGGGCGGCGTTCGCGGCGTCCTGCTCCGCTTGGGTGATCACACCGGAGTCACGCATCAGGGCGAGCACGACGCTGCGCCGCAGCTGGGCCTCCCGGGGCTTTCGCACCGGGTCGAACGCCGTTGGAGACTTGATCATGCCGGCGAGCAGAGCGGCCTGCGGGACGCTGAGCGCGTCCGGCTCCACCCCGAAGTAGGTGTTGGCCGCGGTGCGGATGCCGTAGGCCTTGTTGCCGAAGTACACCGCGTTCAGGTAGCGGGTGAGGATCTCCTCCTTCGGCGTGCGCTGTTCCACGGTGAGCGCGAGCTGGATGTCCAGCAGCTTGCGTCCCAGATTGTCCGCGACGGCGGCGTCCTGCTGCTCCTCGGTGTCGGCCACCGCGTAGAGCCGGTGGTTCTTCACGTACTGCATGGTGATCGTGGAGGCACCCTGGCCGGACAGTGGATCCCCGGAAGAAACCACGTTGTCCAGCATCGCCCGGCCCACGCCGTACCAGTCCACGCCGCGGTGCTCGTAGAAGCGGCGGTCCTCCACCGCCACCACGGCCTTGCGGATCGCGTCGCCGGTCTGCTCGGTGGTGGCGGTGAGCCGGTACTGCTTGTCGTAGATCCGGGCGAACGGCCGCCCCCGTGAGTCGAGCAGGGTGGAGGCAACCGGCAGAGTGCGGTTGCTCTGGTTGACGGCCGGTGCGGTGTCCAGCAGCCCTTCGAAGCTCTGCCAGGCGCTTCCGACCGGGATCAGCACAGCGATGGCCGCCAGGAAACCGACCACCGCTGCGGCCCCGGTCATCCGGGAAATACGACCGATCATGGCAACCCATCCGGCGACCAGCCCATCTGGTCTCGTCGCCCGACGATACCCGCCCACCGGCTAGCGCAGCTCGGTGAGCAGCAGTGCCTCGGCCAACACCGCCTTGGCGAACATGTCCAGCGACAGGCTCTCGTCGATGCCGTGCCAGCGGCTCGCCGGGTCGCCGACCCCGGTGACCAGCACCGCGGCACCCGGGAACGCCCGGGCGAACTCGGCGATGAACGGGATCGAACCGCCGATGCCCATCTCCACCGCCGCGTTGCCGTAGGCCTCGCCGAACGTCCGCCGAGCGGCGTCGTACACCGTGTCATGCGGCGGGCCCGCGGTGTCCAGCTCGAACGGGGCAGCCGCCGCACCCGGGGTCACCGTCACCCGGGCGCCCCACGGCGCGTGCGCTCGGAGGTGCCCGGTCAGCTGGTCCTGCGCCCGGACCGGGTCGTCGCCAGGGGCCAGCCGCAGGCTCACCGCCGCCCGGGCCCGGGGCAGCAGCACGTTCGCCGCCCGGTCGACCGGTGGCGCCCCGTCTCCAGTGTCGATGCCCAGCACCGCGATGGCCGGGGAGTACCACAGCCGCTCGGGCAGCGTGCCCGCGCCGAGCAGCTGCACCCCGTCGAGCACCCCGGCGTCGCAGCGGAAGGTGGCCTCGTCCAGGTCGGGGGTCGCCGATCCGCGCACCACGAGGCCGGGCACCGCGACCCGGCCCTTGTCGTCGTGCAGGGTGGCCAGCAGCCGGCACAGCGCGGTCAGCGCGTCACCCAGCGGGCCACCGTAGACCCCGGAGTGCACCGGCCGCTCCAGCATGGCCACTTCGACCGTGCAGTCGACCAGCCCGCGCAGGCTGGTGGTCAGCGCCGGGACGTCGGTGGCCGGGTTGCCCGAGTCGGCGATCACGATGACGTCGGCGGCCAGCCGGTCGTGGTGCTCGGCGAGCAGCCGGTCCAGGGTGGGGGAGCCGGACTCCTCCTCGCCCTCCACGAACAGCGTCACGTTCACCGGCGGGCGGCCGCCGAAGGCCCGGATCACCGCCAGGTGCAGCATCACCCCGGCCTTGTCGTCCGCCGCGCCCCGCCCGTAGAGCCGGCCGTCGCGTTCGGTCGGATCGAACGGCGGGCTGGTCCACAGCTCGTCGCCGCCGGTGGGCTGCACGTCGTGGTGGGCGTACAGCAGCGCGGTGGGTGTCGGGGTGGGGTCCTCGCTGTCGGTCGGCCCGCGCTCCGCCGGCCAGTGGGCGAGTACGGCCGGCGCGCCGCCGTCGGCGGTGAGGACCTCGACCTGGGCGGCCCCGGCGGCGCGCGCCAGGTCGGCGATCGCGGCGGCGCTGCGTTCGGTGTCCGACCGGTGCGCCGGGTCCGCCCAGACGCTCGGGATTCGCACCAGCGACTTCAAATCCTTGAGGGCCCCAGGTAGCGCACTGTTCACCTGAGCGCGGACACGAGTTCTGAGATCGTCATACGATTCGGACACGCCCGCCGAGGCTACTCGCACGTACGCTCTCCGAGTGTGAGCCGATTCCTCGATCTGTTGCTGACCAGTGCCCGCCTGTCCACCAGGGGGATGGTCACCGGTGAGCCCTCGGCGCCGGTGCGCCGGGGCTGGCCGGAGATCCACGCCACCGCCCGGCGGATGGCCGCCGACCTCGTCGCCGACGGCGTGCCGCCGGGCACCGCCGTGGCCCTGCTGGCCGGCGAGCCCGCGCTGATCGCCCCGGCCGCGCAGGCGGTGTGGCTGACCGGCGGCAGCGTCACCATGCTGCACCAGCCCACCCCGCGCACCGACCTGGCGGTGTGGGCCGAGGACACGGTCACCGTGCTGAGCATGGTCGATGCCGGGCTGGTACTGCTCGGGCCGCCGTTCGAACCGCTGGCCGACGTGCTGACCGCCCGGGGCATCCGGGTCCGGCGGATCGCCGAGCTGGGCACCGACCCCGCGGCGGCCCCGATCGAACCGGCCGACGCGGGCGAGGACGACACCGCGCTGCTGCAGCTGACCAGCGGCTCCACCGCCGAGCCGAAGGCCGTGCGGATCACCCACCGCAACCTCTACGCCAACCTCACCGCGATGCTCACCGGGGCAAGGTTGCGCCCGGAGCAGGACGTGATGGTGTCCTGGCTGCCGCTGTTCCACGACATGGGCATGGTCGGGTTCTTGACCTTGCCGATGGCCGCCGGGCTGGAGCTGGTGACGGTCACCCCGGTCGACTTCCTCACCCGGCCGCTGCTGTGGCCGGAGCTGATCAGCCGCTACGGCGGCACAGTGACCGCCGCGCCCAACTTCGCCTACGCCATGCTCGGCCGCCAGCTCGCGCACGCCGACGACGGGTCGCTGGAGCTGTCCTCGCTGCGCTTCGCGCTCAACGGCGCCGAGCCGATCGACCCGGACTCGGTCGCTGCCTTCACCGCCGCCGGCGCGCGGTTCGGGCTGCGCCCGGAGTGCGTCGTCGCCGCCTACGGTATGGCCGAGACCGCGCTCGGGGTCTCCTTCGCGCCACTGGACACCGGGCTGGAGGTCGACGTGGTCGACGCCCACGCGCTGGAGGCGGAGGGCCGGGCGGTGCCGGTGGCCGCGGCCGGTGCCGGGACGGCGCCCTCGGAGGTCTCGGTCGGCGAGGCCGAGCGGCCGGTGCGGCGGTTCCCGCTGCTCGGCCCGCCGCTGCCCGGGTTGACCGCGCGGGTGGTGGACGCCGACGGCGCGGTGCTGGGGGAGCGCGCGGTCGGCGCGATCCAGCTGCGCGGCGACTCGGTCACCCCCGGCTACCTCACCGTGTCGGGTCCGGTGCCGACCATGGACGCCGACGGCTGGCTGGACACCGGCGACCAGGGATACCTGGTCGGCGGGCAGATCGTGGTCTGCGGCCGACTCAAGGACGTGATCATCATGGGCGGCCGCAACATCTACCCCACCGATGTCGAGCGGGCCGCCGACACCGTCGACGGGGTGCGCGCGGGCAACGCGGTGGCGGTGCGCCTGGACGCCGGCGGCGGCGTCGGCACGAGCCGTCGCGAATCATTCGCGGTGGTGGTCGAGTCCCGCAAGGCCGGGGACCCGGCGGCCGAGGCGTCGATCCGCAAGCAGGTGACCGCCCGGGTGCTGGACGCGGTGGGCGCCCGGCCGGCCCGGGTGGTCGTCGTCGCGCCCGGGTCGCTGCCCAAGACCCCGTCGGGCAAGCTGCGCCGGACCGCCACCCGGGAGATGGTCGCCGCCCCGTGAGCGTGGTGTCGGTCACGGGCCCGATTCGGCCACCGGTTCGGTCTGGATTCTCGGCCGGACGGGCGCCGGTTCAGGGGCTCAGCGCGTGGAAGCGGTTCTGTGCCGGCTCCAGCCCGACCCGCAGCAGCTCCTCGACCGCGTCCGCGGCCAGCTCGACGGCCAGCTCGACGTCGGTTCGCTCGGCCGCGGCGAAGCGGCGCAGCACGTAGTCGGCCGGATCCTGCCGACCCGGCGGGCGGCCGATCCCGAAACGGACCCGCAGGTAGTCCCGCGTGCCGGTGGATCGGCTGATCGAGCGCAGCCCGTTGTGCCCGCCCTCGCCGCCGCCGCGCTTGAGTCGCACGGTGCCGAACGCGAGGTCGAGGTCGTCGTGCACCACGATGAGGTCGGTGACCGGTACCCCGAAGTAGCGCAGCACGGCCACCACCGGCCCGCCCGAGACGTTCATGTACGAGCGCGGCTTGGCCAGCACCACCCGGCGCCCGCCGAGCCGGCCGTCGGCGACCTCGGCGGTGTTGCCGGAGGCCTTGTGTACGCCGAACCGGTCGCCGATCCGGGCGGCCAGCCGGTCGACGACGGCGAACCCGACGTTGTGCCGGGTGTCGTCGTACTTCGGCCCGGGGTTGCCGAGCCCGACCACCAGGCCGGGCCCGGCCGCCGGTTCGCTACTCGCCGGACTTGTCACCGTCGCCGGACTTCCCGGACGCGTCGGTCTCCGGAGCGTCCTCGACGACTCCGGCGCCCTCGGCGTCGACCGCGGCCTCCATGTCGGCGGCGGTCGGCGCGGCGGCCACGATGGCAACCAGGTACTCGGGGTCGGTGCGCAGCGACACGCCGTCGGGGAGCTCGATCTGCCCGGCCAGCACCTGGGTGCCGATCTCGGCGCCCTCCACCGAGACGGTGATCGACTCGGGGATGCTCATCGGGTCGGCCTCGACCTCGATCCGGTCCATCTCCTGGTAGACCATGCTGCCGGACTCGGCCTCGCCCTCGATGTGCACGGCCACCTCGACGACGACCTTCTCGCCCTTCTTGATGACCAGCAGGTCGACGTGCTCGATGTAGTTGCGGATCGGGTGGGTGACCACCGTCTTGGGCAGCGCCAGCTGCGGCCCGGTACCCAGGGCGAGGGTGAGCACGGCGTTGCGGCCGTGCTCGCGCAGTGCGCGGGCGAACTCCAGCGCGGGCAGCGCCAGGTGCACCGGCTCGCTGCCGTGGCCGTAGAGCACGGCGGGGATCTGCCCGGCGCGCCGGGTGCGCCGCGCCGCGCCCTTCCCGAACTCGGTGCGCTGCTCGGCGGTGATACGAACCTCGGCCACGACGGTGTACTCCTCGACTAGCGGTGACATGTCTCGTCTGCGGCCACGGCGCGATGGCGGGCACGGACGGGCCGGAAACGGCCCGTCGTCCGCGTCGATCACGGCGGTGAGTGCACCGCCCTCGCCGAGGCAACCGGACGAGCATACGTCACCTCGGTCGCTGTCCCGCCACGGCCCGGCGCCGACCGGCAACCGCCGGCGCCGACCGGCAACCCATGAACGCGCTCGCCGGGCGCAGGGGGCTTTATCGCTTCACGGTCTGGCCTCGACGAGACCGGCGGCGCTGAAGTCGCCGTCGAATGCCAGGGCCTCACGGATTCGACCGGACCGCATCAGCGTGAAGCTGGTCGCATCGACGAAGGAGTAGTTGCGCTCGTCGTGGCGACGAAGCCACTGCCAGGCCTGTTCGACATCGTCGGCACCGACCCCGCGTACCCGACCCGGGGCGATCCCCTCGGCGAGATCAAGAAACCGGACGGGCGTGCGACTCGCGGCGGCGCAGGAAGGTCCAGGTCTCGCCCAGATCCAGATCGCTGGTCACCACTGGCCCCGCGTCGGCCAGCCAGAGAGCCTTGGCGGCTTCGTGATGAGTCTCCCGACGACGGTGGGAGGCGACCCAGAAGCTGGTGTCGGCGAACCTCACGTCTCGTACACCACTGCGTCGATGTCCGCGACCGGCTCGTCGTCGCTGGCCCCCAGGAACGACGTCATCGGATCGTGCTCCACCGGCGGAAGTGGCCGGAAGCGGTGCGCGACGCACTGTCGGATCAGCGCCGCCTTCGAGAGCCCGGTGCGCCGGGACTCGGCCTCGAGCGTCAGGCGTGGCCGTTGTACGCACTACCCCTCTGATTCGCCCGATCGGGCTACCTGCGTAAACAGGTCGCGCACCCTGGTTGAGCTGCTAGAACCGCGCTCCCGGGACATCCCTGCCGTTCCCTGCCGAACCCTGCTCGGACCGCCCTGCCACGGCCCAGGGACGGCCCGAGGCCCTCCTCGGAGGTCGAGCTACTCGACCCCAACCAAGTAGGCGGGGCCGGAACGCGGCGCACGAACGCCGGCCGGCCCCTTGATCCACACGAGGAGTGGACCCATGTCGAACCGTACTGCCGCACTGAAATCCCTACCCCAACCGGTCGAGCCGCCCCGTTGCACCGCCGGGCACCGCTGGTGCTGGGGATCGTGCACCTACGAGGGCCCCGGCCCGGTCGAGCACCGCATGGTGTACCGAATCGTGGAGCCAGCCGATCAACTCGGCGAGGAACGGTCTGCCCGCCGCAAGTCGGTAGCTACCGGCATGGCCCAGCGCGGCGACGGCCCCCCGTTGATCCACCTCAGCGTTCAGACCGCCCGCCGCGAGCTCGACGTCCGGTTGACCTTCCCCGAGGTACTGCAACTGCAAGCCGATCTGTCGGTTTTCCTCCAGGCGCTCGCCGACAACGACCCTCGGCGGCTGCTGCGGGTCCAGTGCTCCGACTGCGGTCACCAGTTCCACCCGGACGCTCTGGCCGGTCCCGGGATGCCGTGCCGGGACTGCGGCGGCCAGGTCCACGACGTCAACACTGACGACGGTGCCCGGTGACCGGCCGTTGGGGTAGCCCGAACGATCGGGTGCTGGGCGGTGGACTCGGGGCCGGGTTCCTGGTCCTGGTCGCGGTGAGCACGCTCGTACCGGGCGCCGAGCGGGTGCTGAACACCGGTGCGTTCGCGCTGCTGGCGGTGGCGGTGCTCGCCCTGGTCGTCGGCGCGGTCGCGTTCCTGGTGGCCTACTTCGCCGGTGAGCGGGCAATCGCGTGGGAATGCGTCCGGCCGTTGGAGGGCCTGGAGACCGGGAAGTCGTACGTGTCCGCAATTGCGGACACCGCACCCGCGAGCGGTGATCGGCGATGAACCGGGCCGCCATGTGGATGTTGCTGGCCGTGGTGGCGGGCGCGGCGGCCGTGCTCAGCTTCTCCGCGCTGCGCGACCTGGCGATCCTGTGCGGGTTCACCCCGGGGTTGGCGTGGCTGCTGCCGGTGGTGATCGACGCCGGAGCAGCGGCCGGCTGTCTGGTGTGGCTGCGGACCGGGGGTGAGTACTACTACCCGAGTAGGTTCGCCCGGTCGCTGACCTGGACGCTGCTGGCGGCGTCGGTGGCCGGCAACGCGGTGGTGCACTACCTGACCGCCTACTCCCTCACACCGCCGTGGTGGCTCGTGGTCGCCGTGTCCGCGGTCGCCCCGGCCGTGCTCGGCGCGGTGGTCCACCTCGCGGTGCTGACCGCACAGAGCGGTACAGCGGGCCCTCAGATCGACGTGGACGGCCTGGACGACCCGGCCGAGGGTGAAGGGATCGGCCCGGACTGGTGGTCGTCGGCCGGATTCGCCGATACGCCTGACGGTAGGGCGGCCGAGCTGATCGAGGCCGGTGCCGGCCGGCGAAAGTTGGCCCGCGAGCTCGGGCTGACCGAGCACGAGGCCCGCCGGTTGCTCGCCGCACGGAACGGAGCCGGCCGATGAACACCGGGGAGCGGGTGCACCTGACGTACTCCGAGCCGCACCCTGATCACGGGACGTGGACGTGCCCACCCCGCTGCCTACCGACACGGGACGACGCCGAAACGCTGAGGCTGGCTATCACCGCGCTGGCCGGCCCGGACGCGGCACGGCGGCGGACCTGGACGATCCGGCCGTGTGACTGCCCGGGGGTGACCCGGTGACCACGATCGTCAGTTCTGACGATGACGGCCAGGCGCCCGTCGTGCGCGTCGACCCGCCGGCCGGCCGCCGCACGATCAACGCCGAGGTGCTGGCCGCCCGCACGGTGGACAAGCGCCCGGTCGTCCCGCCGTGGTTGCGGAACCGGGACGAGGCGCGGGCGCTGCTGGTGTGGCTGGGCCGCTACGGAGGGCACGCAACCGCGTTCCACACGGCACGGTCACCGCTCTACCTCGCCCGGCTGCTCGCCCGCTCACCCCGGGGCGGGTGGCGGGTGGTGTGCCGGCTGGCGGGGTGGATCTTCGACCGGGAGCAGGCACCGTTGCGGGCCGACGCGGTCCGCCGGAACAGCACCTCGGAGTACATGACGCTGTCCAAGCAGCGCAACCAGCGGGTGCGGCAGCGCGGCGCCGAGGTCGCGGCCGGGATCGTGCTGCTCACGGTGGGCGTGTGGGTGTTCCTGGCGTCCGCGCCGGCCTGGGTGCAGGTGGCCGCCCTGGTACTGCTGGTGAGCGCTCTGGGTGTGGTGGGCACCCCGGCCGACCGGCGGGTGACCGACCGGGCGACGGTCACCCCGTTCGTGTCCGCGCCGCTGCGCGCCGACCAGGTCACCGAGGCCCTGCAATCCCTCGGCATCGCCGCGATGTCGGCCAAGGCGGGCGCGATCCGGTATCCGGCGCCCATCCGGGACATCGGCTCCGGGTGGCTGGCCAGCGTGGATCTCCCGCTCGGTGTCACCCCGGCGATGGTGATGGACCGCCGCGGCCCGCTGGCCTCCGGTCTGCGGCGCCCGGTCGGGTGCGTGTGGCCCGACGCGGACCCGGAGGCGCACGGTGGGCGGCTGGAGCTGACCGTGCTCAAGGTCGAGATGTCCAAGGCGCGGCAGCGTGCGTGGCCGTTGCGGAAGTCGGGCGCGGCGGACATCTTCGCCGAGCTGCCCTTCGGCACCGACCAGCGCGGCCGCCCGGTGGAGCTGCCGCTGATCGAGTCGAACCTGCTGATCGGCAGCCTTCCCGGGGCCGGGAAGACCGCGAGCCTGCGGTGTGTGCTGCTCGGGTGCGCGCTCGACCCGACCGTTGAGCTGCACATCTGGGAGTTGAAGGGGTCCGGGGACCTGGAGGCCCTGGAGCGCGTCAGCCACGCCTACGGCTCCGGAGTCGACGACCAGACCATCGGGGCCTGCCTGGACGGGCTGCGCGGGCTGCTGGCCGAACTGGAGCGCCGCGCCGCCAAGCTCAAGCGGCTGCGCTCCACCGCGCGGGACCTGGTGCCCGACTCGAAGGTGACCCGGGAGCTGTCCGACCGGCGCGGACTCGGGCTCTACCCGGTGGTGTTCGTGGTCGACGAGGCCCAGGAGCTGTTCTCCCACTCCGAGTACGGCAAAGAGGCCGGTGAGATCGCCACCGCCCTGATCAAGCGCGGTCGGGCGCTCGGGGTAATGCTCGTACTCGCCACGCAGCGCCCGGACAAGGACAGCCTGCCGACCGGGGTCTCCGCGAACGTGGGCACCCGGTTCTGCCTGCGGGTGATGGGCCAGGTCGAGAACGACATGGTGCTCGGCACGAGCGCGTACAAGAACGGCATCCGCGCCACCTCGTTCACCCGCTCCGACCGAGGTATCGGGTACCTGGTGGGCGCCACCGACGCGCCGGTGGTGGTGCGGGCCTACTACCTCGACGCCGAGGCATCCGACGCGGTGATCTCCCGGGCCTACGCCGCGCGGGAGGCCGCTGGTCTGCTCACCGGGCACGCGGCCGGCGAGACGGAGCACCTCACGCCGGCCGCATCGCTGCTCGAGGATCTGCGCACGGTGTTCGCCACCGCCGAGCGGTTGCCCACCGAGCGGCTGCTCGAGCTGCTCGCCGAGCTCCGACCGGCGGTGTACGGGTCGTGGACACCGGAGGCGCTCGCGGCGGCACTTCGCCCGGATGAGGTCACCCCGGGGCAGGTGTGGATCGACGGCGCGAACGTGCGCGGCTACCGGCTGGTGCAGGTGCTCCAGGCGCTCGACCGACGCTCGATCGAGGTCTGACCGACCTAGCGGCGCTAGGGAAACCTAGCGGGCACCCTAGCGCCGCCCCAGGTCGCTGACCTGCACGAACCCGATTCCTAGCGCCTCACGGCGGGAGAACCGATGAACACGTTGTCCCTGGTCGGCCTCATCTGGGTGGCCGGCTACCTCGTGGCGTGCGCGGTGTGGCCGTACGCGGGCTGTAGCCGCTGTGGAGGCTCCGGGAAGCGCCGGAGCCCCACCGGTAAGGCGTGGCGGCCGTGTGGGCGCTGCGCCGGCTCAGGGCGGCGTATACGGGCCGGCCGGAGAGTCGTGGAGTGGTGGCGGTGACCCGGACCGGGTCAAAGTCCGGTCGATTTACCCTGCCTGCAAGGTGATCTGGTTGGCCAGATCCCCCATGGCCTGGTCGATCTGGGTCACTGCCATCTCCCGGAACGGCTGGCCGTCGAGGTCGATTCGGAAGTGGCTGTGGTTGTGGACCACAGTCGGCGCCGACGCCCCACCCAACGTCACCATCGGGTTCTTCCACACACTCGCCCCGGACCCGGCGGGGCCGAGCATCCCCATCCGGCCGAGCGCGGCTTTCGCCTGAGGAGACTCAATCTTCGGTGCGGCGACGGCCTGGAACAGGTCCCGCTTCAACACCACATCGGCGCCGGTGACGACACTGCGAGCCCACGAGTAGCCGACCTGCAAACCCCGGTCAGACGCGACACCGCGGATACCGGCCGACGCCGCACCCAACGCGGACCCCATGCCCTGCCCGAGACCGGTGGTGACGTCGGAGCCGATACCGGCGAACACGGTCGACGGGGAGTTGATGCCGAGCATCCTCTTCGACTCGTCGATCATGTCCTGGGAGAGGCGGGACATCATCGCCCCAGCCCGACCGCCGCCTTCGGCGACGCCCTGGTCGATGCCTTCGGGGATGGCGGCCCCGATCTCCTGCCCGGACTTGACGGCGCGTGGTTTGCCGTCGCGGATGTCGCGTTGGAGCTGTTCCATCCGTCGCCGCGTGGCCCGAGGTAGGCCGTCCCCGGCGGCGTCGAGACCCCGCTGGATACCGCCGGCCGCGGCTTCCTGTTCCGGGCTCAGCGACGACCGGACGTTGCCCTGTTCGTCGCCGACCCAGGACGCGGTGAACCCGTCGTACTCCCCCGGGCGGCGGGGAGCTTTCACCCGGGCCACAGCGTCGCCGGTGCGGGCAGCGGCGGCGCGGAGAGTTTCCATGTTCCGCGCCATCGGGGCGAGTTCACCCATGCCGGTGGGGGCGGTCTGCGGGCGCTGCCGCTGCATGGCCTGCATGGTGGCGTCCTGGCGGGCCTGCATGATGGCGAGGTTCGCCTGTAGCGGGTTCTGGCGGGGCAACATGTCCGGGCCGGTCATGGCCTGCTGAACCCCCGACGCCATGCTGCCGCCGATTTGGGCGCCGACCTTGCTGGCCGCTGCTTGGGTGCCGGTGGCGGCGTTGATGGACTGGCCCATCATCCGCTGCACCGAGGTCACCGCTGCCTGCTGCTTGGAGGTGACCCCGACGGACATGCCATCGACGATGTAGCCGCCGATTTTGATGAACTCTCGGGAGGGGGAGCTGGCGCCGAGCGCTGACATACCCGCATCAATGATCTTCGTGATCCATTTGCGGACGATCGTCAAGGTTTTTGTCTCGGTCTTCGTGATACCGCCACCAGCGCCGGAGGTGACAGCGGCCCCGATGGACGCCCCAGCGTCCGCGGCGGCCGGCGCGGAGTTCTGAACTTGGCGGGTCATCTGCTGCGCCGCCTGCCCCACCGCGGGCGACGTCGCCGCCAACTTGTTCCCAGCGACCTGCTGGAACCCTTGGAACGCGGACGCGGCGGCGGGGGTGGCGGTCGACTGGATGGCCTGGGTGTCGCGGTTCATCGCCTGCATAAACGAACCCAGCGGGGACGAACCGCCGCCGCCCCTGGCGACCTGGTTGGCGGCCGAGCCGATCTGCCCCATCGACTGGGACGCCACCGGCGCCAACGCGCTCAATGCGCCACCGGCGTTGTTGGCGTCCTGAGCGATCGACTTCAGCGCCGCCCCAAGGTTGTTCGTCTGGGGGGCGGTGTTGAACACGGCAGGCAGTGGCGACGTCGGCCCGGTCGCTGTTGAGGCCGGCGGCGCGGCGGGCACACTCATCGGGCCACCACGGCCAGCGAACACACCCAAGTTGGACGGGTTCACCGGGCCAGCCGCCGGCCCCGCGGGGTCGAAGCTGGCGCCCCGGCCGGCGAACACACCCACTCCCCGCCCCCCATCGGAGGCCGCGCCCATCGCCGCGCGGGCCACCGCGACCAGGGCCCCAGCTGAACCACCGCCGCCGGTGAACATGCCCGAGTCGAGGAACTTGTTGGACTCGGCCGCGAGGTTCGACCCGAACTCGACCAGCCCCGCCCCCGCCGACACGGCCTTACCGAACAGGTCCGCCGTCGCCGGGGCGTTGCTCTGCAACGTCTGGTCCATCCGCTGCATCGCCGGGGCGGCCATAGCCGCGCCTCGCACGAACGAGCCACCCACCGACATCATCGCGCCGCCGATGGACTCCAACCCGGACTGGATACCACCCTTGTTCGCCGACACCGTCTCAGCGAACCCCGCGATATCAGGGGACAACGCCCCCAACGCACCCATCCCCGCGTTCGCCATGTCCGTGAACGCCTGCATCGCCGGTTGCACCGCCGGTTGCAGATCCCGCGACATCGACGTGGCAGCGTCGGTCATCGACGACAAACCGTCCAAGGTGGGGGCAAGGTTTTGCCCGCCCATGCGGATCAGCTGAGCGCCCAAACCGCCGATAGAGTTCGCTAGCCTGCCGAACGCCGGGACCCCCTCCTCCAGCGCGGCACCCGCGGACTGCCCGAACTGGGTCGCCATCTGCTGCATCGCCCCGGACGCGGACCCAGCCAGTCGGGGAAGGTTCCCCAGGAACGCCTCCACCCCAGGCCCGGCCTGCTTGGTCAGGGCCTCGAAGCTTTGCGCTAACCCGGCGGCGGTACCAACTAGCGCCGGGGCGGCACCTTCGAGGATGCGGCCCATCTCGGCGAACCCGCCCCGCATCGGGCCGGCGATCGCCATACCCGCCCCGGACGCGGTCTTCGCCAAGCTGACCAGGGCGTCGCCGTAGGGTTCGGTGGCGTACTGCGACCACAGGGTGGCCTCTTGCCCGATCTGCTTGAACGCGCCGGAGAACTTCGCCGACGACGACAGGGCGTCCACCGCGAACCCGGTCAGCCCGACACCTGCCGCCCCGACGAGGCCACCGAACCCGCCGAACGCGACCGCCGACGCCGCACCCAACGCGCCGACCGCGGTGGTGACGAGGCCCGCGCCGACCGCTGCTACACCACCGACGACGGTCAAACCCGCCAAACCCGAGACCAGGGCCCCGGCGGCGCCAGCAGCCGGGCCGAGGGCCGACCCCAGCCCGGACCCGGCGCGGGTGAGACCACCCACCCCGGACGCCGCCGACGAACCAGCCCGCGCTAAACCGCCCACCGTCTCAGCGGCACGGCCCCCCACGTCGAGCAGCCCGGTAGCCGACCGGGTGAACTGGGTCGTTGCCAGGCCGGCGCCGACGAAGTTACGGCTCATGCCCTGCGCCTGCTCGGCGGTGTAACGCTGCCGGTTGCCGAGTTCCCCCACCTGCCCGGTGGCGCGTTCGGCGCCGCCGCCCATCCCCGACACCGACGCCCGCGCGGCACGCGCCGAATCACCCAAACCCCCAACCTGGGTGTTCGTGGTGTCCGCGCGGCGCCCCAACCCCGACACCGACATGCCCGCCGACCTCGCGTCAGCCTCGACCCGACCGAGTTGGTCACCGGTGCTACGAGCCGACGCGTTCAACCTGTCGAGGTCCCCGCGCAGACCGTCGATGTCGCGGCGCGCCTGCTCCAGGCCCCGGACCTTGATGTCGATGACGCAGGTCCGGCCACCGGACAGCCCAGCGAGCGCGGCCTCAGCGGCGGCGACCGCGGCGACAGCCCCGGACGCATCACCACCGATGTTGACCATCAAGTCGGCCACGACATACCTCAGTTCGTTGGGGAGCGAACAAACCTATTTTACCAGTTCAACGCCTGTTTTCCGTGTTTAGCAGCGGGCCGGCCGAGTGCAAGGACAACACCCGACCGGCCGCGCCTCTTCGGGGGATCAGGACCCCGAGGTCTCCACCCAGCGGCTGATCACTGGTTGTCGAGCGGCGCAAAATCAACGGCCCGGCCCTTACGCGCCCCCTCGAACGCCCGCGCCAACCAAGCCTCCGCGCGGACCCGCCGGATCACCCGATCCCCAACCCGCACACCATCCATGGCCGGCCGGCCACCGATCAGCGCGGCCTCGCGCTCAGTCCAACCCCGCACCCGATCGTTGTGCTCGACGACACCGGACCGGAACGCCTCCATCGCAGCCACCACATCGCGCCCCAGCTCGCCGAGCTTGCCCGGCGCAGTGGCCCCAACCTCGTCGTACAACCGCGCCAGCGCACCCTGGCGTTGCTCCTCCGCCTCGGCCGCCTTCTCAGCCTGCCGGCGGGCCCCCTCACCCTGAAGCTTGGCGAGGTGCTCAGCCGCCCGCGACTCCGCGATCTCCGCATGCGTGATCGTGGTGTCCCCATCGAGGACGGCGGCCTCCAACTCGGCAACACTACGGATCTTCACATTCATCACATGATCTCTTTCCTGTGTGATTTGGATGGATGGTCAGGACTCGCTGAGAACGGGCTCGCTGACGTCTTCGGCCAACGTGCTCACATCCGTCAACGCCGCCTCGGCGCGCTGCTCGGCGAACCGCAGCGCCACGGCGGCATTCAGGCCCCCCGCTCGGCTATCGGAAACCAGCGCGGCACGAGCAACACCAAGCTGGGCGTCGAACCGTTCGGCCAGCGGCCCGTGCACAACACGCGCCGTCGCCCGCGCCCCCTGCTCCCCCGCCAAACGGGCCAGGGCAACATCCACCCGAGGCAACAAAGCGCTATTCGGGGTGGACGGCAGCTCGGCCCTCAACGCCGCCAGAGTCATCTCGTCACCGGCCAACTCAGCGGCCCGGATCAGCGCGTGCGGACTCGTGCCGGCGTCCATCTGCCGCTGAACCCGCGCCGCCGCCCGCTGCTCCCGGATCTCGTACAGCAACTCCTCATCCCGGTCACGCTTGACCAACAGGTGCCCCTGGGTGTCCAACACCCCCAGCGCGTCCCGACCCTGCTCCTCCGTCGCCGCCAGCTGCTCAGCGGCAGCCGCACGGGCGGCCTCCAGCCGCCTCGCCCGCAGCGACTCCGAAATGTCGGGGTCGCGGCGGATCGCGGCAACCTTCTCCGCGTAGTCGGCGACGTGCTGATCCAGCCGGGCCTTGACACCGGCGAGGGTCTCGACGGCGGTAGCGGTCTCGATGGTCTTGCAGATCATGATGTCCTCCTGGGGTTCTCGTCGTGCTTGCTTCGTGCTGTGCTTGGGACCGCCGGCTACCAAACCTCCCCCTTCTCCCGGCCAGCAGCAGCCCGCATCCAGCCGGTCTGCAACCACGGCAGAGGCTGGCGCGGGAAACGGACACCGGTACCGGTGGTCACCCACAACTCAGGGTCGGCGGCAGGCACGCAGTGTCGGTCGGACCGCAGGTCATACAGCATCCGCGGATCGATGCAGCTGACCGCCTGACTGAGCGCCATCGCCAAGTCATCGTGACCACCGCCACGTTCCGGCACCGAGATGCGGATCGTGCCCCCAACCGTCTGCTCGAACTCCAAGCTACGAAGCTCCTTGAGCAGCGCGGGATGGCGAGGCAGCACGAGCCGGTCGGACTGCAACAGCGCCTTGACCGTGCCGAACGCGGACTGTTTCCGTCTGGCGTCGGTCCACACACCCGTTACGCAGCTGTCCAGCCCCCGGCCGTAGTAGAGACGGTTCTGAAGATCATCGGTCGGATAGGCGCCGACACCGTTGGTCTCCGACGCGATCACCCACAGGTGGTACCGCTCGGCGGTGTCACAGATGTAGTCGATGAAGTCCGACCACGACCAGCCGTGCTCGGCTCGCATCCACGGGATGTAGATCCGCCAACGGCCATCGCCGGTGTCGATCGGGTTCAGCGCCGACAGCAGCACCAGGGCGTTCTGGTCCCGCTGCACACCCCAGTCCACGCCGCCAACGGCGGGAGCGGCCCACCGGCCGCCGAGGGTGCGGGACGGCACGTCCTGCGGTGCCAACAGCTCATAGTCGGCGACGCCGCGCATGATCTCCGCCTCGGTGAAGAACGCCCCCGACTCGTCGGTCCACTTCGCTAAGAACTCCCGCTCGAAATAGTCCGCGGACTCCCGCTTCCGGATCTGCTCCAACAACGCCTGATCCACCAGAGGCGACGTCGAACTCGGCCAATGCCACGACGCGACCTGTTCGTCGGGCCGGTCCATCCCCCTCGACCACAGCACCCGAAAGAAATGATCAGCCCCGCCCCACGGCGAGCTCGACAGGATCACCCGCGAACCGGGCCGGGCGATGATCGACGGCTCCGCCGACCGCCAGATCGCCGTGTCCACGAAGCCCGCCTCGTCGAGGATCAGCAGGTCGACCGGCCACCCACGGATCTGGCGGGCGCTCGCCGGGACAGAGATGACCCGGGAGCCGTTCGACAGCGTCAGGAGTGCCGCACCCTCGTCGAGCACCGACCCACGCAGCAGCGGGCTCCTGGTGGCCAGTGACGCGGCCTCGGCCAGTAGCCGGCGAGACGCGGTCTCTCCCGCCGACACCAACAGCACCAAGGTGTCGCGGCGGGTCGCGGCCTCGTGCAGGGCGATGGTGGCCAGCAGCGTGCTTTTGCCCACCTGCCGGCCCGCGCACATCACCCGGTACCGGGCCGGTGACCGGGCCAGGTCCAGCTGATGCGGCCACAACGGCTGCCCGAGAACAGCCTCGGCGAACAACGCCACATCGACAGCGCCCGACTCGGCGGTGGTGGTGGTCATCCCGTGCCCTCCTGTTGCGCCTCAGCGGCCTCACGCAGTCGGGTCAGAAACTCGGCCCCATCCACCTGGGCGGCAGCGACGTCACGGCCCAGGCGGGCACGGGACAACGGATCGAGCCCGAGCCGCGCCCGCAGCGACGCGGCACGGGCCTCCGCGCGGTCCAGCGCGGCCAGAGCCGACCCGACCCGCCGCGACCGCGATACCCGCCGGCTACGGCCACCATCGTGGGTTTCGTCGGACTCCTCGGAGCCGTGCTCGGCCAACGCCTCGGCGATGCCGCCATTGTCGGCGATGTACTCGGTGAGAAGCTGGACCTGCGCCTCGGCCCGGCCCCACGCCCACAACGCGGTGCGGTACGCCGGTGCCCGCAGGAACGACACGTCGGGGTCGGCCAGCAGCGTGTCCACCAGCTCGGTGGCGAGCGGGTCGACCCGGCGGGGTGACCAGGCACCGTGAGTGACCGCGACCTCGTTGCCGGGCTCGAACGGCGGCCACGAATAGCCCCGGGCCGGCACACCCGCCCCCGACCCGGTCACAGGGCACCTCCAGGGGCTACCCGGTGGGCTGGGCGTCGAGCACCCGGTACGCCGTCGCCCGAGAGATCTTGAACGAGCGGCACAGATCCGCGACCGACTCGCCGCCAGCGTGCAGCGCCCGGAGCTGACGCTGCTGGTCGGCATTCAGGCGAGGTGGCCGGCCGGTCTGCCGGCCACGAGCCTGGGCCGCCGCACGGGCCTCCGAGGCCCGCTCGTTGATGAGCGCCCGCTCGTACTCGGCGAGGCTGGCGAAAATCCCCGCGAGCATCCGGCCGACGCTGGTCGAGTAGTCGATGCTCTCTCGGATCGACCGGAGCACGATGCCGCGCTGGTGCAGCTGGTCGGCCGTGGCGATCACCTGGGACAGTGACCGGCCCAGACGGTCCAGGCTGGCCACCACGATGGTGTCGCCCTCCCGTGCCGCCTTGAGCAGCTCCTCCAGGCCCTTGCGCTGGAACTTGGCGCCGCTGATCGTGTCGCGGTAGATGTCCTCGACCTGGACGCCGGCTCCGGTGAGGGCATCTTCCTGCCGGTCGTGCACCTGGTGGGCGGTGCTGACCCTCATGTAGCCGAACGTCTTCGTCGTCATGCCCTAATTGTCTCACAAGTCGGCCCGTTGCACCACAGTGAGACGGACACTTTCGTACTGATTTGTGAGACTGATCGAGCAGGGGAAACGATGGCTGGCGCTCAACCCGCGCGCGCTGTCTCACTACCTTGGTTGTGAGACAGCTTCCAGGCCGGCGACAACACCACGAAGCCAAGCAACCTGATCCCGCTCGGCCACCAACTCGCCCGACTCCACCACCGCCAGCACCGCCCGCAACTGGGCGACCAGCTCGGCCACCTCTGAGACTTGAGCCGCCATCACTCAAGTATGCGCCCCGCGCGCATCGTTCCACCTGATTACCCGGGCGCCACGGACCGGCGGCTCGCGCGTCACCGGGTATGTCTCGGGTGTCGGTCATGACGCCTCCGGGCCGTCGTCGAATTGCTCGCCGGGGTAGGCGCACCGCTGGCAGCGGCCGAGGACGAGCGGCTCCGAGGAGGGCTGGGAGCAGCGTTCACACGCCGGGCGTTCCCCGTTCCCGGGGACACTGGTGGGGAACAGGGAACGGACGTTTCCCCCCGCGTTCCCCTGTTCCCCGGGAACGGTGGGGGAACGGTGGGAACGCCATTCGCGTAGTGCTCGGGCAGCTCGTTCGGAGCGCCATCTGAGCCGGTCCTTTACGTCGCGGACCGACGCCGGTTCGGGTGAGAGGGCGGACAGGGCGTCGAGGTCGCCCTGGTCGACCCTGTCGTGCTTGGGGACGTCCCCGGCGGCGGGAGCGGAGATCGACCAGGAGATGCAGTCGTCCTTAGGCTCGATCTTGAACAGGCCGGCGACCGGCTCCTTGCCGGGGCTGACGGGGCAGTGCTTGCGCAGCCCGCCGTGTCGATCCTTGTTGACCGTGAGGTAGGCGGAGCCGCCACGGCCCGGGGCGAACTGCTCCTCGATCGTGACCCGGATGGCGACCCCACCTACGGCGCGGCGTTTCGCCGCGGTTCCCGTAGGCCCGCTGGCCCGGTTCTCCACGCTCTTCGGCAGGTGGTCGATGGCGAGCGTGGCGGCGCCAGCGACGGCCAACGGTTTGAGGACGGCGGTGTGCGCGATGGTGAAGTCGTCCGGGCTGTTGCTGGACAGCCGCATCAGGGGCAGGAGCTCGCCGATCGAGTCGACCACCGCGACCGCCGGGCGCCACGCTTTCAGGTCGGCCACCACGGCCATCAGGTGCTGTTTGTCCTCGGGGGCGACGTACCGGAATCGGTTCGGGTCGCGTAGGGCTTCCTCGTCTACTCCGAGGTCGAGGAACCGGTAGACGATGGCCTCGACACCGTTGTGGTCGATGTCGATGAACACGACCCGCCGGCTGGCGTCGAGCGCCTCGGCGGCTGCGGCCTGCGCGACCATCGTCTTTCCGGATTCGGGGTCGCCGAAGAGGTAGTTCACCTGGCCCGAGTAGAAGATCGAATGTCCGTCGTCGCGGCGGAGCAGCTTCGGCTCGGGGGGGTCGGGCAGGCCGGCGTCGAGCAACGCCGCAACGTCCACGTAGAGCGCCGGTTCGTCGCTGTTCCCCTGTTCCCCACCTATGTCCCCGGGAACACGGGAACACGGCTGGTCCGGCGGGGGTGGGGGTTCGAAAGTGACCAACTACGCCACCGCCCGTTGCTTCGCGGCTGACCTGGCGGTGGCCTCGGCCTCGCGCACCGTCAGCCCGATCTCGACGGCGGCGGCGACCAGCGGGTTGATGTCCAACCCAGCCTCGACCGCGCGGCAGCACGCCCAGTAGAGCCTTCTGTTTCGCTCCCCGGGCTGCGCCTCACGGACAACCCGGAGCAGCGCCTCGGCTCGGGCCGGGCTCGCCGAGCCGGTGGTCGTCGGGAGCGGGATGGTGGCCGGGGTCAGCAGCTCCACCAGCCACTGAGGTGCCGGCTGGATACCGTCAGCCTCGTTGATCCACTCGTATCGGTTCCCGCTCGCGTGCCGGCTCGGCGGCATCACGACGTAGCCGGTGTTGGTCTTGATGTCCAGCCCGGGTCCGATGGAGGCGCGCGCCGGTCCGTGATAGCCGAACCACAGGTGGAGGCCGCCGCCGGTCCGCGCGGTCTGGGTTGGCGGCAGCTCGCCGTGCTCGGCCTGGAGGCGCAGCAGCACGGTTCCGCCGCCGTTTCTCGGGTCGACGTCGAGCACCAGCGTGCCCGGATGCGGCCTCACCGCGACGTTCGCGGACGGCCACATTGCCCACCATCGCTCGATCTCGGCGACGTCGCTGGTCGCGTCGTCGAGCCCGCGTATCGTTCGGGGGTGCTTTCCGGTGTTACGGCCGCAGTCGTGGTGGCGGCACGAGCAGCCGCTCGGGGTGGGGGTGTGCAGGGGGAGCACCAGGGCGCCGGCTCGCGCGTAGGCCAGCGCCGCCTCGGCGGTGGCGGTCACGACGCTGCCCGCCACGCCTGCTCACCGCGGTAGACGGCGCCATCGCGGTCAGCCCAACGGTCGGTGTCGTCGTGGTCGACCCCGTAGAAGGCCTGCTCGACGTGCAATAGGTAGTGATGGCCGCAGGTTCCGGTGCGCGAGTCCGTGATCCCTCTGCGGACGGGACGGTGCAACGTGAGCGCTCGGCACGTCGGGCAGATCGCCATCGCCGCCGGCAGCGTGCGTCGACCGGCGGGAGCGACGAAGCTCCCTACCACGACGAGCTGATCCTGACGGCGGATTGCGCTACCCTCATGGTGACTCAGCTTCTTGGTGGGGGCGGTCGCGGTGGCGGTGGGCTGTGGCGGCCCGCCGCCCCTTCTTTGTCTCGGGGAACTCACGCGGCGCCACCGGGAGTGACCGTGTTCTGTTCAATCCAGCGCTGCACGGCCTTCCGCGAGTATCGGATAGCCCCACCCGACAACCGGACGTAGGGCGGCCCCTCGCCGCGCGACCTTTTGTTCGCAAGCGTCTTGGCGGCCATCGCCAGCATCGCGGCGGCCTCGTGGTCCCTCATCAGGTCCTGAGTGATGGTCATCTGGTATCCGTTTCCTTCAGAGAAGCAGATGCGCGCTCTACAAGAAGCATGTGGTCACGGTACGCGGCGGGAGGTTGTGTGTCCAGCAGGGACGTGGTTTGCTTCTCTCGTGGAAGCAGACGACGCGGCAGACTCCTCGAAGTCGAACGCCGCCGCGCCCATCACCCGGGTGATCGCGCAGCGGGTTCAGACGCTCCGAACGGCAGCTGGTCTCTCCGGTAGCGCTTTGGCCAAGCGCATGTCTGGTTCCGGCGTCAAATGGACCCGGACCACTGTTGCGAAGTTTGAGACATTCCAGCGCGCCTCGATCACGGTTCAGGAGCTGCTGGCGCTCTCGCTTGCCTTGCAGGTCCCGCCGGTCATGCTGCTTGCGGACCCTCGGCGGTCAGACGACTTTCCGATCACCGACGAGCGCCACGTTTCTGGATGGGAGGCACTGTTGTGGCTGGTCGGCCGCGAGGAGATCAGGCTTGACAGCGACGACCTCCGCACAAGCAACTTCACGGACGCCAGGAAGGTGATCCGGGCCGGGCTACAGATCATCGACAGCACGGACGAGATCGTCGGCGCCAACCGGTTCATCGTCTCGGACGACGAGACCGGGGTTAAAGAGTGGGATCTTCTGGACGGAATGGCATTGCGGCGCATCCGTTTCGCACTGCGCACGCTGATCGAAGCGGGTGCGCCCCTGCCCGATCTGGATCCAGCGGTATTTGACCGGGCAAGAGCGCTTGGTGTCGCGCTGCCCAAATCTGTGGGGGGCTGAGCCGTGGGCCACGTCAAAGATCGTTGGTACTCCGGCAAGGGCGACGCCCGTAAGCCATCCACACGCCACGGCAAGGGGCTCCGCTGGCAGGTCTGGTACCAGGTCGACGGCCGGGAGAAGTGCGGCGGCAGTTTCAAGGTCAAGGCAGTCGCCGAGCGCAAACTCGTCGAGCTGGAGTCCAGCGTCATCCGGGGCCAGTGGGTCGACCCGACCGACCAGACCACCGTCACCGAGCTGGTGCGCGGCCACGCGGCCAGCCGGATGCATAAGCCACGAACCGCGGCCCGCACCGAGAGCATGATCCGCAACCACATCGAGGGGACGCCCCTGGGCGCCCGGCGGATCGTCGCGGTCCGGCCGAGCGAGGTCCAGACGTGGGTGAGCGACCGGGCGCAGGTGATGGCGCCGAGGACGTTGCGGCTGCTGGTCACGACAGTCCGGGGAGCGTTCAACGCCGCCGTACTCGATCATCTGGTCCCGGCGAGCCCATTTCAGCGGATCGCGTTGCCGCGGATCGAGCGTGAGCGAATCGTGCCGCTCACCGTCGAGCAGGTGCTGGCGATCGTCGAGGCGATCGGGGAGCGGTACCGGGCGATGGTCATCACCCAGGCCGGTCTGGGCCTGCGGATCGGGGAGCTGCTCGCGCTCCGCACCGAGGACATCGACTTCTTGCGCCGGATGGTTCGGATCGAGTACCAGGTCGATCGGATCAGCCGCGAGCTGGTGGCGCCGAAGACCGCGCGGTCGCGTCGGACGATCCCGCTGCCCGGCATCGTGTCGGTGGCGCTGGCCGAGCACATGCGCGCCCACCCGCCAGCGGACAGCGGGTTGCTGTTCCACACCCGGGACGGGCGGCCGATCATGCATGACTGGTACGGCAACAAGGTGTTCGTGCCGGCGGCGGTGAAAGCCGGCCTGACGGGTGCGACCAGCCACGCGCTACGGCACCACTACGCCTCGGTGTTGCTGGCGGCGGGGGAGTCGGTGATCGCGGTCGCCGAGCGGCTCGGGCACGACGACGCGAGCCTGGTCTTGTCCACATACGGGCACCTCTTGCCGGACATGGAAGATCACACCCGGCGAGCTGTTGACAACGCGTGGAACGCTGTTACAGATAGCTCCGGCGAAAGTCCCACGGCCCAGGGACGGCCCCGATGATCTACACCGGCGTTCCTTCGCAGGTCAGAGTCGGTGTCCGCCCGCCGCTCAGGCGTGGCCGTTGAAGAGGCTGGTGACCGAGCCGTCGTCGAAGACCTCGTGGATGGCCCGGGCGATCAGCGGGGCGATGGACAGCACGGTCAGCGCACCGAACCGCTTCTCCTCGGGGATGGGCAGGGTGTTGGTCACCACGACCTCGCGGGCACCGCAGGCGGAGAGCTTCTCCTTGGCGTGGCCGGAGAGCACGCCGTGGGTGGCCGCGATCACCACCTCGGCGGCACCGTCGGCGAGCAGCACGTCACAGGTGCCGGCGATGGTGCCACCGGTGTCGATCATGTCGTCGATCACGATGCAGGTCTTGCCGGCGATCTCGCCGACCACCCGGTTGGCCACCGCCTGGTTGGGCTTGAGCGGGTCGCGGGTCTTGTGGATGAACGCGAGCGGGCAGCCGCCGAGCGTCTCGGTCCAGCGCTCGGCCAGCCGGACCCGGCCGGAATCCGGCGAGACCACCGCGATCTCCCGGTCGGCGTAGTTGTCCCGGATGTAGCCGGCCAGCAGCGGCATCGCCCAGAGATGGTCCACCGGGCCGTCGAAGAAGCCCTGGATCTGCGCGGTGTGCAGGTCGACGGTCATGATCCGGTCGGCGCCGGCCACCTTGAACATGTCCGCCACCAGCCGGGCGGAGATGGGCTCGCGGCCGCGGTGCTTCTTGTCCTGGCGGGCGTAGGGGTAGAACGGCATCACCACGGTTATCCGCTTGGCGGACGCCCGCTTCAGTGCGTCCACCATGATCAGCTGTTCCATCAGCCAGTCGTTGATCGGGCGGCAGTGGCTCTGCAGCACGAACGCGTCGCAGCCCCGTACCGACTCGTCGAACCGGACGAAGATCTCGCCGTTGGCGAAGTCGTGCGCGGACTGCGGGGTAATGCTGACGTCGAGGTGTTTGGCCACCTGCTCGGCGAGCTCGGGGTGCGCCCGGCCGGCGAAGAGCATCAGGTTCTTCTTCGGCGTGGCACTCATCGCACTCATCGCTAGACGGCCCTCCTGGGCGTTCTCGGGCGCGGTCAGCCGGCCTGGCCGTCCCGCCCGGACTCGACTCCGGCTCGTACAGTGTCACCCGAGTCCAGGCGAATCACCGAATTCGCCCCGTCGGTCGCGGCCGGGGCGACCGCGCCGGGCGTGGCCTGCTCCGCGGCGTCGGCGGCCGCGGTGCCAGGTCGGCGGCGAGCCACCCACCCATCGATCACCCGCTGCTCACCAGCGGAAACGGCGAGAGCGCCGGGCGGCACGTCCTCCCGGATCACCGCGCCGGCACCGGTGTAGGCGCCGTCGCCGATGGTGACCGGTGCCACGAACGTGTTGTCTGAACCGGTGCGGGCGAACGAGCCGACCACCGTCCGGTGCTTGGCCACCCCGTCGTAGTTCACGAACACCGAGGAGGCGCCGATGTTGGCCTGCTCGCCGATCGTCGCGTCCCCGACGTAGGACAGGTGCGGCACCTTGGTGCCCGCGCCGATGTCGGAGTTCTTCACCTCGACGAACGTGCCGATCTTCCCGCCCTCGCCGAGCCGGGTGCCGGGACGCAGATAGGCGAACGGCCCGACACTGGCGCCGGCCCCGACCACCGCGCGGACCGCGTGGGTGCGCACCACGGTCGCCGCCGGTCCGACCGCGCAGTCGGTGAGGGTGCTGTCCGGCCCGACCTCGGCGCCCTCGTCCACCGACGTCGCGCCGTGCAGCTGGGTGTGCGGGTGCAGCATCACGTCGGGGGCCAGCCGGACGCCGATGTCCACCCAGGTGGTGGCCGGGTCGACCACGGTGACCCCGGCACGCATCCAGCTGGCCAGCAGCCTTCGGTTCAGCTCGGCCCGGACCTCCGCCAACTGCAGCCGGTCGTTGACCCCGAGCACCAACCACGGGTCCGGGCAGCGCAGCGCGCCGACCCGGCGATCGTCTCGGTAGGCCATGCCCACCAGGTCGGTGAGGTACTGCTCGCCCTGCGCATTGGTCGTGCTCCCCGGGACGGCCAACCGGGCCAGCCCGTCGCGCAGCACGTCGATCTCGAAGACGTAGACGCCGGAGTTCACCTCGCGCACCGCGAGCTGCTCGGGGTCGGCGTCGGCCTGCTCGACGATCGCGCACACCGAGCCAGCCGGATCGGCCGCGTCCGGCCACCCGGCCCGGATGATCCGGCCGTACCCGGTGGGTTCGGCGAGCTCGGCGGTGAGCACGGTGACCGCGTTGCCATCGGCGGCGTGCTGGCCGAGCAGCCCGCGCAGGGTGCCGGCGTCCAGCAGCGGGACGTCACCGTAAGTCACCACGACCGGGCCGACGACCGTCGTCGGTACCGAGTCCAACGCACAGGCGACGGCGTGTCCGGTGCCACGCTGCTCAGGCTGCACGGCCAGCATCGGCTCGCGGCTCAGCTCCCCGGCGAGGCCGGCTACGTAGTCGCGCACCCGGTCGAGCCCGTGCCCGGCGACCACCACCAGGTGCTCCGGGGCGAGGGCGGCCGCCGCGTGCAGGGCGTGGCCGAGCAGGGCCCGACCGGCGATCTCGTGCAGCACCTTCGGGGTGGCCGACCGCATCCGGCGGCCCTCGCCGGCCGCGAGCACCACGACCGCGGCGGGGTTCGGGGCGTCCGGGACCCCGGTGCCGATGCTCGTTTCGCCGGCGCTGCTCTCGGTGCTGATGCTCGTTTCGCTGGCGCTGCTCTCGGTGCCGCCGGCTCGGGCGTCGGGGCCGCCCTGGCTCGCCTGGTGCATCGTGGTTCCCCCTGAGCTCGTCGCGTCATCGCGGAACGACCTGGTCGGCGGCGCAGGACGTTACCGTCCGCGACGACCGCCGGTCTCGATGACCGGCACATGGTAGGCCCGACGCCGGCCGACCACCGCGGACACCGTCGAGGGGTGCCGGTGCGGGCTGGTCACGCAGCGCAACGTTGTGTCGCCAGGGGGTAGCTCATCGTCACTGATCGACGCACGATAGTCTGGTGCGGCTCCCCCGAGGCCGTTCGATCGAGCGCTGGTCGGCCAGCCCGCGACGAGGGTTTCCTTGCCGTGAAAGGACCGTGCATGTCTGACTTCCGGACCCGCCGGCGCTTGTCCCATCAGCACCGGATCGCGGTGGTGTTCACCGCCGCCCTGGTGGGTCTCGGCGTGGTTTTCACCGGGATCGGCAACGCCGACGAGGCCGACGCGGACCGGGACGGCGGACTGGGCTCGGCCGCCCCGCTGACCGAGGCGGAGCGGTACTACACCAGGCCGGACGACGGTCGCGCGCAGCGGCCTGAGCGGGAGGACCGCGCGGTCCGGGCCGAGCGTGAGCGACGGGCCGAGCGTGACCGGGAGGCCCGCGCCGAGCGCGATCGGCGGGCCGACCAGGACGAGGACCGCGAGGCCAGCGACGAGCGCGACGCCGACGACTACGACGACACCGGCGCGGACGACGAGCGGTCCGACGACGAGCTCTACGTGCCGGATGAGCTGGCCGACGAGCTGGTGCCCGGCACGCCGTGCACCAAGCGGGCGGTGGCCTGCGTGTCCATCGGAGCCAAGAAGTCCTGGCTGTTCAAGAAGGACGAGCTCGGCAATACGGTGATCGACCGCACGGCCACGGTGAGCACCGGCGGCCCAGGCCGGGAAACCCCGCTCGGCGACTTCGTCGTCGAGTGGAAGCACAAGGACCACCGCAGCAGCGAGTACTTCGCCCCGCACGGCTGCAAGCCGGGCACTCCGGGCTGCCTGGGCGCGCCGATGAACTGGGCGGTGTTCTTCGCCCAGGGCGGCATCGCCTTCCACGAGGGCACGCTCAACCAGCGCTCCTCCGGGTGCGTTCGGCTCAACGCCACCGACGCCGAGTACTACTACACGACCCTGAAGCTCGGCGACAAGGTCGAGGTCCGCGCTTAGCCAACCGGGTGCGCCCGGCCGGTCGTGCCACCGGGAGAGCCCGGTCCGGGTTCCGGGCGCAGCCGGTCCGCCGGCTCGATCCGGTGGCCGGCCGAGCACTCCAGCCGTACCCCGACCGTCCCGTCGCAGCCCTGGTGGCGTAGCCGCACCGGCGGACCGGCGTCGCCGGCCAGGTGGGTGTCGCCAAAGGTCATCAGGGCCAGCAGCACCGGGCGTAGGTCCCAGCCGGCGGCGGTCAGCCGGTACTCGCGCCGGGCGCGCCGGCCGGGCTCCCGGTACTCCACCCGCTCGGCCAACCCCGAGTCGACCAGCCCGGCCAGGCGCCTGGCCAGCACATCGCGCGCGATCCCGAGGTGCGCCGCCAGCTCGTCGAAGCGGCGGATCCCGTTGAACAGGTCGGGCTGGAGTTCCTGCGCGCGGCGGCCGCCGGTGAGCTGCCCGGAGCACCGGTGATGGCCACGCTGGGCTTCACCCTGGCCGAGGTGGAGGCCGGGCGGGTGGTATTCGAACTGCGCCCGGAGGAGTTCCACTACAACGCGATCGGCGGCGTGCACGGCGGGGTGTACGCGACGGTGCTGGACTCGGCCACCGGCTGCGCCACCCACTCGCTGCTGCCGGCCGGCGTCGGCCACACCAGCCTGGACCTCACGGTGAAGTTCCTGCGCGGGGTCACCGTGGATGCCGGGGCGGCCGGGCCACTGCTCTGCGAGGGCACCGTGGTGCACCTGGGTCGGCGTACCGCGCTGGCCACCGCGCAGCTGCGCGGACCGGACGGGCGGTTGTACGCCACGGCCACCAGTAGCCTGCTCATCCTGCGCGACTAGCCTCGCACCCATGCTCGCGCGTGACCTTGTCGACCGGCTGTTCCCCGCCGACCTGCCCGAACCCTCGTACTGGGAGACCCGCTATCCGCCCCGGGCGCTGCCCGAGGGCGCGCTGGTGACCCGGTTCGCGCCCAGCCCTACCGGCTTCGTGCACATTGGCGGGGTGTACACCGCGATGATCGCCAAGGACGTGGCGGACCGCTCCGGCGGCGTCTACTTCGTGCGCATCGAGGACACCGACCAGTCCCGCGAGGTAGCCGGAGTCACCGAGCAGTTCGACCGGGCGTTCGACTACTTCGGCATCGCCTCGGACGAGTCCACCGACGCCCCGTACGGCCCGTACCTGCAGTCCGCTCGGGAACAGATCTACCTCAGCTATGTCCGCGAGCTGATGCGCGCCGGGCTGGCCTACCCGTGCTTCGCCACCCGCGAGGAGCTCGAGGAGATCACCCGCCGGCAGATGGCGACCAAGCTGCCCACCGGCTACTACGGCTCCTGGGCGGTCTGGCGACCCGGATCAGCACAGGCCGCCCCGGACGTCGTGGCCGCCAAGCTCGCCGCCGGTGAGCCGTACGTGGTGCGGTTCCGCTCGCCCGGGGTGGAGGGCCGGGTGAGCTTCGACGACGTGATCCGCGGCCGGCTGGAGCACGAGGCCAACCGCAACGACGTGGTGATCCTCAAGTCCTCCTCGAGCGCGGTGCGGCTGCCCACGTACCACTTCGCGCATGCCGTGGACGAGCACCTGATGCGGGTGAACCTGGTGATCCGCGGCGAGGAGTGGATCTCCTCGGTGCCGCTGCACCTGCAGCTGTTCGCCGCCCTCGGCTTCGATCCGCCGGCCTACGCGCATGTGGCGCCGCTGATGAAGACCGACGCGGGCAACAAGCGCAAGCTCTCCAAGCGCAAGGACCCGGAGGCCTCGGTCGCGTTCTACCTCGACGCCGGCTACCCGGCGGCCGCGGTGCTGTACTACCTGCGCGGGCTGGCCAACGGCCGGCTGGCCGAGCTGCCGCTGCAGCACGCGCTGGCCGAGCCGATCCGGCTCGAGGAGTGCGGGGTGGCCGGGCCGCTGGTCGACATGGTCAAGCTGGCCGACATCGCCGGCGACCACATCGCCACGCTCACCGCCGCCGAGATCCTGGACGCGGTGAGCGGGTGGGCTTCGCAGCGGGACCCGGAGCTGGTCGAGGTGATAGCGGCGAACCGGGCGCTGGCCGAGCGGGTGGTCGACGTGGAGCGGGTCGGGGTGCAGAACCCGCGCAAGGACCTGGTGCGCTGGTCGGACTTCCGCGGCCTCTACGGCTTCTTCTTCCCGAGCCTGTTCACCCCGGTGAGCGACGCCGCCGACGAGCGCCTCGGCGGGTTGGACAGCGCCCTGGTGCGCAAGCTGGCCGCCGACTTCGCCGACCACTACGCCTGGTCGGACGAGCAGCCGGAGTGGTTCGGCCAGATCCGCGAGCTGGCCGCCCGGCACGGATTCGCGCCCAACCCCAAGGCGTACAAGAAGGACCCGGACGCCTACCCCGGCATGCTCAAGGACGCGGCGAACGTGCTGCGGGTGGCGATCACCGGCGCCACCCGCAGCCCCGACCTGCACCAGGTCTGCGGCGCGCTCGGCGCCGACGAGGTGACCCGTCGGGTACGCGCCCTCGCCGGCTGAGCGCCTGGGAGCGGCTGCGCCAGGCTGCGGCCGGCGCGCGGCTGCCGCCGGGGTGCGGCTGCGCCCGGCGTGCGGCTGCCGCCGGTTGATCGGCGTTCGGGTGGAAAAGCGGCTGCCCTGCTACCGGGAATCAACCGAAACGCGGATCACTTCGGAAGGCGCACGCTCGGCAATGATCCACGGTTGGGCCTTGACCGGTGGGACCACCAAGGGACGACCTACGATGGGACGGCGCAGTCGAGCGTTCGCGCACGAGGCTGGACGCCGCTGTGGCCGACCGCGGGCTCGACCGGCTCGTGCAGGTGTCCGAGCCGGACGGTCGGCGCGCTAGCCTGCGCCGGCTGCTGTGCTGCTGTGCGACCTGGTGCTGTGCTGCTGTGCTGCTGTGCTGCTGTGCGAGTAGTACCGCCGGCCGTCGGCCACGTCGACCTGCCGCGGGAGACCGTCGATCGACGGGTCGGCGAGGACTCCCCGCCCGGCCGGCGCCCGGTGAGCTGAGCCGAGCGGCGGCCACCCTGGGCCTGAGGGGCGCGGCCGACCGTTCGGGTCAGCAGGCTGGGTCGGACGGCCCAGTTCGAGGACGCTGGGCGCGCTGCCGGGGCTCGTGGACGACGGTGGCGCAACCGGTCTCTCAGGTCGGCCGGGGCGCCGATCCGGTCGCCATACAGTCGCCGGCATGCGACCCGGACAGGCACGGATCCTGTGGGCCGGTGCGTTCCTCGCGGTCCTGCTCGGGCCGGTCCTGCTGGGGCTGGTCAACGGCAACGACAACCCGATCGGAACGCAGCTGGCGGTGCAGAGCGGGGTGTTGGCCACCGCGGTGATGGTGGCCGCCGTGGTCGCCCCGTCCCGGCTGCGCTCGTTGACCCGGGCACTGGGCATCGACGGGGTGCTCGGGGTGCACCGGGCGCTGGGCCTGCTGGTGGCGCTGCTGGTGATGGTGCACATCGTGCTGGTACTGGGCTCGAACCCGGCCGCGGTCGTCCTGTTCGACCCCCGGCAGTGGACCCGGCCCTCGCAGGCGGCGGTGACCGCGACCTGCTCGCTGGTGCTGCTGATCGTCCTGGCGATGGCCCGCAACCGGGTCGGCCGGCACTACGCACTGTGGCGGTGGGTGCATCTGGGCCTGGGGCTGACCCTGCTGGTGGCCGCCGCGCTGCACGTGTGGTGGCTGCGGCACCTGGTCGCCGACCCGGTGCTGCGCTCGGCGTTCGGTGTGCTGGCGGCGGTGCTGGTGGCGGTGCTCAGCCACCGCTGGGTGTGGCGGCCGTTCTTCGATCACCGGGACGCCTACGAGGTGCTGGAGGTCCGACCCGAGGGTCCTGGGGTGCACACTCTGGTGATCGGTCCGCGCCGGGAGCGGCACGGTCGGCCGGGCGCGGCGATGCGCTTCGAGCCGGGCCAGTTCGCCTGGCTGCGGGTGCGGCGCTCGGTGACGGCCGAGGAGCACCCGTTCACCATCACCTCCAGCGCCCGGGACAACGAGTCGGTGGCGTTCACCATCCGCGGCGTCGGCGACTTCACCTCGGCCGTGGCCGGCCTGCGCCCCGGCGACCCGATCTGGGTGGACGGCCCGCACGGCGCGTTCACCTGGGACGAGCGGGCCCGCACCCGGGTACTGGTGCTGATCGCGGCCGGCGTGGGCATCACCCCAATGATCAGCATGCTGCGCACCCTGGCCCACCGTGCCGACCACCGCCCGGTGCTGCTGATCAGCGGCGCCCGCACCGTCGAGGACCTGCTGTTCCGGGACGAGCTGGCCCAGCTGCGCGAGCGGCTGCGGCTGAGCGTCGTCGAGGTGCTCAGCGCGCCACCACCCGGCTGGACCGGCCGCACCGGCCGGGTCGACCGGACGCTGCTGGCAGACGTGCTGCCCGGTTGTGGTGGTGACGGCGACGGCGGCGAGATCGGGATCGGCGGTGTGGTTGCTGGCCGGCGCAAGGTCGACCACTTCGTCTGCGGCCCGCCGGCGATGGTCCGCGATGTGGTCGACGCACTCGACGAGCTGGGGGTCGACCCCGCCCGGGTGCACACCGAACAGTTCGACATGGCCTAGAGAGAGGTGCCCGTGCTCCCCGCAATTCGCTTCGTCCGCTGGGCCGTGCTAGGTGCGGCGCTGGTCGCGGTCCTGGTCTCGGTTGTGCTGGCCGGCCGCTCACCGTCCTCCCCGCAGTCGGTGGGAGCGCTGTTCGGCGACGGCACGCAGGCGACGGTCTGGGGTCCCCTCGGGGCGTCCGACCGCGACCTGCTGATCAAGGTGCGGCAGGTGAACCTCTGGGAGGGCCCGATCAGCGAGCTGGCCGCCCAGCGCGCGACCGATCCGGCGGTCCGCGAGGTGGGTCGCAAGCTGGGCCTCGAGCACGCCGAGCTGGACGCGTCGCTGCGCGAGGTGGCGGACAAGCTGAGCCTGGTGCTGCCCAGCCAGCCCAACGACGGCCAACGGGTCTGGATGGACGAGATCGGCCGGGCGAGCGGGCCGGAGTTCGACCGCGTCTACGTCAACATCCTGCGCTCGGCGCACGGTGAGGTGATGCCGCTGGTCGAGGGGGTGCGCGCGGGCACCCAGAACCAGCTGGTGCGCCAGCTCGGCATCCAGGTCGGCGAGTTCGTCGGTCGGCACATGGGCTACCTGGAGAGCACCGGGATCGTCGACTACTCGCTGTTCCCGCCGTCCACCGCACCGGTCGCCCGGTTGCTCGCCATCGGCGGCTACAACGTGCCGGTCACCCTGGTGCTGTTCGTCGTCGCGGTCGGGCTCGCCGCGACGGTCCTGCGCGGCCTGGGCCGCTCCCGGACCCGCTCGGCGGCCCGCGCGGACCGGGCCGGACGGGTCGACCGGTTGACCCGGTGGCGCGCCCGGCTGGCCGCTGTGATCGCGCCCGGATCGGCCGGTCCCGGCCCAGGGTCGGTGCCCGGCGGGCGACTCGGGCCGCTGTCCGTAGGACCCGGCGGGCACGACGAGGAGCAGGCCACAGTCACCACCGCTGAACTGCTGGCGGTGCTGAGCCCGGGTGCGCTGGGCGACCCGCCGCCGCCCGAAACTCCGCGCCCCGCTCCGGCGCGGGCCGCCGAGGTCCCGCCGGTCCCCGCCCAGCGCACCGCCGCCGACGGCGTCGCGGCCCGGCCGGAGCCCGCGGTCCGGCCGGAGCCCGTGCCCGGGCCGGCCATGGGTGCGGGACACCGCCCCGCTGGTCGGGCCAACTCCACCGGTCGGGCCAACTCCACCGGTCGGGTCAACCCCGCCGGTCGGGCCAATCCCGCCGGTCGGGTCAACCCCGCCGGTCGGGCCAACCCGGTCGACCGGCGCCCGCCCCGACTGTGCCGGCCCGGCGACCGCGCCGTCCGCGACCGGCGGTGGTGACCCCACACCGCGACCGGCTGGCCAGGCGTGACCCGGACGTCATCCGGTGGTCATCGAGCCACGCCGCGGGCGCCCGGTTCGAGGAGTCGATCGAGGCGATCGGCTGGTGGGCTTGCGGCTGGAGAGCTCCCTGGCCACGCGCCCAGCGTCGGCTGGCCGGAGGTCGAGGGGCAGGACGCCGGGCCGGCCGGGCTGCCCGGCTGGCACCCGGAGCTGGACCGGTCCGCCTGAGCCGGCGCGGGGTCTAGCATCCCAGGCGTGACTCCGGACGAGATCTTCGCGCTGGTCGCCGAGGAGCGCCGCTCGCTGGCCGACCTGCTGGACGGGCTCAGCGACGCGCAGTGGGCGGCACCGAGCCTGTGCGCGGGCTGGCGGGTGCGTGAGGTGGCGGCCCACCTGGCCATGCCGTTCACCACGTCGCTGCCCCGGGTGGTGCTCGGCGTGCTGCGCCGGCGGGGTGACGTCAACGCGTTCCTCGACGACCGGGCGCGCAAGGAGACCCGGGGCAACGCCGAGCTGGTGGCGCTGCTGCGGGCGAACGCCGAGCACCGGTTCACCCCGCCCGGGTCCGGGCCGGAGGCCCCGCTGACCGACACGGTGACCCACGGCCAGGACATCGCCCGCCCACTCGGCATCGACCGGCCGGTGTCCGCCAGGTCCGCCGAGGTGGCGCTGGGCATGCTCACCTCGGGCCGCGGCCAGAAGTTCTTCGGCGGCCCGATCACCGACGGGTTGTCGTTCACCAGCATCGACACCGGCTGGCGGTTCGGCTCAGGGGCCGAGGTCGCGGGATCGGCGGCGGCCCTGGTCACCAGCCTGGGCCGGCGCACCGCGGCGCTCGACGAGCTCACCGGCGACGGGGTGGCGATCCTGCGGCAGCGGCTGGCCGTCGGCTGACCCGGGCGCAGCCTCCGTCAGGGGCTGACGGCGAGAAACAGGAACGCGGGCCAGCAGCACCAGGTGCACCACGCCCTGCGGCCGGGTCGCCCGGCCGGGGACGACTCGCCCGGCGCCTCGCGGGGGAGGGCCTGAGGCCCCGAAAGCTCCGCCACCAGGATTCGAACCTGGACCATCAGAACCAAAATCTGAGGTGCTGCCTTTACACCATGGCGGATCGTGCTGCGATGTCCATGGTGTCATGTCGTGGCCGGCGCGCGTCGCCGACCACCGCGTCGCGACACACCGGAACGCCGGCAACACGCCGACCAGACTGACCAGTCGAATGAGGTCACCTACCCTGGAGGGGCGTGGTGGCCAGCGCGGCCGCCCGGTGACCGACGGCGCACCGACATCTGAGGTGAGTTTCCTGTGGACAGCACGACCGAGGCCGACACGGCGGCAGCCAGTACGACCACGGCCAACACAACCACGACCAACACAACCACAGCCGCTACCGCGGCCGGCGCAAGCACGCCCGGCCCGGAGCCGGTGCTGAACGGGACCCGACCCCCGCTGCAGCAGGCGCTGATCTACGTGTTCGTCCTGGTGCCGATGATCGCGTTCGTCGCGGCCATCCCGGTCGCCTGGACCTGGGGCGCGGTGCACTGGCACGACCTGGGGATGATGGTCGGGTTCTACGTCGTCGGTTGCCTGGGCATCACCGTCGGGTACCACCGGTACTTCACGCACAAGTCGTTCAAGGCCCGGCCGTGGCTGCGGGTGGCGCTGGCGATCAGCGGCTCGCTGGCGATCCAGGGCTCGGTGGTGAACTGGGTGGCCCACCACCGCCGCCACCATGCCTTCTCCGACCGGGAGGGCGACCCGCACTCACCGTGGCTGTTCGGTACCTCACCGGTTGCGGTTGCGCGCGGATTCGTGCATGCGCACTTCGGCTGGCTGTTCGACCGGCGCGAGACCAACCACCGCCGGTTCGTCCCGGACCTCCTGGCCGACCGGACCATCATGCGGGTGGACCGGAACTTCGGCTGGTTGGTGCTGCTCAGCCTGGCCCTGCCGGCGGTGATCGGGGCGCTGGTGACCCAGTCCTGGGTCGGTGCGGCCACCGGGTTCTTCTGGGCCGGGCTGGTTCGGATGGGCGCGCTGCACCACGTCACCTGGTCGATCAACTCGATCTGCCACATGATCGGCCGGCAGCCGTTCACCTCCCGGGACCGCTCGCGCAACTTCTGGCCGCTGGCCGTCCTGAGCATGGGCGAGTCCTGGCATAACCTGCACCACGCGGACCCCACCTGCGCCCGACACGGGGTCCTTCGCGGCCAGGTCGACATCTCCGCGCGGACGATCTGGCTGTTCGAGCGGTTCGGCTGGGCCCGCGACGTGCGGTGGCCGACCCCGGCCAGGTTGGCCAAGCTGCAGGGCTGAACGTCGGGCCGCATCCACCCGACCCGCCGGTTTCGTCAAGTCCGTCGATTCGCTCGAAAGAGTGAGACACTACGGTCGTTCTGGTCAGACGGACCGCGGACGGGCACAGAACCTCCCTGACCGGGCGCCGTGCTGTCGGGCACGGCCGAGGAGGGGGCTGAGTTGGGCGGGTATCGACGAAGGTCGGCCGACCGGGGGGTGGCGCGGCGATGTTGAGCCTGCTCCCGGAGCGGCTCGACAGCGTGGTCCTCATCGGCGCGCACTGCGACGACATCGTCATGGGTTGCGGCGGCACGCTGCTGGAGTTGTGTCGGGCCTACCCGGGGGTCGAGGTCTGCGCCCTCACCCTGACCGGTGGTGGCAGCCTGCGCGAGGAAGAGGAGCGCGATGCCCTGGCCGCGTTCTGTCCGGGAGCCCGGTTGCGGATCGCGGTGCTGGACCTGCCGCAAGGTCAACTGCCGGCCCGTTGGGAACGGGTGAAGCGGGCTCTGGAAGACCTGCGGTCACGCGCCGACCCGGGCATGGTGTTTGCGCCGGCACCGGCGGATGGTCACCACGACCGCCGGGTGGTGGCCGAACTGGCTTCGGTGGCATTCGCCGACCATCTGCTGCTCGGCTACGAGATTCTGCAGCGCTCGGGCGCGCTGGAGCAGCCGGCCGTGTACTGCCCTCTTCCCGAGCCGGTACTGCGCGAGAAGATCGATAAGCTGCGCGAGTACTACGGATCCCAGCGGGACCGGGCGTCGTTCGAGGCCGAGTACCTGGCAGGGTTGGCCCGGCTGCGCGGTGTACAGTGCCAGGCGCGGTACGCGGAGGCGTTCCACGTCACCCGGCTGATACTCGGCACCGCGGCGCTCAGTGGCGGCGCCCCGTACTGATCCACTTCGCTGATCGAGGGGCGCCCGCTACCGGTTGTGCTCGATCGGGTACTCTGAGCGTTCGGAGTCAACCCGAATGAGGTGAGCGGGTGGGCGTGTTGGCAGCCTTCGGGATGGCAGCCAGAAGATGGTATCTGCTCATTCCGCTGATTCTGGCGTCGCTCGCCGTGTCCTGGTACGCCTACACCCAGATGCCGGTGACGTACCGGGCCACCATTACTTATCAGGTGACCGATGCGGTGCCCGCAGCCGACCCGGACTCCCGGTCCAGCTCCCGAGTCCGAGGGCTGACCCTGGCCCCCGCCCCGCTGCGTCCGGTGGCCGACAGCAAGGCGCTCGCCGCCGAGCTGGCCACCTCGGTGCGGTTCGCCCAGCCGGTAGGCGCGGCGGCCGGCCGCCCGGAAGGTGATCCGCTGACCGCTCGGCTGCGCGCGCCGGGCTCGCCCGAGATCACCGTGCGCGCCACCTCGGGCACCGTGGCCGCGGCAGGCGAGGGCATCACCTCGGCCGGTGCCCAGCTCACAGGCCGGCTCCGGGAGATCCAGGACGAGCGAGGAATCCCGCCGCGTGGGCGGGCTACCCTCGGCGTGTCCCAACCGATGACCGTGTCCGAGCCGGTGCGCACGGTCGGTCTCCGGGTCTTCGGTGCGACGTTCCTGTTCGGGCTGCTGCTGTCGGTGGTGCTCGCGGCGGCGGTCGAACGCAGCGCCCGCCGTCGGCGCGTGCTGGTCGCGGCCACCGCATGGGAGCCAGCTGACTCCGAGCAGGTGGCCGAGTCCGAGCAGGCGGTGGAGTCCGAGCGGCGGGCTGAGCTGACAGCCGAGGCGGCACCGCCGGCGGAGTCGGAGCGGTCGGGGCCATCCGTCCGGTCTCCGCGATCACCCGCTGGCCCGGCGGCCCGGCCGCGCCCGGCGTCCGCCCCAGCAGGCTCGGCTCTGTCCTCGCCGGCACGTTCGTCCGAGACCGGTCGGTCGCGGCAGTCGGCGGCGGTTCCCGTGGCCGCCTCCCTGGCAGCGTCCGGCTCGCTCGCCGCGGCCGACCCGGCCCGCCGGCCCGGTGGGGACCTTGGTCCCGCCGCCGCAACCCCGGAGGGTCCCGCGGCCGTAACCCCGGCCCGTCCCGCAGCCGTAACCCCGGCCCGTCCCACCCCGGCCAGGTCGGAAACCGCCGGCCCGACCCGTTCCGGAGCGGGGGTACCGGTCGCCCCGCTTCGTTCCCGAGCGAAAGCTGCGCCCGATCCCGGAGCGGGAGCCCCGGTCAGGCCGGAATCCCGTTCCGGTCCGGCACCGGATCCGTGGCCCGGCTCCGCTACGCCTGCCCGG
>JBQTKB010000008.1:0-9968 GCA_052386505.1 Pseudonocardia sp.
GCCCGACCAGCTGCTCGTAGCTCGGCGAATCGGACACGGTGAAACCCTGCCCGAACCAACCGGCAGATCACCCTGACACACCGAGCCGAACGTCGCGATCCTGATCACAGCCCAGCTGAATAGCTACCGCCAGAGACGTTGCAGATCTGTCGCGAACCATTTATCAAACAGTGCCTCATCGACGATTCCTGACCTTTCCGAGTAGTACGACGCATAGCCCCCACGGGTCTCAGCGGACAAGCGCGAGATCGGCAGGTGCCTGTGTGCATAGACGGGGATTCGCCGAGTGCTCTTAGGAGTCGTTACCCATCGCTCCTTCTTGCTCTCGTCGATCAGAGTTTCGACGTACTCTGATCCGTCCTCGCTCGACTCAAACATTTCTTGCTGTTCGGTTTCTTGGCGACTCGCTCCATGTCGGGTCAATCGGCGTCGATAGGCCGTCCCACTGAGATCATCCACAAAGCTTACTTCCGCACTGTCGAACTGCGCGCGGACAAGACTCTTCGCATCGTCTCTCAACGCGCTATGTATGATCTTCAACAGCGACGTTTTTCCGCATCCGTTCACACCCCAAAGCACGTTGACATGTCGGTCGAAGGCGAGTACTACTGTGCCCGGCCGACCCGCGAGCCCTGCTACTGAGACGCTCTTAACCCATGCCATCCAAACCTCTTCACTATCGTACGTTGCGGTCGGCGGGCTACATTGTGGCCGGGCCATATCTTGCCGAATACATCTCTATGAGATCAAGGCGCCGCCTCCGGCGGCGCTGGCCGGCTTTGCCGGCCCGCCGGCCCACGCCTCTACCTCCGGCCCGGCGCGGCCGGCGGGCCTCAGCCGGCCAACCCGACGGGCGGTGCCTTACTCATCGAAGAAGTCCTCATCGACCTGCTTCAGCTCGAACGTCTCCCGGATGGCCACCCCGACGTTGTAGCGCACCATCGCGCGCGTCAGTTGCTCACCATCGAGCAGCACGAGCCTCATCGGCACGGACTCGGCGTACTGGCGGGCTCCAGCGCTGAACCGCCCGGTCGTCACGAACACCCCACGGCTTGCCTGCGCGCCCTGGAGCGCACCAACGAAGGCCTGGATCTCCGGTCGGTTGACACATGCTGCTCGGTCGTAGCGCTTGGCCTGGATCCCGATCAAGTCGAGCCCGAGAGCGTCTTGCCGCACCAGGCCGTCCAACCCCGCGTCGCCGGACCTGCCAGTGTGCTCGGTCAGCGACTCACGACCGCCGTACCCCATCGCGGCCAGCAGCCGAAGGGCCAAGCGCTCCAGGAACGCGGGAGGTTGCGCCAGGATTCGCTCCAGCAGCTCGCCGGCAACAGCGAGATCGGCGCCGGCAAGCAGCCCTTCCATAGCCTCACTGGGCGAGAGATCTGCCGTGGCAACGGCCGTCGCCGCGACCTCGGTCGGGTCCGCGCTCTCCGCGATGGCCTTCGGGGTTCGGAAGTCCTGATACTCCGGGAACGCGTACAGGACTGCCGCGTCCACGCGATCCGGGTTGTCGGCCAGCACCTGCTTGCCTCGCGCTGAGATTGCGTACTGTGCCCGGGCCGGCCGCTCAACGAGCCCAGCGCGTGCCATGTGCGTCAGAGCCCATCCGATCCGGTTGGAGTACCGGGTCTGCTTCCCGCTGGAGAGCAGCTCCTCCTGGTCCTCCTCCGACACATGCAACGCCTCGGCTACCAGCGCGCGAATTGACTGCACCGGGCGGGGCTTTCCATCGCTCAGCGCGACGAGGATCGGCCTCATGACCGTCTGGAAGTCCGGCACTGTCACGGCGGCAGAGTACGGGCTCCTCCCTGACGTCAGCACGGAGGACAACAAGATCGGGCTCCGCCCGAACCCGGCACCGCTTCGGAGATCGGGGGAGCGGCGGGGCGGCGATCTCCTCACGGCGCGCCGGATGGCTGCCAGCCCGAGGGGCGGAGCACAAGGCGGGACCGAGTACCTTGCACTCCGCCCCTCGGCCCGGCAGGGTTGCACCCGCGCCGCGAGGAGATCACCACCTGGGCAACCTCGTGGGATGGAGCAGCAAGAACCAAGATCACGGGCCAATCACGGACCAGCCCTGACCAGCGGCTCCGCAAGGACCACCCCGGCCCGGCCAGGGCACCCAGGCTGACCAGCTAAGATCTCCACCGCAGGCCCTCGTAGCTCAGGGGATAGAGCATCGGTTTCCTAAACCGTGCGTCGCAGGTTCGAATCCTGCCGGGGGCACCACGTCTGACCAGCAGTTTTAATGTAGCATCCCCACTCGAATTCTCCTCTGGGGGATGAGTTGGGGGATGAACGTCGTCTACCCTCGATCTCGTGCCAGCCGCCAAGCGCCGCTCACGCGGGTACATCGAGAGTCGAGAGGACCGGGTCAAGGGCCGGTTCCGGGCCGTGGTGTTCGTCGGTACTGATCCGCTGACGGGCAAGCCCCGCTACCTGCGCAAGTCCACCGACACCTACGGCCAGGCCGAGGTCGAGCTGACCAAGCTGCTCCGCTCGGTCGACGAGAAGCGGCATCCGCGCAGCGCGATCACCGTGGGCGACCTGATCGACAAGTGGCTCGAGGTGACGGAGCTCGAGGACACCACGAGGCAGCGGTACGAGGGACTGATCCGGCTCTACATCCGCCCGAAGTTCGGCTCGCTCTCGGCGAGCAAACTTGACGCCGAGCTGCTCGAACGCTTCTACGCACGACTGCGACGCTGCAACCAGCTCTGTGCCGGCCCGGCGAAGGATCACGAGTGTCGGCCGCTGTCGGGATCGACGGTCCGCCAGGTCCACTTCATCCTGCGCGCCGCGTACGACCGGGGCGTGCGGTGGCGCTACCTCGGCATGAACGAGGTGGCCCTGGCCGAGCCGCCGGCATTCGAACGCTCCGAACCCGATCCTCCCTCCGCCGAGGAGGTCGCCGCGCTGCTCAACGACGCGTGGCGCGACCCGGCCTGGGGCATGCTGCTCTGGCTGACCATGGTCTCGGGCTGTCGACGCGGCGAGGTGTGCGCCCTGCGCTGGACCGACCTCGACCTGACCCGGGGCATCATGACCGTCGAGCGCAGCTACTCCCAGACCGCGAACGGCACCCGGGAGAAGGCCACCAAGAGCCGGCAGAAGCGCCGGGTGGCGATCGACGCGTACACCGTGGAACTGCTCGCGGCCTATCGCGGCCAGTGCGAGGCCGACTGCACCGCCCTGGAGACCACACTGGCCCGCACCGCCTTCGTCTTCTCGGGTAGCCCCGACGGCTCCACAGCGCTGCTCCCCAGCACGGTGACCCAGCGATACCGCCGGCTCGCCATCCGGGCCGGACTGCGCAGCACCCGCATCCACGCCCTCCGGCACTACTCGGCCACCGAGCTGCTGACCGCCGGCGTCGACCTGCGCACCGTCGCCGGCCGCCTCGGCCACGGCTCCGGCGGCGCGACAACCCTCCGGTTCTACTCGGCGTGGGTCGCCGAGGCCGACCACCGCGCGGCCAACGCCATCGGCGCACTCATGCCCCGGCCGGACCCCACGAACAACCCGCCCCGGAACCCGTACGAGCAGCTGGCCGCCGAGCTGCGACGGTCCATCACCGCTGGCGAGCTGGCGCCCGGCGCGCCGCTCCCGACCTACGCCGAGCTGGCGAAGCAACACAGCGTCTCCGTCGGCACCGTCAACCGCGCCGTCGCGCTGCTCAGCGAGGCCGGGCTCGTCAGCACAGGGCGCGGCAGACGAACGACGGTCATGACCCGCAGCTGAGCACGAACTACGGGCCGACAGGAAGGAGCTAACACTTCCGGAGTTGCGCGTCCGCAGCCGGTCCTCCGGTAGGGCACACTGACGAGGTGGGGAAGGTCAGCGTGGAGTTGCTCGACCGCCCGGTCTACGGCATGAGCCAGGCCGCGCGGCTGCTCAGGGTGCGCACCGACGGCCTCCGGCGCTGGATCGACGGCTACGAGCGGCAAGGCAAGGTCTATGCGCCCGTCATCCGCGAACGCCGAACGGGCGTCGACACCGTCACATGGGGCGAGTTCATTGAGGCTGGCTACCTTCGCGAGTACCGCGCCAAGCAGGTCACCCTGCAGTACCTGCGACCCGTCATCGGCTTCCTCCGTGACCGTCTCCAAGTGCAGTATCCACTCGCGACTCTCAAGCCGTACACCTCGGGCCGCGAGCTCGCGCTCGAGGCCCAGGAGTTCGTGGGACTGGATCCGGATCTCAGCATCGTGATCCTCGGTCGCGACGGCACACTGATGCCCTCCAACTCGGCATTGGCGTTTCTCAAGAAGGTCGAGTTCAACCAGGCGAGCGATGTCGCGGAGCGCTTGTTCCCGCTGGGCCGTGACAAGCCGATCGTTCTCGACCCGACCCGCAGTTTCGGTGAGCCGACTGTTCCTACCGTCGGAGTGCGCACCGAGATCGTCGCTGAGCTGGTCGGCGCTGGCGAAGAGCCCGCCCGAGTCGCCGAGATCTACTCGATCTCCATCAACGACGTCGAGCAGGTCGTCGACTTCGAACGCCAGCACGGCGGGTTCAACCGAGCCGCCTGAACCCACAGGTGCCCGCCCAGATCCAGCCCGCTCGGTGGTTCTTCGATGAGAACAGCATCGGCGTCGCTCAAGCCCTCCAGTACGTCCGAGGTGACATCACCTGGCCGGGTGGGCCCGGTGGTCTCGTCGCCGAAGGCGCGAAAGACCATGACTGGCTACCAGTAGTCGGCCAGGCCAAGCTCGTCGTCCTGACTCGAGACAAGCGCATCCGTAAGCGTCCGCTTGAACGCCAGGCCCTGCTCGCACACGATGTCCGGGCGTGCTTTCAGACCACCGGTGGCCAGTTGACGCTGTTCCAGCAACTCCAACTCTGGCTTCGCTGGTGGAACGAGATTGAGAAACTCGTCGCCGAAGAACCTGGGCCGTGGTTGGCCGGCGTCACCCGGGCTGGAGCGACGATCTTTGATGGTCCATCAGCGCCTCGCGTTGCCAAACGATGATCGTCGGCAGCAGCCGCTCAGATGGCAGCGTCACCTCCATGGATCAGGCCTGGGCTACTCCATGCTCGTCGTCGTGGTCATCCCAGGAGCCTGCACGGTGATGACGACCGTGCGGCCGTCCGGGTCGGTGAGGGTGTGTGTGCCGGGCACCCGCTGGCCGCCGCCCACGGTGAACCCGAGCCGCAGCCTTTCGGTGGTCCTGCCCGGCTGGCCCGGATACAGCTCCAGAACGAGACCACCGGGCAGCTCAGCGGCGAAGTGCACTGGACCGGTGCCGTGTTGCTCACGCACCAGCGGCAAGCCGACCTCGGCGTAGAACTCCCGGCAGGCCTCCAACCGCTCGGGTGTAGATCACCAACAGGCTCTGGGCGTGGACGACCTGGCCGGCGCTCACGGGCCGGCCGCCGCTGCGAGCTGACCGTGGTTGGTCGCCCGTACGACTCGGATTTCCATACCTGCACCCTCCCGCAGAGGGCGATGGTGCGACAACCCGGTGACCGCTCGCCCCAGCCACGAGGCCACAACTCGCCATACCCCCGACGCCCTCCCGTGTTCGATTGCCAGGTTGTGACCGCCGCACGATGTGATCCAGTTGCACTAAGGTGCGGTAACAGATGCGACCCAAGCGACGACCCTTGGACGGATCGCCGGGCGTGCCCGGCTCTGCCGCTTCGGCGTCGGTGAAGAGTGGCCGACGCCGACCGCACGATGGGAGAAGTAGTCATCGCAGCGACGAGGATGCGGGCGTCCGCGTGAGTCTGGCGGCAGCGAGGGTCGTCCCGGACGCTAGCCCCCGGTACCGCACCGCCCGGCGACGGGGCGACTGATGACGCGAAGCCTGACGACCCGGACGGTGGTGACCGGGTACGGCGCCGAGGCCCAGGAGCAGTTGCGCCTCGCGGTCGGCCGGGCCAAAGCGGACGATCCGATGGCCCAGGTGACGGTGCTCGCACCGAACAATATCGCGGGTGTCGTGGCGCGACGTCATCTGGCCCGGGGGACCGCCGATCGACCCGGGGTCGCCGGGATCGAGGTCACGACGTTGGTCCGGCTGGCCGAACGCATCGCGGCGCCGCGGTTGGCCCTTCGCCGGCCGGCCACCCGCACCGTCCTCGCCGCGGCGTGGCGGCGGGCGCTCTCCCAGGATCCTGGCCGGTTCGAGGACATCGCCGACCATCCGGCGACGGTGCGAGCCCTGGTCAGGGCCCATGCGGAGCTTCGGGACATCAGTGATGAGGCCCGCGCGGCGCTGAGCGCTGCTTCCCCGCTGTGCGCCGACCTCGTCCGCCTGCACTCCCAGGTGCGGGAGCTCACCGGCGACGGGTGGTACGACGACACCGATCTGCTGCTCACCGCGAGGGAACACGTCCGCGCCTCCGCGCTGGGACACTGCGTGCTCTTCCTCCCGCAGGACCTCAACCGGTCGGAGACGGCCTTCGTGGAAGCGCTCGGGCACGGCGCCGAGCTGACGGTGATCGTGGCCCTGACCGGCCAGGAACGCGCCGACCGTGACGTCTGCCGGCTGCTACAGCACCTCGGCGCGGACCCGGGCGATCCGCCCGCCGCCCGAACCGCGACCGCCGTGATCAACGCGTCGGACTCCGACGACGAGGTCCGGTGCGTGGTCCGTGACCTGATGTCGACACTGCGGTCCACCCCCGCCCATCGGGTGGCCCTCCTGCACAGCCACGCGACGCCGTACGGCCGGCTCCTGCACGAGCAACTCGTATCGGCCGGGGTCCAGGTCAACGGCACCGGGTACCGAGCCGTCGACGAGCGCGCGGTCGGACGGTTCCTCCCGCTGGTCCTCGCTCTCGCGGACCGCCGGCTCCCTCGGGCCGAGTTGTTCCGCGTGCTCAGCAGTGTGCCGAGTCGACAGTTCGACGGTGAGCGCATCCCGATCTCGCCCTGGGAGCGGTTGTCCCGGGCCGCCGGGGTGGTCGGCGGCGATGACTGGGACCGCCGGCTCCACACGTACATCGACGACCAGCGCGCCCGGCGAGCCGCGGAAGCGAACCTCCCCGAGCCCCAAGACTGGCTGATCCGGCGCTGCGACGAGCAGGCGGCGACCGCGCGGGCCCTTCGCGGATTCACCATGCGCCTGCGCGAGGAGCTGTCGCGGGCCGACCGGATCGGCACCTGGGCCGAGCTCGGCGAGTGGGCCCAGCAGTTGTTCACCACGCTGGTCGGTGAGCTCGATTCCCTGCGCGCGCTGCCGGCCGAGGAGCAGTACGCGGCCACGGCGGTGGTCTCGATCCTGGGCAGTCTCGCCACGCTGGACGAGCTCGGCGTCGCGCCCAGCCTGCAAGGTCTGAGGGACGTGCTGGACACCGAGCTCGCCGGGGCCCGGGCGCGGGTGGGTCGATACGGCGACGGGGTGCTGGTCGCTCCGCTCTCGGCGGCGGTAGGACTCGATCTCGACGTCGTCTACGTCGTCGGGCTGAGCGAGGACCTGTACCCCGGACGGATCCGAGGTGACGCGCTGCTGCCGGATCGCGCTCGGCGGGTGACCGGCGGGGAGCTGCCCGAGCGACGGGAGAGCCTCGATGCGAAGCACCGCGACCTCCTCGCGGCGTTCGGCGCCGCGGAGCGGGTCGTCGTGTCCTTCGCTCGCGGCGACCTGCGCCGTTCCAGCAAGCGGTTGCCCAGCCGCTGGCTCCTGCCGAGCCTGCGCGCGCTCTGCGCTGACGACACGTTGACCGCGACCGAGTGGGCTCGGCCGGCCGCGTACGGCGACGCCATGCGAACGGCGGGGTCGTTCGCCGGGGAGCTGACCCGCTGCTCGAACCTGGCCACAGAGCAGGAATGGCGGGTCCGGCAGACCGCGGCGGCCGGCAGGCTGGACGATGCCGTAGTTGACAACGCGGTAGCCATGATCCACGCCCGGGCCAGCGACCGGTTGACCCGGTTCGACGGCAACCTGATCAGCGTCGGCGGCCTGCCGAACTACGCGACCGAGGACCGGGTGATCTCCCCGACCACGCTTGAGTCGTACGCGACGTGCCCGCACGGCTTCTTCGTCGAGCGGCTGCTCGGGGTGAAGCCCCTCGAGCTCCCCGAGGACATCGTGGTGATCGGGCCGGCCGACATCGGGAACCTGGTCCACGAGTCGATGGACCAGCTCGTCACCGAGTTCGCCGAGCGGTTGCCTGGACCGGGCGAGCCGTGGACGGTCGAGCAGCACGCCCGGCTGCGGGAGATCTTCGCCGAGCGTGCCGCCCGCTACCAGGACCGCGGCCTCACCGGACATCCGCGGCTGTGGGCGCCAGAGCGGGACCGCATCACCCGCGACGGGGCACGAATGCTCGCCGCCGACGACACCTGGCGGCTCGAGCACGGCGTGCAGGTCGTCGCGAGCGAGCTGCCCTTCGGCATGAAGGGTCGGCCGCCGGTCACCGTCGAGGTCGCCGAGGGCACCGTGTCCTTCCGCGGTAGCGCCGACCTGGTGGGGCGCCGCCGCGACGGTGCCCTCGTCGTCATCGACATCAAGACCGGCAGTGCGCGGAGGTTCCAGGACATCTCCACCAGCGACTCGTTCTGTGACGGCACCAAGCTGCAACTGCCCGTCTACGCCCACGCGGCCCGGCGGCGCTTCGGTGACCCGGCCACCCCGGTCGAGGCCTCGTACTGGTTCGTCCGCCGGGATCTCGGACGCATCCCCCTCCCATTGAGCCGGGACGTCGAGCAGCGATACTCGCGCACGATCTCGACTCTCGTCCGCTCGATCGCCGCCGGGCTGTTTCCGCCGAAGGCTCCGGAGGATCCCGACCATGCCTGGGTGCAGTGCGCGTACTGCAACCCGGATGGCATCGGGCACGCGGAGGCCCGGGTGCGCTGGGAACGGAAACGCCAAGATCCGGTACTGCAAGAGCTTGTCGCGCTGGTCGAACCACAGGCGTCCAACGGGACAGCGCCGTGACACTCGACGATTCCGCTCACCGCGAGGAGATCGCGCACAGCACCGCGGAGACGCTGTTCGTCAACGCCGGGGCCGGTTCGGGAAAGACAACCGCGCTGGTCAGCCGGGTGGCTTCACTGGTAGTCGACGACGGTGTGCGGCTCGCCGAGATCGCCGCGGTGACCTTCACCGAGAAGGCCGGCGCCGAGCTTCGGGACCGCCTCCGGGAAAAGTTCGAACGTATCCGGGGCAGCGGCGGCCCGGCTGCGGCGCGCGCAGCCGTTGCCCTCGACGACCTCGACGGCGCCCCGATCGGCACGCTGCACTCGTTCGCGCAGCGCATCCTCACCGAGCACCCGGTCGAGGCCGGCATTCCGCCGCTGATCGAGGTGCTCGACGAAGTCGGATCGTCGGTGGCGTTCGACGAGCGCTGGAACGGCCTTCAGACGGACCTGCTGGACGACGACTCCGTCGCGCGACCGCTGCTGCTGGCGATGGCGGCCGGGATGAAGACCGCACACCTGCGTTCCTTGGCGCTCGCACTCGGGCGGGACTGGGACCTCATCGACGAGCGGATCCTGCACACTGCTCCGCCGACCCTGGCGATGCCGAGTCTGGACAGCTGCCTTGCACGTGCCCGCCGGTTGCTCGACGACCGTGCATTGTGCACCGACCCCGAGGACAAGCTGCTCCCGAAGTTCGATCGCCTGGTGGAAATGGTCGAGCAGTTCGATCGAGCGGCCGACGAGCAGACCCGGCTGGCGGTGCTCCACGAGATCGGGTCCCACTCGTTCCCCCGGGTCGGCCAGAAAGGAAACTGGCGCCGCCCGGTCCAGGACGTCCGGGACGACGGCAACGAGGTGTGCGCCGAGGCCAGGCGCATCGCCGGCGGCGTCCTCGACCAGTGCCTGCGCATCCTCGTGCACTGGGTCGCCAGGAAGGTCCGAGACGCGGCCGAGGCTCGCCGCGCCGACCCCGGGTATTCACGTTGAGCCGGCGATCATGGGTTTTCGTGGTGTCGAGATGAGGACGGGTGCCCCTGACCTGGGATGATGCGGATTGCCTAGATCTGCATGACCTCAGGAAGGGACACCCGTG
>JBQTKB010000009.1:0-62614 GCA_052386505.1 Pseudonocardia sp.
GACTGTCCAGCACGGCCGCGATGCGCTCGGCCGAGGCCGCGCCCTTGGTGAAGGTGAGCGCCATCTTCGACATTGCACGCAGCGGCTTAAGCATGTCGCGCAGGTAGCTGGTGACCACCACCAGCACACCGACCGTCCAGAGCCCGTTGATCACCCCGTAGCCACCGACGAACAGCAGCGACGCGGTGCCGATCGCGCTGACCCCCTCCAGGAGCGGCGTGAAACGGGCTCGCAGGTCGACCGCCCGCAGTCCGGTGCCCAGCACCAGCCGGTTGCCTGCGGCGAACCTGTCGTCGTGCATGTCGTGCCGGCCGAACGCGTGCACGGTCCTTACGCCCTGCAGGGACTCCGCGACGAAGCCAGCCATCCGCCCCTCGGCGACCCGGCGGCGACGTGCGGAGTTGCGGGTGAGCTTCGTGTAACGGGCGGCGGTGAAGAACACCAGTGGTGCCACCGCGAGCGCCACCAGACCGAGCCGCCAGTTGACAGCCAGTAGCACCGTCGCGAATCCGGTGATGGATATCAGGCCGGGGATCAGGGTGGAGAACATTTCCACCATGCCGTCCTCGATGCGGGCGGTGTCGGTGGCGATCCGGCTGGTGAGCTCACCGACCGCCTGTTTGTCGTGGTAGCCCATCGGTAGCCGTTGCATGTGGCTGAACACCTCGGTGCGGATCTCCGAGGTGATCCGCTCACCGGCGCTGTTCATGATCCGGTCGCCGAGGTAGTCGAAGAGCCCGGATATCGCAGTGATCACCAGTACCGCGCACGCCGCGACCGAGAGCATGGCGATCGGAGTCGGACCGAACAGCGTGGCCACCTCGCCGAGCAGACCGGTCGGGGTCGTGCCCTTGAGCACGTGATCGATGACGAGGGCCAACGGCCAGGGCGTGGCAAGGTCGGCGGCCAGCTCGACGAACCGCAAGAAGACGCCAAGGGCGAGAGAGCCCTTCTGCCGCTTCGCATAGGAGCGGTAGCGCCACAGCTGGCGCAGCATGCCCAGATCCGGGGTTCCGAGATCGGGAATGTCGATCTCGTAGTCCTTGCGCCTCATCGAACGGTCACAGCCGCCAGGCCCAGTCGGGCACGGTCTCGCAGCTCGGCGTTGCTGACTCCCGGGCGGATGCCGTGGGCAGCCATCCCGGCCAGTACTGGATCAGTCAGTTCCGGGTCCGCCAGCAACATCGCCTCCAGCAACCCGGCGAAGTAGCGGCGACGACGCAGCGCCGCCTCGCTCAGCTTCGTTCCGGACAGCCGCGCGGACAGCTCCATGCCGCGCAGTAACATCCGGTCGTACCGGTCCGGCCCGTGGCCTGCGCCGATCACGGCGTTGCGCGCGGACCAGCACGCCGAGGCCCACAGCGTGCCGTCCGCGTGTGGGTCGGCCGTGCCGCCGTGGAAGTGTGCCATCGTCCAGCGCGGGTCGAGCATCCGCCGACGCTGGTCGGTGGCCGGCAGACCGACACGGTGCCAGCCGTAGATGTCCGGCTCGTCAAGCATGATCGCAGTCAGCAGGTCGCAGGTGCCCTCGTCTATGGCGACCTTCTTGTTCGTCTGGTGAAGGGCGGGCCGAAGATGGTTGAGTCGGAAGTCCGCTGTGTGCCGGCAGATGTGGTGGCCGACCTCGTGGTAGATGATGGCCAGGTTGTGCGCCGGGGCGTTCCAGTAGGGCTCGCCGCTAGCACCCGCCAGGTACACACTGCCGCCACCGAGATGCACCTCGCCGGTCGCCTCTACCTCGACCGGCTCGGCGGGCTCGAACTGTCGGGCGGCAACCCGGTAGTGCCCTCCACCCCAGCGTCGGGACTGCTCGTGCATGCCGATCCGCACCAATAACCGGGGCAGCGGACGACCGAGTAGGTTGTTGGCAGTTCGCAGCGCCCGCTGGGCATGGAAGGCTACGTTGACCACACCGAATGCGCGGGCACGAAGCTGATCTTCCGGTGTGCTGACCGGTCCCCCGCCGGCCGCCGGCTCGACATGCAGATCCAGGCCCTCGAACAGCACTCCGCCTCGCTCGTCACGAACGACCACCTCGGGGAGCGCCAAGTGGGCGGGGCCGACCTCCACGAGCTCCAGTGACGCCTCGGCCAGCACCCCGGGGCCGGGACGTCCGCCCGGAAGGTAAGCGAGGCTGGTTGTGATACCGGTGGTCATACCGCACTTTCCGCAGTCACACCGCCGAGCCGGGCAGAGTAGCCAACTCGTCGTCGCTGATCGACCGCTCGGCGAAGTCGTCGCCGGTGAGCAGGTCGATCGCCGCTCCGTTGACCAACTCGCCCGGGGTGAGCACCGGTAGCCCGGTAGCGGCTGCGGTCTCCCGGCTGGCGAGGGGACTGGCCGTCACCAGGCCGCTGATCACCTGCACCCCGACTCCGAGCCGACCCAACAGCTCCACCCCAGCCACCGCGCCCAGGCCGTCTCCGACGGCCAGTACCACCTGGTCGGCAAACCCCGGCAGCTGCTCCGCGAGTGCGCGGGTCTCGTCCTGGAGCACGCCGTCGGCGATCTCCATGACGACGACCTCAGCACCATCGGCCACCAGGGCATCACGCATGTCCCGCATCGTCGTGATCAGCCGCTCGGTCGGGTACCCGAATGTCGAGGACATGCCGAAGTCGATGAAGTCGATGACCGCGTGCGCGCCGGCATCCACGTAGGACCAGTGGTCCTTCCCGCTGCCCGAGCCGGTGACCTTCGCTGCGCCGACCCGCAGGCCGCTGCGCGCCATGCCACGGATGATCGACGCGGCGGTGGTTGTCTTGCCGGCGTTCATCGACGAGCCGAGCACCATCACCGTGCCCAGTGCCGGCTCAAGTGGAGCCGGTCGCTTGCGGGCGAAGTCGTCGAGGGAGAGTGGGGAACCACCACGGTCGGTCAGCGCACCCACCACCTCCAACTCGGTCGGCGCGCCTCGACTCGTGTGCGCGGAGGCCACCGTGCCGATCAGGCCGCCCGCAGTGAGCAGGTGAACGGCGGTGTCGCTGGGCAGGTAGCCCTCGAAGAAGTCGGTGGCGTAGCGGTTGCCATACGCGCCCACTACGAGATCACCGACATAGAGGCGACACCGGCGACCCCATGGGTTCTCCAGGTGGTCGTGCACCCCGACGGAGGTGACGGTAGAGACGACGAGGTCTCCCAGTTGTGGCTCCCGCACGACGGGCCCGACCCGGACATCGGAGGGGTCGGTCACCCTCCGTGTCAGGTAGCCCCACTTCGCTGTAGTGAGTCCCCGCATCACACCTCCCGCCGCGCACCGGAGCGCCGCCCGGCGAAGGGGCGCACCCCCTGGTGAACGGTCGATCGTTCCGTGACCCCCGCCGTGTCGGCGGCTCCGATCACCCGGACAACAATGGCTGCCAGACTTTGCCCGCGCGGCGGTGAAGTCACACCAGCCACTCTGCCACCGTCACCCGTGAGGGACAACTTTACGGAGACAGTCGACGCGAACACATACCGTTAACGACTCAGCAACATCGTCGATCCGCCCCGAAAGTGTGACAAACCACCCGGCGTGGCGACTGGCCACTGGTCAGACGCTCACTTCGCGTCGGTGCAGGGCCGAGACCACCTTGCGGGCCGAGGTCAACGACCCGTGCTGCCAGGACACCACGTGGCTGAGCCAGTCACCGGCGAAGTACACCCGGCCGGCGCCGTTCACCAGCGGCGCGAACACCGGGTCGTCGATGTCCTTCGGTATGTCCATCCAGGCGCCCTCCACGTGGGGTACCCGGGTCCAGGCGACGGAGAACGAGGTGAGCAGCTCGGTCCGGTACTTGGGGCCATGCACCTTCATGCCCTGGGCCAGCGCCCGCGCCTCCCGCTCGCCCGGGCGCAGCGCCGCGTAGGCGTCGGCCTTCTCGTCGGTGTTGTAGTAGCCGACCACGACACCGCGTTGCGAGTGGAACCCGTGGGAGGGGTACCAGATGCGGGTGATGTCCATATCGGTCTCGGTGATTCCGCCGTAGATCCGGTCCTGGGTCTCCCACCACCTGGAGCGATACTCCAGCCCGATCTTGCCGGCCGACGTGGGGCGGAAGGTGGTCAGACCGTTCTGCACGGCCGGACCGAGGTTGTGCGGCACTCGCGCCATCAAGTTCGGCGGAAGCGTCGAGATGCAGTAGTCGGCCTCCATCCGCTGCTCCCACCCGTCCGGCTCCCGGTAGGTGACCGCCACCCGGTCCGGGCCGTCGGTGACCCCGGTGACCAGGCAACCCAGCTTGATCCGTCCCGGGCCCACCCTCGCGGCGAGTGCCAGCGGGATGGCGTCCATCCCGCCGACCGGCTGGAACATCAGGTGATCGTGTCTGAAGTCCACGTTGAAGGTAAGTTCCTGGCCGACCTCGGAGGCGAACACCTGGCTGAGCGGCGGGACCGGCAGGGCCCGGCTGAACGGCACCCCAGCGGCACCTGGCCATGCGGTGTACCCGCGCTGGCTGCCGCCCAGGTATCTCCAGTCGCGGGCCTGGGCGCCCGGAATCCGGTTGCCGACGTTGCCGAAGTCCCGCAGGAACGCCAGCAGCTTCTCCTTGTCCTGCGGAGTCATCGCCTGGTCCAGGGCGCCCTGGTTGGTGGCCTTTGCCAGCAGCTCGGACACGTAGCCGTACACGTCGGACTGGGCCGCCCGCCGACGCACCGGCTGGCCGGGCTTCATCCCGTTCCCCTCACGGAAGATGTAGGCGTCGGAGTTGTGGTTGGCGAACACCTCCAGCGGCACGCCCAGCTCGCGGCAGTAGTCCATGGTGACCATCCACTGCGCAATCCGAGCCGGGCCGGCGTTGAAGTACTGCCCCTCGGAGTACCCGACCCGCTGCCGGTGGCCGTCCAGGTCGACGTGCTCGTCACCACCACGCACGGTGAGACTGCGCCCGCCTATCCGGTTCTGCGCCTCCAGCACCGTGCAGTTCCAGCCCGCCTTGCCCAGTTCGTAGGCCGCCGCGAGCCCGGCCACGCCGCCGCCGAGAATCACCACCGAGCCGGCCGCCCGACCGGTGAGCGAGAAGTCGGCTGGACTGGGTGGTGAGAACCCGGCGTGCGACGCGTCGGAGGTGACCGCGAGATCCAGCGCCCCCATCGTCGCCAGCATCACCCCGGCTCCACCGCTGACGCCGACCGCGCGCAGGAAACGCCGTCGGCTCATCCCGCCGGACCCGCCGGCGGTGTCGTCGGATCCGGCGGGTCCCGGTGTCGGAGAGTCGCGCATCAGCCGCGACGACCGATCCGCAGCAGCCTCTCCGGCTCGAACCAGGACACGAACGACACCCCGGACATCTGGTACCGGAACTTGATGCTCATGATCAGCCGGATACCCCAGTGCATGCCGAAGGCCGACACCGCCCACACCCGGCCGGCCCGCCGGTCCAGCAGCGCCAGCGGCGCGCCGAGCTCGACGGCCAGCGATCCGACCGCGAACCCGGTGAACAGGTGCCGGTGCTTGTACAACGCGTATCCGGCCGGTGCCGCGGTCGAGCCGAACACCTCCTTGCGCACACTGTCCACCGCGACCTGGCGGCGCATGGCGTCGCCCTTGGCCCAGGCCCAGCCGCTCGGGCCCTTCACCTTGGCGATCCCGGCCAGCAGGTAGGTGACCGCCGAGGCCGCGTTCATCAGCTCCATCGGCCAGGCGTAGCGCGGATGCGGAGCGGGCGGCGGAGCCGAGCGCGCCCTGGACACCAGCGCATCAACGGAGAAGCCGTCCGCGGACCGGGCGGCGCCCAGCACCATGGAGTGCATCACCAGCGTGTTGTCGTTGTGGTAGATCATCGACCAGGAGTTGCGGTACGACAGGGTCCAGGTGAGCAGCGCCGAGTGCAGCCGGCCGACCACCGGGTGCCCCGCGCCGACGGCGAACAGCGCGGTGCTGGCCAGGGTCGCGTCGGCGAGCGTGTCGGCGACCTTCGGCGGCAGTGGCCGGTTCAGCACCCGGACCGGACCGACCGGGGCGAACATGTCCGGATTGCCCCGATGCAGCTTGCGCAGCATCTTGCGGCGCTTGCCCAGGTAGTACAGGGTATAACCGCCGATCACGGCCCTGGTCATGCCCAGCCGGGCGGCGGGGGCGGCCGAGATGCGCTTCATGCCGGCACCGACTTCGGTCCGGCCGGATCGGCCTCGGGCCGCGTCCCGGGAAGAATCTCCGCCACCGGGACGGCCCCGGGGGGCCGGGGCAGGTCGGCGCTACCCAGCACGGTCTCCTCGTCGACCAGGACCTGGTGCCCGAGCAGGCAGTTGTCCAGGTCGAACAGGCCCTCGATCACCTCGATCCGCCGCACGTCGCGCAGCTCGTCCTTGGCCGCGAGCTTCTCCGCGAGCGCCGAGGTCCAGGCCGGTACTCGGTCCTCGTCCTGCGCCCGACCGAGCTGGCGGCGTACCTGGTTGAGACCACCCGCGCCGAGATGCCGGTAGTGCAGGTAGCCCCGTGAGCCGTCATCTCGCACCGCGATCACGTACTTGATCAGTTTCTTGTCGTTCCGACGCGAGCTGAACATCGGGTAGTAGGACAGCGGGAAGCCGTCGACCCGCTGCGCTCGCGGCTTGCGGTACTGCCGCAACGGGTAGAGCAGCGCGCCCAGCACCGCGACGGCGAACAGTCCCGCCCAACCACGCTCCCGCGGAGCCCACTCGTACTCGCCCATGCCCTCTCCAACCTTGCCCGACCACCCGACTCGGGCACGGCGCCCACGCGGGACGAGCAAACCCCCGTGGGAGGAAAACGACCGCGGGCGCGGCGAGGTTATGTTGCAATCAGCTGAAGATCGCCACACCGCGGATGTCTGGCCGGCTTGGCGGCCTCGGTGATGTCGTCGTCCTCCCCGGGCCGTCGGTGGGTGCCCGCGGACCCGTCGCATAGCCTCAGCACATCTGGAAGTACCAGGAGGATTGCCCGAATGTATGCACTGCCCGAGGTACCTGACGAGTGCACAGCCCTGCTCGGCCGCCTGCCGGTGTTGGTCCCCACCGACCGCTACCAGCTGCGCCGGACCGGGCAGAGCTGGCGGTTCATCCGGCGGAAGTTCGCCCCGGACTCCAGCCTCAGCGGCCTACCCCAGTGGCGGTGAGTGACCTTCCGGAGCGCGTCGAGCGCCTGATCCTGGGCGGCCGCCGCCGCTACGACCGCCGCGAGATCCACCATCGCTCCGGGGTGTCGCCGGACCGCACACTGCGGTTGTGGCGGGCCATGGGGTTTGCCGACGTGGCCGACGACGAGCGGGTGTTCACCCGGGCCGACCTGGACGCGCTCGACCAGCTCGAGCAGCTGCGGCGCGCCGGTCTGGTGCCGGCCGAGGTCCAGGTCGCGGTGATCCGATCGATCGCGGTGGCCATGTCCGGGCTGGCCGACTGGCAGGTGAACGGGCTCTACCGGACGAACCCGGACGTCTCGCCCGACCGTCCCGAGGAACTGCTCCAGGCGCTGCGCGCCGTGCTGACCTCGCTGGAGCGTCTGCAGAGCTACGTCTGGCGCCGGCAACTGGTCGCCGCCGCCCGCCGGTTCCGGACCGTCCGGGTCGGTGACCCGGGCACCCGGGTGATGGTGGTGGGCTCGGCAGACCTGGTCGGCTTCACCCGCGCCACCCGCCGTCTGAGTCCGGCCGAGCTGGTTGAGCTGGTCGAGCTCTTCCACGGACTGGTCGCCGAGGTCGCCGCCGAGCACGACGGCCGGGTGGTCAAGACCATCGGAGACGGGGTCCAGTTCGTCGCCGACACGCCGGAACACGCCGCCGGCCTGGCTCTCGACCTGCTCGACCGCGCGATCAGCTCCAGACTGCCGGAGCTGCGGATCGGGATGGCGATGGGGCCGGTCCTGCCACGATTCGGCGACGTCTACGGGTCCGTCGTGCACACCGCCGGCCGGCTGACCAGCGAGGCGCGCCCGGGTCGGGTGTTGGTGGACCACGACACGGCCGCGGCCCTGGCCGGCGACCCGCGGTTCACCCTGCGGATGCGCCGAGCCGTGACCATGCCCGGCTACCCGCGCCTGCAATCCTGGGGACTGCGCCGGGCGGCTGAGGCCGGGCCCTGATCGTCCGGCGCGCTCACGACCACCGGTATGGTTTTGTCGCCTCCCAGCCACCCGTCCCCAGCGACCCGCCTCCTGGCGCGGACCGGCCTCGGCCGGACGGCCCCGGGGGCTCCGCTGGCCGCGCTCGCTACTCAGGAGCAGCCGTGGAGGCGGACGTCGCGCGCTCGCGGTTGGTTGCACCTCGGCGCAGGAACCCGAGCGGCGGCATGTCGCTGGCCAGCTCGTCGATCACGTTCTCCAGATGCGGCAGCCGGCCGGTGATGTACTCGACGTACTCCTTGAGTTTCAGCACCGACCACACCAGCTCGCAGGCCACCCGGGCCAGTGCGATCACCAGTAGGCCGACCACCGGCACCACGAGCAACGCCACCAGTCCTAGCCACCAGGCGTGGACTGCGGCAGCCAGCACGACGAGCAGCCCGAGCAGACCGGTCAGCACGACCACCGTCAGGTAGACCAGCGGGAGCAGCACGGGGGCCAGCCGGCTGCCGAACCGGACGTCGAACAACTGTCGGAGGGTCACCGAAGCGTCTCCTCGGGCGTAGGGTGCTCGGACGGACGGGTGCTAACTTTAGCAAGCACACAGCGTGCTGGTCGCGTCGCCCAACCGGTGCCGGCGTCGGGATCAGCGGCCGGGTCGACCGCGCTGGCGCAAGGCCTCGTAGACCAGGATCGCCGCGGCCGTGGACACGTTGAGCGAGTCCACCCTTCCGTACATGGGGATCAGTGCCCGATGTCGAGCGGCAGCCAGCCACGCCGCGGACAGGCCGCGGTCCTCCGCGCCGACCGCAATGGCCAGCGGACCGCGCAGGTCGATCCCGGTGTAGGCGGAGTTGGCGTCCGGGGTGGTGGCCAGCACCGGGATGTCGCGGGCCGCGAGCCAGTCCAGCACCTCCCGCTCAGGCGCCGCGGCCACCGGGATGCTGTACACCGCGCCCTTGCTCGCCCGCACCACGTTGGGGTTGGACCAGTCGGTGCCGGGTTCGGCGGCGATGACCGCGCTCACCCCGGCGGCATCGGCGGTGCGCAGGATTGCGCCCAGGTTGCCCGGTTTCTCCACACCGGCGCAGACCAGCACCAGCGGGTCGGCGTCCAGGCGGAGCTCGTCGAGGCCGCCGCCGACCGACGGCAGCACCGCCAGCCAGCCGTCCGGCGACTCCCGGAAGGCGATCCGGGCGAACACCTCCGCACTGACCCGAAGCAACTCGGCGGCCTCGAGTCCGGGCGAGCGGCCGACCTCGTCCCACTCCGCATCGTCGGCCAGCGCGGGACAGTGGTACACGGTGATCGGCACCACGCCGGAGCTGAGCGCGAGTCGCAGCTCCTCGAATCCCTCCACGAGGGTGACCCGGGCCTCGTCGCGGTGCCGCCGACGGCGCAGCCGCGACAGCGCTTTCACCCTCGGGTTGGCGGTACTGGTGATGTCCAGCCCGCCGGCATCGCCGCGCACCGCCAGGACCCTAGCGGTTAAACGCACGCCACCAGGGCGGCGGTGGCGCACGCCCGGCCGGCGGACAGGCTGGGGACGGCCGTCCTAGGACGGATCGCCGGACGCGGCCGGCCGGGCGGCGCCGACCACCCGCGAGGTAGCCCACCCGGCGGCCCACCACAGCGGCCGTCCGGGCAGGGCCTTCGGCACATTCCTGACGGGCGCTCCTCAGGACACTCCGAGCTTCTCGGCCGCCATCCGGGTGCCCGTCACCCGGTTGGCGATCTTCTGGAAGGCGACGTCCCGGGCGTAGTCGGGCGAGCCGTGGTTCGGCTTCTCGTCGATGCTGAACGGGGAGAAGCCGCAGTCGTCGGTGGACCCGATGCGCTGGCGGTCGATAAAGTTCGCCGCCCGAACCAGCTGGTCGCAGATCTCCTGGGCGCTCTCCGGCCGCGGGCTCTGGGTGACGCAGGTACCGATGTAGGCCATCTGGGCCACGCCGTCCGCGTCGTCACGCAGGTTGTCCGAGATCGACTGGTACACCGGGTCCCGGTCGCGCTCGCTGGCCAGCTGGATCAGGAAGTATCCAGCGTTGATCTTGAACATCTCGGGCAGCAGGTTGTTGTAGGGCACGTCGGCGCTGTGCACCGAGTCGCGGTCACCGCCCGGGCAGGTGTGGATGCCGATGTTCACCCGTTCCTCGGCGGTGAACCGGGCCATCACCCGGTTGTTCAGCTCGATGAAGTGCGGCAGCAGCCCGGCTCCGGTCCAAGGGTTGCGCGGGTCCTCCCGGGTGGCGAGCCGGCCCTCGGTGAAGTCGACCGAGACCCGCGCCGCGCCGGCCTCGAACGCCTTGCGAATGTCGCGCTCGCACTCGTCGACGATCGCCGCCTCGAAGTCCTCGCGGCTGTAACCCTCCACCGGGTCCCTCAGTGGGTAGAGCAGATCGAGCATCGACGGTGCGATGACCGCCTGCTTCATCGGCCGGTTCGCGTAGGGGATCGACTTGGCCAGGGACTCGGCGGCGTAGTGGCTGTACTCGAACGGCCCGCGCTCGAGTTTGGGCAGCTGCCGGCCGTGCCCGTCGGCGAAGATGGCGAAGAACTGACCGCCGGGGCCGAGCATCGGCGCCAGGCCGGTGCCAGCCAGGGTGTCGGTGATCGGGTAGGTGGCGAAACTGGACCAGCGCTGCTCGCCGTCGGAGATGATCGGCGAGCCGGTGGCCTCGAACCGCTGGATGGAGTCCTTGACGGCCTCCTCCTGCTCCCCCTCCAGTTGGGCCTTGCTGATCTCACCCTTGTCGTACGCGGCGTAGGCGGCCTGCAGCGTCGTCGGCCGGGGCAGTGAGCCCACTGGCTCGGTGGGAATTCCGGTGCTGGTCCTCGGATCGTATTGGGACATCGGAAGTGCTCCCCGCTCGATGTGATCGGTCCGGACAGCGGCGAGTCAGACAACCCGGCGGTGAGCACGATCATGGCCAGCCCGGACGGGTGCGGAGGCAGGTGGCACACCGACTGGCGGGGACCGACGCTCCTTCACCCAGGATTGAGGTATACCGATGTGTCTACCTCGCTACGCGTCGGAGCGTACGGCGTGACCCAGATCACGTCAACGAGATCGCAGTGGCCGGAGCCCCGTGCGGATGGCGGCGCAACCCGGCAGGGCTACCGCGCGTCGAAAGAGATGTGCACGTGGTCGAAATGATTGGCGGTGGCCCCGCCGCGGTCCTCCATGCCACGCCACCCGTTGCCGTGGTTGATCCGCTGCTTCCAGATCACATACTTGATCTTCAGCTCGTCCATGTACTTCACCGCGTACTCGGCCAGGTCGTCACCGGTAGCCCGGTCGACCATGAAGTCCAGCGCGAGACCACGCGGGTGGTCGGACACCCCGGCCCGGGAGGCGACCCCGCCGACCGAGGACACCCCGAAGATGCAGCGCAGCTGGGCCCCCGAAGTGGAGACCCAGGACTTGACCGCGCCGAACCCGGAACGGTTGGGGGCGCAGCGCGAGCCACGCACGCTCGGCAGGTCGGCCGAGCGGCTGATGGCGGCGGCCTTGACTTGCTCGGCCTCGGTGGCCTTCGCGGCCTCGGCGGCCCGAGCGGCCTCGGCCAGCCCGGCAGCCTTGGCCAGCTTGTCCGCGTCGGCCTGCTGGGTCTCCGCGGCCAGACCGACCGGCTCGAAGCCCTCGAACGTGGGGGCGACGGCGAGCGGGGCGGCGGCGGAGACCTGGGTGATGGTCAGCTCGGTCGGCTCCAGCCCGATCATCGCGGCCGGGCCGGATAGCGAAGGCGCGCCGCCGTCCATGGCGTGGGTCAGGCCGAGCTGGCCGACCAGGACGGCCGCGCCTCCAGCGGCAACCAGGCCGCGTCGGGAGGCGAGCGAGGGGTCAACCGAGCGGTGTGCGCCACCGGCCCCCGCCGCCAGGGCAAACCCTGACGGCGAGGGACTCCGGTGCACGCCACGGCCCACGGGGGAGCGATGCCGGGCCACAACCATCCTTCCGGAACTGACAACCGAGTGGACTCCGGCGGGGGACCGGGCGAACGTCGGGGGGCGTTCGTGTCCTGCTTGTTATCTGGCTGTCACTGATCCGTGAGTGAAGTTACCGGACGAGGTGACGAACACCAGACCGACAGGCCGGTGGTGAGACCGCCGCGCGATCCAGCGCGGCGAGCGGTGAGTCACCGGAGATTCGCCGTCGCAGACCTGCCGTTGACCGCCGTTCACCGGCCCGCTCCGGCATTCCGGAGCAGCGCGCTCGACCGTTCGGGGCAACGATGGTGACGAACAGGTCACGACGAACGGTCGACCAACAGTCAGAGCAACCCGGCGGATCGTTGCCGGGGCAGGTCGGTGACCCGCGCGATGCGCACCGCGTTGCGGCCGTCCCGCTTGGCCTCATAGAGCGCGGCGTCGGCCACCTGCAGCACCTGCTCCAGCCCTACCCCGTGCTCCGGGAAGCTCGCGCCGCCCACCGACGCGGACAGACCGGCGATGGTCAGCGAACCCCTCGGCGTCGCCACCACGACGGACAGGGTGCTGATCCGGTGGCGGATGCGCTCGGCGATCGCGTGCAGCTCGGCCGTGCCACCGCCCTGCCGACCGATCCCCGGCAGCAGTACCACGAACTCCTCGCCGCCGAACCGGCCGACCAGGTCGTGCTCACGCACTTCGCCGCGCAGCGCGCCGGCCACCGCGCTCAGCACCTGGTCACCGGCCAGGTGGCCGTGGTCGTCGTTGACCGACTTGAAGTGGTCCAGATCGAGGATCAGCACCGCCACGCAGGAGTGTCCCCGCTGAGCGCGGCGCAGCTCCTTGGCAGCCTGTGCGTGCCACGCCGCCGAGGTCAGCAGGCCGGTCTTGCTGTCGGTGCTGGCCACCTCCTCGAGCTGGCGCACCAGCACCGCGCGGTGCAGCACCAGCAGCGGCGCCATGACCAGCGGCACCTGCCAGGGGTTCGCCGCCAGACCCATCGCCACCAGCGCCCCCAGGCACAGCGTGGCCACCTCGAGCATGTTGTCGTCCCAGTGCCCGATCAGCTGGGCCGGGCTGGGCCGAGGCTGGGGGGCGCTGAGCGCGATCGCGGCGGCCACCAGGCCGGTGTTCACTGTGGCGTAGACCAGCACGCACAGCACCAGGGTGACGAGCTCCCTCGGCCCGTCGAGCTGGACGAGCGGCCCTCCCCCGCTGTAGTGCAGCACGGCCACCGCCGCATGGCAGGCCAGGACCACCGTGGCGGTGCTGAACATGTGCCGGTAGGCCGGAACCCCGATCGAACGCCACACCCGCAACCACTGGTGGGTGAAGATGACCAGGACGACCCCGGTGGTCAGCGCCGGCGGCAGCAGCACCGCACCGGCGAAGGTCCAGACTGAGCTGAGGTCGCCGTGCGGGGTGTCGGCGACCTGGCGGCGCAGCCGCTCCAGCCCGACCGCGACCTCGGTGTGCAGGACACCGAGGACGCACAGCATCCCGGCGGCGAGCAGATCGGCCCGGCTGAAGGAGTTGCGGGTGAGGTCCAGCGCGAACAGGCCCAGGGCGGTCAGCTCCACGACGAGCACCGGGGTCATCACCCGGGCCGGGAGTGCCCACACCACCCACCGGGTGGGCCGCCACGGACGAGCCGGTGACGACTCCACCGCCATGTGTTCTCCCAGCTCAGTTAGTCGTCACACACAGCGTGACCGAAGATCACATCTGGTGAAGGGTAACCCGACCGAGGGCCCCTGTCACGGAGGTACATCACGCCCAGGAACGGAGGTGTGCGACATGCGCAACAAGCACTGGCACTGACCCGCCACGACGTCACCGGACCGGGGGCGGACTCCGGACCGCGCCGTCCCAGCCACAGCGACAGCGACAGCGACAGCGACAGCGACAGCGAGGGAGCCCGTCATGTCCGACGACAACCGTCACTGGTGAGCCCCGCCGGCCGCGGCGGGGTCGCGCGCGGCGTCGAGGTCGCGGTGTGGTCCGGCCGGCGTCGGCGCCGCCCACTAAGTTGAGCGGGACCGAACCGGGCCCACTGATGTGCCCACCACTCGACGAGAGGACCCGTATGCGGCCGTGGCCCGGGAGCGCGTACCCCTTGGGCGCGACCTACGACGGCGCGGGAACCAACTTCGCGCTGTACTCGGAGCTGGCGACCCGGGTCGAGCTGTGCCTGTTCGACGAGCGGGGCAACCAGGACGAAGTGCTCCGGCTCCGCGAGGTCGACGGCTTCGTCTGGCACGGCTACCTGCCCGGCATCGAGCCCGGGCAGCGTTACGGCTACCGGGTGCACGGTCCGCACGACCCGGCCGCGGGCCAGCGCTGCAACCCGGCGAAGCTGCTGATCGACCCCTACGCGAAGGCGGTGGACGGCGGGGTGGCGTGGGACCAGGCGGTCTTCGGTTACCGCTTCGACGCCCCCGAGCAGCGCAACGACGACGACTCCGCCGACTTCGTACCCAAGTCTGTGGTGATCAACCCGTACTTCGACTGGGGCAACGACCGCAGCCCGCGCACCCCTTACCACCAGTCGGTGATCTACGAGGCGCACGTGCGAGGCCTCACCATGACCCACCCGGACATCCCCGTGGAGCTGCGCGGCAGCTACGCCGGCCTGGCGCACCCGGTGATGATCGAGCACTACCGCCGGCTCGGGGCGACCGCGGTCGAGCTGATGCCGGTGCACGAGTTCCTGAACGACCATCACCTGGAGCAGAAGGGGCTGGCGAACTACTGGGGCTACAACACCGTCGCCTTCCTGGCCCCCTACCATGGCTACACCTCAGGCGCCCGCGCCGGCAGCCAGGTGCAGGAGTTCAAGACCATGGTCAGGGACCTGCACGAGGCGGGCATCGAGGTGATCCTCGACGTGGTCTACAACCACACCGCCGAGGGCAACCACATGGGTCCGACGCTGTCCATGCGCGGCATCGACAACGCCGCGTACTACCGGCTGGTCGAGGACGACCAGCGGTTCTACCTGGACTACACCGGCACCGGCAACTCGCTGAACGTGCGCAATCCGCACACTCTGCAACTGATCATGGACTCGTTGCGGTACTGGGTCACCGAGATGCACGTGGACGGCTTCCGCTTCGACCTGGCCTCCGCCTTGGCCCGCGAGTTCTACGACGTCGACCGGCTGAGCGTGTTCTTCGACCTCATCCAGCAGGACCCGGTGATCAGCCAGGTGAAGCTGATCGCCGAGCCGTGGGACATCGGGCCCGGCGGCTACCAGGTGGGCAACTTCCCGCCGCTGTGGACGGAGTGGAACGGTAAGTACCGCGACACCGTGCGCGACTTCTGGCGCGGCGAGCCGGGCACGCTCGGCGAGTTCGCGTCCCGGTTGACCGGCAGCTCCGACCTCTACCAGGACGACGGCCGCCGACCGTACGCCTCGATCAACTTCGTCACCGCGCACGACGGCTTCACCCTCCACGACCTGGTCTCCTACAACGACAAGCACAACGTGGCCAACGGCGAGGGCGGCAACGACGGGGAGAGCCACAACCGGTCCTGGAACTGCGGCGTCGAGGGCCCCACGGACGACCAGGGGGTGCTGGAGCTGCGGGCCCGCCAGCAGCGCAACTTCATCGCCACCCTGCTGGTCAGCCAGGGCGTGCCGATGCTGCTGCACGGCGACGAGCTGGGCCGCACCCAGCAGGGCAACAACAACGTCTACTGCCAGGACAACGAGCTGGCCTGGGTGGACTGGGAGCTCGCCGGCAAGAACGCCGATCTGATCGACTTCACCGCAGGGGTCAGCGCGATCCGCGCTGCCCACCCGGTGTTCCGGCGGCGGCGGTTCTTCCGCGGCCGACCGCTGGTGCGCGGCGCGGTGCTGGACACCGACGTCGACTCGCTGCGCGACATCGCCTGGTTCACCCCGGCCGGCGAGCAGATGACCGAGCGCGACTGGTCGTCCGGGTTCGGCCAGAGCGTCGTGGTCTTCCTCAACGGCGACGCCATCCCGGACGTGAACGAACGCGGCGAGCGGGTGGTCGACGACTCGTTCCTGCTCTGCTTCAACGCCTCGGACGGCGACATCGAGACGACGTTGCCGGACGCGCGGTACGGGGCCGCGTGGGCGGTGGTGGTCGACACCGCGCACGGGGTGGTGGTGACCCTGGCCACCGGCCCCGGTGTGGTGGCCGCCGAGCCCGCCACCCACCGCCCCGGCGGCGCCCTGACCGTGCCGGCCCGGTCACTGTTGGTGTTGCAGCGGGTCACCCACGCGGGATGAGCGGCCCTCGGCCGGCACACCCGGACCCCACGATCGGATCGGACTAGGAGCAGCGGTGCCGACCATCCCCAGCTCGACCTACCGGTTGCAGCTGCACGCCGGACAGACCTTCGACGACGCGGCCGCGCTGGCCGACTACCTCGACGCGCTCGGGATCGGTGCGCTGTACGCGTCCCCCATGCTGGAGGCGACTCCCGGCTCGGACCACGGCTACGACGTGGTCGACCCCACTCGGGCCTCGGTCGAGCGCGGCGGCGAGGAGGGCCGGCGCCGGTTGGTGGCCGCACTGCGCCAGGCGGGGCTCGGGCTGCTGGTCGACATCGTGCCCAACCACGTCGGGATCTCCACACCCACCACCAACCCGTGGTGGTGCGACGTGCTGACCCACGGCCGGGACTCGTGCTACGCGGACTACTTCGACATCGACTGGGACGCCGGAAAGATCATGGTGCCGATCCTCGGCGCGGACACCGTCGAGGACGAGGCCGCCGAGCTGGAGAAGCTCGAAGTGGTTCGCGACGGGCATGGCTATCCGGGGCTGCGCTACCACGATCATCTGCTGCCGGTGGCGCACGGCAGTGCCGACGGGGGGGCGGACGGGGCGGCCGACCCGGTCGAGGTGCACGACCGGCAGCACTACCGGCTGGTCGCCTGGCGGCGCGGCGGCACGGAGCTGAACTACCGGCGCTTCTTCGACGTCTCCACGCTGGCCGCTGTGCGGGTGGAGGACCCGGTGGTGTTCCAGGCGGCGCACCGCGAGCTGCTGCGCTGGTTCACCGCCGACCCCGACGTGCTGCTCGGGCTGCGGGTCGATCACCCGGACGGTCTGACCGACCCCGGCGGGTACACCCGGATGCTGCGCGCCGCGCTGGGTCCGGACCGCTGGCTGCTGGTCGAGAAGATCCTGGCCGTCGGCGAGTCGTTGCCGGCTTCCTGGCCGGTGGACGGCACCACCGGGTACGAGGCGTTACGAGAGTTCTGCGGGGTTTTCCTCGATCCGGCCGGGGAGGGAATGCTCACCCAGCTGGCCGCCGAGCACACCGGGCAGCGGTTGGCCGCGCACACCGTGGAGCGGGCCGCCCGCCGGGAGATCGCGGACACCATCCTGGCCGCCGAGGTGCGCCGGATCGCCGCGTTGTTGCCCGGTGGGCCCTCGGACGGTGGGCCCCCGGACTGTGGGCCCTCGGGTAGCGAGCCGTCGGCCGGCGGGTCATCGGACCGCGGGCCGGATCGCGCGCGGGACGCGGTGGCCGAGCTGCTGTCGTCGTTCCCGGTGTACCGCAGCTATCTGCCCGAGGGGCGTCACGCGCTGGACGTCGCGGTGTCGGTGGCCCTGGCCAACCGCCCGGACCTGGACGAGCCGCTGCGGGCGATATACGCCGGGATGCTGGCCGAACCGGACGGCGAGCTGGCCCGGCGGGTGCAGCAGACCTCCGGCATGGTCACCGCGAAGGGCGTGGAGGACACCGCCTTCTACCGCTGGAACCGGTTGGTCGCGCTGAACGAGGTGGGAGGCGAGCCGGCGCGGTTCGGAGTGTCGGTGGCCGAGTTGCACGCCGGCGCGGCGGCCCGGGAGACGGCCACCCCGGCCGGGATGACCAGCCTGTCCACCCACGACACGAAACGCTCGGAAGACGTCCGGGCCCGGCTGGCGGTGCTCTCCGAGCTGCCCGCCGAGTGGGCGGCACGGCTGCGGCGCTGGTCGGCGGCCCACCCGCTGCCGGAGCGCTCGTTGGAGCTGCTGGCCTGGCAGTGCCTGGTGGGAGCGTGGCCGATCGACGCCGACCGGATGGCCGGGTACCTGCTCAAGGCGGCCAAGGAAGCCAAGCTGGCGACGAGCCACGTGCACGCGGTGCCCGAGGTCGACGAGGCGATCTCCCGCTGGCCCGGGAAGGTGCTGGCCGACGCCGCGCTCGCGGGCGACGTCGAGGCGTTCGTGTCCATGGTCGCGCCGGCCGGCTGGTCGAACTCGCTCGGCCAGAAGCTGCTGCAACTGGCCGGACCGGGGGTGCCGGACGTATACCAGGGCACCGAACTGTTCGAGTACTCCCTGGTGGATCCGGACAACCGGCGCCCCGTCGACTTCGCCGCACGGCGGGAGCTGTTGACCCGCATCGACGACCACTGGCTGCCTCCAATGGACGCCGACGGCGCCGCCAAACTGCTGGTCACCGTGTCCGCGCTGCGGCTGCGCCGATACCGGCCGGAATTGTTCACCGGCTACCGACCGCTCGTTGCGGACGGCTCGGCGGCGAGGCACGCGGTGGCGTTCTCCCGCGGACGGGGCTCGCTGGTTGCGGTGGCCACCAGACTGCCGGTCGGGTTGGCCGCCCGGGGCGGCTGGGGCGACACGGTCCTGGCGCTGCCCGGCGGGGCGGACGACTGGACCGACGTGGTCACCGGCGAGTCGGTGGACGGCGCCACGCCGCGGTTGTCCGACGTGCTGACCCGCTACCCGGTGGCGCTGCTGGTCCGCCCGGCCTGATCCGTCCCCGTCAGCGCGTTGCCCTCACCCGACATCCGGCCCGCACTGCTGACCAGGACGGAACCTGACACGCTTCCTACCCGGGCGAGCCGCACCAACTGCCCGAGCGCAGGCTTCCGGCCGCGGAACGTGTGATCACCGATGTGTCCGGGTAAGCGCGGGCATGACGGGGACACACTCAGACCTGGACCGGACGTCCACCGGCGAGCTGGTGGGCCGACTCAGCGAACAGATGTCGCAGTTGGTGCGCGGCGAGATGCGGCTGGCCCAGGCGGAGCTGCAAGCCAAGGGCAAGCGGCTGGGCCTGGGCGTCGGCATGGCCGGAGCGGCCGCAGTGCTCACCTGGTTCGCGGTCGCCGCCTTGATCGGCGCGGGGATCGCGGCCCTCGCCCTGATCCTGCCGGTCTGGGCGTCGGCGCTGATCGCCGCGGCGTTGCTGCTGGTCGTCGCCGGGGCGCTCGGTCTGGTGGCCCGGAGGCAGGCGGCCGAGGCCAGCCCGGTGATCCCGGAACAGGCGATCGCCGGCACCCAGCGCGACATAGAGACGATCAAGAAGGGCGTGCACCGATGAGTGAGCCGACGGAGTTCCAGGCCGCGAATGCACCGTCCGGGTCCGCCGACCCCTCGGCCTTGCGCCAGGACAACGAGCGGCTGCGGGCGGACCTCGCGGACACGGTCGACGCGTTGGCCGCCAGGGCCGACGTCACCAGCCGCGCGCGGCAGAAGGCCCAGGACACCAAGGAGCGGGCGCAGAGCGTGGCGGGCTCGCTGAGCGACCGGGCAAAGGTGACGGCCGGTGCGGTCTCGGACCGGGCCGGGACCGCGAAGCAGCGGGCCACCGCGGCCGGCGGGCAAGCCAGGCAGAAAGCCGCCCAGGCGCGCGTCGCCGCCCAGGACAATCCGGCGCCGGTGGCAGCCGGTACCGCAGCGTTGGCCGCCGGCGTGCTCGTGGCGGTCGGGTTGCGCCGGCGCACGGCCCGCAGCGGTCGGCTCATCCGGTCGGGCGGTCGCTGATGGGCCTGCTGTTCAAGCCCCTCACGATGCTGGCCAGCGTGCTCGGTGGGATCCTGGCGGGCGCGCTCTTCGCCCGGGTCTGGCGGGCCGTCACCGGTGAGGATGTCGCCCCGCCGGCGGACTCGACCGATCACAGCACCCGAGATGTCATCCTGGGTGCGGTGCTGCAGGGCGCGATCTTCGCCGGGGTGAAGGCGGCGGTCAACCGGTTCAGCGCGAAGAGTCTCAAGCGGTTCACCGACCAGCAGGAGCGGGGCGCCCGCGCGGTACGGGCCGGGTGAGCGCGCGGCCGGGGGCCGGCCCCGGGCGGGCGCGGTCCGGACGGGCGCGGCCCGGGTCCCCGTCCGGCGGTAGCGGCAACGCAACGGCAGGATGCGCCCACGTGGCGGAGTTTGCGGTGTGGGCGCCGGGCAAGGCGCGGGTACGGATCGACGTCGACGGCTCGATACGGGAGATGCGGCCCACCGGTGACGGCTGGTGGCGGGTCGGCGCGCCGGCCGGGGCGGGCAGCGACTACACGTTCCTGCTCGACGACGACCCCACCGCCCTACCCGACCCGCGCTCCCGGTGGCAACCGGCCGGGGTGCACGGCCCGTCCCGGCGCTACGACCCGGAGACGTTCGAGTGGACCGACCGGGCCTGGACCGGGCGGGCGCTGCCGGGCAGCGTGCTCTACGAGCTGCACATCGGCACGTTCACCCCGGGCGGCACCTTCGACTCGGCGATCGAGCGGCTGGACCACCTGGTCGAGCTCGGGGTGGACCTGGTCGAGGTGCTGCCGGTGAACGCCGTGGACGGGCCGCGCAACTGGGGCTACGACGGCGTGCTCTGGTACGCGGTCACCGAGAACTACGGCGGGCCGGCGGGGTTCCAGCGATTTGTGGACGCCTGCCACAACCGAGGGCTGGGCGTGGTGCTGGACGTGGTCTACAACCACCTCGGGCCGTCCGGGGCATACCTGGACCGGTTCGGGCCGTACTTCGCCGGCAGCAACATCTGGGGACCGTCGCTGAACCTGGACGGCCCCGGGTCGGACGAGGTGCGCCGCTACGTGCTCGACAACGCGCTGATGTGGCTGCGCGACTTCCACGTCGACGGTCTGCGGCTGGACGCGGTGCACGCACTGCGCGACACCCGCGCGGTGCACCTGCTCGAGGAGCTGGCGGTCGAGGTGGAGGCGCTGGCCGCGCACGTCCGCCGGCCGCTGAGCCTGATCGCCGAGTCCGACCTGAACGACCCTCGGCTGGTCACCGCCCGCGAAGCTGGCGGGTACGGGCTGACCGCGCAGTGGGACGACGACATCCACCACCAGCTGCATGCCGCGCTGACCTGCGAGCGGCAGGGCTACTACAGCGACTTCGGCTCACTGGACGGGCTGGCCGCGACCCTGCGTGGGGCCTTCTTCCACGCCGACACCACCTCGACGTTCCGGCACCGCCGGCACGGGCGGGCGGTGGACACCCACGTCACCCCGGCCCACCGGTTCCTGGCCTACCTGCAGAACCACGACCAGATCGGCAACCGGGCGACCGGTGACCGGATCTCGGCCGCTCTGTCCCCCGGGCTGCTGGCCTGCGGCGCGGCGTTGGTGCTGTGCTCGCCGTACACCCCGATGCTGTTCATGGGTGAGGAGTGGGGCGCCCGCACGCCGTGGCAGTTCTTCTCCCATTTTCCGGACGCCGAGCTACGCGAGGCGGTGCGGAAGGGGCGCACCGCGGAGTTCGCCGAGCACGGCTGGGGAGCGGTGGACGTCCCGGATCCGAACGCCGAGGCCACCTTCACCAACTCCCGGCTGGACTGGTCCGAGCCGGCCCGCGAGCCGCATGCCACGCTGCTGCGCACCTACCGGGAACTGATCGCACTGCGCCGGGCGCACCCGGAGCTGACCGATCCGTGGCTGCACCGGCTGGGGGTGCGGGTGGACGAGGCGGCCCGCACGGTCGTGCTGGAACGCGGTCGGTTGCGGGTGGTGGTCAACCTCGGTGCCGCGCCCGCCGAGGTGGACCTGGCAGGAGCGACCGAAGACGTCTTGCTGAGCAGCGTCGGCGTGGACCGGGCCACCCTCCTCGACGGCTTGGTGACGCTGCCCGGCGAGTCGTTCGCGGTAGTACGACTTTCGCAGTGGTACGACTGAGGTAGTACCGACCAGCGCCTTGCTTCCTACCTGAGGTAGCAGCATTGGTAGGATGGCGAACCGCCGCCCGGCTCGGGCGTGGTGTGGTCACGGTGGTTCCGGTGACCACGAACACCGAACGGGTCTACCCCTTCCAGGTGCTGCTTCCGGCTTCGGTCACCGGCCTTCCCCGGGACGTCAAGGCACAAGCCGAGCAGGTCCGCTCGATAGCCGTCGAGCGGGTCGGACACCGATGCGGCGAGTTGTCGGCCGCCCACGTCCGCGAGCTGGACCAGGCGCTCCGGACCCATCTCGCGCTCTGAACCTTGTCCGCTGCCGGGTCGCGGCGGAGTCCTGCGTGGTAGGGGAAACGCGGTGGACCGGGGGCCACGGAGGTGGTTGAGTCGCACACATGATCCAACCGGCCCCGGTCCCGGGACCGACCGCCCTGGCCGACCGCGCGCCCGCCCCGGACCTGGCCCGCGGCCTGATGCTGCTGCTGATTGCGCTGGCCAACGCGCACCTGTACCTCTACGACCGTCCGGTCGGCGTGCGCGGCTACCCGGTGGACCTGGACCCGGCGAGCCGGGTCGTCACGCTCGCGCAGATGCTGCTGGTGGACGGTCGGGCGTATCCGCTGTTCGCCCTGCTGCTGGGCTACGGGGTGGTCCAGCTGGCCCGCCGGCGGCCGGACCCGGCAGACGCGCGCCGGGTGGTCCGCCGACGCGGGTGGTGGCTGCTGCTGTTCGGCCTGGTGCATGCGTCCCTGCTGTTCGCCGGGGACATCCTCGGCGTGTACGGCCTGCTCTCGGTGCTGCTGGCCACCCGGCTGATCACCGGCTCGGACCGGTCGCTGCTCGTGCTGTGGGGCATCGGACTGACCGGTGCCGCGCTGCTGGGCACCGCGATGGGGTTGCCGGTTCCCCCGGACGCCGGGGCGTTCCTGCCGTCGATGGGCACCTCGACGCCGCTCCCGGCCGCCCTGTTCCGAACGGCTGAGTTCGTCGTCCTGCTGTTGACGAACTCCGTGCTGGTGTCCGGGGCCGTCGCGCTGGGCGCCTGGGCGGCCCGGCGCCGGCTGCTGGAGGACCCGGCGCTACATCGGAACCTGCTCCGCCGGGTGGCGGTCGTCGGGTTGGCGGCGGCCGCGCTGGGCGGCCTGCCGATGGCGCTGATGTCGGCCGGCTGGTGGACCGACCCCGGCCTGGCCAACACGATGGCGGCCGGCGCGCTGCACACTGCCACCGGCCACTTGGGTGGCGCCGGATACGCGGTGGTGATCGCGCTATGGGCGCACCGGGTGGCCGAACGGCCCGGGCTGGTGACCCGGGCACTGCAGGCCTGCGGCCAACGCTCGCTGAGCTGCTACCTCGCCCAGTCGGTGGTGTTCGTCGCGGTGCTCGCAGCCTATGGCGGCGGGCTCGGGGACCGGCTCAGCGTGGCCGGCACCGCGGCGGTGGCGGCGGCCGCCTGGGCGGCGATCCTCGCGGCCGCGGCGCTGATGCGCCGGGCCGGCCAGCGCGGACCGGCCGAGGTGCTGCTGCGAAGGCTGACCTACCGGACCGGGTGAACCCCGACGGCCGGGGCCAGGGCGAGGTGCGGCCCGACGGCGCCGTCGTCATCGCGCTCACCGCTCCCAGGTAACGCTCGCCACATCGGCTGCCCCCGGGCCGGGCACACCCGGCCCGAGTCGACCTCGACACAGCGGCGCTGCCCCTGGCCGCACCGCGAACTAAGGTGTCGCCATGACGCAGTTGTCAGGCCAGCCGGACGAGGCGGCGCCCCCGGCCAGCACCCCCGTACCTGACGAGCTGGTGCTCGCCGGCGACTTCCCCCCGGCGCAGCGCCCGCAGTGGCGCGAGCTCGTCGCCGGGGTGCTGCGCAAGTCCGGCCGAGAGGTCGACCCGAAGCAGGACCGGGTGGAGGATCTGCTGGTCACCCACCTGTGCGACGGGGTGGACATCGCCCCGCTCTACACCGCCGAGGACGCGCCGCCGGCCGCTGCGGGCGTACCGGGCCTGGCCCCCTTCGTTCGCGGTGCCCGGCCGCTGGGCGCGAACCCCGACGGCTGGGACGTCCGCGCCCGGCACGCCGACCCCGACGTGGCGGCCACCACCGAGGCGGTGCTGGCCGACCTGTCCAGCGGGGTCACCTCGCTCTGGCTGGTGCTCGGCGAGGGTGCGCTGCCGGTGGACGGGCTGGCCGGAGTGCTCGGCGAGGTCTACCTCGACCTGGCGCCGGTCGCGCTGGACGCCGGCCCGGCCGACACCGCGGCGGCGGCCGAGGCGCTGTTCGCGCTGGTGGCCGACCGGAAGCTGGACGCGGCGGCGGTGGCCGGCACGCTCGGGGTCGACCCACTGGGCTGGCTGGCCGGCCTGGACTCCGATACCGACGTCGCCGCCGGGCTCGCGCTGGCCGGTGAGCTGGCCGCCCGCTGCCTGCGGCACCACCCCAGGCTGCGGGCGGTGACCGTCGATGCCACCGCCTACCAGGGCGCGGGCGCCGACCCGGCCCAGGAGCTGGGCTGCTCGCTGGCCGCCGGGGTGGCCTACCTTCGGGCGCTGACCGGCGGTGCGGGCAAGACGGGGCTGTCCATGAACGACGCGTTCGCCCAGATCGACTTCCGCTACGCCGCGCCGGCCGACCAGTTCACCACGATCGCCAAGCTGCGCGCCGCGCGCGGCCTCTGGGCCCGGATCGCCAGCGAGTGCGGGGTGCCGGACAGCCCCCAGCGCCAGCATGCGGTCAGCGCCGAGTCCGAGCTCACCCACCGCGATCCGTGGAGCAACATGCTGCGCGGCACCTTGGGCTGTTTCGGCGCCGGGGCGGGCGGCGCGGACGCGGTCACCGTACTGCCCTTCGACACCGCGATCGGGCTGCCGAACGCGTTCTCCCGGCGGATCGCCCGCAACACCCAGTCCCTGCTGATCATGGAGTCGCACCTGGCCCGGGTGCTCGACCCGGCCGGGGGCTCCTGGTACGTGGAGTCGCTCACCGACGCGCTGGCCCGGCAGGCCTGGCAGGTGTTCACCGGGATCGAGCGGGCCGGTGGGCTGGCCGGCGTGCTGGCCGACGGCTCGCTGGCCGACACCATCGGTACCGCGTGGCGGGAGCGCGAGCAGCGGCTGGCCACCCGGGTGGAGCCGGTGACCGGGGTCAGTGAGTTCCCGAACCTCGCCGAGAAGCTGCCCACCCGGCCGGCGGTGCGCCGGCCCACGCCGCGCGGCGCGCTTTCCCGGGTGCGTCCGGCCGCCGCGTTCGAGACGCTGCGCGCCCGCTCCGACGCGCATGCCGCGCGCGGCGGCGACCGGCCGGCGGTGTTCCTGGCCACCCTGGGCCCGGTGGCCACGCACACCGCCCGGACCGGGTTCGCTACCAACCTGTTCCAGGCCGGTGGCCTGGCCACCCCGGCCGGCGGCGGCACTGCCGAGGAGATCGTCGCGGCCTACCGGGCAGCCGGCACGGCGGTGGCCTGCCTGTGCGGCTCGGACAAGGTCTACGCCGCCGAGGCCGCCGCCGTGGCAGAGGCGCTGGCCGCGGCGGGTGCCACGGTGCTGCTGGCCGGCCCGCCCGGGTCGGTGGACATACCCGGGGTGGACGGGCACGTGTTCGCCGGCTGCGACGCGATCGAGGTGCTCACCGGCACCCTGAAGAAGCTGGGGGTCGAGCTGTGAGCACGGGTGTCCCGAACTTCGCCGAGCTGCCCTACGAGGCACCGGCCGCTGTGTCAAACGGCATGACCGACAGGAAGCAGTGGGCCGATGCGGTACGCCAACAGACCGGCAAGGACGCGGACGAGCTGGTCTGGCTGACCCCGGAAGGCATCGAGGTGCCGCCGCTCTACACCGCGGCGGACACCGAGGGCCTGGACTTTCTCCAGACTTATCCGGGAATCACGCCGTACCTGCGTGGGCCGTACCCGACGATGTACCGCACCCAGCCGTGGACCGTCCGGCAGTACGCCGGGTTCTCCACGGCCGCCGAGTCCAACGCGTTCTACCGGCGCAACCTCGCGGCCGGGCAGAAGGGGCTGTCGGTCGCGTTCGACCTGCCCACCCACCGCGGCTACGACTCCGACCACCCCCGGGTGCCGGGCGATGTGGGCATGGCCGGGGTGGCCATCGACTCGATCTACGACATGCGGCAGCTCTTCGACGGCATTCCGCTGGACAAGATGAGCGTGTCGATGACCATGAACGGCGCGGTACTGCCGGTGCTGTCGCTGTACATCGTGGCCGCCGAGGAGCAGGGGGTGGCGCCGGAGCAGCTGGCCGGGACCATCCAGAACGACATCCTCAAGGAGTTCATGGTCCGCAACACCTACATCTACCCGCCGAAGCCCTCGATGACGATCATCTCGGACATCTTCGCCTACACCAGCCAGAGGATGCCGAAGTTCAACTCGATCTCCATCTCCGGCTACCACATGCAGGAGGCCGGAGCGACCGCCGACCTGGAGCTGGCCTACACCCTGGCGGACGGCCTGGAGTACCTGCGGGCCGGCGTCGGCGCCGGCATGGACGTGGACTCGTTCGCGCCGCGGCTGTCGTTCTTCTGGGCGATCGGGATGAACTTCTTCATGGAGGTCGCCAAGCTCCGCGCCGGGCGGCTGCTCTGGGCGAAGCTGGTCAACCAGTTCGGTCCGAAGAGCGAGAAGTCGCTGTCGCTACGCACGCACAGCCAGACCTCCGGCTGGTCGCTCACCGCGCAGGATGTCTACAACAACGTCGTCCGGACCTGCGTGGAGGCGATGGCCGCCACCCAGGGCCACACCCAGTCGCTGCACACCAACGCACTGGACGAGGCGCTGGCGCTGCCCACCGACTTCTCCGCCCGGATCGCCCGGAACACCCAGCTGCTGCTGCAGCAGGAGTCCGGCACCACCCGGGTGATCGACCCCTGGGGCGGCAGCTACTACGTCGAGCGGCTCACCCGCGACCTGGCGGTGAAGGCGTGGCAGCACATCGAGGAGGTCGAGGCCGCCGGCGGAATGGCCAGAGCGATCGACGAGGGGCTGCCCAAACTGCGCATCGAGGAGGCCGCCGCCCGCACCCAGGCCCGGATCGACTCCGGTCGCCAGCCGGTGATCGGGGTGAACACCTACCGGGTGGACGCCGACGAGTCGATCGACGTCCTCAAGATCGACAACGCCGACGTGCTGTCCCAGCAGGTGGCCCGGCTGAAGCAGCTGCGCGAGGAGCGGGACGGCGCGGCGTGCGAGGCGGCGCTGGCGGCGCTCACCGCGGCCGCCGGCGCCGCGCGCGAGGGCACCCGCGGCGCCGGCCTGGAGCAGAACCTGCTGGCCCGCGCGGTCGAGGCCGCTCGGGCCAAGGCTACCGTCGGGGAGATCTCCGACGCGCTGGAGAAGGTGTACGGCCGGCACACCGCCACGCTGCGCACGCTTTCCGGGGTGTACCGGGAGGAGGCCGGTCAGGTGGGTTCGATCGACGCGGCGCGCGCCGCGTGCGAAGAGTTCGAGACCGCGACCGGGCGGCGGCCGCGCATCCTGGTGGCCAAGATGGGCCAGGACGGCCACGACCGGGGGCAGAAGGTGATCGCCACCGCGTTCGCCGACCTGGGCTTCGACGTCGACGTGGGCCCGCTGTTCCAGACCCCGGCCGAGGTGGCGCGCCAGGCGGTGGAGGCCGACGTGCACGTCGTCGGGGTGTCGTCGCTGGCCGCCGGGCACCTCACCCTGGTGCCGGCGCTGCGCGACGAGCTCGCCGCGCTGGACGCCTCCGACGTGCTGATCGTGGTGGGCGGGGTGATCCCCCCCGGCGACTTCGACGCGCTGCGCGAGGCCGGCGCGGCGGCGATCTTCCCGCCCGGCACGGTGATCGCCGATGCCGCCGGCGAGCTGCTCGTCGCCCTGCGCGAGCGCGCCGCGGATGGTTCCAGGAAGCCGTGACCGCCGTCCTCCATCGCAACGAACGGCGCTTTCGTCGCTACCTAGCCGACGAGAGTGTCGTTCGTCAAAGGGCCAGGGCCTGGTGAGCGAGCTGCAGGACTACCTCGACGGCGTGCGCCAGGGCTCACGGCGGTGGGTGGCCCGGGCGATCACCCTGGTCGAGTCCAGCCGCGCCGACCACCGCGAACTGGCACAGCGGCTGCTGGTCGAGCTGCTGCCGGACACCGGTAAGGCACGGCGGGTCGGGATCACCGGGGTGCCCGGGGTGGGCAAGTCCACGTTCATCGACTCGCTGGGCTCCCACCTGGCCACAGCCGGCCACCGGGTCGGGGTGCTGGCGGTGGACCCGTCGTCGAGCCGCAGCGGGGGCAGCATCCTCGGTGACAAGACTCGGATGGCCCGGCTGGCGGCCGAGGAGTCGGCGTTCATCCGGCCCTCCCCCACCGCCGGCACGCTCGGCGGCGTGGCGACCGCCACCCGGGAGAGCATGGTGGTGCTCGAAGCCGCCGGGTTCGACGTGCTGATCGTGGAGACGGTCGGGGTCGGCCAGTCCGAGTACGCGGTGGCCGACATGGTCGACACGTTCCTGTTCCTCACCCTGGCCCGCACCGGCGATGCCCTGCAGGGCATCAAGCGCGGCATCCTGGAACTGGCCGACGTGATCGCGGTGAACAAGGCCGACGGCCCCGGCGAGCAGGACGCGAAACGGGCCGCCCGGGAGCTGGCGAGCGCGCTGCGGATGCTGCGCGGCCCGATCGGCGCGGACGGCTGGGAGGTGCCGGTGCTGACCTGCAGCGCGGCCACCGACACCCGGATCGACGAGGTCTGGGCCATGATCGTCGACCACCAGGACCGGCTGGAGTCCGCCGGCGAGCTGCTGGAGCGTCGGCGCCGCCAGCAGGTGCGCTGGATGTGGACGATGGTCACCGACCGGCTGCGCGCCCAACTGAAGTCCCATCCCGAGGTTCGCGCGATGACCGGCGAGCTGGAGCGGGCGGTGCTGGACGGCGAGCTCACCCCGGCGCTGGGCGCCGACCGCATCCTCGACGCGTTCCGACCCCCGGCCGGCTGAGCGAGACCGGAGCGCGCTCCCCCGCCCGGGCGACGTCGGCGGCGCGGCCAGGTCGTACGATCCGCCGGTGCGGCCACCGAGCGACCACGACCACGTCGTGCTGGCCGGCGCGGATTCCGACGCCTACGCGACATTGCGGCGGCGGCCACAAACCCGCGCGGAACGCTACCGCCTGGGAAAGTCGCTGCGGGCGAAGGTGCCCCGCTCGTCGCTGGGTAGCTGGGCCCCGCCGGTCGACCGGCCGGACCCGGTCACGCTGATCATCGAATCGCACCTGGGCCGGGTGGACTCGCTAATCCCGGTGCGGGTGGCCCGGATGACCGCTTCGCCGTACGGCTTCCTGCGTGGGTCGGCCGTGGTGGTCGCCTCGGACGTCGCCGGGCTGCCCGCCACCGGCATCACCCCGGTGATCTGCGGCGACGCGCACCTGGGCAACTTCGGCTTCTACGCCTCGCCGGAACGCGACCTGGTGATCGACCTGAACGACTTCGACGAGGCACACCCCGGCAGCTGGGAGTGGGACATGCGCCGGCTGGTGGCCAGCATCTGGGTGGCCGGCCGGGAGAACGGGGCGACCGAGCAGGACTGCGAGCGGGCGGTCGTGGAGTGCGTCGCGGCCTACCGCGCGGAGGTGCGCGAGCTGGCCGACCAGTCCCTGCTGCGACGCTCCTACCAGCGGATCGACGTCGACGAGCTGGCCGAGGACACCTCCGACAAACGGCTGCGCCAGGAGATAGAGCGGGCGGCGGCGCGGGCCCGGCGGCGCACCAGCGACCGGGCGCTGCCTCGGTTCACCGAGGAATGCGACGGGGTGCGCCAGATCGTCGCGGAGCCGCCGCTGATCACCCGGGTGACCGACGCCGAGGCTGACGAGCTGGCCGGCGCGCTCGACGAGTACCTCGGCACGCTCGCCTCGCACTGGCGGCGGGTGCTCGGCGGCTACACCCTGGTCGACATCGCACACAAGGTGGTCGGCGTGGGCAGTGTGGGGTTGCGCGCCTACGTGGCCCTGCTGGAGGGCAGCAGCGCCGACGACGTGGTCTTCCTGCAGCTCAAGCAGGCCCGGCGCTCGGTGCTCGCCCGTTACGTGCACGGCGACTCGGCCTGGCACGCCCACCAGGGGCAGCGGGTGGTGGAGTACCAGCAGGCACTGCAGACGGTCAGCGACCCGTTGCTGGGCTGGACCAGCGCGGGCGGGCGGCAGTACTACGTGCGCCAGTTCCGGGACATGAAGGGCAGCATCGAACTGAACTCCATCGACGCCGCCGCGCTGGACGACTACGCCGGAGTGGTCGGACACCTGCTGGCCAAGGGCCACGCCCGGACCAGCGGCGCATCGATGATAGCCGGGTACGTGGGCCGCGGCAGCCAGCTGGACCGGGCGATGGTCCGGTTCGCCCGGGCCTACGCCGACCAGACCGAGGCCGACCACCAGGCGCTGGTCGGCGCCGTCCGCGCCGGCCGGGTGCCCAGCGACTGACAACGCCACGCGGATCCGCCACCCGGGCTCGTCCGTTGGCGCGAGCGCGATCGCCCTGCCATCATTCGGCGTGCCATTGATCGATGGCGGGAAGTGGGTACCGGATGGGCGCCGCGGTCGAGAAGCTCACCAGGATACTGGGCGAACCAGTCACGGACGGCGTCGCCGGGCTTCCCGAGGAGACCCTCGGGCGACTCGCGGACCAGATCACGGCAGCCCGGGCACGCCAGACGGCGATGCTCGACGAGGCGGTCCGCCAGGCGCTGTCCGGCGTACCACTCCCGGTCCGGGCGGTCGTGCGCAAGGCGCTGCTCGGATGAGCGGCGCGTCCCGGCAGATCGGCCGGATCGCCCGCCTGCTCGGCATGCCGCCCGACGAGGTCCTCGGCCTCGAGCCGTTGTCCGAGGACGAGCTTCGCCGGCTGCACGACCAGATCAGCCACGCCCTGTTCAAGGACGGCCACGCGCGGTTCGCCCGGGTGGCGAGCCTGTCGAAGTCCCTGCCCGGCCCCGTCGCCGGCAAGCTCGCGGAGCGGTTCCTGCCCGCCGTGCTGGCCGCGAGGGTCACCGAGCTGCTCGAACCGGCCAAGGCGGCCGACCTGGCGAACCGGGTCTCGCTGCCCTACCTCGGGGACATCTCGATGGTGCTGGACCCGGTGCGGTCCCGACCTGTGGTGCGGGCCATCCCGGCTGAGCGCATCGGGGAGGTGGCCCGGGAGATCTTCCGTCGCCGGGAGTACGCGACGATGGCCGAGTTCGTCGGCACCGTCACGCCGGGCGCGCTGTTCGCGGTGCTGGGCGCGGCCGCCCCGCGCGACCTGCTCGCCGTGGTCCGCCTGCTGGTGTGGAACGACGACCTCGACCACGCCATCCGCAACCTGCCCGAGGCCCAGGTCCGGCAGATCGTCACGGAGCTCGATTCCGCCGAGCTGGCCGACCTGGCCGCGCTGCTCCCGGCGGGCTCCGACCTGTACCGGGCCATCGACGATCGCAGGCGGTCACGAGCGGCCGCCGACCCGGACAGATGAGGTGCCCGGATGTCGAGCCGCCCGGTGCTCAGCCGAGGCCGTCGCCGGGCACCGCGTCCAGGTGCTGGCGGAAGAACGCCACCATGCGCTCGTGCGCGTCCTTGGCGCTGGGCTCGTCGTAGCCCAACCGGAACGGCGTGTACGGACCGACCATCTCCAACACCCGGCCGTGCGGGCGGGTGAAGAACGAGTGGCCCACTTCGGGGTAGGTCTTCACGTCGTGCGGCACCCCGAGCCGGTCGAGGTTGCGCTCCAGCGCGGCGGGCGCACCCCGCAGCGTGAGGTCCTTCGCCCCGTAGCTGCCCACCACCGGACACGACGCGGGCATCCGCTTGGGCACCTGCCCGTAGAACGGCGCGCTCGCCCGGTACCGGCCGGTCATCGCGAGCAGTAGGGCGAACCCGCCACCCATGCAGAACCCGACCACGCCGATCCGGTCGTCGTCCACCTCGGGCAGCCCGGCGAGCCAGCCGCGGGCGGCCTCCAGGTCGTCGAGGGCGACGCCCTCGCCGGCCAGCATGGTGCGCATAGTGCGGGCGATGCACAGCGGCTTGCTGCCGCCCCGGGCGAACAGGTCCGGGATCAGCACGGTCCAACCCTCGTCGGACAGTTCGCGGGCAACCCTGGCCATCTCGTCGTTCATCCCGAGCGCCTCGTAGATCAGCAACAGTCCGGGCCGCGGCCCGGACCGTTCGATCGTCGGAGTGGTCAGCACCCCCGGCATCGAGAACCCGTCGGCGCAGGTGAATCGAACATCGCTCTGCATTCCGCGCACTCTACTCATCGGCCACCCGAACCAGCCCTTCCTGGACGGTGGTGGCCACCAGCGCGCCGTCCCGGGTGTAGAACCGGCCGGTGGCCAGGCCGCGCGAGCCCGAGCCGACGGGCGAGTACACCTCGTACAGCAGCCACTCGTCGGCCCGGAACGGCTGGTGGAACCAGACCGCGTGGTCCAGGCTGGCCATCTGAACGTCCGCCGTGGCGGTCAGATCGTGGCGGGCCACCACCGAACCGAGCAGGGTCAGGTCGCTGGCGTAGGTGAGCATGCACTGGTGCAGCAGCCGATCGTCCGGCAGCCGGCCGTCGGCCCGCATCCACGCCCGTCGCGGGGTGTGCGATGCTCCCCGTCCGATCGAGGCCCACAGCGGCGCCTCGACGAATCGCAGGTCCAGCGGGCGCGGCACGTCGGCCAGCCACCCGCCGTCCTCGCCGGAGGCGATCCGGGTGCCCAGGTCGGCCAGCGTCTCCGGCGCGGGAACGTCGGCGGGCATCGGCTCGCTGTGTTCCAGCCCGCACTGGACCACCTGGAACGACGCGGACAACGAGAAGATCGCCTCGCCGTGCTGGATCGCGAGCACCCGGCGGGTGGTGAACGAGCGCCCGTCGCGAACCCGCTCGGCCTCGTAGACGATCGGGATGCGCGGGTCGCCGGGCCGGATGAAGTAGGCGTGCAACGAGTGCACGTACCGGTCGTCGGGCACCGTGCGCCCGGCCGCGACCAGCGCCTGCCCGGCCACCTGACCGCCGAACACCCTGGTCGGCGAGTGCGGCGGGCTCACCCCCCGGAAGAGGTTGACCTCCAGCTGCTCCAGGTCGAGCAGAGCGACCAGGGCGTCGAGCGCCTGCTGGCCCCGGGGCACCCCGTCGGCGGCGAGGTCTGGCTGGGCCCTGGTCACCTGATCAGTCTTTCAGCAGCCCGCCGGGCCGGGCTCCCGCGGTGACCCGCGCTACGCGTGGTCGTCCTCACCGAGGCGGTGCACCCGGATCAGGTTGGTCGAGCCGACCGTGCCCGGCGGAGACCCGGCCACGATCACCACCAGATCACCCGGCGCGGAGCGTTCCAGGGACAGCAGCGCGGCGTCGACCTGCCGGATCATCGCGTCGGTGGAGTGCACCTGCTCCACCAGGAACGTCTCGGTGCCCCAGGTCAACGCCAGCTGGCTGCGCACCGCCGGCTCGGGGGTGAACGCCAGCAGCGGCAGCCGGCTGTGCAGCCGGGCCAGCCGCCGCACCGTGTCGCCGGACTGACTGAACGCCACCAGCGCGCGGGCGGACAGCCGCTCGCCGATGTCCCGCGCGGCGTAGGACAGCACCCCCCGCTTGGTGCGGGGCACGTGGTTCAGCGGCGGGACGCCGAACGAGCCGGCCTCCACCGCCTCCACGATCTGGCCCATGGTGCGGACCGTCTTGATCGGGTAGCGGCCGACGCTGGTCTCACCGGAGAGCATCACCGCGTCCGCGCCGTCGAGCACCGCGTTGGCCACGTCCGATGCCTCGGCCCGGGTCGGCCGGGGATTGGTGATCATCGAATCGAGCATCTGGGTGGCCACGATGACCGGTTTGGCGTTTTCCCGAGCGATCTGGATGGCCCGCTTCTGCACCAGCGGCACGTGCTCCAACGGCAGCTCGACCCCGAGGTCGCCGCGGGCGACCATCACCCCGTCGAAGGCCAGCACGATGGCCTCGAGGTTGTCGACTGCCTCGGGCTTCTCCAGTTTGGCGATCACCGGCAGCCGGCCGCCGCCGATCCGGTCCATCACCTGGTGCACCGAGTCGATGTCCGCCGGGCTGCGCACGAAGGACAACGCAATGAAGTCGACCCGCAGCTGCAGCGCGAACTCCAGGTCGGCGACGTCCTTCTCGCTCATTGCCGGCACCGACACGTTCATCCCGGGCAGCGACAGGCCCTTGTTGTCGCTGACCATGCCGCCTTCGGTGACCTTGCAGACCACGTCGAGGCCCTCGACCCGGGCCACCCTCAGCCCGACCTTCCCGTCGTCGACCAGTAGCCGGTCGTCCGCCCGGGCGTCGTCGGCCAGCCCGACATAGGTGGTCGACACCCGGTCGTGGGTGCCGGCCACGTCCTCGACGGTGATCCGCACCTCCTCCCCGGTGCGCCACTCCACCGGCCCGGCGGCGAACCGGCCGAGCCGGATCTTCGGGCCTTGCAGGTCGGCGAGGATGCCGACGGCCCGTCCCTCGGCGTCGGCGGCCTCCCGGACCAGCTGGTAGACCCGCTTGTGGTCGTCGCGGTTGCCGTGGCTGAAGTTGAGCCGGGCCACGTCCATCCCGGCCCTTACCAGGTCGCGGATGCGGTCCGGGCTCGCGGTGGCGGGCCCGAGGGTACAGACGATCTTGGCGCGACGGCTCACCCGGAGAGCCTACGCCCGCGCTCGCGCGACGAACCCGACAGCGCGGTGAACGTCCGGCGATAGCTCCGGGCGGGCCGGGCGGTGCGCTCAGCGGCGCGGCTGGTCGCTCGGTCCGACATGGTCGATCAGCCACTCGGTGAGCGGCGTGAGCTGGCGCCAGGTCGCGGCCACCTCATCGACCATCGAGGGTTGGCGAAGCAGTTCGTCACCTGGCCAGCGGTGCCAGGCGTACAGCGAGCGGTGCCGGAGCAGCTCGAGCCGCGGGTGATCTCCGGCGAACCCACGAGGGCGGGTCTTGAGCTGGTCACCGGCCACGGTCAGCCCCGCCGCGCCGAGCTTCACCAGCCGTCGGCGCAGGTCCTCGCCACGCCGTTGCTCGTCGACCGCCACCCGGAACCGGGCGATCTGGTCGCCGGCCATCTGATAGTAGCCGCCGGCCACCATCACCCCGTCCGCTCCGGCCTGCACGTAGAACGGGCCGACGGTGGCCCCGCAGTGCGTCTTGTACGGCGTCTTGTCCGCGGCGAACCGAACGTCGCGGTACGGCCGGAACACCTTGCCCACGCCGAACTCCGGCTCCAGCGCGGCCAGCAGCGCCAGCATCGGCGCGCGCACGTCCTGCTGGTAGACCTGCTTGTGGTCGGTCCAGTAGGCCTTGGAGTTGTCGGCCTCCAGGCCGTCGTAGAAGTCGACCAGTCGCTCACCGAACCCGGCGAATCCCATGTGCTGAGCGTAGGCGTGACCTTGGGGACGCGGTCAGGGACCGTAGAGGCATGGTCGGCGCGGAGAGAACCCAGACGGCTGCTCGATGGGCCCGGCGCCAGGTGGAGCGGGTGCGGGACGACCCGGGGTCCCGCCTCGCGCTCGCCGCCCGCACCTATCGGGGGCCGATCGGCGACGCCCCGCGACACCTGCCGTTCGGTCGAGCCGAGCTCGCGTTCATGGACTGGCAGCTGCGTCGCGGCGTCCTGGCCCCACCGACCGCCGCGCGGCCCGGCAGCCCGTGGTGGCGCGCCTGCAACGAGCGGCTGCTGCGCGACGGCTGCGAGACGGTGGCCCGGGCCGGCGGCCTCGGCGGCGCCCCCTCGTCGCCCACCGTCGGGTACTGGGACGACTTCGTCAGCGCCCCCAGCGCCCGCACCTGGTACCGCGCCCACAACAGCAGCATCGTGGCCGCGTACCTCGACCACGCGGACCTGGCGGCGCGAGAAAACGAGGCCGAGCGCTTCTTCCTCAATGTCACCCTGGTTCGGGTGCTCTATGCCCACGCCCTGGTGTCGGCGCCGCGGCTGGCGCTCGGCTGGCTGGCCCCGCTGGCTCGCCAGCTGGGTGATCCGAGGGTCGGGATGACGGGCCTGTTCCTGAGCCTGTCACGGGTGCTGCCCGAGGACTACCCCCTCATCGGCGACGTCGGGTTCTACCTCACCCGGGAGGGCCGGCTCGCCCGGCTGCTCGACTACGGGGTGATCAGCCCGCGACTGCAGCCCGTCTACGAGTGGTCGGCCAGGGTCCTGCGGGAGCCGCGCCTGGTCGGCCTCATCGAGCAGGGGTGCCCGCGCTACGCGTGGCGACCGAACCGGGAGGTGTGGCAGCCGGCCCGACCCCGCGCCGCGGTCCGGGCGGTACGGGCCGTCCTACCGGCCAGCGGCTGATGGCGGTCGACCAGCGCGGGGTGTCAGTCGTCGCCGGACGCGGTGAGCGTGGCCAGGACGCCCTCGCCGTACTTGGCCAGCTTGTTCTCCCCGATGCCGCTGATCGTGCCCAGCGCCGCCAAGTCGGCCGGCAGCCGGGTGGCGATCTCCCGGAGGGTGGCGTCGTGGAAGATCACGTAGGCGGGCACTCCCTGCTCCTTGGCGGTGGACGCGCGCCAGGCCCGCAGCCGCTCGAACACCGGTGCCGCACCGGCCGGAAGCTCCGCGACCGGGTCTTTGGCCCCCCGGGATCGCGCCGGTCGGGCCAGTTTCTCCGGTTCGCGGCGCATCATCACCCGGCGGTCGCCGCGCAGCACCTCCCGGCTGGCCTCGGTGAGCACGAAGGTCTGGTAGTTGCCCTCCACCGCGAGCAAACCCTGGGCCAGCACCTGCCGGATCACCCCGCGCCACTCGGCCTCGGACAGGTCCACCCCGACTCCGAACACGGTCAGCGAGGCGTGGTCGAACTGCTCCACCTTCGCGGTGCGCTTGCCGCGCAGGATGTCGATGATCTGCCCGGCGCCGAAGCTCTGATTACGTTCCTTCTTCAGCCGGAACACCGAGGAGAGCACCTTCTGCGCGGCGACGGTGCCGTCCCAGGATTCCGGCGGGGACAGGCAGGTGTCGCAGTTGCCGCACGCCTGGCCCGGCTGCCCGAAGTAGTTCAGCAACCCCACCCGCCGGCAGCCCACGGTCTCGCACAAGGCCAGCATCGCGTCCAGGTGCTGAGCCAGTCGCTGCCGGTGCGCGCGGTCGCCGGGTGAGTCATCGATCATCTTGCGCTGCTGCACCACGTCGGCCAGGCCGTAGGCCAGCCACGCGGTGGACGGTAGCCCGTCGCGGCCGGCGCGGCCGGTCTCCTGGTAGTACCCCTCGACCGACTTCGGCAGGTCCAGGTGCGCGACGAACCGTACGTTCGGCTTGTCGATGCCCATGCCGAAGGCGATGGTCGCCACCATCACCACGCCGTCCTCGCGCAGGAACCGGGCCTGGTTCGCCGCCCGGGTGCGCGCGTCCAGCCCGGCGTGGTAGGGCAGGGCGGTGATCCCCTGGGCGACCAGGAATCCGGCGGTCTGCTCCACGGAGTTGCGGGACAGGCAGTAGACGATGCCGGCGTCGCCCGGGTGCTCGGTCCGCAACAGCTCCAGCAGCTGGCGGCGAGGCTCGTTCTTCGGCGCGATCCGGTACTGGATGTTGGGCCGGTCGAAGCTGGCCACGAAGTGTCGCGCCCCGCCGGCCTCGGTGAGGTCGAGCCGGGTGGCGATCTCGGCGTGGGTGGCCTCGGTGGCCGTCGCGGTGAGCGCGATCCTCGGCACCGCGGGCCACCGCTCGTGCAACCGGGACAGCTCCAGGTAGTCGGGCCGGAAGTCGTGGCCCCACTGCGCGACGCAGTGCGCCTCGTCGATCGCGAACAGCGCGATGGTGCCCCGGTCCAGCAGCCGCACGGTCGACTCCACCTTCAGCCGCTCCGGCGCCAGATACAGCAGGTCCAGCTCACCGGCCAGGAACGCCGTCTCGACCTCGCGGCGTTGCCCGTGGTCCTGGGTGGAGTTCAGGAACCCGGCCCGCACCCCGAGCGCGGTCAGCGCGTCCACCTGGTCCTGCATCAGCGCGATCAGCGGCGACACCACCACGCCGACGCCCTCCCGGACCAGCGCCGGGATCTGGTAACACAGCGACTTCCCGCCGCCGGTCGGCATCAGGACCAGCGCATCGCCCCCGCCGACCACATGCTCGACGATCTCGGCCTGTTGACCCCGGAACGCGTCGTAGCCGAAGATCTTCTGGAGTACGTCGGCCGGTGCAAGTGGGGTCTCGGGCACGTCCGCGATCGTACGGACGCCCGGCGGCAGGCATCGCCTTCAGCCCCGCCCAGCCGAGGCTCGGTCGTGGCTCCTGGAGCGGCTCGACAACGAACGCGACACCGCCTAGCAGCACGAGCGGTGCAGGGCCAGCGGCAGCGAACCGGGGTGCACGGGTGCCGGTAGCCGGGAGTCGCCGGTGAGGTGGGCATCCACCGCGCGGGCCGCCGCCCGACCCTCGGCGATCGCCCACACGATCAGCGAGACGCCCGGTGCGCGTCGCCGCAGACGTACACCCCGGGACCTCGGTGCGCCAGTCCGGCCCGCAGCTTAGGGTGCCGGCCGACGTGGTGCGCAGGCCGAGCCCGGCCAGACGCCCCGGTGCGCGAGGTTGGTCAGCGCGACCAGCGCGTCCGCGACGATGCCGTGGCCCTTGCGGCCGAGGGAGTCGGCGACGACGGCGACCCCGCACCTTTCGCGCACCGGTCGCGGCGGATTGCGCCAGGTCAGGCGGGCGGCTCGGGCTTGCGGCCGGCGGCCCCGACGATCCGCTCGGTCCGGCCCTCGACCGCGCCGGACTCGACCCCGGTGGCGGCTGATTCGTCGTCGGGATCTCCGGTCGCCGAGGGCTCGGCCGGCCCGGCGTCAGTGTCGGACGCGGCGACCGAGGGCGTGGTCGGACCAGGCCCGGTCGTCGAGTCCGCCGGTCCGCCGACCGGGTCGCCGAGGACCTCCCTCGGGCCGCGCACCGCCGCCAGGTAGGCCAGCGCCGCGACGAACACCACCGCGGAGACGACCACGTTGATCCGGATGTCGCCGAACACCCGGGTGGCCGGGTCCGAGCGCATCATCTCGATCCAGAACCGGCCGGCCGTGTAGCCGGCGACGTACAGCGCGAACGCCCGGCCGTGCCCGAGCCGGAACCGGCGGTCGGCGACGACCACCAGCGCCGCCACCCCCAGGTTCCAGATCAGCTCGTAGAGGAACGTGGGATGCACGACCGCGATGGGTACCGAGTCGACCGCCACCCCGGTCAGCGGGTCGGGGATCGAGGTGCCGGGCACCACCCGGGAGTAGATCTCCAGGCCCCACGGCAGATCGGTCGGCCCGCCGTAGAGCTCCTGGTTGAAGTAGTTGCCGAGCCGGCCGACCGCCTGCGCGGTGACGATGCCCGGGGCCACCGCGTCGGCGAAGAACGGCAGCGGTACGCCACGGCGGCGGCAGCCGATCCAAGCGCCCACCGCGCCGAGTGCGATCGCGCCCCAGATGCCCAGGCCGCCCTGCCAGATCTTCAGCGCGTCGATCGGGTTGCCACCGGGGCCGAAGTAGGTCGGCCAGTCGGTCGCCACGTGGTAGAGCCGCCCGCCCACCAGACCGAACGGAACCGCGTACACCGCGACGTCGAGCACCGTGCCGGCCGGACCGCCGCGGGCCACCAGCCGCCGCTCGCCCCAGACCACGGCGATGATGATTCCGGCGATGATGCACAGCGCGTAGGCCCGGATCGGGATCGGCCCGAGGAACCAGACCCCCTGGTCCGGGCTGGGAATCGTGGCGAGATACCCCGCCGTCACACCAGTCAGCAGCACACGACCACCGTACTGGGAGCGCGGTTCACACCGGCCGGGTGGCCGGTCGACGGACACCGGCGGCCAGTTCGCCGGTGAGTTCCCGCAGCGCGGCCTCCCCGGTTGCGGCGGCGCTGACCAGTGCGGAGCCGACGATCACCGCGTCGGCGAAGCCGGCCACCTCGGCGGACTGCTCGCCCGAGCGCACGCCGAGGCCGACACCGATCGGCAGCGTGGTGTGCGGCCGGCAGCGGCCCACCAGCTCGGCGGCGGCCGGACCCAGCTCGTCCCGGGCTCCGGTCACCCCCATCACCGCCGAGGCGTACAGGAACCCGCTGCTGGCCGCCGCCGTGCTGGCGATGCGTTCCTCGGTGGACGACGGCGCGACCAGGAAGATCCGGTCCAGCCCGTGCGCGGCGGAGGCGGCCAACCACTCGCCGGCCTCGTCCGGAATCAGGTCCGGGGTGATCATGCCGAGCCCGCCGGCGGCGGCAAGGTCGCGGGCGAACGCGTCCACCCCGTAGCGCAACACCGGGTTGAAGTAGGTCATCACCACCGCCCGACCGCCCGCCGAGGCGACCCTCTCCACCACGGTGAACACGTCGCGCAGCCGCGCGCCGGCCCGCAACGCGGTCTCGCTGGCCGCCTGGATGGTCGGCCCGTCCAGCACCGGATCGGAGTAGGGCACCCCCACCTCGACCAGGTCGGCCCCGGCATCCACCATCGCGGTCAGCAGCCGCGCCGAGTCGTCCAGCGTGGGGTACCCGGCCGGCAGGTAGCCGACCAGCGCCGCCCGGTGCTCGGCCCGACAGTCCGCGAACATGCTCTCAAGCGCCGTCACGTACCCACCAGTCCGAACCACTTCGCGGCGGTGTCGACGTCCTTGTCGCCGCGGCCGGACAGGCTGACCAGCACGATCCCCTCCGGCCCCAGCTCGCGACCCAGCCGCAGCGCGCCGGCGACGGCGTGCGCGGACTCGATGGCCGGGATGATGCCCTCGGTACGGGCCAGCAGGGCGAACGCCTCCATCGCCTCGGCGTCGGTGACCGGCTGGTACTCGGCGCGGCCGATGTCCTTGAGCAGCGCGTGCTCGGGGCCGACGCCGGGGTAGTCCAGTCCGGCGGAGATCGAGTACGACTCCATGGTCTGGCCGTCCTCGTCCTGCAGCAGGTACGACATCGCGCCGTGCAACGCTCCGGGGCTGCCCTCGGTGAGGGTGGCGCCGTGCCGGCCGGTCTGCACCCCGTCGCCGCCGGGCTCGAACCCGACCAACCGCACGCCGGTGTCGTCCAGGAACGCGTGGAAGATGCCGATCGCGTTCGATCCGCCGCCAACGCAGGCCGCCACCGCGTCCGGCAGCCGGCCGCAACGGGCCAGCACCTGCTCGCGCGCCTCCAGCCCGATCACCCGGTGGAAGTCACGCACCATCACCGGGAACGGGTGCGGGCCGGCGACGGTGCCCAGCAGGTAGTGCGTCCGGTCGACGGTGCTCACCCAGTCGCGCAACGCCTCGTTGATCGCGTCCTTCAAGGTGCGCGAGCCGGTGCGGACCGGGATCACCTCGGCGCCGAGCAGTCGCATCCGGGCCACGTTCAGCGCCTGCCGCTCGGTGTCCACCTCGCCCATGTAGACCACGCATTCCAGGCCGAGCAGCGCGCACGCGGTGGCGGTGGCCACGCCGTGCTGGCCGGCCCCGGTCTCGGCGATCACCCGGGTCTTGCCCATCCGCCTGGTAAGCAACGCTTGACCCAGCACATTGTTGATCTTGTGCGACCCGGTGTGGTTGAGGTCCTCGCGCTTGAGCAGGATCCGGGCGCCGCCGGCGTGCTCACCCAGCTTCGGCGCGTCGGTCAGCGGGGACGGTCGGCCGGCGTAATCGCGCTGCAACCGGTCCAGTTCGGCCAGGAAGTCGGGATCGACCCGGGCCTTCTCGTAGAACACCGTCAGCTCGTCCAGCGCCGCGATCAGTGCCTCCGGCACGAACCGTCCGCCGTAGCGGCCGAAGTGGCCGTGCTCGTCCGGCTCGTGTCCGCTGCGCTGGGACAACCCGTCGCTGGCGGTGACGCTGGTGTCGTGCACGGTGTCGTCGCCGCTCGCCCGCTGGCTCATCGCGCGGTCCGCGAGCACGACGGATGGAAGCCTGCCGCTACCAGCTTGGTCACCGCCGCCCTCGGGTCGCCGCTGGTCACCAGGCCCTCGCCGACCAGCACCGCGTCCGCGCCGTACCCGGCGTAGGTCAACAGGTCGCCCGGGCCACGCACCCCCGACTCCGCCACCCGCAGCACCCCGCTGGGCAGGCCCGGGGCCAGCCGGGCGAACACCGACCGGTCGACCTCCAGGGTGTGCAAGTTGCGCGCGTTCACGCCGATCAGCGAGGCGCCGGCCTCCAGCGCACGGTCGGCCTCCTCCTCGTTGTGCACCTCGACCAGCGCGGTCATGCCCAACGACTCCACCCGGTCCAGCAGGGACGCCAGCACGTTCTGCTCCAGGGCGGCCACGATCAGCAGCACCAGGTCGGCGCCGGCGGCGCGGGCCTCGTGCACCTGGTAGGTGCCCACCACGAAGTCCTTGCGCAACACCGGCACGTCCACCGCGGCGCGCACCGCGATCAGGTCAGCCAGCGAGCCGCCGAACCGGCGCTGCTCGGTGAGCACGCTGATCACCCGGGCCCCGCCGGCCACGTACTCCTCCGCCAGCGCAGCCGGATCGCGGATATCGGCTAGCTGACCCTTGGACGGGCTGCGCCGCTTGACCTCGGCAATCACCCCGATACCGGCGGCGTGCAACGCGGCCATCGCGTCCCGCGGCGGCGCGGCCGCCAGGGACGCCTGCTTGACCTCGTCGAAAGGGCGCACCCGCATGCGCTCGTCGACGTCCTGGCGCACCCCGGCCAGGATCGACTCCAGAACGCTCATGCGCGCACCATGCCACGCGCCGCCGCGGCGGCGCGGACGGGGGCGCCGGTGGTCGGTCCGGGGCGTCGGGACTGTCGGTCGCTCCGCTCACGCACGGAAGCGATTCCCCCTTCCGGGTGCGGCCGTCGCGGCCGGCGGTGGTGGCCCTGATGTCGGGCTGGCGCTCGTGACGCCGGCCGGGTCCGTGCCGAGCATGCTAATCGGTTGAGGTCAGCGCTCCGGTCGAGGGTCCGCTCCGTCGTCGCGCGACGCACGGGTTCCCGGCGACGCCTCGGTCGGGTCCTCACCCGCGTCCAAAGCTTCCCACCAGGTCCGATCCCGATCCGGCGCCCGCCGGCGGGCGTCCGACCCGGCGAACCGGGCACTGAACCGGGGCAGCCGCGGCTCGCGCGCCAGCATCCACCCACCTACGAGGGCCAATGCCAGACCGGCGCACACCGCCAGCCACGGCCCTGCCGACACCTCAACCGGCTGACCACGCAGCGCGTCCAGCGGGATACCGGCAGGCAGTCGGAAACCCGGATCGGGTGCGCCGGAGCGGAACGCGGACGGCCCGAGCGGAACCAGTGCGGCGGTCGCCACCCCCAGCCCACCAGCCACCGCGAGCCCGGCGCCCAGCACCCGGCGCGGCCAGCCGGCCAGGGCGAGCACCGCCGCCACGCCGCCCAGCGCCACCGCCGCCAGGCCCGGCAGCTCCGGGCGGACCTCGCCACCGGTGAAGGTGACCGGGACCGGCCCGCGCAGCGGTACCACAGCGGTCACCCGCAGCCAGACCAACGCGGTGGCCACCCACAACGCCGCCGCGGCCACCGCGAGTACCCCGCAGACCACCGCCAGGTCACGGCGGCCGGTCACCGCAGCTCCGTCGCGGTATCAGCGCGCGGCTCCGCAAGCGTCGTCGCGGTATCAGCGCGCGGCTCCGCAAGCGTCGCCGCGGTGGCAATGGCGGACAGCACCGCGCGGGCCTTGTTCAGGCACTCGGTGTCCTCGGCGACCGGGTCGGAGTCGGCCACGATTCCGCCGCCGGCCTGGACGTACGCGGTGCCTTCCCGGATCAGGGCGGTGCGGATGGCGATCGCGGTGTCGGCGTCGCCGGCGAAGTCGAGGTAGCCCACGATGCCGCCGTACAGCCCGCGCCTGGTGGGTTCCAACTCCTCGATGATCTCCATCGCGCGCGGCTTCGGCGCACCGGAAAGCGTGCCCGCCGGGAAGCAGGCGGCCACCGCGTCGAACGCGTTGTGCCCGTCGGCCAGCCGCCCGGTGACGGTGGACACCAGGTGCATGACGTGGCTGTACCGCTCCACCTGGAAGAAGTTGTGCACCTTCACCGTGCCGGGGGCGCACACCCGCCCGAGATCGTTGCGCCCCAGATCGACCAGCATCACGTGCTCGGCGCACTCCTTGGCGTCGGTGCGCAGGTCCTTCTCCAGCAGTACGTCCTCCTCCTCGGTCGCGCCCCGCCACCGGGTGCCCGCGATCGGGTGGGTGGTCGCCTGCCCACTCCGCACGGTGACCAGCGCCTCCGGGCTGGACCCGACGATGTCGAACCGGCGACCATCGGCGTCGGCCAGCCGCAGCAGGTACATGTACGGGCTCGGGTTGGTGGCGCGCAGCACCCGGTACACATCGAGGGCGTCCGCGCTGGTCTCGGTCTCGAACCGCTGTGACACCACCACCTGGAACGCCTCGCCGGCCAGGATCTCCTCCTTGGCCGCCAGCACCGCGGCGCTGTGCTCGGCCAGGCTGCGGCGGCGACGAAACTCCGGCTGCGCCGGCCGGTAGGTGGCGACAGTGGACCGGGCCGGGGCAGCGAGCCGATCGGTCATCCGGTCCAGCCGGGCCACCGCGTCGTCGTAGGCCGCGTCGACCCGCTCCGCGGAGTTGTCCCAGTTGACCGCGTTGGCGATCAGCGTGACCGTGCCCTCGTGGTGGTCCAGCGCGGCCAGGTCGGTGGCCAGCAGCATGACCAGCTCGGGCAGTTCCAGGTCGTCCTCGGCCAGCTCCGGCAGCCGCTCCAGCCGGCGCACCACGTCGTAGCCGAGGTAGCCCACCATTCCCCCGGTCAGCGGCGGCAGCCCCGGTAGCGGCTCGGTGCGCAGCTCCTGCACGCACTGGCGCAGCGCGACCAACGGGTCGCCGCCGGACACCAGCCCGGCCGGCGGGGTGCCCAACCACGTCGCCTGCCCGCCGCGCTCGGTCAGCGTGGCCGCGCAGTGCGCACCGACGAACGACCACCGCGACCAGGAACGGCCGTTCTCCGCGGACTCCAGCAGAAACGTCCCGGCCCGGTCGGCGGCCAGCGCGCGGTACAGACCGACCGGGGTCACGTCGTCGGCCAGCAGCCGCCGGGCAACCGGGATCACCCGGTGCGCGATGGCCAGCTCCCGGAACTCCGCACGGCTGGGGGTCACCGCTCCGAGCTGCAGCGTGCTCGCGGTCACGGACGCGGTCCTCGGGTCGTCGATGGTCCGGTGCTCATGGACGCCCATTCTGCCGACCCGGGCCGCACGGGTGCACAGGTGTTCCGGTGCTCTGATCGGCCGCACACGCCGGTCGGTCAGTGCGCGTTCTGCTCGGCGGCCAGCAGCACGTCGGTGTCGAAGCAGGTGCGGGTACCGGTGTGGCACGCCGCGCCCTCCTGGTCGACGACCAGCAGTACGGCGTCGCCGTCGCAGTCCAGACGCACCTCGTGCACCCGCTGGGTGTGCCCGGACGTCTCACCCTTCACCCAGTACTCGCCGCGGCTGCGCGACCAGTAGGTGGCCCGGCGGGTGGCCAACGTGCGGCGCAGCGCCTCGTCGTCCATCCAGGCCACCATGAGCACCTCGCCGGTGCCCCGCTGCTGGGCGACCGCGCAGACCAGCCCGTCGGCGGTCCACTTGAGCCTTGCGCCCAGTGCGGGGTCGAGTGTCACGATCGCTCCTCGTATTCGACGTGCGGACTACGGAGTTCGGGTGATCCGGGTGGCTCGACTGGGGTGGCGGCCGGCAGGTCGACCACGTCCGACACCGGGGTCTCGACCACCACGGGGTAACCGGCATCGTCGGTTACCCCGGCCGGCTCGTCCACGACCGTCCTGTCGTCGGAGTCGTCCTCCTCGGCTGCGGTGATCAGGAACAACCGAATCAGTGCCCACCCGTGGACCACCGCGAGCACCGCGGAACAGCCGCGGGTCCACACCGGGCCGCCGCGCAGCGCGACCAGTGCGTGCACCAGCAGCCCGAACACCGCGAGCCCCTGGGCCACCGGACGAATGGGGTACCAGCGGGTGAGCACCGCGGCGGCGACGATCAGGGCGGCCGCCAGCAGCACCAGCGGCAGGCTCAGCGCCGCGACGAACCCGGCCGACCCGACCCGGGTGGCCGCGAACCCGACGAACAGCACCGCGCCGACCCCGAGCACTCCGGCGACGGCGCGATCCCCGCCGCCCGCCGGCGGCTGGATCACCGGACGACCACCGCGGCCGAGCGCAGCGCGTCCTTCACCTCACCGATGCGCAACTGCCCGAAGTGGAACACGCTGGCCGCGAGCACCGCGTCCGCGCCGGCCTGGACCGCCGGGGCGAAGTGCTCCAGCGCGCCCGCGCCGCCACTCGCGATCACCGGGACGTCGACCACCTTGCGCACCGCCTCGATCATCCGCAGGTCGAATCCGGCCCGGGTGCCGTCGGCGTCCATCGAGTTCAGCAGGATCTCGCCCACTCCCAGCTCCTGGCCGCGTGCCGCCCACTCCACCGCGTCCAGGCCGGTGCCCCGCCGCCCGCCGTGCGTGGTGACCTCCCAGCCCGAGGGAGTCGGCTCGGACCCCTGCGGCACCGTGCGGGCATCCACCGACAGCACGATGCATTGTGCCCCGAAGCGGCGACTGGCCTCGCCGAGCAGCTGCGGGCGGGCGATCGCGGCGGTGTTGATGCTGACCTTGTCCGCGCCCGCGCGCAGCAGCCGGTCGACGTCCTCGCAGGCCCGGATCCCGCCACCCACGGTGAGCGGGATGAACACCTGCTCGGCGGTGCGGGCGACCACGTCGTACATCGTGGCCCGCTCCCCGGAGGACGCGGTCACGTCGAGGAAGGTCAGCTCGTCAGCGCCCTCCGCGTCGTAGACCCGGGCCATCTCCACCGGGTCGCCGGCGTCGCGCAGGTCGGCGAAGTTCACGCCCTTCACCACCCGCCCGGCGTCCACGTCGAGGCAGGGGATGACACGCACGGCGACGGGCACGTCAACCACCCTAAGCTGTGCGACGTGGACCGGATCAGCCGGCTGGACGGCGAGAAGTACCTGTTGCTGACCACGTTCCGCCGGGACGGCCGGCCCGTCCCGACCCCGGTGTGGGCGGCGCGGGACGGGCAGTCGCTGGTCGTGTGGACGGCGGCCGGATCCGGCAAGGTGACGCGGATCCGCCGCAACGGCACCGTCACCCTGGCGCCGTGCACCGCCCGCGGCCGGCCCACCGGTGACCCGGTCGACGGCCGGGCGGAGCTGCTGGACGCCGCCGGGGCCGAGCGGTCCCGGGAGCTGATCGCCCGGAAGTACGGCCTGGTCGGCCGGCTGGCGATGCTGGCCAGCCGATTGCGCCGAGGTTCGGACGGCACGGTCGGCATCCGAATCACGGTGTGATTCAAGTCACATCGATGTGCCGACCACTCTCGCCGGTTCCGGACGTCCTACCGACATGAGCAATCAGCAGACCTCCGTGAACAACATCGGCGTGGCCATGTTCTGCGTGTCCGATCAGGACGCGGCCATCGCCTTCTACACCGGCAAGCTCGGCTGGGAGCTGCGCGGCGACACCCTGTACGGCGAGAACGGCGAAGGCCGCTGGGTCGAGGTGGCCCCGCCCGGGTCGACCGCCAGGCTGGCGCTGAACCCGCCGATGGGTGGCGAGCCCGGCGGTGGCTCCATCGGCGTGGAGACGCCCGACGTGCGCGGCGAGCACGCCCGGCTGACCGCCATCGGCGGCATCGACCTCGACCCGGAGCCCGGGGAGTGTGCGCCCGGCGTGCCTCCGCTGTTCATGCTGCGCGACCCGGACGGCAACCACATCGCGGTCGTGGAGGCTCCGCCGGCCTGACGGACGTCTCGACCCGGCGCGGGATGACGTCCCTCCCGGTGCCGCAGAGCAAGTAGGCGAGCGCGGCCGGCACACCGACCGGGACCAGCCCGGCGGCCGGGTCGTGGCCACGCAGCCCGATGGGCGAGACGAGCTGGCCGAGCTGCCGCGCATCAGGTTCACCATCATCCCAGCTGGACAGGTTGAGCAGTACCGGCACAGCCGCACCGGGCGTACGGCATGCGAGCAGTTCCCGGGCCAGGTGCAGACCGAGCGCGCTCTTTCCGGCACCGGCCTCGCCGACCAGGACGAGCCGACGCTGGGGAAGCCCGGCGAACACCGCGGGCAGATCCGGCAGCCGGCCCGTCCAGTCGTCGGGCCGTCGCGTCGGCGCGGCCAAGGATGTTCGACCAGTGATCGGCGAGCTCGTCAGCGTTCGACCAGGCGACCGGCAACGGCCCCGGGTCGTGCAGCCTCCGCTGCCGCCAGTCGGCGTCCCACGCCGGCCGCAGAACCCGGTCGGCGAGTACATCGAGGGTGGCGCTGATCGCGGGGCGGGATGCCCCGGCCGACCGTCCGGAGATCTCCAACAGCGCCACCCGGACGCGAACGGGCCGAGGCGGCAGGCGCCATCTCACCCAGGCAGGATCCCATGACGCGGCCGCCGCCCGTCAGCGTCCGCGCCGGGCCGGCAGCTCAGATCGCCGCGGTCGCCGGCTCGACCAGCCCGGTCAGCGCCGCCGGAAGCGGCTCGGTGTGCAGCACGCCGAGCCGCTGCGTGGCCCGGGTCAGCGCCACGTACAGCTCGGCCGCCCCGCGCCGCGAGCCGGCCAGCAACCGGTGCGGCTCGCACAGCAGCACGGCGTCGAACTCCAGGCCCTTCGCCGCCTGTGGGGTGAGCACGGACAGCCGCCGGGCCACGTCGTCCGGGAGCCGCGCGACCAGCCCCGCCGGCGCCGGGACGTCCCGCGGCAGGATCACCGCGACCGTGCCCTCCCCGACCTGCCCGGCCAGCTCCGCGACCGCCGCGGCCAGTGCCTCGTCGTCCAGCGCCCGAACCGCCCGCGCCCACGGCGAGACCCCGGTCCGGCGTACCGAGGCAGGCGGGGTCAGCTGCGGGTCGACCTCGGCCAGCACCCGGGTGGCGACGTCCATGATGTCGGCCGGGGTTCGGTAGTTCACCGCCAGCCGCCGGTAGGCCCAGCGCTTCGGCACGAACTGGTCCAGCATGTCCGCCCAGTTGCAGGTGCCGGCCGGGGACTCCCGCTGGGCGAGGTCACCGACCACGGTCATCGAGCGGGTCGGGCATCGCCGCATCAGCGCCCGCCAGTCCATCTCGGAAAGCTCCTGCGCCTCGTCGACCACCACGTGCCCGTAGGTCCAGTGCCGGTCGGCGCTCGCCCGCTCGGCGAGGCTGCGTAGGTCTGCGGTCTCCTGCCGCTCGGCCAGCCGGCCGGCCTCGAGCAGGTCGACCGCGCGGAGGACCTCCGCGTCGGGGTCCTCGTCGGTGTCCAGGATCTCCAGCACGCCCTCGGCGTACTCGCGCTCCTCGATCTCCTCCTCCGACTCCTCCTGTGCCTCGGCCTCGGCCAGGCCGTCCGAGCCGAGCACGTCGACCAGCTCGTCGAGCAGCGGCACGTCGGACACCGTCCAGGCCCCGCCGTCGGCGCGGTGCAGCACCGCCACCTCCGCCGGGCCCAGGCCGGCCGACTCCATCCGGTCGGTCGACTCCAGTAGATCGGCCAGCAACCGCTGCGGGGTGAGCACCGGCCACAGCTCGTCCAGCACGTCGGCGAGCGCGGTGCTGCCGGACAGCTCGGCGCGGACGTCGTTGACCAGGTTCTCGGCCAGCGGTTCCTGGTCCACCACCTCGCCGAACTCGTCGATGACCTCTTCCTCGATGTAGTCCGGCCGCGGCGGCTCCAGCCAGCCGTCGCCGATCCGCGCCACCCCCTGCACGGTCAGCGCCTCGATGACGTGGTGGTCGAACACCGCTCGGGCCTGGTTGTGCACCAACCGGCTGGCCCGGGCCGCGTCCCGGGCCTGCCCGGCCACCTCGGCGTCGAGCCACAGCGTGACGTCGTCCAGCGGGATCGCGATCGGCTCATCCGGGAGGCACTGGCGATCCAGCACCGCGTCGACCAGCACCTCGACCATCCGCGACGATCCCTTGAGCTCGGCGGCCCGGTCGGTGTCCCGGACGTCGGTCCGCACCCCGGGCAGCAGCGAGCCCAGGGTGGCGAAGACCACATCGGTCTCGCCGAGCGCGGGCAGCACGCCGCTGACGTAGTCCAAGAACCCCGGGTTGGGCCCGATCAGCAGCACGCCACGCCGGGACATTCGCTCGCGGTGCTCGTAGAGCAGGTAGGCCACCCGGTGCAGCGCGACGGCGGTCTTGCCGGTGCCCGGACCGCCCTCGACCACCAGCACGCCGGTCGACCCGAGCCGGATCACCTCATCCTGGGCGGCCTGGATGGTGGCCACGATGTCGCGCATCCCGTCGGAGCGGGCGGCGTTCAGTGCGGCCAGCAGGGCCTCGTCGGTGCCGGCCGCGGCCCCGGCCGCCCCCGGACCGAACCACTCGTCGGTGAAGTCGACGATGCCGCGACCGCGAGTGCGGAAGTGCCGTCGGCGGCTGATGCCCTCGGGGTTGGCCCCGGTGGCGGTGTAGAACGGCCGGGCGATCGGCGCCCGCCAGTCGGTGAGCAACTGCCGCCCGCCGCCGCTGGTCTCACTGCTGAGCCCGATCCGGCCGATGTGCACCGGCCCGTCGGCGTCGGTGTCGATCCGGCCGAAGCACAGACCGCTGTCCGACAACCGAAGCCGGCGCCGGCGGTCGGCCCAGGTCTCCACGGCGGCGTCGCGCAGCCAGCGGGCCTCCAGCTGGGCGCCGACCGACTGGTCGGACAGCGCCCGGTCCATCTCGCGGGTGACGTAGACCCGCTCGGCGTCCAGCCGGCGGTACAGCCGGGCGACGTACTCGCGTTCCGCCCGCAGCTCCTGCTCGTGTTCGGTGGCGGACTCGTCGTCGCGCCGCGGCTCGTGCTCGGGCAGGCCCGGGGTCATGCCCGGTCGAGGGCGGAGACGGCGGCCAGGGCGTCCTCCAGGGTGAACCGGCCCGCGTACAGCGCCTTGCCCACGATCGAGCCCTCCACCCCGTCGGCGGCCAGCCCGGCCAGCGCGACCAGGTCCGCCACCTCGGACACCCCGCCGGAGGCGATCACCGGCGCGTCCGTCACCGCGCACACCTCGCGCAGCAGCTCCAGGTTCGGGCCGCGCAGGGTGCCGTCCTTGCTCACGTCGGTGACCACGTACCGGGCACAGCCGTCCTTGTCGAGCCGGGCCAGGGTCTCCCACAGGTCTCCGCCGTCCGTGGTCCAGCCGCGGGCGGCCAGCCGATGCCCCTGCTCGGTGATCCGCACGTCCAGCCCCACCGCGACCCGGTCGCCGTGCTCGCCGATCGCCTTCGCGCACCAGGCCGGGCCCTCCAGCGCGGCGGTGCCCAGGTTCACCCGGGCGCACCCGGTGCTCAGCGCGCGGGCCAGCGACTCGTCGTCCCGGATGCCGCCGGACAGCTCCACCTTCACGTCCAGCCGGCCGACCACGTCGGCCAGCAGCGGCGCGTTGGAGCCGCGGCCGAACGCGGCATCCAGGTCGACCAGGTGGATCCACTCGGCGCCGGCGCTCTGCCAGGCCAGCGCGGCCTCCCAGGGGTCGCCGTAACCGGTCTCGGTGCCGGCCTCACCCTGGACCAGGCGCACGGCCTGGCCGTCGGCCACGTCCACGGCCGGCAGAAGTACGAAGGTCACGGGCGGTGAGCCTACCGGGGCCGGAGGCTCGTCGTACTTCACCGTCCTGGGTGCGTGAGGGCCGCTAGGCTGCCTCCCATGACCGACTCGCCGCACCTGGTTCGCAAGGTGCGCCAGCTCGACAACGACGTCCAGGCGATCTACGAAATGCTGGTTGGGATTCAGTCCACCCAGGTTCGCCAGGGCAATCGCCTGGACGAGATCGCAGCGGTGGTCGAAGCCCACACCGCAACCCTCGACGGCCACACCGCAACCCTCAAGGCGCACGGCGAGAAACTCGACACCGTCGACACGAAGCTCGACGAGATCCTGAGTCTGCTGCGGCGCTGATCTGAGGCGCGCAGATCAGCCCACGGTGCCCAGCCAGTTGCGCAGCACGGTGGCGCCGGCGTCGCCGGACTTCTCCGGGTGGAACTGGGTCGCGGTCAGCGCCCCGTTCTCCACCGCCGCGACGAAGTCCTCGCCGTGCTGGGCCCAGGTGACCAGCGGGGGTGTGAACGGCTTCGGCGGGTGCAACGTCCAAGAGCGGGCGGCGTAGGAATGCACGAAGTAGAACCGGGTGCCGGCGTCCAGCCCGGCGAACAGCACCGAGCCGGCCGGGGCGCGCACGGTGTTCCAGCCCATGTGCGGCAGCACCGGGGCGCTCAGCCGGTCGACCGTGCCCGGCCACTGACCGCAGCCCTCGGTGCGCTCGCCGTGCTCCACACCGAGCTCGAACAGCACCTGCATGCCCACGCAGATCCCGAGCACCGGGCGCCCGCCGGCCAGCCGGTGATCGATGATCTTGTCACCCCCGGCGGCACGGAGCCCTTCCATGCACGCGGCGAAGGCCCCCACTCCGGGCACTACGAGCCCGTCAGCCTCCAGGCAGGTGTCCCGGTCGGGTGTGACGGTGACCTCGGCGCCAACCCTGGCCAGCGCGCGTTCAGCTGAACGCAGGTTGCCCGAGCCGTAATCCAGTACCGCGATCTTGGGGTTCACTGCCACGCCCCCAGCCTAACCGGCCGCTTCGCCCCCTCGTCCTTGCCGAGTTGACGCTCGGTCCGTGCCAGAGCGTCTCGAACGGACCGACCATCCAATTGATCATGAGGTGCGGGTGGGGGCTTGTGGAGGGGCGCGCCGAGGTACCTCGCGGCTGGGTGCGCCGAGGTGCCCCACATCGCGGTGCGCCGAAGTGCCCCACAAGGGGTCGGAGGTGTCCGGCAACAGTGATCCTCGTGTCGGTGGATGAAGGGACATTCAGCGTCTGCTTACGCACCAGAACGTGGATCACCGAAGGGGTCGGGCCAGTTGGTCGGGCCGCGGTACCGGGCCAGGACGAGGCTGTCCGGACGACGAGCGCGGCCCGCACAGAGCGAACTACAGCACGCCCTTCGTCGAGGGCACCCCGGTGATCCGGTCGTCCGGGGCGACCGCCGCCCGCAGTGCCCGGGCCACCGCCTTGTACTCGGCCTCGGTGATGTGGTGCGGATCGCGGCCACCGGTGACCCGCACGTGCAGCGCCAGCTCGGCGTGGAAGGCCAGCGACTCGAAGACGTGCCGGTTGAGCACGGTCGGGTAGTGCCCGCCGACCACGAAGCCGGCCATCGACTCCGGCTCGCCGGTGTGCACGCAGTACGGCCGCCCGGACACGTCGACCACGGCCTGGGCCAGCGCCTCGTCCATCGGGATCCAGGCCTCGCCGAAGCGGCGGATTCCGGTGCGCTCGCCGAGCGCCTTGCGCAGCGCCTGGCCGAGCACGATCGAGACGTCCTCGACGGTGTGGTGGGCGTCCACCTCGAGGTCACCGGTGGCCCGGACCACCAGGTCGAAGGCGCCGTGCTTGCCGAGCGCAGTGAGCATGTGGTCGAAGAAGGGCACCCCGGTGCCGATCTCGGTCGCGCCCGTGCCGTCCAGGTCTATCTCGACCAGGACCGATGACTCCTTGGTGATCCGCTCGACGCGGCCGACCCTGGTCACGAGATGACCTCCTTCGCTGCCTGTAGGAAGGCGTCGTTCTCCTCAGGGGTGCCGATGGTCACCCGAAGGTGCCCGGCGATGCCCACGTCCCGGATCAGCACCCCCCGCTCGAGGAACTCCCGCCAGATCGCCCGAGCATCGGGGTACTCGCCGAACAGGACGAAGTTCGCGTCGCTGGGCACCACCCGGCAGTTCAGCGAAGCGAGCGCGGCAACCACCCGGTCGCGCTCGGCGCGCAACACCGCCACCGACGCCAGGGTCGCGCGGGAGTGCCGCAGCGCGGCCCGGGCGGCGGCCTGGGTCAGCGCCGACAGATGGTAGGGCAGCCGGACCAGGCGCAGCGCGTCCACCACGGCCGGTGCCGCTGCGAGGTATCCCAGCCTACCGCCGGCGAAGGCGAAGGCCTTGCTCATCGTACGGCTGACGATCAGCTTGTGACCGTGACCGCTCAACAGCGTCGCCGAGGACGGCCGGTCGGAGAACTCGGCGTAGGCCTCGTCCACCACGATCATCCCCTCGGTGGCGTCGATCAGCCGGACCAGGTCGGCCGGGTCGATGGAGCCGCCGGTGGGGTTGTTCGGGCTGGTCACCAGCACCAGATCCGGGCGACGTTCGGCGATCAGCGCGGCGGCGGCCGGGGCGTCGATGGTGAAGTCGCCGCGGCGCGGCGCGGGCAACCACTCGGTGCGGGTGCCCGAGGAGATGATCGGGTGCATCGAGTAGGACGGCTCGAACCCGAGCGCGGTGCGCCCGGGGCCGCCGAAGGCCTGGAAGATCTGCTGCAGGATCTCGTTGCTGCCGTTCGCCGCCCAGAGGTTTGCCCCGGTCAGCGCCACGCCCGTGGCGTCGCTCAGGTAGGACGCCAGGTCTGCGCGCAGGGCGACGGCCTCGCGGTCGGGATAGCGGTGCAGCTCACCGGCGATCTCCGCCACGGCGGCGGTGACGTCGGCGACCAGGTCCGGCGGCGGTGGGTAGGGGTTCTCGTTGGTGTTGAGCCGGACTGGGACGTCCAGTTGCGGGGCGCCGTAGGGCGAGCGCCCGCGCAGGTCGTCCCGCAGCGGCAGCCGGTCGAGCGAGACCTCGGTGCCGATGCTCGTTCCGCTGGCGCTGCTCTCGGTGCCGATGCTCGTTCCGCTGGCGCTGCTCTCGGCGCCGATGCTCGTTCCGCTGGCGCTGCTCTCGGCGCCGATGCTCACGCTCTCAACCTCGCGGTGACGGCCTGGCCGTGCGCCGGCAGATCCTCGGCGTTTGCCAGCGTCACGACCTTGTCGGCGACCTCGCGCAGCGCCGCTTGGGTGTACTCGACCAGGTGGACGCCGCGCAGGAAGGTCTGCACGGACAGGCCCCCGGAGTGCCGGGCGCAGCCGCCGGTGGGCAGCACGTGGTTGGAGCCGGCGCAGTAGTCGCCCAGCGACACCGGTGCCCACGGCCCGACGAAGATCGCGCCGGCGTTGCGCACCCGCCGGGCCACGTTGCCGGCGTCCTCGGTCTGGATCTCCAGGTGCTCGGCGGCGTACCCGTCGACCACGGCGATCCCGTCGCCGATCGAGGCGACCAGGATCGTCCCGGACTGCCGGCCGGTGAGCGCGGTGCGGATCCGCTCGGAGTGCTTGGTTGCCGCGACCTGGCGTTCCAGCTCGGCGTCCACCGAGTCCGCCAGCTCGCGGCTGGTGGTGACCAGGACCGACGAGGCGAACGGGTCGTGCTCGGCCTGGCTGATCAGGTCGGCGGCCACGTGCACCGCATCGGCGGTGTGGTCGGCCAGCACGGCGATCTCGGTCGGCCCGGCCTCGGCGTCGATGCCGATCAGCCCGCGCAGCAACCGCTTGGCGGCGGTGAGGTAGGCGTTGCCCGGGCCGGTGACCAGGTCGACCGGCTCAAGCACCGCGCCGGCTCCGTGATCGACCGTGTCGGTACCGCCGTAGGCCAGCAGCGCGATCGCCTGGGCGCCGCCAACCGCCCACACCTCGTCGACCTCCAGCATGGCCGCGGCGGCCATGATCGTCGGGTGCGGCAGGCCCCCGTGCTCGGCCTGCGGCGGCGAGCACACGACCAGCGACTCCACCCCGGCGGCCTGCGCCGGGACCACGTTCATCACCACGCTGGACGGGTACACGGCCAACCCGCCCGGGGCGTACAGCCCCACCCGGCGCACCGGGATGAACCGCTCGGTGACCGTGCCCCCCGCGGCGACCTGGGTGACTACGTCTTGGCGGCGCTGGTCGGCGTGCACCTTTCGGGCGCGCTCGATGCTGGTGGCCAAGGCGTCGCGCACGGCCGGGTCGAGATCGTGCAAGGCACGGGACAGCGCTTCGGCCGGCACCCGGATCGACTGCGGCCGCACCCGGTCGAAGCGCTCGGCCAGCTCCAGGGCAGCGTCCACCCCACGCTCGGCGACCGCAGCCACGATCGGGCGCACCTGGTCGAGCACGGCATCGACGTTCACCTCGGCGCGCGGCATCACCTCGCGCAGCTCGGCGCGGGCGGGCAGCCCGGATCGCAGGTCGGTGCGGGTCAGCATGGACCCAGAGTAACGGTGGGGTCGATGGGCCCGGCCGATCCGGTACGGGTCGGAGGGCGGAGGGCGGCTACCGTCCGTGCGGTACCAGCGGTAGCGACCGGCGGACGACATCCGGGGCGGCGGTCAGCTCGACGAACCGCTCCGCGACCGGCCGCCAGGTCCACTCCAGGTCCTCGTGCTCGGCCACCAGGTGATCGCGCTCCAGGGCGCCCGGCCGGGCGTGGGCGGCCAGCTGGGGCGCACCCGCCGCCCAGTCGAGCACCAGCTCCGGGGTGGTCTCGATGTGCCCCTGCACACCCCAGGCCGCTCCGCCGACCCGGAACGCCTGGTGCGGGCAGCGCGGTGAGGAGGCGAGCAGCACGGCGCCGGGAGGTAGCTCGGCGATCTCGTCACCATGGAACTGCAGCACCAGCGGGCTCAGCGGCAGCCCACCGAGCAGCGGGTCCCCGGTGGCGGCGTCGCGGCGGGCGACCACCATCGGGCCGACCTCCGGGCCGGCTGCCGCCGGGGCGATCCGACCGCCGGTGGCCGCCGCCAGCAACTGCGCGCCGAGACAGACCCCGAGGGTGGGCACCCGCCGCCGGACCGCCTCGGCCAGCAGCGCGCGGCAGCCGACCAGCCACGGGTGCGCCGCGTCGTCCAGCGCGGCCATCTCGCCGCCGAGGCACACCACCCCGTCGATCCCGTCCAGCGTCACCGGTAGCGGGTCTCCGGCCGACGGGCGGACCACCCGCAGCCGGCCGCCGGCGGCGGCCAGCCACTCCCCCAACCGGGCCGGCGGGCCGAGCGTGGACGGTTGCAGCACCAGCAGCTCGGGCACCCGACCACGCTACCCGGTCGGCCGGGACAACCGGTCGCGGCGACGTACTCGCGCAGCACAACGACCACCGGTCGACCCTCGGTACCGGTCGGGTCACCCGGCGGTGAGGTCCAGGCCGAGATCCAGCGCGACGACCGAGTGGGTCAGCGCCCCTACCGACAGGAACTCCACCCCGCTGGCCGCGTACGCCGCCGCCCCGTCCAGCGACAGCCCACCAGACACCTCGAACCTCGCGCCGGAGCCCATCGCGGCCCGCCGGCGGACCGCCGCCGCGCACTCGTCCGGGGTGAAGTTGTCCAGCAGCACCAGCTCCGCGCCGGCGGCCAGTGCCTCGTCCAGCTGGGCCAGCGAGTCGACCTCCACCTCGCACGGCACATCGGGAGCGGCGGCCCGGGCGGCGTTCAATGCGGCGGTCACCGAGCCGGCGGCCACCACATGGTTGTCCTTGATCAGCACCATGTCGCCCAAGCCCATCCGGTGGTTGCGCCCGCCGCCGCAGCGCACCGCGTACTTCTGCAGCAGCCGCAGCCCGGGCAGCGTCTTGCGGGTGTCCAGGATCACCGCGCCGGTGCCGGCCACCGCCTCCACCCAGGCCGCCGTGGTGGTGGCGATCCCGGAGAGATGGCACAGCAGGTTCAGCGCGGTGCGCTCGGCGGTGAGCAGCCCGCGTACCGGTCCGCGCACCCGCAGGACGGGCTGCCCGGCGGCCAGCCGGTCGCCGTCGGCCCGCTGGTCGAGCACCCGGTAGCCGTCGACACCGAGCACCTCGTCCAGCACCGCCCGCACGGCCGGCAGCCCGGCGAGCACCCCGGCCCGGCGCGCGGTGAACTCGGCGATCGCCACCGCGCCGGACGACACCGTGGCGGACGTCGTCACGTCGGGGCCGTAGCGCAGATCCTCGGCCAGCGCGGTGGCGATCACCCGGGCCAGGTCCTCGGCGTCCGGGGCCAGGTCCCTGGTCAGCGTTCCGTGGGTCACGACGTCTCCTCGTGGTCTCGCCAGCCGCTCACGCGGCGCCCACCCGGGCCCGGTCGGCGACCCCTACCACGGGCGCGCCGTCCGGGCCCAGCGTGATCCGCAGGCTGGTCCGCTGGTAGCGGTCGTCGGTGTGCGGGAAGTCTGTGCGCACGTGGCATCCCCTCGTCTCGGTCCGGGTGCCGGCAGCGGCCAGCACCGCCTGGGCCAGCAGGGTCAGTGCGGCGTCCTCGACCCCGGCCCGATCGCTCACCGCCCGGCCGCCCGACGCGGCCTCGACCACGTCCGATGCGCCCGCCAACCCCGCGCCGTCACGGCCGATCGCGGCGCCCCGGGACATCGCCCGCTGCACCACGTCCCGCTTGGCAACCGTCCGGGGCAGCGCCGCGGTCGGCGGGGTCACCGGGACCAGCCGACGCGGTCCGGCCAGCTCAACGGCCACCGCGTGGGCCACCCGACGACCCATCACCAGCCCCTCCAGCAGGCTGTTCGACGCCAGCCGGTTGGCCCCGTGCAGCCCGGTGCGGGCCACCTCGCCGGCCGCCCACAACCCGGGCACACCGGTGCGGCCGCGGGTGTCGGTGACCAGCCCGCCGCAGCAGTAGTGCGCGGCCGGGCTGACCGGGATCGGCTCGCGGCACGGATCCACCCCGATCGCCGCGCAGGCCGCGTGCACGGTCGGGAACCTGGTCGGGAAGTCCGCCAGCGAGGTCGCGTCCAGGTACACGCACCCCGCGCCGGTGGCTGCCATCCGGCGGGTGATCGTCGCGGACACCACGTCGCGCGGCGCAAGATCGGCCAGCGGGTGCTCCCCGAGCATCACCCGCCGGCCGGTGCCCTCCACCAGCACCGCGCCGTGCCCGCGCACCGCCTCGGTGACCAGCGGCCGACGCCCGCGCGCCCCCGGCCCGCTGTAGAGCACGGTGGGGTGGAACTGCACGAACTCCAGGTCCGCAGCCACCGCCCCGGCCCGCAGCCCGAGCGCGACGCCGTCGCCAGTGGCGGTGTCCGGGTTGGTGGTACTGGCGAACAGCTGGCCGTAGCCGCCGGTGGCCAGCAGCACTGCGGGAGCGCGCACCACCCCGGCTCGGCCCTGCCCGTCGACGACCAGTAGCCCGCCGACCGCCCCGTTCGCGCCGCACAGCACGTCGATCGCGACGTGGTCGGTGAGCAGCGGTAGGCCGGGCCCACCCGCCCGGGCCGCGGCCAGCAGCGCCCGTTCCACCTCGGCGCCGGTGGCGTCACCGCCGGCGTGCACCACCCGGAACGCGGTGTGCCCGCCTTCCCGGGCCAGCGCCAGCGCGCCGCCGCCCGGCACCTTGTCGAAGCTCGCGCCCCACCGGCGCAGGCCCTCGACGGCGGCGGGTCCGTCACCCAGGATGGAGGCGACCGCCGCCGGGTCGGCCAGCCCGCCGGCGGCGGCCAGGGTGTCCGACACGTGGCGCCGCACGGTGTCGCCGGGTTCGTGGCCGTCGGCCAGCACCACCGCCACGCCCCCCTGGGCCCAACGGGTGGAGCCGGAGTCGGCGGCGTCCTTGGTCAGCACGAGCACCCGGAGCCCGAGTTCCCGAGCCGTGACAGCGGCGGTGAGCCCCGCGACCCCAGTGCCCACGATCGCCAGGTCGGCGCTCGCCTCCCAGCGCGGACCGGTCGCGACCGTCACTCCCCGCCTCCGGGCCGGCCGATCTCGATCATTCGGCGGACCGCCGCCCTGGCCCGGTCGGCCACTCCCGGGTCCACCCGCACCTCGTCGCGTCCCTCGCGCAGGGCGCGCAACAGCTTCTCCGGAGTGATCATCTTCATGTAGTGGCAGGAGGCGCGCTCGTTGACCGCGCGGAAGTCGACCTCCGGCGCGGCCCGGCGCAGTTGGTGCAGCATGCCGACCTCGGTGGCCACCAGGACCGACTTCGCGGTGGTGGTCCGCGCGGCGTCCAGCATGCCGCCGGTGGACAGGATCTTGACCCGCTCCGGGGCGACCGCGCCGGCCCCGGCGAGGTAGAGCGCCGAGGTGGCGCAGCCGCACTCGGGGTGGATGAACAGGTCCGCCTCGGGCTCGGCCTCGGCCCGGGCGGTCAGCTCGGGACCGTTGATGCCGGCGTGCACGTGGCACTCCCCGGCCCAGACGTGCACGTTCTCCCGACCCGTGAGCCGCCGCACGTGGGCGCCGAGGAACTGGTCGGGCAGGAAGAGCACCTCGCGGTCCGCCGGGATCGACTCGACCACCTCGACCGCGTTCGACGAAGTGCAACAGATGTCTGTCTCGGCCTTCACCTCGGCGGTGGTGTTGACGTAGGACACGACCACCGCACCGGGGTGTTCGGCCTTCCACGCCCGCAACTGGTCGGCGTCGATCGAGTCGGCCAGGGAGCAACCGGCGGCGGCGTCCGGGATCAGCACGGTCTTGTCCGGGGCGAGGATCTTGGCCGTCTCGGCCATGAAGTGCACACCGCAGAACACGATGGTCGACTCGTCGGCCTTGGCGGCGATCCGGGACAGCGCCAGCGAGTCGCCGGTGTGATGCGCGACGTCCTGGATCTCCGGGAGCTGGTAGTTGTGCGCCAGGACAACCGCATCCCGCTCCCGGGCCAGCCGGCGGACCTCCTCGGCCCAGCCGGGGCCCACCCTTGGCGTGCCCCCGGTTGCCGACCCCCCGCCCGCTGGGTTCGCGGTCGTCGGGCGCCCGTTCCTGGCGATCGTCCCAATCGTCGGCACAGCTCCTCCTCCGGAGGTCTCGGCTCCCGGGAAGCAGCCCCGCTCCCCCGGTCCATCGGTTTTCGCCTTATAATCGAAAACGTGGCTGATATTACCAGCAGGAAACCGGAAATGGGACACGAAGTGTCGGCCGCCATGCTCCAGATCCGCGACGGCGAGCTCCAGGTCCTGCTCTGGCAGCGTGCACAGGAGCCCGACCTGGGACGATGGGCGCTGCCCGGGGGGCGGCTGGGCCTCGACGAGGACGTGCAGACCTCGGTCAGCCGCCAGCTCGCGGACAAGGTCGACCTGCGCGAGGTGGCCCACCTCGAACAGCTCGGCGTGTTCAGCGCGCCCGACAGGGTGCCCGGCCCGCGACTGATCGCCACCGCGTTCCTCGGACTGGTGCCCTGCGACGCCGACCCTGCCGTGCCCGAGGACACCCGTTGGCAGCCGGTGGCCGCGCTGCCGCCGACCGCGTTCGACCACTCCACGATCGTGCGCGACGCCCGCGACCGGCTGCGCGCCAAGCTGTCCTACACCAACCTGGGCTTCGCGCTGGCACCCGCCGAATTCACCCTGTCCGCGCTGCGCGATCTCTATGTCAGCGCGCTCGGGCACCCGGTGTCGGCCACCAACCTACAGCGGGTGCTGGCCCGGCGCGGGGTGCTGGTGCCCACCGGACAGACCGCCGCACCTGGGCCCTCGGGCGGTCGGCCGGCGGCGCTGTTCCGGTTCGCCGAGCGGCGGCTACGGGTAACCGACGCGTTCGCGGTGCTGCGCCCACCGGGTCCTTCCGGCGGCACCGGCCGGACGTCCGGACCGGCCGATTCAGCCAGCGATCAGCGCCGCACCGTCGTAACGTAGCCGGGTGGCCGAGACCCTCCCTATGTTCCCCCTGGGGACGGTGCTGATGCCGGGGATGCCACTCCCGCTGCACATCTTCGAGCCGCGTTACCGCCAGCTCACCGTCGATCTGGTCACCAGCACCGTGCCGGGCAAGGAGTTCGGCGTGATCGCGGTCCGCGAAGGGTGGACCCCCGACCGCGACGGCATCCACGGTCTGCACCGGGTCGGCTGCACGGCCGAGCTACGCGACGTACGCAAACTCGCGGACGGCCGGTTCGACATCGTCACCCGGGGCTCGCGCCGCTTCCGGCTGCTCACCCTGGACGCGGAGTCCCGGCCCTACCTGATGGGCACCGTGGAGTGGCTGCCCGACACCGGCGACGACACCGACGACGCGTCCGACGTCGGCAACCTCGGAGGTCTGGTCAAGGCCGCCCGGGCGGCGCACCGCAGGTACTGCGCCACCGCGTGGCAGTCCGGCGAGTGGCGCGAGCCGGCCTCCGACATCGCCACGGACAACCTGGCCCACCTGCTCGCCGCCGACTGCCTGCTGCCGATCCGGGACCGCCAGCTGCTGCTGGAGCAGACCCGCCCGGCACATCGGTTGCGGATGGTGCACGCCCTGCTCTGCCGCGAAACCACCCTGCTGGCCCAGCTACGGGCGGTTCCCGCGCCGCTGTCCAGCTACGCGGTCGAGCACAGCGACAACTGAGCACAGCGACAACCGACAACCTACGGTGGCCGCCGCGGGTCTGCGTCGCGGATCGTGGCGCCGCTGCGTGGAACCACCTTTCGCCGCCGTGCCAGACTGACGCCACCGAGCCTGATCCACTCTGAAGGGACACCCGCTGGTGGCCAAGCTGCAGCCCGTCGACGAGAGCTTCTTCCGGTCGTCGCCCTCGCGCTACTCCCGAACCTGGTCCATCGACCGTCCTGCCGCCGAGGTGTGGGCGGAGCTGACCGGCGACCGGCCGCTGCACTGGTGCAAGGGCCTGACTGTGAGCTGGACGTCGAAGCGCCCGTTCTCGGTCGGCACCACCCGCCAGGTCAAGGTCTTCGGTGGGGTGCTGAAGGTCCAGGAGCACTTCTTCATCTGGGAGGAGGGCAAACGGAAAGCGTTTTACGTGACCGAGGCGAACGCCCCGCTGTTCAAGAGCCTCGCCGAGGACTACGTCGTGGAACCCGCCGGACCCAACAGTTGCACGTTCTCCTGGACGATCGCGCTCGCGCCCACCGCGCTGGGCAAGCCGGGTGGCCCGATCAACGGGCTGCTGTTCAGCAAGTTCTTCGACGACACCACCCGCTACTTCAACGCCAAGTAGCCGATTCCGCTCCGCGCTCGTCGAGCTTCGTGAGGCGGCCGGCGGGCCGAGCCGGTGATGTGTGGGAGCGAGTACGGTCGCGGCGAGCCTCTCTGGTCACTGGCGATGGGGGACAGCAGATGGGAATCCGTACCGGGCAGCAGTACCGGAAGGGACTCGAGGACGGCCGGGCGGTCTACGCGAACGGTGAGCGGGTTCCGGACGT
>JBQTKB010000010.1:0-131168 GCA_052386505.1 Pseudonocardia sp.
AACACCGCCCGACGCCACCCACGCGTCGGCCGCTGCGCCCGGGAACGCACAATCAGATCATCCGTCAGATCCGCCGCACTCCCCCCGAACTCCACCCCCGCCGGCACCACCGGACGACGCACCTCCGCAGCCGGAGCGCGCGAGGCCCCGCCGGAGGGGGCGGAGGGGACCGGGTCGGGCTGCGGGGGGCGGGTGACCGGGGCCCGGGTCGCCGCCTCCGGTCGGACGGCCGCTGCGGGCGCACTCGGAGGCGGGGCCGGCACCGGCGCCCGCACCGGCACCGACCGTGGGCTCGGGGTCGGGCTCGGGGTCGGGCTCGGGGTCGGGGTCGGGGTCGGGGTCGGGGTCGGAACGACAGTCCGACCCGCGGTCGTGCCACCGGAGCGGCCGTTGGACCGGCCGCCCCGCGCACCGGCCTGCTCCGACTCCGGCTGCTCGACCAGGGCCTCGGCCTCGGCCTCCAGGTCCCAGTCGTCCTCGCCATCCCGCAGGCGTCGTCCCGCCGCGCGATGGCCCGCGCTGCAGTACTTCCGGGCCGGCTTACCCGGGACATGCTCGATCATGACCTCGCAGCCGGGCAGGGCGCACTGGTGCACCGACGACTCCCCCATCCGAACTCCGTCCTCCCTCGACACCGGACCGCGATGTCGCACCCGTCGCCATCAGTACCCGTCCCGCGATCGATCGGCCACTGGAACGCCGCAGGGGCCCGGCACGTCGTCGGTGGCGCCCGGGCGCCGGCGGCGGGGCCGACGACCGAGACGGTACCTGAGACGGTGGTTGCGCCGGTTGGAGGAACAGCCAGGGCGGGTGGCCGAATCCGGGGTAGTTCGACGCCATCGGCGCACCTGTCGGCGAACGCGAGCAACCTGGCCTCTCATGTTCGGCCGCCGGGCCGCGGGCGGTGCCTAGATTCGGTTCCGCTCCGCCCGAACGGCACGCGCTCCCTCGGTCCGATCCCCAGCGGACCAGCGAACCGTCCGGGCCGGGTGCGGCTCCGGCCGCTCCCGGGTGCAATCCCCGAATCGAGGAGCTGGACTGTTCCATGACACCTCCCCTGCGCACCCTGTGCCGCGAACGCGACCGCGGTCGTCGACGGGTCGCGGCGTACACCGCTGGTGGCGCGGCCGCCGCGACGGCGCTGGCCACCACGTTCGGCCTCGCGCTCGCGGCCGGTGCCCCGACGAAGAAGCCCACCGAACCCGCCGCGATCACCAACGCCGCGGTCAGTGACCGGGCCCCGGGGGCGGCCGGACCAAAGACCGGGCTGCCCACGGCGGCCCGGCCGGACGCGGCCCGGCCGGACGCGGCGCGGCCGGCACCGGTCCGGACCACGGCCCGCCCCATCCCCGCTGCCTCCGGTGCGCCGGCCCGCCCGTCCGCGTCCGGTGCGCCGGCCCGCCCGAACCCTTCCGGTCTGGCCGGCGCGTCCCGGTCGGCCACCCGGTCCGCCGCGCCGTTGCGGCCACCGAGCACCCCGCCGCGGCCAACCAACACCCAGGGCGCCGAGGCGTCCAGCGGGGCGTCATGAGCACGATCCTGGACGCCCCCGCCGGGCTGAAGCTGCCGGCGCTGGGGAGCACGGCGTCGGTGCTGGTCACCGACCCGGACCGGCTGCACGCGGCGGCCGCCGCGCTGCGCGCCGAGCTACTCGCGATCGACCGGGCCTGCAGCCGCTTCCGCGGTGACTCGGAGATCTCCGAGCTGCATCGCACGGCCGGCTCGATCCGGACCGTGAGCCCGCTGCTGGCCGAGGCACTGGCGACAGCGATGCGGGCCGCCGAGCTGACCGACGGGTTGGTGGACCCCACTGTCGGTGCCGCTGTCGGGTGCCTGGGCTACGACCGCGACTTCGACGAGGTGCTCGCCGGATCGGCGGACTCCGGGGTGTCGCACCCGGCTCCCGAACCCGCGCCGGGTTGGTGGCGGGTGCACTGGGACGCCGAACGACGTGAGGTGCTGCTGCCCCGCGGCGTGCGACTCGATCTGGGCGCCACCGCGAAGGCGCTCGCCGCGGATCGGGCCGCCGCGCACGCCGCGGCGGCCGCCGGTTGCGGGGTTCTGGTGGGCCTCGGCGGGGACATCTCGATCGCCGGTGCGCCACCGCCGGGCGGGTGGCGGATCGCGGTGGCCGACGACCACCGCGAGGCACTCGAAGCACCCGACGATGCGGTCGCCCTGGAGTCCGGCGGGTTGGCCACCTCGAGCACCATGGTCCGGGCCTGGTGGCGCAACGGCCGGCGCAACCACCACATAGTCGACCCGCGCACCGGGTCGAATCCGGTGCCGGTGTGGCGGACGGTGACCGTCGCCGCCGCGCATTGCGTGGACGCCAACGTGGCGAGCACCGCCGCGGTCGTGCTGGGCGTCGAGGCGACGCAGTGGCTGTACCGGCACGGGTTGCCGGCGAGGCTGGTCGCCTTGGACGGGCGGGTCACCACCACGGCCGGTTGGCCGCGCGACGAGGAAGGGGCCTGACGTGGAACAGGCACTGTGGTTCACCAGCCGGGCGACCGGGCTGGTCACGCTTCCGCTGCTGACCCTGAGCGTAGTGCTCGGGGTGATCGGCGCAGCACGGTTCGCCACGCCGCGCTGGCCGCGGTTCACCCTCGCCGCGCTGCACCGCAACGTGGCGCTGCTGACTCTGCTGTTCCTGGCGGTGCATGTGGCCAGTGCGGTGATAGACCCCTACGCGAAGATCGGGTGGTTGGACACCGTGCTGCCGTTCGTGTCCGTCTACCAGCCGTTCTGGCTCGGCCTGGGCGCCATCGCCATGGACCTGCTGCTGGCGACCGCGGTGACCAGCATGGCGCGCTCCCGGATCAGCCCTCGGACGTGGCGCGCGGTGCACTGGGCCGGCTATGTCTGTTGGCCGGTCGCGGTGGTGCACGGTCTGGGTATCGGTGGTGCGGACAGCTCGCTGAGCTGGGTGATCGCGCTGAACGTGCTGTGCGCGGCCGCGGTGCTGGCCGCATTGGTGTGGCGGCTGCGCCGACAGCCGCATCCGGATCTGACGGCCCGCCGCTCGGCGACCGTGGGAGGGCGGTGAGGACATGGGACGCCACTCGATGAGCGAGCCCACCCCCGATCTGGCCACACCGATGCCGGACCTGGCCGCGCAGCTGCCCGGTCCGCTCGGTTGTGCGCCGACGCTGCGGGCGGTACCGCCCCAGCCACCTCCGCGACCCGGGCCGTCCCCGGAGTACCGGCTCCTGCCGCCCCCGCCGGTGCCGCTGTCCCCGCTCGCGGTGTACCCGGCCGCCCCGCCGACCAGTGCACCGACGCCGCGACCCGCTGCACCCCGGTCCACCCCGGGCGTGCCCGGTCCGCGGCGGCCGACGATGAGCGGAGGCCTGCCCGCGGTGACCACCGGGCCCGGCGCCGAGTCGCGGTTGCTCGCCGGTCGCAACCAGGCACGACCCGGAGGGCTGGCCGGACATCTACACACCCACGGTCCGCTGCCCCGCGCCGAGCTGTCCGGTCGACAGGGCGCCCGCCGGCTGATCGAGCTGGTGGAGCTCGCCGGGCTGCGCGGCCGAGGCGGTGCCGGGTTCCCGACCGCCCGCAAGCTTGCCGCGGTGACCAACGCAGGCAACATCAGGCGAACACCGGTGGTCGTGGCCAACGGCTGCGAGGGGGACCCGACCAGCGGCAAGGACGCGCTGCTGCTGCGTCTGGCCCCGCACCTGGTGCTCGACGGACTCGCGCTGGCCGCGCATGCGGTGGGCGCCGACGACGCGATGCTCTGCGTGCACCGCGGCGACCCGCTGGTCGAGCACCTGGAGCGAGCCGTCGCAGAGCGCACCGACGACCCGGCCGCGGTGCACGTGGTCACCGTGCCCACCCGGTACGTCTCCAGCGAGTCCTCCGCCCTGGTCAACTTCCTGACCCGAGGCGATGCCCGGCCGACCAGCGCGGCGCGGGTCGCCGAGCAGGGCGTGCAGGGCCGTCCGACGCTGGTGGACAACGTCGAGACCCTGGCCCACCTGGCGCTGATCGCCCGGCACGGACCGGACTGGTTCCGGGCCCGGGGCACCGCGGAATCGCCGGGCACCACTCTGGTCACCGTCGGCGGCTCGGTGGTCGGCCCCGGGGTATACGAGATCGACCTGGGCATGCCGATCGGGCAGGTACTGGGTCTGGCCGGCGGCACCTCGACGCCGACCCAGGCGCTCCTGCTCGGCGGGCTCGGCGGCAGTTGGCTGCCCATGCCCTCGGCGGTCGACGTCGAGCTGTCCCACGAGGGGTGCGCGGCGAGTGGTACCGGGCTGGGGGTCGCGTCGCTGGTGGCGCTGCCGGCGGCCGCGTGCGGGTTGCGGGCCACCGCGCTGGTGCTGCGCTACCTGGCGGCGGAGTCCGCCGGGCAGTGCGGGCCGTGCATGTTCGGGTTGCCGGCCATCGCCGAGGACCTGGCCGCCGCGGCGGCGGGCACCATGGACCGTGAGCTGGGCGCCCGCTTGCGCAACCGCTTGGAGGTCGTCCCGGAGCGGGGGGCCTGCCGGCACCCGGACGGGGCGGTACGGCTGGCGGCCAGCGCGCTGGACACCTTCCGGCGCGACATCACCAATCATCTACACGGTCGGCGGTGCGACGCGGTGGACACCTCGATCCCCCCGGTGCTGCGCGAGCTGTCGGCCAGCGACGACGGGGGCTGGCGATGAGCGGCAGGGAGTCGATCGGCCTGCGGGTGGACCCGATCGGGTGCCGGGCGCACGGGCTGTGCCAGGAGTTGCTGCCGGAGCTGGTCAGCCTGGACGAGTGGGGCTACCCGATGGTCGCCGGTCGGCCGGTGCCGCCGGAGCTGGTGGGTGAGGCCCGGCGGGCGGCGGCGGCCTGCCCCACCCTGGCGCTGCGCCTGGTCCCCGCCGGCCGACCGAGCGGCTGAGTGGCCCTCGCCCGGACGATCACCGGTCGAGGGCCCCGGAGACCCGACCGTCGGACGCCACACGATCGTGGCTGATCGTTAACGGGTGCCGCTGCACGGCCGATCAACCGGACAGCGCGGGCGGTCCGCTCTGGACGGGGGGAACTGGCATGTACTCAGCACCTGCTCGGATGGCGCTGGCCGGATCGGTCTTCGTCCTGGGGGCCGTCGGCACGGTCAGCGCCGTACACCTGGAGTCGCCCCGGGTGCCGTTGGGCACCTCGACCGAGCTGTCTCCGCTGCCGGTCCGCCAGCCCGCCACCGACGCGGCATCGCCGCCCCGGTCGGTGACCACCGCGCCGCGGCCCGGTCCGAGCACCCGCGCCCAGCCGCAGGGCGGGTCGCCGGTCGCCAGCCGGGACCTGATCGGCCTGGCGGCCGGTCCGGACCCGAGGGAGTCGGTGGTGGTCCCGTTGCGCACCGGGGGGCGCGTGGCGCCGGCACGCATGGTCGAGCGGGCCGCCCGGCCCGGGACCCGACTGGCGGTGGGCTTGGCGGTGGGCGAGGTGTGCGTCAGACTGCCCGAATCCGCCGGTCAAAGCCACCGCGGTGGCCTGTTCGGGCGGGACGGCCTGTTCGGGCGGGACGGCCTGTTCGGGCGGAACGGCATGTTCGGGCGGAACGGCATGTTCGAGAAGGGCGAGCTGCTCGGGGGCACCCACCGGGGGCCACGGTCCGGCCGTCACCGGGCCTAGCCATGGCCTGGCCACGGCGCCCGTCCCGGTTCAGGGGCGGGCGAACTGCATGGCGATGAAGACCACGAAGAACAGCACGGTGATCGACAAGTCCAGGCTGACCGCGCCGAGCTGCACCGGTGGGATCAGCCTGCGCAGCAGCTTCACCGGCGGGTCGGTGACCAGGAACGCCATCTCCAGGCTGCCGGCGGCCGCCGGGGACGTCGGCCCGCGCCATTTGCGGGCGAAGCTTCGCAACACCTCGACCACCAGCCGCACGACGAGCGCGAGCCAGAAGAAGAACAGCACGTAGTAGATCGCGAACTGAACCCCGAGAGCCATGCGACCAGGATGCCCTGTCCGCCGGTCGGGCCGCACAGCCCCCCGGCCGCAGGCGGCCGTCCGACACCTGTTGGCTACCCAGCGCAGCAATCGCCAAAATACGGGTACCGGATCGATGACCGATCGGTCACGATAGGGGTATGGGTCGCCTCGCCTGGGCAATTCGGCCGTCCCAGACGGCCACCCGGCCCCCGGACCGCGTGGTGCAGCTACGGGCGGCACTCTGGCGTGGGCACACCCTGCTGGACGGGATGGACCCCGACGACCCGCGCTACGACGGTGCAGCGCACCAGATCCTGGAACTGACCGCCGAGTTCCTCGTTGCCGCACGGGACCGCGCGGCTCCCCGGCGGGGGTGGGGCTGCGTCGACCGAGGCCGGCTCGGGACGACAGGCCGGTGCGCTGAGCGATGACCGAGCTGGATGCCGCCGGCCCGGCCATGGCCGCGCTCGCCGCGCTCGCCGAACGCGGCGAGTGCATCGAGCGGGCGATGCTGCGCGAGGCACCCCGCACCGCGTGCGAACAGGCCGTGGCCGCCTGGCGTAGCGACTGGGCCGGCTACCGGGACATCCGGGACCGCGCGGTCGCGGCGAGCCGAATGATCGCCACGTTCGGCGCCGACCAGCAGGGATACCGGGCCGCCGTGTCTGAGTTCGCCCTGGCTCAAGACGAGCTCGCGCGGACCCGGTCTCGTTGCGGACGTTCCCACAACCGGGCGCAGAGCGCGATGGCCCAGCTGGAACACGATCAGCTGCTGCGTCAGCGGCACGCGCACGAGATCGAGCAGGGTCGTCGGGCCCGCGCCGAACTCGACGAACTGCTCGAAGCCCGCCTGGCCGAGGCGCTCGACTGGGGCTGGTCGATGCCGGCCTGGTTCACCAGCGCGCTCGGCGCCGGCCCCCCACCGGACGGCGACGCCGGCTGGCGGGCGACCGCCGTCCGGCTGCTGTCCTACCGGATCACCTACGCGGTGTGCTCGCCGGACCGGGCGCTCGGGGCCCGGCCCGGCCCGTCGGCCTGTTCGCGACGACGCCAGTGGTTCGCCGAGTTGGACCGCGAGTTGGCCCGGGTGCCGGTCCACCCGTCGAGCTGACCCTCCGGCTACCCGATGTGACCGGTGACCAGCGGCTCGCCCACGAACCCGAAGCCCTGCAGCATGCCGAGCAGCTCGCGGTGCCCGAACGCCGCGCAAGCCGAGGCGAAGCCGCTCCGCCGCGGCCCGGACACGAGTAGCTGGCGGGCCGCGTACGCCTGGATGGCGCCGGTCTGCAGGTAGGTGGCGTTACCGTGGATCACACAGTGCACCAGCCGGTTGGGGCCCCGGCCGATCACCGAGTCGAGCGTTCGGTGGATCCGGCGGTTCTCCCGGGGTGGCATGCCACCCTGCACACCGGACGCCTGCTCCTCCAGCGCCTTCTTCTGCTCGGCGGGCGGCAGCGGCTTGATGTTCTCCTCGAAGTGCCTGGCCATCTGCGCCACGCCGTCCATCAGGCCCTGGTCGAACACCCCGGACAGCGCTCGTGCGTTCGCCACCCGGGGGTCGTCCTGCCACCACACGGGGTGCGCGCTGCCACCCCAGGGCAGCGCGGTGAAGATCTCGTGCTGGCCGGGTACCTGCACCTTGTACGCGGCCGCGCCGGGCCAGGGCATCAGGGTGTCCTGCTCCAGGTAGTAGTGCTCGGCGGCCAGGATGGTGAAGATGCTCTGGGTCGAGGCGAAGGTCGGGGTCCCGGAGAACAGCGTGAGCAGCTCCAGGCTGTCGATGCCCGCAGTCTCCAGCACCACGTTGGCGGCGATGTCGCTGACGGTGTGCATGTACGCCGTCGACGGCGACAGCAGCAGCCGGGCGTCGGCGAACTTGCGGCCGTAGGAGTCGCGGGCGTGCAGCACCCAGTTCTGCTCTCCGGTGGTGTCGAGGTAGTGGCACCCGGCGGCGAGCGAGGCCTGCACGACCTCGTCGCCGAAGTTGGCGAACGGTCCAACGGTGTTGCAGACGACCCGGGCACCGGTGAACAGTTCGGTCAGCGCCTCGACGGTGTGCTCGACCTCGATCACGTCGTAGGCGACGGTCTCTATCCCCGGCACCTTCTCGATCGCCTCGGTGATCCGCTTGGCGTCCCGGCCGGCGGCCACGAACGGCAGGTTGAACTCCCGCAGGTACTCCGCGATCAACCGGCCGGTGTATCCGCTCGCGCCATAGATGACGACGGGCTTGTCAGTGCTGATGGCTCTCATCTCTCGCCTTTCCTCGGTTGGTCGCTCAGTTGACGCCGCGGTCGCGGCCGCCCCAGTGGCGGGCGCGCAGCGCGGGCTTGTCGTGCTTGCCGACGGCGGTCAGCGGGATCGCCTCGACGAAGTCCACGGTCTTCGGGGCGAGCACCGGGCCCTTGCGCTCCCGGACCCAGGCGATCAGCTCGCCGGCGTCCACCGGGCTGCTCGGGTCGGTCACCACGACCGCCTTGACGCTCTCACCCCACTTGTCGTCGGGCACCCCGATGACCGCGACGTCCTTGACCGCGGGGTGACCGAACAGGGCGGACTCGATCTCCTTCGGGTACACGTTGAACCCGCCCGAGATGATCATGTCCTTCTTGCGGTCGACGATGTACAGGTAGCCGCGGTCGTCCGCGCGGGCGATGTCTCCGGTGCACAGCCAGCCCTCGCGCAGCGTGCTCGCGGTCTCTTCGGGCCGGTTCCAATAGCCCAGCATGACGTGCGGACCCCGAGCCACGATCTCGCCGGGGTCCCCGTGCGCGACGGTCTTCAGCTCGTCGTCGGCCAGCCGCACCTCGGCGATCGCCACCGGGCGCCCGCAGGAGGACAGCGGCTCCAGATCACCGGTCTCGACCGCGCGGGCGTGGTCGCTCTTGCGCAGTACGGTGAGCTGGTTGGGTGCCTCTGTCTGGCCATAGAGCTGGGAGAAAACCGGACCGAACAGCTCGAGGGCCTGCAGCAACCGCTCCCGACCGATCGGCGAGGCCCCGTAGATCACCGTCTCCAGCGACTCCAGCCCCGTCGCGTCCCCGGCCAGGCTGTCCATCAGCACGTACAGCATGGTCGGCACCATCATCGAGGCGGTGATCTTCTCGGTGCGGATGGTGTGCGCCAGCTGCTCGGGGTCGAACCCGCCGAGGATGTGGTTGGTGCCGCCGCGCAGCCAGGTCGGCAGCACGAACAGCCCGCCGGCGTGGGTCAGCGGCGCCACATGGGCGAACCGGTCCCGCTCCCCCAGCCCCAGCTCCAGCATCTCGCTTGCCCAGGCCGACACGAACGTCCGGTGGGTGTGCTCCACGCCTTTCGGGCGCCCGGTGGTGCCGCCGGTGTAGAAGATCCCGAACCGGTTGTCCGAGGTCACGTCCGGTCGACCGGCTCCGGCGGGCTCCCGCCCCACCAGCCGGGCCAGGTGCTGTCCGTGATCGAGCACCCCGTCGGCGTCGACGCACAGCGTATGCTCGACGTCCGCCTCGGCGCGGGCCGCGTCGACCCGCTCGGCCTTGGCCGAGTCGTGCACCACGACCCGGGCGCCGGAGTCGGCGATGACGTGCGCATGGTCGGCCGCGCTGGCCTTGGCGTTGAGCGGGACCACGGCGAGCCCGGCCCACACCGCGCCGTAGAACACGTCCAGCAGCTCCGGGCGGTCACCCATCAGGATGGCCACCCGGTCACCCGGGTCGAGCCCCAACCCGAGCAACGCCCGACCGGTCTGCCGGATCGTGGCCACCTGCTCGTGATAGGTGATCCGACGACCCTGGTGGACCACCGCGGTGTCCGGCCCGTAGGCGGTCGCGCACCGCTCGATCAGTTCACCCGCACTGTGTTGCCACATCAGAAGGCCCTGTCCATGCCGCAAGCCTGGCCGGCACGACCCGCCGCGCCAATGTGGGATCCGCACCCGGACCGGGGTTGCGACAGTGGGATCCCGACATACCGCAGCCGGCGCGATCATGAGGGGCAGCTCACCGCCGTGCTCGCCGGCGACCAGGCAACGCTGGACGCCGTGGTCGCCGACGACGTGGTGGTCCTGGCAAGCCGAAGACGGTCTCAGCGAGGTCAGCCGGCCGGCCGCTGTGCGAGCGGGCTCACTGAGTCGCTGGTCTGGCCGGGGCCGGGCCCAGGGCCCCACGCAACCGCAGCGCGACAAGCAGCTCGGTGCGTCGCTCGGCGAGCGCGTCACCGAGTTCCTCGGCGGCGTAGCGCACCCGCTGGCGCACGGTGTTCTCGTGCACCCCCAGCTCGATGGCCGCCTGGGCCTGTGACCCGCAGGCCAACCAGGCCAGCAGGGTGTCTCGGGTGCGCCCGGCGCGCTCGGTGTCGGCGGCCAGCGCGCCGAGCTCATCCTCGACGAAGGTCCGGGCGGACACCGGATCGTCCAGCAGCAGCATCTCCAGCCGCAGCCGGCGGGCCGACAGACACCGGTCGGCGAGGTGCAGCACCGGTCGCAGCGCCGCCGCTCGCCGGGCACGGTGGTGGGAGCGGCGGAACCCGGCGAGCCCGTTGCCCGGCTCCCCCAGCGTCATCAGCTCGCCGGTGGCGGCCGCCGCCCTGGTGACTGCCGGCTCGTCTACGCCGCCAAGGTAGCCCAGCCAGCCGAACCAGGTTCCGGCGTCGTGCCGGACCAGCAGCGTCCCGGCCGCGTCGGTGTCCGCCCGCAGCGCCCGCAGCGCGCGGTGGGTCCGGGCGGGGTCGTCGCACTCGATCCACAGCGCCACGTGGGTGTCGCGTAGCCGGTAGCCGAGCAGCTCCTCGGTGTCCGGCGCGTCGGGTCCGGGTGCCCGGCCGGCCAGCAGGGAGTCGACCAGCTCGCGGCGACGGTCGTCGCGGGTGGCGGCCATCTCCCCGACGACCTCGGTGTGCCGGGCGACCACCTGGGCGAGCACCTGCTCGACGTAGCCGAACAGCAGGGAGGTCGACCCGCCCAGCACGTCTCGCAGCTCGCCGCCGGCCTCCGGCGACGAGGTGTGACACAGCTCGAACCAGTCCTGCCATAGCCGTTCCACGCCCACCCAGTACGCGCGCTCCAGCTCCGCGAGTGGCACTCCCAGCCGGGCCGCCAGCGCGGCGAACCGCCTCGGACAGTCGGAGTCGACCTCACGGACCGCCAGCCGGCCGGCCAGCACCTCCACCAGGTTGGCCACGTTCTCCCGGCTGCAGCGCTCCAGCGCCCGGACGAACACGTCGTCGCGGGCTCGGTCGGCGAACACGGTGGCCAGGATCGCCCGGCTGACCGAGTCGACCCGGGCCGGCACGTCGAACCGGTCTGCCAGGGTGCGCACCGGCCGGCTGACCCCGGGCTGGAGAACGGTCACCGACACCGCGTGCTCCTCACGTTCGACCTCGTCGCCACGTTCTACCTCGTTGCAGATCCACCGCGGCGCATCATCGGTGTGTGCACGGTGTCACACCGGCGGGTTCGAGTCACTGTACGCCCGGCACCACGAGCGGTCACCGCCTTGTCACGGGGAGCCAAGCCTGCCGCCCTGCCGGGGCGGCCACCATCGCCGGCCCCGCCGGGCGGGGTCGGCTACCGTCGCCGGCGGTGGGAAGCGACCGCACGGAGGGTCTGATGGCCGGCGACATCGTGGTGCTCGGCTCGGTGAACCGGGACGTTGTCGCGGAGGTCGCGGCGCTGCCGGGGCCGGGCGAGACGGTGAGCGCGGCGCGGATGCGGACCAACGTGGGTGGCAAGGGAGCCAACCAGGCGGTGGCGGCCCGGCTGCTCGGTGGCCGGGTGCGCTTGGTCGCCCGGATCGGCGACGACCCGGATGCTCGACCGTTGCGGGACGCGCTGGCCGCCGCCGGGCTCGACGTGTCGGCCGTGCGGATGGTCCCCGGTCACCGCTCGGGCGCCGCCTACATCACGGTGGCCGGCGCGGAGAACGTCATCGTCGTCGATCCGGGGGCCAACCATGCCTGGCCGGACGGACTGGGCCCGGACCTCGACCAGGTCCGGGATGCCGAAGTGCTGGTCCTGCAGCAGGAGGTGCCGGCAGCGGTGAACGAACTGGCGGCGGCCACGACCGGGGGCCGGGTGATCCTCAACGCCGCTCCCGGACGACCGGTCCCGGCCACCCTGCTGGCCCGGTGCGACCCGTTGGTGGTGAACGAGCACGAGCTGGCCGACCAGACCGACAGCCCCCCGGGCGCGCCGAGCGGGGGGCCACGCCGGGCGATGGCCGCGCTGCTGACCCGCGGCGCCCGTTCGGTGGTCACCACGCTTGGTGAGCTCGGCGCCGCCTGGGCCGACGGCGACGGGTTCGGCACGGTGCCCGCGGTCGCGGTGGCCGCGTGGACAGCACCGGCGCCGGTGATGCATTCGTCGGTGCGCTGGCCGCGGAGCTGGCCGCCGGCGCACGGCTGCCGGACGCGGTGCGCTGGGCGGTCGCCGCCGCGTCCGCGTCGGTGCGGGCGGCGGGCACCCATGCGTCCTACCCCGACCGCCGGACGGTCCGGTCGCTGCTCGACGAATCTCGGGCGCGTTGATCCACCCTTAACACATGATCGAGCGGCCCGCGCGGCTCGACCGTCGAGTCGTCACGCCGCGTGGTGAAATCCGCGCCTGAATCATCCGTTCGGTTGGTCACGGATGTTCCTCATGGGGCGATTGGGGTGCAAGATGCCCACGACACGCATGAGGTAACTGGTCGGAGGCTGCGGTGTTGGTTCCACGGTGCCGGTTCGTCGGCGTGCTGGTGCTCGCCGCGCTGCTCGGCGCCACAGCGCCCGGTTCGGAGGCGGTAGCCGTCGGCGACGGCCTGGCGCCCGTCCTGGTGGTGGCGGCGGGCAGCCCGCCGCCCGGGCCGGCGGCTGCTTCCACGCCGGTGTCGGAGGACTGCGCGGCGTCCTGGGGCGCGACCGGTCCGCCCGGGCAGCGCCTGGACGTGCCGTCGGTTCCCGGCACCGACGTGTGCCAGCCGGGGGCCGTCCGACCGGTGCCGTCCGACGCGCGCTGCACGGTGCAGGTCGACGCCGCGGGCCTGGCTAACGCGGTCGACAACGCGAAACCGGGCGACCGGATCTGCGCAAAGGGGCGGTCCGCCGACCGGTTGACGGTGAAGCGCTCCGGTACCGCGTCCGCGCCGATCCAGGTGGTCGGCATCGGGGACGCCGCCGTCGACGGGATCACCATCAAGGCCGACCATGTGGTGGTCGACGGGTTCACCGTGAAGAACGCTTCCGCACCGGCGATCCAACTCACCGGACGCGGCATCACCGTGCGCAACAACGTGGTGTCCCGCCCGACCGGCGGCGACCGCGACGGACTCCGATTCTTTGGCTCCGACCTGCGGATCCTGCACAACACCATCTCCGACGTGCGCAACGAGGGCGGCGCGCATGCGGACTGCATGCAGACCTACGCGACGAACACCCCGCCGAGCACCAACGTGCTGATCCACAGCAACCGGTGCGAGAAGATCGAGAACCAGTGCCTGATCGCGGAGGGCCCGAACAGCCGCGAGGGCGACGGCAGCGGCAAGGGGCGCAGCGCCGGGATCACCTTCACCGGCAACTACTGCGAGTTCGGCGCCGCCCAGGCGGTCATGATCGACAATGTGCAGAACGTCACGGTCACCGACAATGAGATCGTCGGCGACGGGGCCAAGGCGTTCGGCTTCGACAACGGCTCCACCGGGGCGCGGGTCAGCGGGAACCGGGTGGCCGAGGAGATCGACTACGAGGTGGGGCTGGACAGCTCATCGCGCAAGGGATACCAGGGTCCGAAGGTCGGCGGCGCGCCCTGGCTGCCCGGTGCCCGGCCGGCGCCGCGCGCGCCGGCCGGTTGAGCGGGGCGGTCCGGGCGTCGCGTCGCGTACCGGCGGCCGCCGGATCCCGCCGGATCCCGCCGGATCCCGCCTAGCGTGAACGCCATGAACGCGTACCGGATCCTGGACACCCTGCTGGACCGCAGCGTGGTCGGCGGCCGGTGCTGGCCGGCGCGCGGGTGATCATGGTCTCCTCGGGCGGCATGTACACCTGTTCCCGGCCGGTCGCCGACCCGGAGTACGCCCGCGGCGAGTACCAGGGCGCGGTCGCCTACGCCCGCAGCAAGCGCGTGCAGGTGGCCCTGACGCCGCTGCTGGCCGGGCGCCGGGCCAGACCGGACTACTATCTGCCGTTCTCCTGGCACCGGGACGACGAGCTGGACTCGGTGTGGCGGTACTGCGCCGCGGCGGTCGGCATCGACCCCGGGTGACGCGATCCGGGGCGCGGCCCGCGGATCATCCCGCGCCACCCCGGCGGCGGGCCCTGGCGGTCGAGAGCAGCAGGCCGAGCCCGGCGAGTACCACCACGATCCCGATGAACAGCCACAACCGGTCGCCGGACATGAAACTGCCACCGACGATGCCGACGCCCTGCAACGACCACAGGCCGCCCAGCAGCACCAGCAGCACACCGACTCCGACCGAACCCCAGACCCGCATGACGCCCCCTCCGATCGAACTGCTTCGCCGGCGAGGTTAGACCCGGGTCATGTACTCCCCGGTGCGGGTATCGACCTTGATCCGGTCGCCGTTGTTCACGAACAGCGGTACCTTCACGATCTTGCCGGTCTCCATGGTGGCGGGCTTCGTCGCGCCGGAAACCCGGTTGCCCTGCACCCCGGGCTCGACGTCGGTGACGGTGAGCTCCACCGAGGCGGGCAGCTCGGCACCGACGATCTCGGTGCCGTAGAAGCTCAGCGCCGGGGTCATCTCGGGAAGCAGATAGTCCGGGATGTCGCCGAGCACCGTCGCGGGCACCTCGAGCTGCTCGAAGGTGTCCTGGTCCATGAAGACGAAGTTGTCGCCGTCGTTGTACAGGTATGACATCTCGCGGGTTTCGACGATGGCCTGCTCGACCTTCTCCCCGGCCCGGAAGGTGCGGTCCACGACGCCGCCGTTGCGCACGTTCTTCAGCTTGGTGCGGACGAACGCGCCGCCCTTGCCCGGCTTCACATGCTGGAAGGTCACGACGTTGAACAGGCCGTCGGTGAGATCCAGGGTGATCCCGGTCTTCAGGTCGTTGGTGCTGATCTGTGGCATGTCGAGAAACTCCTGGAGAACCGAGGGGCGCCGGCAGCGGTCATGGTCGTGGTCACCGATGGTAGTGCAGCAGCCCTCGGCGACCGGTCTGGCGTCCGGGTCCACGCTGGTGACACGCCGATCACCGGGGCCTGGAGGGGGCGCAGGGTGATCGGCTCGCTACCCTGTGCACCGGCATCGGACTCGTCCATCCGGGGGGATACCAGCTCATGCCTCGTCACCGCGCACCGTCCGCCATCGCCCGCGCGCTCACCTCCGCCGGCCTGACCGTGGCCGCGACCGGGCTCGGTCTCGCCGCAGTGGCCACGCCCGCCCTGGCCAGCCCCGCCGCGGGGCCCGGGACCGGGCCCGGTGGTGGTATCGCGCCGCAGACCGACATCGACCTCGACGGCGACGAAGACAAGAAGTCCACGCCGCGGGCCCAGCGGGCCAAGCCCGCCCACCGCGCGGCGGCCGACGACGATCGGTCCGAGTCCCGGTCGACCGGCGCCAAGCCCGCCACCGCCCGGCCCCAGCAGCAGAGTCGGCCCCAGAGTCGGCGCAAGCCCCAACCGCGGAACAACACGCCCGAGGCGCCCGACCCGACGAGCTACCTCACCCCGGAGCCGCGCCAGCGTAAGGCTGATCCGGACGCCCCGGTGAACCCGTACTACAAGGACTACGGCGCGCCGTACAACCCGCACCGCGCCGGATCCCACGACTGACACTTCCCCGGACTCCGTCAAGGCGCCGGGACATGTCAAGGCGCCGGGACATACGGTGAGCGGATGGCCGAGTACGACTACGTCCGCGACCCCGCCGAGATCTACCGCCGTTCCTTCGCCACGATCCGCGCGGAGGCGAACCTGGCCGGCCTGCCGCCCGACGTGGCCACGGTCGCGGTGCGCATGATCCATACCTGCGGGATGACCGACCTGCCCGCGGACTTGGACTGGTCGGCGGGCGTGGTCGCGGCCGGGCGGGCGGCGTTGCGGGCCGGGGCGCCGGTGCTGTGCGACGCCACCATGGTGGCCTCCGGGGTGACCCGATCCCGGCTGCCCGCTGACAACGAAGTGCTCTGTCTCCTCGGTGACCCGGCGGTCCCGGCGTTGGCCGCCGAGCGCGGCACCACCCGCAGCGCGGCGGCGGTGGAACTGTGGGGTGAGCGGATGGCCGGTGCGGTGGTGGCGATCGGCAACGCCCCCACCGCGTTGTTCCGGTTGCTGGAGCTGCTCGACGCCGGCGCCCCGACGCCGGCGGCGGTGATCGGGGTGCCGGTCGGGTTCATCGGCGCGGCGGAGTCGAAGCAGGCGCTGGCCGACCACCCGGGTGGGCCGGAGTACCTGGTGGTGCACGGCCGCCGCGGCGGCAGCGCGCTGGCCGCCGCGGCGGTGAACGCGATTGCCACCCCCCAGGAGTGAACGGGCGGATGGCCCACCCCGGGTGAGCGCATCCGGGTGATGACGGCCACCTGGGTCCCGGGGGGTGGGACGGCGGGAATCGGCGTGGGCCGGCGCGGGTTGGCTCCGGACATGCTCCGTCAGCCATCGGTCACCCGGGTCGGCGTCGTGCTCGGCGTGCTGTTCGGGCTCGCCGGGACCGGCACGTCAGCGGTGACCGTGGCGCTGCCCGCGCTGGCCGACACGATAGCCGTCGACCACTCCACCGCCACCTGGGTGATCAGCGGCTACGCGGTGGCGTTCGCCGTGGCCACCGCCGTGTACGGCCGGGTGGCCGACCTGGTCGGCATCCGCGCCCCGCTCATCGCCGGGGTCGCGCTGATGGCGCTGGGCGCGCTCGGCGCGACCGGGTCCAGCTCGTTCGTCCCCCTGGAGGCCGCCCGGGTCGTGCAGGGCCTGGGCGCCGCGGCGATCCCGGTACTGGCCACCGCGCTGATCAGCGCCCGCTGGCGCGACCGGGAACGGATCGCCGCGCTGAGCCTGGTCGCTGGGGTATCGGCCACCATCAGCGCGCTGGGACCGTTGATCGGCGGCGCCCTGGCGGCGCTGGGCGGATGGCGGCTGGCGGTCGCGGTACCGGCGCTGGGGGTGCTGGCGGTTCCCGTGCTGTGGCGGCACGCCCCCGGCGCGGGCACCGGCGGCCGGCTCGACCTGCCGGGAGCCGGGTTCGTCGCGGTGGCGGCCACCGGGCTGGTGCTGCTGGTGCAGTCCCCGTCCGCCGGGGTGGTGGTGGCGTTGATCGGGGCGGGGCTGCTGGCCGCCGCGGTGCCGGCCACCGTGCTGTGGAGTCGGGCCCGCCCGGACGGCTTCCTGCCCAGGGTGGTGCTGAGCAACCCGGCGGTGTCCCGGGCGGCGTTCACCGCGTCGGCGGTGCCGGCGTCCTGGTTCGCGCTGCTGCTGGCCGTGCCGCTGGTGCTCGCCGAGCAGGGATGGAGCCCGCTGACCACCGGGCTGGTGCTGGTCCCGGCGGCCGCGATCGGCCTGGCGGTGCCGCGGTTGCGCCGCGCGCTGCCGGCGGTGATCGACGACCGGCGGGTGCTGGTCCTGGCCGCGACACTGGCTGCGGTGGCGCTGCTGGTGGCCGCGCTCGGCGCCCGGCTGAGCACGGTGAGCCTGCCCGTAGCGGTCGGTCTGCTGGGCACCGGGGTGGTCCTGGTCGCCGCCGCGTTCGGGCTGGGGCAGCCGGCGATGGGCGCCGTGGTGAGCGACGCGGTGCCGACCGAGGCCCGCGGGGTGGCCCTCGGCGTGGCCACCCTGCTGTTCATGGTCGGCGCCGGGGTGGGCGCGGCCGCGATCGGCGGGCTGTCCGAGGCGGTCGGCATCCACGGCGCCCTGATCGCGCTGACCGCGCTACCGGTCGCCGGACTGCTGGCCGCGCCGCGACAACCCGTCCGGCCGGCGCCGGTGCCCGTCGCCGCGCGGCCGGTCGGGAGCGGGTGAGCCTCCCGGGTCGGTCTACGGTGTGCCAGTGCCCGGCACCATCCGGGGCGGCGGCTCAGCGCGCCGCCACCCACCGCACCGCGTCCTCGACGCCGCCCACCACGTCGACGTCCGGGGTCGGCGGCCGGTCCTGCATCACCACCGGCAGACCGAGCTCGCGGGCCGCGGTCAGCTTGGCCGCGGTCATCTCCCCGCCACTGTCCTTGGTGACCAGCACCTGGATCCGGTGCTCGACGAACAGCGCCCGCTCCCCGGCCAGGCTGAACGGTCCCCGGTCCAGCAGCAGTCGCATCCGGGCCGGCAGCGGGGTCTTCCGGTTCGGTGGGTCGACGGTGCGGACCAGGAACCAGTGCCGGCCCAGCCCGGCGAACGCGCCCAGCCCGGTCCGCCCGGTGGTCAGAAACACCCGCTCGCCCAGCCCGTCCAGTGCCTCGGCGGCGGCGACCAGCGTCGGCACCCGGTGCCAGTCGTCGCCCGCCCCGGCCCGCCAGCCGGGGCGGCGCAGCACCAGCAGCGGCAGCCCCGCGGCACGGCAGGCGCCTACGGCGGCCGCGGTCATGGTGGCCGCGAACGGGTGGGTGGCGTCGACGACCGCGTCGATCCGCTCCTCGCGCAGCCAGGCCAGCAGCCCGTCCGCGCCGCCGAAGCCACCGATCCGCACCTGACCGGCCGGCAGCAGCGGCCGGCGCACCCGCCCGGCCAGCGACGACACCACCTTCACCCCCGGAGCCCCGGCCAGCGCGGCGGCCAGCGCGCGCGCCTCCCCGGTGCCGCCGAGCACCAGCACCCTCACTGCGGGCCCCGACGGTGAGCGGTGACCTCCCGGGGCGGACGGCCGCCGGGCTGCGCTACGGCTGGACCACCGGGGCCTGTGCCACGGCGGCCACCACTGCGGCGTACACCGCGCTGCTCACCGACGAGTTCCCCGATCCGGTGCGGATCGAGCTGCCCAAAGGCCACCGGCCGGCGTTCGCCCTGGACCGCGCGTCGCTGGTGACCGGGACGTCGGCCACTGCCGGGGTGGTCAAGGACGCCGGCGACGACCCGGACGTGACCCACGGCGCGCTGATCCTGGCCACCGTCACCCACGGCGTTCCCGGCGGCGGCGTGGCCTTCCGGGCCGGGCCCGGGGTGGGCACGGTGACCAAGCCCGGCCTGCCGCTGGAGGTCGGCGAACCGGCGATCAACCCGGTGCCCCGCCGGTTGATGCGCGAGGCGGTGGCCGGCGTGGCGGCGGCGCACGGCGGCACCGGCGACGTGCTGGTGGAGCTCGCGGTGGCCGGCGGTGAGGAGCTGGCCCGGCACACCTGGAACCCTCGACTGGGCATCCTCGGCGGGCTGTCCATCCTCGGCACCACCGGAGTCGTCGTGCCCTACTCCTGCGCAGCGTGGATCGACAGCATCCGGCGCGGGGTGGACGTGGCCCGGGCGGTCGGTCACACCCACGTCGCGGCGTGCACCGGCAGCACCTCGGAGGCGACCGCGCGGGCGCTGTACGGGCTGCCCGAGGACGCGATCCTGGACATGGGCGACTTCGCCGGCGCGGTGCTGAAGTACCTGCGCCGCCACCCCATCTCCCGGCTCACCGTGGCCGGCGGCATCGGCAAGCTGGCCAAGCTGGGCGCCGGGCATCTCGACCTGCACTCGAAGCGCTCCCAGGTCGACCTGGCCGGCCTGGCAGAAGCGGTACGTGCCGCCGGGGGCACCGAGCGGGCCGCCGCCGAGGTGCTCGCCTCGAACACCACGCTGGACGCGCTGCGCCGCTGCGAGGCACTCGGGTTCGATCTCGGCGGCCTGGTCGCGCGCCGCGCGCTGGCCTGCGCGGAGGATGTGCTGCGCGGCGCCGCGGTGCGCACCGACGTGGTGGTGATCGACCGGGCCGGCGCGGTCGTCGGTCGCGCCGGCCGGACCGGGTAGCCGCCGCCCGGGGTTCAGCACCGGTCCGCCACCCACTGGGTGACCGGCATCGCCGGACGCCACCCGGTGAGCCCGCCGACCGGCGCGGCGCGCTGGATATCGATCCGGGTCAGCGAGCCGCCGTGGCGCCGGTAGTGCTCGCCGAGCGCCGCCTCGCCTTCCAGGGTGACCGCGTTGGCCACCAGCCGCCCCCCGGGCCCGAGCGCCGCCCAGCAGGCCGCCAGCACCCCCGGAGCGCCGACCCCGCCGCCGACGAACACCGTGTCCGGCGGCTCCAGCCCGTCCAACACCGCGGGCGCGGCGCCGGTCACCACCCGGGCCATGGGCACGCCGAGCCGGGCGGCGTTGCGGGCGATCCGAGCGGCCCGCGCCGGGTCGCGCTCGACCGCGATCGCCCGCGCGGTGGGTTCCGCGCGCAACCACTCGGCGGTCACCGAACCGGCCCCGGCGCCGACGTCCCACAGCAGCTGCCCGGGCAGCGGCGCGAGCCGGGCCAGGGTGATCGCCCGCACCTCACGCTTGGTGAGCTGTCCGTCGTTCTCGTACGCCTCGTCGGGTAGCCCGGGCACCCCGCCCAGCGCCACCGTGCCCGGCGCCGGCTGGCACATCACGCCGACCAGCACCAGCGGGTCTCCCGGCGGGCGGGCCCAGCCGTCCGCGCGCCCGGTGACCCGGCGCTCGCCCGGGCCGCCGAGCTGCTCCAGCGCGGTCACCGTGCTCGGGCCCCAGCCGCGTTCGACCAGCAGCCGGGCCACCGCCGCCGGCCCCCCGGCATCGGCGACCAGAACCAGCACCCGCCGCCCGGGCGCGAGCACCCTCGCCAGCTGCTCGAGTGGACGCGCGACGGCGCTGAGCACGGTGACTTCGTGAGCGGGCCAGCCCAGCCGGGCGCAGGCCAGTGCAGCCGACGACGGGTGCGGCAGGACGTGCAACCGGTCGGGTCCGAGCAGCCGACACAGCGTGGCACCCAAACCGTGGAACATGGGATCGCCGCTGGCCAGGGCGCACACCCGCCGCCCGCGCAACGAGTCGAACAGCCCTGGCAGTGCCGGCAGCATCGGCGAGGGCCACTCGATCCGCTCGGCCGGGCCGCCAGCCGGGCTCGGCCCCGCACCGATCAGCTCGAGCTGGCGGCGGCTGCCCAGCAGCACCTCCGCCCCGCCGACCGCGCGCCGGGCGGCCGGGGACAGCCCGTCCCAGCCATCCGCGCCGATGCCGACCACCGCCACCCGCGGCTCGCCGTGAGTCACCGTCTGATCCTGCCATCCGGCGATGCTCCCGCACTGCCGGCTCAGTGCCGATGCTTCGCCGGCGACGCTCGGTCCGCTCCTCACTCGCTGGCGCTCGCTGCGATGCTCCCTCACTGCCGGCTCAGTGCCGATGCTTCGCCGGCGACGCTCGGTCCGCTGTGCTCAGCCGTGCGGGATCTTGAACGGGAACCGGATCCCCGCGTCGACCACGTGCGTCGTGCCGGTGACGTAGCGGGCCTCCTCGGAGGCGAGCCACAACACCGCGTTGCTGATGTCCACCGCCTCCACCCACGGGACCTTGAGCGCGTTGAGCGCGACCATGTTCTGCTCGGCGGTCGCGCGGTCGGCGCCCTCGATACCGGTGAACATCTGGTATCCGACCGGGTTCGCGATCATCGGGGTGTCCACGGTGGTGGGGTGTACCGAGTTGCAGCGGATAGCGTGCGGCGCGAGCTCGACCGCGAACGCCCGCATCAGCCCGACGACGCCGTGTTTCGCGGCCGTGTAGTGACCGATGTTCGGCATGGCCATCAACCCGGCGACCGAGCTGGTGAGGATCACCGAACCGCCGTTGCCCAGCTCGATCATCGAGGGTATGGCGGCCTTCGCCGTCTTCCACACACCCGTGAGGTTGATGTCGATCATCTCTTGCCAGTCGGCCTCGGAGATCTCCCAGAGCACGCCCGAGCTGCCGATGCCGGCGTTCGCGCAGACGATGTCCAGCCGGCCGAACTCCGCGATCCCCTCGGCCACCACCGTCTCCAGCGCGGCCAGGTCACGCACGTCGGCAGTGCGGGCGATGATGCGGCGGTCCAGGTCCTCTACCAGCTTGACCGTCTGCGCCAGATCCTCGGCGGTGGCCGTCGGGGCCCAGGAAGACCGCACCTGTTCCTCGATGTCGACCGCGATGATGTCGGCGCCCTCCTGTGCCAGCCGGACGGCATGCGAGCGGCCCTGGCCGCGCGCCGCGCCGGTGATGAAGGCGACCTTGCCCTCGACTCGTCCCATGGATGGTCCTCCTCGGTCCCTTTCCGTCCGCCCGGTCAGGCGGACGCCATCCCGGGCGGCGCCCACCCGAGGTCGTCGTTCTGTTCCGCGGTCATGGTGATGTTGCGGGCCATGCCGCCGAAGACGATCCCGTGGAACGGCGCAACGCTCCACCAGTAGAGGTGCCCGGCCAGCCCGCGCGGGAGGAAGATCGCCCGCTGGTGGTAGACGGCGCCGCCGGTGTCACCGGTCCGCACCCCGAGCTCCAGCCAGGCCCGGCCCGGCACCTTCATCTCGGCTCGCAGCCGCAGCAACCGGCCCTCCTCCAGGGCCTCGACCCGCCACCAGTCGAGCGCGTCACCGACCCGCAGCTCGTCGGGATGGCGGCGGCCCCGCTTCAGACCGGGGCCGGCCACCAACCGGTCCAACCAACCGCGCGCCGCCCAGGCCAATGGGAACGAGTACCAGCCATTCTCGCCGCCGATACCCTCGACCACCCGCCACAACCGCGTCGGGTCGGCCGCCGTCGACCGCTCCCGCACGTCGGTGTAGGCGCTACCGCCCGACCACTCCGGGTCCGAGGGCAGCGGATCGGACGGCGCGTCGGCCGGCGAGGCGTCCGACCAGCGGGTCTCCACCTCGCCCCGGCTGATCTTGGCCAGCGCCAGCCGGATCGACGTCTCGTAGTCGGTGAGACCGTCCGGCGGCGGCGCGACGAGCCGGTCGATGTCGTGCTCGCGACGCACCACCTCGTGCACCAGCGACTCGATCAGCGGGGCGCCCACCGAACGGGGCACCGGGGTCACGATGTTGATCCAGTGCGAGCTCAGCTTCGGGGTGAGCACGCCGACCGGCAGCATCCGCCGCCGGGGCAGGCCGGCCACCGAGGCGAAGCGCTGCATCATCTCTTGGTAGGTCAGCACGTCCGGACCGCCGATGTCGAACGTACGGCTGACCCCGGCCGGCATCCTCGCCGCCGCCACCAGGTAGTGCAGGACGTCGCGCACCGCGATCGGCTGCACCCGGTTGCGTACCCAGGAGGGGGTGACCATCACCGGCAGCCGCTCGGTGAGGTAGCGCAGCATCTCGAAGCTGGCCGACCCGGAGCCGATGATCACCGCCGCCTGCAGCACCACCGCCGGCACACCGCTGCGCAGGAAGATCTCCCCGACCTCCGCCCGGGAGCCGAGGTGGTCGGACAGTTGGTGGCCGTCGGTGTCCGGGTGCAGTCCCCCGAGGTAGACGATCCGCCCGACCGACGCGCTGCGGGCGGCCTCGGCGGTGATCAGCGCGGCGCGCCGGTCGACCGAGGCGAACCCGCGCTCGGTCAGCGAGTGCACCAGGTAGTAGACGACGTCCACGTCGGCGCAGGCGGCGCGCATGTCGTCGGCGTCGAGCACGTTGCCGGCGGCCACCTCGACCTGGTCGGCCCACGGCACCCCGCGCAGCTTCCCCGGATCGCGCACCAGGCAGCGGACCCGCATGCCCTTGGCGAGCAGGGCCGGCACCAGCCGCCCGCCGAGGTATCCCGTGGCGCCGGTAACCAGGCAGAGCGGCGCCGTCCGGCCGGCGCCGGACGGTTGATCCGTTGAGTTCATCTCGATCGTCGGAGCCTAGCGCCGGGCCGGCCGCGCCGCTGGGCGCCAGCAGCCCGATCATCGCTAAGGTCGGGACCATGCCGTGGAATACCGCCGACATCCCCGACCAGACCGGCCGCACGATCGTGGTCACCGGCGCGAACAGCGGGCTCGGGCTGGTCACCGCGACCGCGCTGGCCGCCGCCGGAGCCCGGGTGGTCTGCGCCTGCCGCGACGTGGCGAAGGGCCACGCCGCGGTGGCCGGCAAGCCCGGCGAGCTGGAGGTACGCCCGCTCGACCTGGCCGACCTGTCCTCCGTTCGAACATTCGCGGACGGCGTGGGTCATGCGGTCGACGTACTGATCAACAACGCCGGGCTGATGGCGGTGCCCCACCGGCGCACCGCCGACGGGTTCGAGATGCAGTTCGGCACCAACCACCTCGGGCACTTCGCGCTCACCGGCCTGCTGCTGCCCCGGGTCACCGACCGGGTGGTCACGCTGTCCAGCTTCATGCACCGGATCGGGCGAATCCGGCTGGACAACTTGAACGGGGAGCGTGGCTACCAGCGTTGGCTGGCCTATGGGCAGTCGAAGCTGGCGAACCTGATGTTCGCCTACGAGTTGCAGCACCGGCTGGTGGCGGCGGGTTCGCCGGTGCGTTCGATGGCGGCGCACCCGGGGTACGCGTCGACCAACCTGCAGTCACGCACCGAGTCGATCCAGGACCGCTTGATGGGCCTGGGCAACCTGGTGTTCGCCCAGTCGGCCGAGATGGGCGCGCTGCCGACGCTGTTCGCCGCGACGGTGCCCGACCTGCCGGGCGGCAGCTTCATCGGGCCGGGCGGACCGGGCGAGATGCGCGGTCACCCGCGGCCGGTGGGGTCGAGCGGCGCCTCGCACGACCATGAGGTCCAGCAGCGGCTCTGGGAGGAGTCCGAGCGGCTCACCGGGATACGGTTCGAGCCGGCGACCCTCGGCTGAGCGTCAGGAGGTTCCGGTGTCTCGCCGCCGGGCCCGGATCGCGCTCGGTACCCGTCCGCATCAAGGGACGCTACCTTCGCCACCGGCCGTCCGCCGCGCTCGATGCGGTTCACCGAACGTTTACCCAACTACCGCCAAAGGGTTGGTTGCCAGCGCAAAAACAGCGGCCATAGTCAACGGGTGCCGCGCGCCGAGTACTACCACTCGCCGTCCGCTCCGAAGGCGACGGTCATCCAACCGACGGTGTTCGCCGTGGTCCGCCGCGAGGACGAGGTCCTCTTGGTCCGGCGCCGTGACGACCTGCTGTGGGAGCTGCCCGGCGGCCGGGTCGACCTCGGCGAGTCGGCGGTGGACGCGGTGGTCCGCGAGGTCGCCGAGGAGGCGGGGGTGACCATCAAGGTCACCGGCGTGGCCGGCGTGTACTCCGACCCCGCGCACCGCCAGGCCTACCCCGACGGGCACGTCCGCCAGGTGCTCGCGATCTGCTTCCATGCCTGGCCGACCGACGAGCAGCCGCCCCGGCCCGACCAGGTCGAGACCGTGGCCGCCGAGTGGTTCGCTCCGGAGCAGATGGACGTGCTCGCAATGCACCCGGCAATGCGGCTGCGGCTGGGCCGGGCCCTCGCCCAGCCTGACCTCGCCTACTTCCGCTGAGGCGCCACCCGACCGGTGCGCGCACCGGGAGCCTAGCGCCCCGGGGGCTGGCCCTGCGAGATCAGCGTGCTGCCACCGACGCACCCCCCACGGGGGACGTGCTCACGGGGCCGCGCTCCGGGGCCGGGTCAGCGGCGGAACTGCTGGGTGGGCGCGTCGGCTCCCCTGGTCGCGGCCCCGTTCTCCCGCAGGCTTGTCCGGATCGCGTCCTGCGCGTTCTGCGGCAGGGTGTGCATCATCTGCTCGACCCGCGCCTGGCGGCGGGCGACGGCCTTGCGCTCCGGGAGCCCGTTGGACACCTTGAGCTGCCGCTTCAGCGGCGGCAGGCCCGGGTCCGCTTCCTCGGACTCCTCTGCCTCGCGGCGGGCCTGCTCGGTGTCCTTCTCCTCGGACATGCCGATCGGGCCCTGGCGGCGACCGTTGAGGAACTGTGACACCACCGGCTCCTCGGAGGTGAGCAGCACCTCCCGTGGGCCGAACATGGCCAGATGCTTCTTGTAGAGCAGCCCGATGTTGTCCGGAACGGTCTGTGCGGTGTTGATGTCGTGGGTGACGATCAGGAACGTCGAGTCGGTCTGCGCGTTCAGGTCGATGATCAGCTGGTTGAGGTATGCGGTGCGCACCGGGTCGAGTCCGGAGTCTGGCTCGTCGAAGAGGATGATCTCCGGGTCCAGGACGAGCGCGCGGGCCAGGCCGGCCCGCTTGCGCATGCCGCCGGAGATCTCGCCGGGCAGCTTGAGCTCGTCGCCGGCCAGTCCGACCATCGTCATCTTCTCCATGACGATGTCCTTGATCTCGCCTTCCTTCTTCCGGGTGTGCTCGCGCAGGGGAAAGGCGATGTTGTCGAACAGGTTCATCGAGCCGAACAGCGCGCCGTCCTGGAACAGCACGCCGAACAGCTTGCGGATCTCGTAGAGCCGCGACTCACTGCACTTCACCAGGTCGGTGTCGTGGATGACAATTGAGCCCCGCTCCGGCTTGAGCAGCCCGATCAGAGACTTGAGGAACACCGACTTGCCGGTACCGGACGGCCCCAGCAACACGCTTACCTCACCGGGCGGCAACGTCAGGGTCACGTCCGACCAGATGTTGGCCTTCCCGAATGACTTCGAGAGCCCCTCGACCGCGACCTCGACACCGGCGCTCATCCGAGCCTCCGTCCTACATTGGAGTGCGTTCGCGGCCGGACGGCTTTGGGGCACCGGCTGCATGCGAACGCTTCAGGGGCGGGAGCATAGCAAGGTCCACCCGACCGTCGGCACGGAGTCGTACTGTGACGCGTGGGTGCGTCCGGGCGGGGAGATGTCATCATCGGACGTCCGCGGGTCCCGGCGGACGCCGTGACGCGAAAGGACTGCCACAGTGTCCACACATACCGGGTCCACACATACCGGGTCCACACACCACCAGGGCCCACTGGACCAGGGCGCACGCCAGCCCCTGGCCGGCGTGCTGGTGGTGGCGATGGAGCAGGCGGTGTCCGCGCCGATGTGCACCCGGCATCTGGCCGAGATGGGCGCCCGGGTCATCAAGGTCGAGCCGGTGGGCCGGGGCGACTTCACCCGGGACTACGATGAGGTGGTGCGCGGCCTGGCAGCACATTTCGTGTGGGCCAACCGCGGCAAGGAGTCCTTGACCCTCAACGTGAAGTCGGCTCGAGGCAACGAACTGCTGCACCGGCTGCTGAGCAGGGCCGACGTGCTGGTCAGCAACCTCGGCCCGGGCGCGCGCGACCGCCTCGGACTGAACGCGGCCACTCTGACCGAGCGCTATCCCCGCCTGATCGTGGCCGCTATCTCCGGGTACGGCGACGGCGGAACGCTGGACCACAAGAGGGCCTACGACCTGCTGGTGCAAGCCGAGGCCGGGTCCTGTGCGATCACCGGTTGGGAGGGGCAGCCGGCCAAGCCGGGTGTACCCGTCGCCGACGTGGGATCCGCCCTGTACGCATACTCCACCATCCTGGCCGCGCTCTACGACCGGGAACGCACCGGCCGGGGCGCCGCGATCTCGGTCAGTCTGTTCGACACCGTCGTGGAGTTCATGGGCTACGCGCTCAACCACTCCCTGCACAGTGGCCACGACCAGCCCCCGAACGGGCTGAGCTCGCCGGCGGTTTCACCGTACGGCGCGTACCCGACCGCGGATGGCCAGACCGTCGTACTCGGCACCACCAATGACGGTGAGTGGCACCGGATGGCTGTGGAGATGCTCGGCGACCCCGACCTGGCCGCCAACTCGCGGTACGCGCGCAACACCGGCCGGATCGCACACCGCCTGGAACTCGACAAGATCATCGGTGAGTGGTGTCTGCAGCGCAACCTGGCCGACATCCAACGTAGCGCCGACGCGGCCGGGATCGGCAACGCCCGGTACAACACCCCGACCGACGTACTGAACCACCCGCACCTGGCCGACCGGGGTCGCTGGCGCGATGTAGACTCGCCGGCTGGGCCGATCCCGGCACTGCTGCCACCGCCGGTGGTGGACGGCTGGGAGCTGGCGATGGGCGCCATCCCCGGGCTCGGCGAGCACACCGACAGCATTCTGACCGAACTCGGCCTGGACGACGCCGAGGTCGCCGGACTGCGGCGCGACGGCGTCGTATAGCGGCGGCGCTGGTGGACCATCCGGTCCCACCAGCTAGGTCAGCCCGAGAGCTCGGCCCCGACCACCGACACGAACGACACGCAGTCACCCGGTGCGCCGCCGAGGTTGTGGGTCAGGGCCAGCCCGCGGTCCGCGGTGGCGACCTGGCGGGCTCCGGCCTCGCCGCGCAGCTGGGTCCAGCACTCGAAGAGCATGCGCAGCCCACTGGCCCCGATCGGGTGACCAAAGCTCTTCAACCCGCCGTCCGGGTTGACCGGCAGCTCGCCGTCCCGGTCGAAGGCGCCCGCCAGCACGTCCTTGTAGGCGGCACCGCGCTCGCTGAACCCGAGATCCTCCATCAACACGATCTCGGTCGGGGTGAAGCAGTCGTGCACCTCGGCCATCGCCAGCTGCCGGCGCGGATCGGTGATCCCCGCCTGGGCGTAGGCGTCCTTGGCGCAGGCCACCACCTCGGGGAATGTGGTGTAGTCGTAGTCGGTATCGATTCCGCCCACGCCGTAGCCCGACATCATCGACAGCGCCTTCACATACAGCGGACGGTCGGTGTAGCGGTGTGCGTCCTCGGCCCGCACCACGATGGCCGCTGCCGCGCCGTCGGCGACCCCCGAGCAGTCGAACACCCCGAGCTGGCCGGCGATGTTCGGCGCCTTCTCGATGGTCTCGATGGACACCTCCTTGCGGAACTGCGCGCGGGAGTTGAGCGCGCCGTTGGCGTGGTTCTTCCACGCCACGTGGCTCATCGCCGAGCGGAACGCGGCCGGATCGACACCGTAGCGCTGCTGGTAGGCGGGGCCGAGCAGGCTGAAGTTGGCCGGCGCGGTGTTGCTGATCCGGGTGCCGTCGTCCTGCGGCTTCGGCGACGGAAGCCCGGAGAACCCGTTGTCCTTGAGCTTCTCGGCCCCGACCGCCATCGCGACGTCGACCGCGCCGGAGGCCACCGCGTAGCAGGCGTTGCGGAAGGAGTCCGAGCCCGTCGCGCACATGTTCTCCACCCGGGTGACCGGCTTGCCGGCCAGCCGCAGCGGCCGGGTGAGGGTCAACCCGCTGATGCCCGAGACGTAGGTGCCCATCCAGTAGGCATCCACGTCCTCGCCGGTGATCCCGGCGGTGGCCCAGGCGTCGGTGACTGCATCGACGATCAGGTCGTCCACGCTGAGGTCGAAGTGCTCACCGAACGGAGTGCAGGACACCCCGACGATCGCGATGCGGTCACGCAGGGAATGGGTCGCCATCGGTGTCTCCTCAGCTCGTGGCACTCGGCGCGGTGGTGGTCGTGACCGGTCGCGCCTTCCAGAAGTAGTTGTGGATGCCCTCGGCGGTCAGCAGCCGCCGGAAGGTGAGCGTCACGGTGTCACCCACCGAGACCTCCCCGGGGGTCACGTCGGTGAGCTCGAGCTGAACCCGGCCGCCGACCTCGAGGTCGAGAACCGCGCTGATCAGTGGCGGGCTCGGGGTGAACGCCAGCCGGTCGACCGCGAAGGTCACCACCCGGGCCCGCTGCCCGGCGGCCGACACCGGCTCGAACGAGCCCTGCGCGTTGCAGCGCAGGCACACCCTCGGCGCGGGGAACTGCACCGTTGCGCAGGCACCGCAGCGGGCTCCGGTGAAGCCGTACTTGAACGCCACGTTGCGTGCCGCGAACGGACCGGAGGGACGGACCGGGTCCGGCCGCCGTGGCCGCTCGCGGCGCAGGCGTCCCCGCCAAAGCAGGTAGGTCGGGTAGGCGACCGGCAGCGCCCCGGTCAGCGACTCGCGCAGGGTGGGTCGTCCGGCCCGGTACCGGGTGATCTCGTCGGTGACCCGGAACAGGAACGCGTCGGCACCATCCGCCAGGGAGACCACCAGCAGCGTCTCGCCGGGCTCGGCTCGGTCGAGCAGGTCTGCCAGCACCAGCCCGATGTGCGCGGCGCCGGTGTTGCCAATCAGGTCGAGCAGGTCGGCGGTGTCGTTGCGGCTGTCGCCACCGCGACCGAGGGACTTACCGACACCCTTGACGGCCCGGATGTTCGGCCCCGCGACGGCTACCGCATCGACGTCGGCGGCCGGGATGCCGGCGTCCTTGAGTACGTCGGCGACCGCGGCGTCGGCCAGCCTCACGTACTCACCCTCGCCGAAGCGTTCCTCCCAGGTGGTCGAGCCGAGCTCTCCGGGCAGCCGCCACCGGTCCAGGAACTCCGCGCTCACGCTGGACCGCGCGACGAGTCCGGCCAGCACCGCCTCGGAGCCGAAGGCGAAAGCGGCGGCGGCATCCCCGCCGGTCCGCTCGTCGGCGCCGCCGGTGTGGCCGTCGCGCAGGTCCGACATCAGCGCCAGCCCGTGGTCCCGCGAGGCCGCGATCAGAGCAGCCGCCCCGGACCGGGTGGAGGCACCGAGGTCGAACGCACCGACCGACTGGTCCAGGCCGAGGGCGGCGTGGGCCGCCGTCGCGTTCGTCTTGTCGACGTAGGCCGGCACCGTGGTGGCGAGCCAGATGCTGTTCGGCTGCCCGGTCAGTGCCGGGCGACCCGCTTCGACGGCCATCGAGGTGGTGTCCTCGTCGTACCCGGCGACCGACCTGGTACCCCTGCCGCGTTCGCCCGCGGCCGCGGCCACCTCACCGCGGTCGAGGCGGAACCGGGGTACATAGGTCGCGTACCCGGTGATGCCGGTGATGTCCACCACAACGTCCTCCCGTGACGTACGACTGCGCCGGCAAGGGTGCACCGACCACACTGAACACGCGGGCCTGATCGCCGCCGCGGCGGCGCCGGGTGCCCGATTCGTCCGACTGGCCCCGCGCGGCACGCCGTACTGGCGGCGCGACGGACATTCGGACTCATGTAACAGCAGGCGCTCGGCAACCCGCAACCACAGGACGGCGAACGCGGCGCCGCTCGGCCCCTAGCCCAGCCCGCCGCGCTGCACCAGCTGGCGGACGATCACATTGCGCTGGATCTCGTTGGTTCCCTCGCCGACGATCATCAGGGGGGCGTCCCGGAAGTACCGCTCCACGTCGAACTCGGTGGAGTAGCCGTAGCCGCCGTGCACCCGCACCGCGTTCAACGCCACCTCCATCGCCACCTCGGAGGCGAACAGCTTGGCCATCCCGGCCTCCATGTCCGCGCGCTCCCCGGAGTCGAGCTTGCGGGCGGCGTGCAGGATCAGCTGCTCGGTCGCGGTGATCTTGGTGGCCATGTCGGCGAGGTAGTTGCCGATCGACTGGTGACGCCAGATCGGCTGGCCGAAGCTCTCCCGTTCCTGGGCGTACCGCAGCGCGTCGTCGAACGCCGCACGCGCCACGCCCAACGCCCGGGACGCGACCTGGATCCGGCCGATCTCCAGGCCACGCATCATCTGCGCGAATCCCTTGCCCTCCACGCCGCCGAGCAGCGCGTCGGCCGGGACCCGGGCGTCGGCGAAGTTCAGCTCACAGCTCTCCACGCCCTTGTAGCCGAGCTTCGGCAGGTCCTTGGAGATGGTGTAGCCGGAGGTGTCCCGCTCGACCAGCAGGATGCTGACCCCCCGATGTTGCGGTTCGGCGTCGGGATCGGTCTTGCACAGCAGCGCGACCAGCCCGGAGCGGCGGGCATTGGTGATCCAGGTCTTGGAGCCGTTGACCACGTAGTGGTCGCCGTCCTTACGGGCCTTCGTACCCATCGCCTGCAGATCCGACCCGCCCCCTGGCTCGGTGAGCGCCATGGTGGCCCGCAGCTCACCGGTGGCCATCCGCGGCAGGTAGCGCCGCCGCTGCTCGTCCGTGCCGTAGTCACGCAGCAGTTTTGCCACCACCGTGTGCCCGCCCATCGCCCCGGCCAGGCTCATCCAGCCGCGAGCCAGCTCGGCGGTGACCAACGCGTAGCACGAGGTGGACACCGCGACGTCGCCGTAGGGCTCCGGGATGGCCAGCCCGTAGACCCCCATCCGCTTCATCTGCTCGATCCACGCCTCTGGATAGGTGTTGGCGTGCTCGAGTTCACGGACGCTCGGCCGGACCTCCTTGTCGATGAACTCGCGGACCGTGTCGACGATCGCACGTTCCTCTGCATCGATCTGGTGCATTTCGTCCTAACCCTTCGCGGAGTCGTCGAGCCGCGCGGTCGCGGTCAACGACGGCGGGCGTGCGGCCTCGCCCACCGACAGCTCGCACCACCCGTCTCGATTCGCCGGCCAGCCGCTGGCCACGACGGGAGCTCCAGCGAACGCCGGGCGGCGCAGCCGGTAACGGAGCTCCGACACTATCCGCTCAGGGTGGTGCCGGCGCGGCAGCTCCAGGGCCACCAACGCGAGCAACGGACCGTGCACCACCAACCCCGGATAGCCCTCCACACCGGTCGCGTACGGCTGGTCGTAGTGGATGCGGTGCGCGTTGTAGGTCAGCGCGCTGAAGCGGAACAGCAGGGTCGGGTCAGGCTCGATCCGCAGCTCGTGCTCGGCCGGTTCGGGGTCGGGGACCGGCGTGTCCGGTCCGGCGGTCGTGCCGGCCGGAGGCTCGGCCGCTCCCACCACGGGTCGCGCGGTAGCCAGCTCCGGTGAGGCCGGCGACTCGCTGCGATAGACGATGTCCTGCTCTTCTACGGCGGCCGGCGAACCGTCCACGGTGAACTCGTGACGTATGGTCACGAACACCATCTCGCCGCTGCGGCCGGTCTTCGGCTGCACCGAATGCACCGACGACTCACGTCCGATCTCCTGACCGATCCGCAGTGGTCGCCGCGCTCGCCAGCGGCCGCCGGCGAACATCCGCCGACGGTGCGGGATCGGCGGGAGGAAGTGGCCGTCCGCAGGATGACCGTCCGTGCCCAGCGCTGCCTGGGCGGGGTGGTCGAGGAAGCCGAACCAGTGCCACATCGGGGGCAGGATCTCGTCGGGTGGCTGCTGGTCGAGCAGCCCAGCGAAGGCATCCACCGCCCGACGACCCACCGTGTCGACGCGGTGCAGCGGCTCGGGCGACCATCCATCCAGGTACTCGGCGAGCCCGCTCACCGGCCACGGGCCCAGGTCATGATTGTCACGGACCGCACGCTAGCCGATCCGCTCGCCCGCCCCGGAACCCACCGGAGGTCCGAACTCGGTGCCGCGGGCGGACGGTCACCTCTTGCGGGTCCAGGGCCGGAATCCGGCGGCGAGGGCGTCCTGCTCGGTGCGGAACCACACCTCGGCCCTGGTCCGCCCGAAGTACGGCGAGCTCGCCGAATGACACAGCATCGAGCCGGAGTTACCTTTGATCACGTACTCCTCCGATGGCGCCGAACCGTCGGGCAGCGGCAGCACGGACCCGGGGTAGGGCCCCGGTAGCTCAGGTTCCGCTACGGCCACCGGTTCCGCTACGGTCGCCGGTTCCACGACGGCCACCGGTTCCGCTACGGCCACCGGATCCGCTACGGCCACCGGTTCGGGAGTGGTCGCCGGTTCGGGAGTGGTCGCCGGTTCGGGGGTGGTCGCCGCGATCGATTCGGGCGGGGTCGGCGGGGTCGGCGGGCTGGGCAGCTCCGACCAGACCCGCGTTGACGGTGCTGTGCTCGGCCGGCGGCGAGTCGACACCCAGGCCAACACCGCCCCCGACGTGATCACCACCAGCACCAGCAACCGCCGCCACCGCGTCCCGGTGTCGGCCCTCGTCTCGGGCATCGCGTCTCCCCTCGTCCTGCCAAACGGTGCGCGACCACCGGCCGGCGACCCGTGCCCAGTTTCTACTCCCCGGGCGCAACGACGCTCGCCGCGGCATCATCGTCGGGGTGCACAGCCGGGCGACACCGTGGCGGATGCGACCCGTGCCCCTGGTCGTGCCGGAGCGGGACCGGCCACCCCGGGTGCGCGGCGAGATCGACGCGGTGGTGATCGGCGGCGGCGTGGCCGGGATCAGCGCGGCGGTCGTGCTGGCCGAACGCGGCGTGCTGGTCACGCTGGTCGAGGCGGCGGAAACCCTGGGCGGGCGACTCGGCGCCTGGCCGCACACCCTGCCCGACGGCACCGGACAGGTCGTCGAACACGGATTCCACGCGTTCTTCCGGCAGTACTACACCTGGCGGGCGATCCTGCGCCGGGCCGACCCGGGCCTGCGTTTCCTTCGCCCGGTGGCCGGCTACCCGGTGATCTCCCGACGCTGGCCGGACGAGGACCTCACCGGGCTGCCGACCGCGCCGCCGCTGAGCCTGCTGGCGCTGTTCGCCCGCTCCCCCAGCCTGGGCCTGCGCGACATCACCGGTGCCGACCGCTCGCTGGCGTTGGAGCTGCTGGGCTACCACCGTGCGCGCAGCACACCGGCCCTGGACGCCATGCCGGCCGGGGAGTTCCTGGACCGGTTCGGGATCACCGAGCGGGCCCGGTCGATGCTCTTCGAGGCGTTCGCGCGCTCGTTCTTCTGCGACCCCAACGCGCTGTCCGCCGCCGAGCTGGTCGCAATGTTCCACTTCTACTTCCTCGGGAACCCCGAGGGACTGGGCTTCGACGCACCCGACACCGACTACCTGAGCTGCATCTGGACCCCGTTGGCCGAGCACCTCACCCGCCACGGTGGCCGGATCCGGGCCGGGACGGCCGCCGACATGGTCGAGCCGGCCGACGACCACCGGTGGCGGGTGCGCGTCGCAGGCGGAGAGCAGGTGACTGCCCGCCACCTGGTGCTGGCCCTGGACCCGGCCGGCCTGCGCGGGCTGGCGGAGCGCTCCCCCGGGCTGCGACGGGTCGGACCCGCGCTGGCCGAGCGGGCGGCCGGGCTGCGGGTTGCGCCGCCGTTCGCGGTATCCCGGCTGTGGCTGGACCGGGACGTCTCCCCCGGGCGGGCCACCTTCTCAGCGGTCACCGGAGAGCCCACGCTCGACTCGGTGACTTGCTACCACCGCCTCGAGGAACCCTCGCGGCGGTGGGCCCAGGTCACCGGGGGCTCGGTGCTGGAGCTGCACTCCTACGCCTGCGCGGAGCCCGACGCCGCTCGGGCCACCGCCCGGATGCGCGAGGAGCTGGCCGCGCTGTGGCCGGAGACCCGCGACGCGGTGGTCCGTCACGAGCTGTGCCGGTACGAGGCGACGGCGCCTGCCTTCCCACCGGGCACCGCCGGGGCCCGACCGACGGTGCACACCGACGCCCGGGGAGTGCGGGTGGCCGGGGACTTCGTCGAGCTGCCCTGGTGTGCCGGATTGATGGAGCGCTCGGCGATGTCCGGCGTCCTCGCGGCCAACGACGTGCTCGCCGAGGAGGGCGCGGCAGCCGAGCCGGTGCACGGCATCCCGCAGCGCGGCCTGCTCGCAGGCTGGACGTCGATGACCCGCCGCGGTGCTGAGCCGGCCCGCCGGCCATGAGTGCATAGTTGCCAGGCGCTACTGCGCACTCGCGGGTCGGCGGGCCAGCGCCGCTTGCACCGCGTCGGCGCTGGCCCGCATGCCCCGGGCGTTGGGGTGCACCGGCGCCGCCGGGGAGGTGGGCACCAATCCCTCCACCCACTTCGCCCCGGGCAGCTGGCAGATGTCGTGCCCGACGCTCGGGCCGTAGGTGTCGACGAACTCCGCGTCGGCCTCGTCAGCCTGTTCGGCGAGCATCGCGTTGAGCGACTTCGTCAGCTCGCGGAGGTACCGGACGTCGCCGGCGCTGAACGGCACGACCGGGTAACAGCCGGGTCCGGCGTCCGGCAGGATCGTCGGGTAGCCGACCACCAGCACCCGGGCGTCCGGGGCCCGCTCGTCGATCTCCTCGAGCACGGCGGCCACCTTGGGCGCGGTGTCGCGGATCCGACGGTCCAGCTGGTCCTCGCCGCCGCGGTTGTAGTTGTCCCGGCAGGCCGCGCCCGCGAGCTTCGTCGAGGAGATCCGCGCGCAGGTGGTGATGATCTCGGAGAAACCGATGTCGTTGCCGCCGATGCCCAGGGTCACCAGCTCGGTGCCCTCACTCAGGGCGTCCAGCTGCGGGCTGTTGGTGCCGGCGCGGGTGCGCTGCGCGGCAGTCATGTCCCTGGTCGTCGCGCCGCTGCAGCTGGCGTCGCGGAACGAGCCGGCCCGCAGCGAGGCCTGCACCAGCGCTGGATAGTTGTGGTCCGAGCGGGCGCACCCAGGCGGCAGGCCGGTCTGCACCGGGACACCGGGGCCGGCGACATAGGAGTCACCGAGCGCTACGTACTGCCGCGGCGGGCTGCCGTCGAGCGGGGCGGCCGAGCTCTGCCCGGTCGCGACCGACCCGGCCAGCAGACAGATCACCAGCCCGACGAGCATCCGCGCCCCGTTCCGCGTCGGCCGCATGGCCGGGCCCCCTTCCGGTCGGTCGACCCAGCGGCCGCCCGGCGGCCCAAGATCAGTGCGGAGCGTAGCGGCAGCTCCGTCGCGCCACGACCGGCGGGCGGTTATCGGACCTGACCGGGTGGATCACCGACGACCTCCCGCACCCGGGGCCCGCAGCAGATCGTTGCTCTGCGTGAACGGCGGTGACACTCGGTCACCGCACGGCGCGAGGCAGGGGCCACGGCATGGGGACACGCCGCAGGGCGTTCATCGGGGCCGCAGTGATCGCGGTGCTGGCACTGCTCGCCGGGCCGGTCGGCAGCGCGGCCGCCGACGACAAGCCGGACTACCCCGTGCCCTACACCCTCGGCGCGGCCGCGACCGCCGCGCCCGGCTCGGCGCCGCCCGGGTCCAACGACTGGGACTGCGATCCGTCCGACGAGCACCCGAATCCGGTGGTCCTGGTGCACGGCCTGGGCGCGAACATGACCGTCAACTGGCAGACCATGTCCCCGCTGCTGGCCAACGAGGGCTACTGCGTGTTCGCCCTGACCTACGGCCGCAACCCGCTCGCCGCGCCCGGGCTGGACCAGGTCGGCGGGCTGACGCGAATGGAGGACAGCGCCGAGGAGCTGGGCCGGTTCATCGACCGGGTGCTGGAGGCCACCGACGCGGAGAAGGTGGACATCGTCGGGCACTCCGAGGGCAGCCTGATGCCCAACTACTACGTGAAGTTCCTCGGCGGCGACGAGTACGTCGACCACTACATCGGGATGACCCCGCTCTGGGACGGCACCCAACTGCTCGCCCTTGATCGGGTCGACCGGCTCGGCCGGCAGTTCGGTTTCGACGCCGGGTACGGACCATTGTTCGCGGTCGCCTGCGAGTCCTGCCCGCAGTTCCTGCGCGGGTCGCAGTTCCTGGAGAAGATGAACTCCGACGGCGGCCCGGCGGTGGACGGGGTCGACTACACGATGATCCTCACCCGCTACGACGAGCTGGTCATTCCCTACACCAGCGGCCTGCTCGACGGCGAGGACGCGACGAATATCGTCATCCAGGACGGGTGCGAGACCGACCTCGCCGAGCACGGCGCGGTGGCCGCCGACCCGGTCACCGGCCAGCACATCCTCAACGCGCTCGATCCGGACAACGCCAAGCCGGTGACCTGCTATGTGGTGAGCCCGGTTGCCGCGGTACCGCCCTACCAGCCCTGACCCGGCTCGGCGCCCACTTCGATCCGGCACCGCAGCGTCGCGCCGCCGGCCTGCGTGGGGTCGGCGCCGGCCCGGCGATACCCTGCTCGGCATGATGCCCCCGCTCCGAGGGCCGCGCGCCCGAGCGCTCGCGGCCACCTCGGCGCGACGCACGTCGGCGCGACGCACGTCGGCGCGGTGGACGGCCGTGCTGGCGACCGCGGTGCTGGCGACGGCGGCGATGGCTGGTTGCGGCGGCGCGGGGCGCACCGCGGACGGTCCGGCGCTGTCGCCGCTGGAGTCGGCTCCGCCACCGCCCGGCGCGCCGGTCAAAGTGATGATCTGGGCACCGCAGGACACGGTCAGCTCGATCGCCTTTCCCGACCTGCCCATGGTCGCCCAGGCCTTCGCCGACCTGACCAACGTGCAGGGCGGGGTGAACGGGCGGCCCCTGGTGGTGCTCAGCTGCGACGAGGGCGGCGAGGCGGCCGGCGCCGAGCGGTGCGCGCGGGAGGCAGTCCAGGAGAAGGTGCTGGCCGTGGTCGGTTCCTACAGCACACATGCCGGCGCCTACCTGCCGATCCTCCAGGCCGCCGGAATCGCCTACCTGGGCGGAGCCCCGCTCGGCCCAGGTGACCTGACAGACCCGGTCGCATTCCCGATCACCGGGGGCCCGGCGCTGCTGGTCGCCGGTGCGGCCCGGCTCGCCGCGATGCAGGGCTGCCGCCGGGCGGCGCTGGTGCACCAGGACTCGGCCCCGGCGGCGCTGCTCGAGCGGTACACCCGAGCCGGCCTGGTTGGCGGCGGCGCCGGTCTGGTGTCCACCACGGAGCTGCCCAGTGGGCCAGGCTCGCTGGCCGACGAGGTCGGCCGAGCCACCCGGGACAGCGACTGCGTGGTGCTGGCCACCAGCGACCAGGGCACCCAACGCTTCCTCGCCGGCTACCAGCAGCAGGGCGCCGACCAGCAGCTCTACACCATCGGTGGCGGCCAAACCGTCGGGGTGGCCGCCCAGTTCCCCGAGCTGCGCGCCCGGACGTTCCTCACCGAGTCGCTTCCGCCGGGCAGCAACGGCGCCTGGCGGCGCTACCGCGAGGCGCTCGCCCAGTGGCCAGGCGGCGACCGGATCGACGCCTCCGGCACGGTGCAACGCCAGACCTGGACAGCGTTCGAGGTGTTCCTCCAGGTGGCCCGCCAACTGACCCGGTTCGACTCCGCGTCGATGCTGGCGGCCCTGCGGGGCAGCAACGCGGTGGACACCGGCGGGCTGACGCCAGCGCTGGACTTCACCAGGGAGGCGCCGCTGCCCGGGCTGAACCGGCTGTTCAACCCGAGGGTGACCTACCAGACGTTCGAGGACGGGCGGTTCACCGAGCTCCGCCCTGGCTTCCAGGACCTGACGCCGGTGCTCGCGGCGGCCACCGGGCGATGAACCGGGCACTGACCGCGGCGCTGGTGGTGGCCGCGGTGTTGCTCGCCGGTTGTGGGACCACGTCGCGCCCGTCGTCCGGGAGCCCTGCTGGTCCGCTGCCCAGCGGCGTGCCGATCAAGGTGATGACCTGGGCGCCCGAGGCGGCCACCGACGCGAGCCAGCCGGACGTGCAGGCCGTGGCGCACGCGTTCGCCGCCGCGCTGAACGCCGCCGGCGGCATCAACGACCACCCGCTCGAGGTACTGACCTGCGACGAAGGCGACTCGGCCGGCGCCGCCGAGCGCTGTGCCCGTCGCGCGGTCGACGAGGACGTGACTGCGGTCCTCGGGTCGTACAGCATGCACGCGGCGGCGTTCTTCCCGGTGCTCGAGGCCGCCCGGATCCCATATCTGGGCGGGGTGGCGCTCACTGCGCCGGACTTCCGCAGCCCGATGTCGTTTCCGCTCACCGGCGGCGCCCCGGTCCGGGCCGCCGCCGCCACCGTGCTGACCGCCCAGCGCGGTTGCACCCGGACCTCGCTGGTGCGCGGCGAGCGTCCGGAGTACGACGCGGTGTCCGAGCTGGTGGTGGACGGGCTGGCGCGCGCAGGCCAGCCCGGGCCGGTGGTGCTGCGGCTGCCTGCGGACCCGGCCCCGGTCAACGAGACCGCGGCGCGGATCGCCGACTCCGGTGACTGCTCGATCCTGATCAGCGGTGACCGGGACGGTCAACGGTTGTTGTCGGCGCTGCCGCAGGTCGGCGGCCGCGTGCCGCTGGTGCTGGCCGGTGACCTGCGCACCACCCGGCTGGCACAGCTGCCCACGGTGGCCGGAAGCGTGCAGCTGGTGAGCTGGTTCCCGGCGGTGGACAACGCGGTCTGGCGCCGGTACCGGACAGTGGTGGCCGCCCACGACCCAGGCGTGGACCTGGCCGGCGCGGTGCCGCAGAACACCTGGGCCGCCTACGAGGTGTTCGCTCGGGTCGCCCGGACGATGACAACTTACGACTCGGCGAGCCTGGTAGCGGCGCTGAGCTCGTCACCGGCGATCGACACCGACGGGCTGATGCCTCTGGTGAGCTTCCGCACCGAGTTCCCGGTGACCGGGCTGAACCGGCTTTTCAACCGCGCCGCGACGTTCCAGGTCTACCGCGGCCGCTCGACCGCGCAGGCCCGCCCGGGGTTCCTCGACGTCACCGACGCCCTGCGCGGGACCACCGGACAGCGCTGAGCGAGGATCAGCCGGCGCTCCGGATCAGCTCGAGCGGGTGATCATGGGCCAGAGTCCGTCCGGACCGGCCGCCAGCGCCAGCCGGCCCACCTCGGCGTTCCACTGGGCCTCGTCGCCGTCCTCGTCGCGCCAGGCCCAGAGCCGGGTAGTGGCCAGCCGGAGGCGGTGCTCGAGGGTGAATCCGATCGCGCCGTGCACCTGGTGCGCGATCCGGGCCACCGCACCGGCCGCCTCACCGGCGCGCGCCTTGGCCACCGCGACCGCCAGCGCGGCGTCGGCGCCGGCGAAGTCGGTGCTCGCGGCGATCCGGGTGGCGGCCTCGGCGCCGGCCCGGGCGGCGGCCACCTCGGCCGCGGCCAGCGCCAGCTGCTGCTGGACGGCCTGGAACTTCGCGATCGGGCGGCCGAACTGGACCCGTTCGCCGGCGTAGCGCACCGACCACGCCAGCGCGGCGCCGGCCGCGCCGGCCAACAGCAGCGCCCGGGCCAGCGCCGCCCGCCGGACCAGCAGCGCCCGGGCGTCCGAGGGCGCCGGCGCAGCGTCGGACGGGGCCACGAGCAGGTCGAGCTCCAGGTCGTCGCGGGGTTCGCCGGCCAGGTTGGCCCCCTCGTGCACCGCCACCCCGGGCCCGGAGGGGTCGACCGACAGCACCAGATCCGCTCCGTCGGGTCCGGTGGCCAGTACCGCGATCCGGCCCGCGCACCGGGCCCAACCGACCCGGGCCAGCCGCCCGGCGACGGCTAAGCCTCCATCGGGTGCGGCGCTGATCGACACGCTCCGGGTCGGCGCGGCGGCCACCGCCAGCGGGGCACCTCGAGGCACCGGAAGACCCGCGGTGTGCAGCAGCCACCCGGCCAGCAGGTCGGTCTCCGCGAGCGGTACCGGCGCGGCGGCCTCGCCGGCGGTCAGCAGCAGCACGGCGGCGTCGGCCAACTCGCCACCGCTGCCGCCGGCCGCCTCGGGCAGGGTGAGCAGGGTCACCCCCAGGTCGGCGAGGGTGCCCCAGAGTTTGGCCGGCAGGCCGTCCCGAACGTCGGCCGGGTGGTCGCCGAACACCGCGCGCAGCGTTTCGGTCAACTCGGTGTTCACCGAGCCGGGGTTCATCGAGCCGGGGTTCATCGAGCCGGGGTTCATCGCATCGGTGTTCATCGCAGTCCCAGGCCTCTCGCCACCACGCCGCGCAGGATCTCGTTCGTGCCCCCGCGCAGGGTGAAGCCGGGGGCGTGCAGCACCGCGTCGGCGAGCAGCCGGGCGAAACCGGGCTCCGCCCCAGGATCCGGCGGGATGTCGACGAGCAGCCGGGCCGCGTCGATCACCTCGTTCTCGTAGCGGGTGCCGAGGTCCTTCACCAGAGCGGCCGGCACGTCCGCCGCCACCCCGGAACTCAGCGAGGCGGCGATGCCCAGCGACAACCGCCGCAACGTCCACACCCGGGACACCAGGGCCCCCAGATCGCGCAGCCCGGCGGTCCCCAGGTCGTCGGCGCGTCCGGCGAGCTCCCCCACCAGCGCGGCCAGCAGCGGGAACGTGGACAGGAAACGCTCCGGCCCGCTGCGTTCGAATGCCAGCTCGGAGGTCACCTGGTGCCAGCCGGCGCCGACATCACCCAGCACCAGCTCGTCGGGCACGAACACGTCCTCCAGCAGTACCTCGTTGAAGTGGTGCGCTCCGGTGAGCAGCGGGATCGGCCGAACGGTCACCCCCGGCGAATCCAGTTCGACGATGAACTGGCTCAAGCCGACGTGCCGGTTGCGGTCCTCGGCGGGGGCGCTGCGGGCCAGGGCGAAGAACGCGTGCGCGTGGTGCGCCCCGGAGGTCCAGACCTTCGTGCCGGTCAGCCGCCAGCCACCGTCCGCCCGGGTGGCCCTGGTGCGCACCGAGGCCAGGTCGGAGCCGGAGTCAGGCTCGCTCATGCCGATGCCGAAATAGCACTCGCCGGCCGCGATCCGCGGCAGATATCGGCGTTTCTGGTGCTCGGTGCCGAACCGCAGCAGCGACGGACCGATCTGCCGATCGGCGATCCAGTGCGCGGCGACCGGAGCGCCCGCGGCGAGCAGCTCCTCGGTCACCACGTAACGGTCCAGGGCCGTCCGGTCGTGACCGCCGTAGGCCCGGGGCAGTGTCATGCCCAACCAGCCGCGCCGGCCCAGCTCCCGGCTGAAGTCCTCGTCCCATCCGGACAGCCACACATCGCACCGGGGTACCAGCCGGCCGGCGGCCCCTTCGCCCGCGAGGAACGCCCGCACCTCGGTCCGCAACGACTCGGTCGCGGGCGGGAGGGGGGTAGACGGCGGCACCAGGTCGAGCATGGCGGCGGTACTCACCTGGCGATCCTCGCACGGGCACCGACGCACCGCCCATGGTGCGGCTGTGCGCGCGCGCTCGAGGCCATCACCGCCACTTTTCACGGACTTGTACCTCACGGGCCGTGCCGGTGCCGCGGGTCAGCGATGCTTATCGCAGAACCATTGCGACAGCACACGGTGGGCGCCTAGCGTGTGCGGACCGGCCCATCGGGAGGACTACCCATGTACCTGGCCATGCACATGAGTGACGGCCTGGTCAACACTCCGACCGCCGCCGCGTTCGGGTTGGTCGCCGTCCTGGGGATGGCCGTCTGCCTGGCCAGGGCCCGGGCCGACCTCGACGACCGGACCGCCCCGATGGCCGGCCTGGTTGCGGCGTTCGTGTTCGCCGTGCAGATGCTGAACTTCCCGATCCTGCCCGGGGCCAGCGGCCACCTGCTGGGGGGTGCTCTGGTCGCGATCCTGGTCGGGCCTTGGGTCGGCGCGCTGTGCATCTCGATCGTGCTGGTGGTGCAGGCCCTGCTGTTCGCCGACGGCGGGATCACCGCGTTGGGCGCCAACATCACCAACATGGCGCTGATCGGGGTGTTCGCCGGGTACGGGGTGGCGCTCGCGATGCGCCGGATCGCGCAACGCGGCCAGCGTGGCCTGACCGTCACCGCGTTCCTGGCGGCCTTCGTCAACACCGTGGTGGCGTCGCTGGGCTTCGTGCTCCAGTACGCCATCGGCGGCCAGGGGCTCGCGTTGGGCACCACGGTCGTCCTGATGGTCGGCCTGCACGCGTTGATCGGTATCGGGGAGGGCGTGATCACCGCGCTCACCGTCGGTGCGGTGGCGGCCGCCCGACCCGACCTCGTGTATCTGTTGCGCGGCACCGGGCCCACCCTCGAACTGCGTCGGCCCGAAGGGAGTCCGGCATGACCGGGCAGGCCACCGCCAGGCCCAACCGCCGCCGTTCGGCACGCTTCTTCGCGGGTTTCCTGCTGGTCTCGCTCGTGGCGGCGGGTTTGCTGTCCTACCTGGCCAGCCCGCACCCGGACGGGCTGGAAACGGTTGCCCAGGAGGGGTGCCAGGTCAGCACCGCCGACGGCGTGAAACAGCTCGAGGGCACGTGCATCGCGCGCAACGCCGTCGAGCATCCGTTCGCTACCGGCCCGCTTGCGGGCTACGAAATCGGAGACGACGATCGGCTCACCGGGGCGGCCGGGGTGGCCGGCGTGCTGCTGACGTTGACGGCGGCCGGTGGGTTGTTCTGGCTGCTGGGCAGGCGCCGCGCCGGTCCCCCCAAGGCCTGACCGATGGGCGCCGGACACTCGCATCCGCTGTTTCTCGACCGATCCTCCCCGGTGCACCGGCTGCCTCCGGAGGTGAAACTGGTCGCCGCGTTCCTCGGGGTGCTCTGCGTGGTCTCCACCCCCCGCGAGCACTTCGCCGTATTCGGTGGTTACCTGGTCCTGCTGGCGGCGGTGTGGGCAGTGGCCAGAATCCCACCGCGCTGGCTTCTCACCAGGTCACTGATCGAGGCGCCGTTCGTGGTGCTGGCGGTGCTGCTGCCGCTGGTCGGCGAGGGCGAGCGGACCGAGGTGCTCGGCATGTCGCTGTCGGTACCCGGTCTACTGGCCGGGTGGAACATCCTGGTGAAGGGCACGCTCGGGGTGCTGACCTCGCTCACCCTGGCCGCCACCACCCCGCTGCGCGAACTGCTGGTAGGGCTGCAGCGGCTGCATGCGCCGTCGATGGTCACCACCATCACCACCATGATGCTGCGGTACGTGGACGTGATCGTCGGGGAGGCCCGCCGGATGCGGGTGGCCCGCATCGCCCGGGGTCACGATCCCCGGTTCCTGTGGCAGGCCGGCGCCACCGCGCGCGGCATCGGCGCCCTGTTTCTCCGGTCCTACGAGCGCGGCGAGCGGGTGCACCTGGCGATGCTGTCCCGCGGCTGGACCGGCGCTATGCCGGTGTTGACCGCCGAGCGGGCCACCGTCACCCAGTGGAGCGCCGGGCTCGCCTTCCCGGCGGCGGCCCTGGGCCTGGTGCTCACCGGCTGGGTCCTCGGATGACCGCCGGCACGTACCCCTCCCGGGACACCGCCGGCACCACGCGGGTCGGTCCGGTGGCACCGGTCGCCGCGCTTGAGGTGACCGGGCTCGCGTTCGCCTACCCGAACGGGCACCAGGCACTTTTCGGGGTGGACCTGCGAGTCGAACCCGGCGAGCGGGTGGCTTTGCTCGGGCCCAACGGCGCCGGCAAGACCACCCTGGTGCTGCACCTCAACGGCATCCTCACCGCCGGCGCGGGCAGCGTGCGGGTGGGTGGACTGGCCGTGGCCAAGCCCCACCTGGCCGAGATCAGGCGGCGGGTCGGTGTGGTGTTCCAGGACCCGGACGACCAGTTGTTCATGCCGACGGTGGCCGAGGACGTGGCGTTCGGGCCGGCGAACTTCGGGGTGCCGCCCGACGCGCTGGCCGGCCGGGTCGATGACGCGCTGGCTGCGGTGGGCATGTCCGAGCACCGCGACCGGTCACCGCTGCGACTGTCCGGCGGGCAGCGGCGCCGGGTGTCGTTGGCCACGGTACTGGCCTGCGACCCGGAGATCCTGGTGCTGGATGAGCCGTCGGCCAACCTGGACCCGGTGGCCCGGCGTGAGCTCGCCGAGGTGCTGCTGGGCCTGGGCCGGACGATGCTGATGGTCACCCACGACCTGCCCTACGCCCTGCAGGTGTGCCCGCGCAGCGTGGTCATCGACGAGGGGGTGGTGGTCGCGGACGGGCCCACCGGTGAGCTGCTGGCCGACGCGGAGCTGTTGCGCCGTCACCGCCTGGAGCTTCCATTCGGCTTCCGGCCGAACTGAGCGGGGAACCCGGCGCGGGGTTGAACGTTCAACGTCGACAGCCCCCGGCCGAGGAGTAGCTGTGCCCGTACCATGCCTTGGGCCGGTGGGCGGTCCGGGCGCCGCTCAGCCCGGCGGGGGTGGCGGCCCCGCCGCCTCGTTCCGGGAGTTGATCGGCGGCAGCTCCTGGCGGGCCTGCGCCTCCGCCTCGGCGACCACCTTCGCAATCTCCGGGTGGGTGCTGGTGTCGAACCAGTCGCGCACCGACGCGTCGTCGTCCTCGGGCCGACCGCTGTTCGGCTCGCCGCTGTCCGGACTGGGCTGGTACCGGAACACCCCGTCCTCGCCGGGCGCCCCGAGCATCCGGGTGAACCCCTCCAGCGCCTTACCGAAGTCGCTGGGCACCACCCACACCTTGTTCGCGTCGCCCTGCGCCATCTGCGGCAGGGTCTGCAGGTACTGGTAGGCCAGCAGTTCCGGCGTCGGCTTGCCCGACTTGATCGCCGCGAACACCTTCTCGATCGCCTTGGCCTGCCCTTGGGCTTGCAGGTAGCGGGCCGCCCGGTCGCCCTGCGCGCGCAGGATCCGGGACTGCCGCTCGGCTTCGGCCTCCATGATGGCGGCCTGCTTGGCGCCCTCGGCAGACAGGATCTGGGCCTGCTTCTGCCCTTCGGCTGCCCTGATCGCGGACTCCCGCTGGCCCTCGGCGGTGAGGATCATCGCCCGCTTCTCCCGATCGGCCTTCATCTGCCGTTCCATGGAGTCCTGGATGGACGGCGGCGGGTCGATCGCCTTGATCTCCACCCGGTTGATCCGGATCCCCCAGCGGTGGGTCGCCTCGTCCAGCTCGCCGCGCAGCGCGGTGTTGATCTTGTCACGGGAGGTGAGCGTCTGCTCCAGGCTCAGCCCGCCGACCACGTTGCGCAGGGTCGTCGTGGTGACGTTCTGCACACCGTCGAGGAAGTTCGCCACCCCGTAGAGCGCCGACTTGGGGTCGATCACCTTGTAGTAGACGACCGTGTCCACGTGCACGGTGAGGTTGTCCTGGGTGATCACCGACTGCGGCGGGAAGGACTCCACCTGCTCGCGCATGTCGACCTGCTGGCGGACCTTGTCCACGAACGGCACCAGGATGGCCAGGCCGGCCTCCTTGGTCGCCTTGTACCGGCCCAGTCGCTCCACGATGGCCACCGACGCCTGCGGCACGATCCGCACCGACTTGACCACCACCACGATCACCAGCAGCACGAACAGCCCGACCACCAACAGCGCCACCGACTCCATCGCCCCTCCATCCACAGTCCGTGTCCGATGTCGTCAGATTTCCGCGGACACCACCGCGGTCACCCCGGAGAGCTGCATCACCGTCACCCGTTCGCCGGGCTCGAACACCCGGTCGCGCTCGAGCGACCGGGCCGACCATAGCTCACCGTCGATCTTGATCTGGCCGCTGTCCGCGTCCACCCGGCGCACCACGAGCCCCGATCCCCCGAGCGGGGAGCCGTCACACTCCAGCGCCGCCGGGGTCTGCCGCCCCAGTCTGGGCCGTACGGCCACCAGCAACAGCGCCGAAACCGTCGCGAACACCAACGCGTCGACGAACGGCGACGGGCTGAACAAGGCGGACGTGGCCGCCGCCAGCGCGCCGGCCCCGAGCATCAACAGCACGAAGGTGCCGGTGAGCGCCTCGGCGCCGAGCAACACGATTCCGGCGATGAACCAGATCACAGCCGCGGACATGGACCCATCGTGCCAGAGCACACCAGCACCCGGGGTCGACTCGGGAAGTCTCAGGGCTCCTGGGTCACGAAGTCGATCAGCTGCTCGACCGCACCCACCAGGGGCGTCTCCAGGTCCCGGATCCCGCGTACCGCGCCGAGCACCCGCCGGGCCCCGTCCGCCGGCTCGCCCCAGCCCAGGGCGGCGCAGACCCCGGTCTTCCAGTCGGTGCCCCGGGGCACCGACGGCCAGGCGTCGATGCCCACCACCGAGGGCCGTACGGCCTGCCAGACGTCCACGTAGGGGTGCCCGGTGACCAGCACGTCCCGGCCGGCCACCGTCGCCGCGGTGCGGGTCTCCTTGGATCCCGCGACCAGGTGGTCCACCAGGATCCCGAGGCGTCGGCCCGGACCGGGGCCGAAGCCGGCCACCGCGCCGGCCAGGTCGTCGATTCCGTGCAGCGGTTCCACCGCCAGACCTTCGACCCTCAGGTCGTGTCCCCAGACCCGCTCGACCAGCTCGGCGTCGTGCAGGCCCTCCACCCAGATCCGGCCGGCCCGCGCAACCCGGGCCCGCAGCCCCTCCACCCTTACCGACCCGGACGCCGATCGGGCCGGCGCCACCCGGGGAATGGCCGGCCGGGTGACCGTGACCGGCCGGCCCTCCAGCAGCAAGCCGCCCGGGCGCAGCGGGAACACCCGCCGCCGGCCCCGGGCGTCCTCGAGCATCGCGCCGTCCTTGCCGATCCCCACCAGCGCGCCGCAGAACCCGCTGGCGGGGTCCTCCAGCACCATCCCTGGTTCGCCGACCACGGAGGCCGGTTCGGCCTTTCGCCGCGGCGCGGCCAGCGGATCGGAGTAGCGGACGGTCGTCGGACGGTCGGAGCGTTCGGTGCGTTCCCTCACGATCGCGGAACGTTATCGGCGTGTCACCCGCTCGGCCGTGCTGCCACGCCGGGGAATGCCCTCTAGCCTGACGCAGGTGTCCTGCGCTTCCGCGACGATGACGGTGTGGCTCTCGGCATGGTTGGCCGGGGCCGCCGCGCCCGACGACGTGCTAGACGCGCTCGAGCCGTGGGCCGAGGCACACGACGTGGTGGCCGCCGACGAACCGACCGCCGGGCTGACCGGCCTGCCGGGTCCGGCCGATCGGCCCACGTCGACCACGTTCCTGCTGGCCGCGCTGCGCAGGGTCGGCGCCGGGGCCGGTGTCGCCGCCCGCCTGGTGCTCCCGGTCCCCGGCGACCTGCGCGGCATGCCCAGCACCGGCGCATTCAGCCGGGCGGCGGTCGAGTCCGGGGAGGGTGTGCTGCTCACCGACGTCGGCTACGGCCTGGTGCCGGCCCCGGTGGCCGACGGGCTGCTGCGCTGGCAGTTGCACTCCGTGCTCGAAGCCGTTCCCCCGGACGAGCACCTGCCGTTGGGCGAGACCGAGCACGGCCTGCGCGACCAGGTGCGCCGGTCGGCCTCCACGCTCACCTCGCTCGGGGTGGCCCGGCACCGTCCCGGTGTCCGACAGGAGATCGAGAACACCCTGCGGGCCCGGCCGAGGTCGCTGTGGCCCGACGGGATGCCGGCGCCGGCATTGCGGGTGCTGGCGCACGCCGACGAGGTCGAGGCCATCCTCGCGGCGGCGTCGGTGGACGATCCCGGCGGTGCGTTGACCGCGTCGGCCGCTGCGGCCCGCACCGAGGCGTTGCGCCCACTCGCGGCGGGGGTCCGGACGGCCCGCCGCGCCGCGGTGGCCGAGGCGGTCCGGGTGCTGGCCGGCATCGGCCGGCACTGAACACCCCGGCTACCGTCGGACCGCACGGCAGCAGTCCGGGGCGCAGGCCGCGCCGTTCACGCCGTACCCCGCTGACGATACGCATCCCAGCGCCCGCGCCGGGCCCGCGTCGGTGTGCTCGGCGACCAGCTCGACGACCATGGCGGCGAACCGGGGGTCGGCGCCGGCGGTGGCCGCCCGGGCGAACCCGAGGCCCAGCTCACCGGCGCGCTCCCGGGCCTCGTTGTCCAGGTCCCACACCACCTCGACGTGATCGCTGACGAATCCGACCGGGCACACCAGCACCGCGGGATGGCCTGCAGCGGCGACGGTGTCGAGGTGGTCGACGACGTCCGGTTCCAGCCAGGGCACGCTCGGCGGGCCGGAACGGGACTGCCACACCACGTCGTACTCGGCCGCCCCCACCGCCTCGGCGACCAGGCGGGCGGCCTCGGCCACCTGCCGGGAGTAGCGGTGGCCGCCCTCGGCCGGTATCCCGGCCGCGGCGTCGGCGGCGGTCGGCACCGAGTGGGCGGTGAACACCAGCCGGGCCTTCTCCCCCGCCGCGCCGAGCCGCGTCCGGGCCGCCCGGACCGCGTCGGCCACCGCGTTCACGAACTCCGGGTGATCGAAGAAGTGCCGCAGCTTGACCAGCTCCGGAGCCCCCTCACCGACCGAGGCCCGGGCCCGGGCGATGTCCTCGTGGTACTGCCGGCAGGCGGAGTAGCCGCCGTAGGCGCTGGTGGCGAGGACCAACGCCCGGCGCACCCCGTCCCGGGTCATCTCGGCCACGGTGTCCTCGACCAGCGGGTGCCAGTTGCGGTTGCCGAAGTACACCGGCAGGTCGGTCAGCCTCTCGATCGCGGCGATCAGCTCACGGTTGCGGGCGTTGATCGGCGAGACCCCACCGAAGTGCTGGTAGTGCTCGGCCACCGCCGCCAACCGCTCGCGCGGCACTCCCCGGCCGGCGGTGACCCGCTCCAGGAACGGCATGACGTCGTCCGGGCCTTCCGGCCCCCCGAACGACAGCACGAGCAGCGCGTCAACGACTTCGGTCATCACACACCGATTGCGTGGAAACCGCCGTCCGCCCAGACCATCGACCCGGTGGTCACCGGCAACCAGTCCGAGAGCAACGCGCACACCGTCCGGGCCACCGGTTCGGCGGCGGTGACGTCCCAGCCCAGGGGCGCCCGGCCGTCCCAGGCCTCCTCGAACGCGGCGAACCCGGGGATCGACTTCGCGGCCATCGTCCTGACCGGGCCGGCGGCGCACAGGTTGACCCGGATCCCGTCCGGGCCGAAGTCACGGGCCAGGTAGCGGCACACCGACTCCAGCGTCGACTTGGCCACCCCCATCCAGTCGTAGGCCGGCCACGCCTGCCGATTGTCGAAGTCCATCCCGACCACCGAGCCGCCGGCGGACATCAGCGGCTTGCAGGCCACCGCCAGCGACTTGAACGAGTAGGCGCTGACCTGGATCGTGGTTGCCACGTCCGCCCACGGCGCGGTGAGGAACGCGCCCTCGCCGAGGCAGGTCGCCGGAGCGAACCCGATGGAGTGCAGCACGCCGTCCAGGCCGTCCACGTGTTCGCCGACCCGCTCGGCCAGGCTGTCCAGCTGGGCCTGGTCGGACACATCGAGCTCGATAACCGGCGCCGGTTGCGGCAACCGCTGGGCGATCCGCTCCACCAGGCGCATCCGCCCGTAGCCGGTGAGCACCACCGACGCGCCCTGCTCCTGGGCCACCCTGGCCACGTGGAACGCCAACGACGCATCGGTGATCACGCCAGTGATCAGGATGCGCTTGCTGTCGAGAAGCCCCGTCACAACGTCTCCATCCAGTCTGACACCCGGTCGGCGAAGCCTTCTGACCGACGACCCTACGGGGACCGCACGTCAGCGGCCCGACGGGTGGCGTAGACCGGGGCTTCGGCCCTGCGGGCGAAGCCCAGCTTGTGCGGCAGCGACGAGATCGGCGTGGTCGCCTCAGACCGCACACGCGAGCGTGGGATGCTCGGCGCCCTCACGCGCGGTGACGGTCCGGCGGTAGGTCGCGAACACCTCCGCGAGATCCGGCTCGAACGGGAGCGCGGAGCGGGCGCCTTCCACCAGGATCTGACCACCGCGGGTGTGGATGTCGCGCTGGATGTCGACCAGAACCTCGATCATTCCCCGGGGCATGGGCTCGACGGCACTCACGTCCATGAGCAGCAGCCGCGTACCCGCGTCGACGGCGGCATGCAGGAGCGCTCGGCAGGTGCTGGTCGTCGACCTGTCGACCGGCCCGCGCAGTACCACGACGAGGCACTCCGTTCCGATGGCGGTCAGCTGCAGGACCGAGCAGTTGTCCGAGTTCACTTCGAAACCTCCAGGTGGGGAGCGATGACAGGAAGTCAACGGGCAATGACAACGTGGGACAAGGGACCAACGTCCCGAGTCCTGCCGGCCCTCAGGTCGGGACCTTTGTCCTATCCAGCGGCTCCGGATCACGCACCATCGACCGTCGATCCACTCGCCGAAGGAATCTGGGCCACCCGGCATAGCGGCCCGGCCGAGCCCGGCGCACTGGCGAACGGCACTCTCGTCGGAACCTATCCGACGAGAGCGCCGTCCGTTGCTCTCGCCGTGCCGTTAGTGCCCCATGCCGAGGCCGCCGTCGACCGGCAGTACCGCTCCGGTGACGTAGGCGGCCGCGTCCGAGGCCAGCCAGGTGACCGCGCCGGCCACCTCCGCCGCGGCGGCGAACCGGGTCAGCGGGATCTGCGCGAGGATCTCCTGCTGGCGCTTGTCACCCAGCTGCGCGGTCATGTCGGTCTCCACGAACCCGGGTGCCACCACGTTCGCGGTGATCGAGCGGCTGCCCAGCTCGCGGGCGATGGACCGGGAGAGCCCGACCAGGCCGGCCTTGCTGGCCGCGTAGTTCGCCTGGCCGGCCGACCCGAGCAGCCCGACCACCGACGAGATGAAGATCATCCGGCCGCCACGGGCCCGCAGCATCCCCCGGGTGGCCCGCTTGGCGACCCGGTAGGCGCCGGTCAGGTTGGCGTCCAGCACCCGGGTGAACTGCTCGTCCGACATCCGCATCAGCAGGGTGTCGTCGGTGATCCCGGCGTTGGACACCAGCACCTGGACCGGCCCGTGCGCGTCCTCCACCTCGGTGAAAGCGGCGTCCACGCTGTCCGCGTCGGTCACGTCGCAGTGCACTCCGAACAGCCCGTCCGGGGCGCCGGAGCCGCGGTGGGTGACCGCGACCTGGTCGCCCAGTTCGGCGAACGCCTGCGCGATCGCCAGTCCGATACCGCGGTTGCCACCGGTCACCAGCACGCTTCGACTCACCGGGACACGCTATCCAGCCGGGCGCCGCGCGGCTCGGCGAGGTGGCCGCATCTCACGAAGTCGGACGCGGACGATATGCCTCAGGGCAGCCGGCGACCGAACGCGAACGCGGACCCGATGCCTGCCATGGCCAGCAGGGCACCGGCGATCAGCCAGGGCCGGCTGGTGTCCACCCGCCGCACCTCGTAGCCGATCTCCTCGCTGAGGTTCTCGTAGACCTGGGTCAGCTCCTCCTGGCTGGCCGCGGTGAAGAACTGGCCGCCGGAGATCTGGGCGATCTTGCGCATCGAGTCGTCGTCCACCGGGACCGGGGTGCTGCGCCCGCTCAGGTCGATCCGCCCGAGCAGGGTGCCGAAGGAGATGGTGGAGATCGGGACCTTGCCGTCGGCGGCCTTGTGCGCGGCGGTGAACGAGCCGCGCGGCTCGTTCTCGCCGTCCGGGCCGGGCAGGGTCTGCTTCCCGTCGGTCATCAGCACGACCCGCGCGGGCGGTGGGCCCTCGGCTCCGCCGGCCAGCCCCTGGGAGAAGCTCTCGATGGACTGCAGGGCGGCCAGGATCGCCTCGCCGGTGGCCGTGGACTCGGACAGTTTCAGGCCGTCGATCGCCCGCTTCACCGGATCCCGGTCGACCGTCGGCGACACCAGCACCGCGGCGGTGCCGGCGAACGAGATCAGCCCGAGGTTGATGCCAGGGGTGAGCCGGTCGGCGAAGCCCTTGGCGGCCACCTGCGCGGCCTCCAACCGGGTGGGCACGACATCGGTCGCCTGCATCGACAGCGACACGTCGATCACCAGCACCACCGTGGCCCGGTTGCGGGGCACCTTCGCCTCCGCGGTGGGGCCGGCCAGCGCCACGCTCAGCAGCACCAGCGCCACCAGCACCAGTGCGGTCGGGGCATGCCGGATCCAGCCCGGCCGGCGCGGCGCGACCCGCTCCAGCAGCTCCAGATTGGTGAAGCGCATCGTGTCGCGCAGCCGCCGGCGCTGCATCCGCCAGTACACGTACACCAGGGCGGCCACCGCGACCAGCAGCAACAGCCACCAGGGTTGGGCGAAGCTCACTCAGACCACCCCCGGTCGACCGCCGGAGCTGACCGGCTGAGGGGAGGACGCGTCGGACCACTGTCGCTTGCGGGCCACCGCGAACCGCACCACGTCGGCGATCCAGTCCCGGTCGGTGCGCAGCACGAGGTGCGCCGAGCCGCACCGGCGCAGCGCGGTGGCCACCTGTTCGCGGTGGTCGGCCGCCGCCGCGGCGAACTCCCGGCGCAGCAGCGGGGTGGTGTCCACCTCGCGCTGCCGGCCGGACTCGGGGTCGGCGAGCACCACCGTGCCGACATCGGGCAACTCCAGGTCGCGCGGGTCGAGCACCTCGACCGCCAGCAGATCGTGCCGGGCGGACAGCGCGCGCAGCGGGCGCTCCCAGCTCAGGTCACCGAGGAAGTCCGACACGACCACCGAGAGCCCCCGTCGGCGGGGCGGACGGCGAAGCAGCTCGACCGCGGCGGTGAGGTCGCCACGCACCCCCTCGGCAGCCCTGGGGGTCTGCGCCACGCGGCGCAGCAGACCCCGGGCGTGCTGCAGACCGCTCCGGGCCGGAACCCGGATGGTGTGCTCGCCGGTGGACACCAGCGCGCCGACCCGGTTGCCGCCGCCCTGGGTCAGGTGCACCACCGCGGCCACGGCGGCCACCGCCAGGTCGCGCTTCTCGCAGGCGGCGGTCCCGAAGTCCAGGCTGGCCGAGAGGTCGACCACGACCCAGGTCTCCAGCTCCCGGTCGGCCACCGTCTGGCGGATGTGCGGCACCGTGGTGCGGGCGGTGACCGCCCAGTCCATCCGCCGTACGTCGTCGCCTGCCTGGTAGGGCCGCGCCTCGCCCGGTTCGCTGCCCGGGCCGGGCACCAGACCGAGGTGGTTGCCCTGCAGCAGCCCGTCCAGACGTCGACGCACGGTCAGCTCGAGGGTGCGCAGCGCCGCCTCCAGCTTGCCGTCACGCAGGCTGGGCGGCGACGGGTAGGACGGTGCCGTCACTGGGCCGTCACGTCGCGGCCGCGTACTGCGGGCGGGAGCTGACCTGGGGCAGCGGGACGGTCTGCAGGACCCGGGTGAGGATGTGGTCCATCGGTACCGCGTCGGCCACCGCGTCGTAGGACAGCACCAGCCGGTGGCGCAGCACGTCCGGCGCCACGTCCATCACGTCCTGGGGCAGCACGTAGTCCCGGCCCCGGACCAGGGCCAACGCGCGGGCGGCGGCCACGATGCCCAGGCTCGCCCGGGGCGAGGCGCCATAGGACACCCAGCCGGCGACGTCGGCCAGCCCGTGCTCGGCCGGGGTGCGGGTGGCCACCACCAGTCGGACCACGTAGTCGACCAGCGCGTGGTGCACGAAGACCCGGGCGGCCGAGCCCTGCAGCCGCACCAGCTCGGCCGGGCTGAGCACCTGCGCCGGGGTGGGCGCCTCGACACCCATCCGGTAGATGATCTCGCGCTCCTCCTCGAGGTCGGGGTACTCGATGATGATCTTGAACAGGAACCGGTCGCGCTGGGCCTCGGGCAGCGGGTAGACGCCCTCGTTCTCGATCGGGTTCTGGGTGGCCAGCACCAGGAACGGGTCCGGCATCGGGAAGGTCTTGCCGCCGATGGACAGGTGCTTCTCGGCCATCACCTCCAGCATCGCCGACTGCACCTTGGCCGGCGCCCGGTTGATCTCGTCGGCGAGCACGAAGTTGGCCACCACTGGACCCAGCTCGACGTCGAACTCCTCGCGCCCCTGCCGGTAGATGCGGGTGCCGAGGATGTCGGCGGGCACCAGGTCGGGGGTGAACTGCAGCCGGGAGAACGTACCGCCGACCACCCGCGCGGCGGTCTCCACGGCCAGCGTCTTGGCCACTCCGGGCACGCCCTCCAGCAGCAGGTGGCCCTTGGCCAGCAGACCCACCAGCAACCGCTCCACCAGCCGGTCCTGCCCCACGATGATCCGCTTGATCTCGAACACGGTGCGTTCGAGCAGCTCGGCCTCCTTGGCCGGGCTCGGCGGTCCGCCCGCCTGGGCCGGGGCCGTCTGCCCGGCACCGGCCGTCGCCGCCGTCGCGGGGGTCGAGCCGCCCGCCTGCTCCGGGTTGGTCACCGCGTACTCCCTCCGCCGGAGGGTCCTCCCCCGGGCCTACGGGTGCAGCGAACCGCGCCGAGGGTATGACCCCGGTGAAGCTCACCCGCGGGCGCCGCACCCACAGTCAGATCAGCCGGGTCACGTAGGGCATCAGGCCGTCGGTGCGCACCGAGGTGACCCGTACCTTGCCTCCGGAGTAGGGCGCCTCGACCATCTTGCCGTCGCCGAGGTAGAGCGCGACGTGGTGGATCCGGCCGCCTTCGGACCAGAACAGCATGTCGCCGGGCCGTTTCTCGGCCAGTGGAATCTTCTTGCCGGCGTTGTACTGGTAGCCGCTGTAGTGCGGCAGCGGGATCCCGGCCGCCGCGAACGCGTAGATCATCAGGCCGGAGCAGTCGAACCCGGTCTTGCGGAAGTCCCCGAACCGGTCGGCCACGCCGCCGTCCCGGATCCCCCGGGTGGGGCCGTTGCGGTTGCCGCCGCCCCAGGCGTAGGTGGTGCCCAGCTGGGACAGCGCCCGGTCGATCACCTCCGGCAGCCCGCCGACCGCGCCGGATCGACCGGCCCGGCCGGCCCGCGCGGCCGCGGCGGCCTGCTCGGCGCGCGCGGCCGCCGCGAGGGCCTCCTGGTAGTCCAGGTAGCGCTTGCGCTGGGCGCGCAGACCGGCATCCCGGGCGCTCAGCGCGTCGAGCTGGCGTTCGATCTCCACCCGGCGAGCCTCGACCGCGCGCAGCTGCGCCAGCCCGGCCTCCACCTGGGCGATCGCGGTGGCCACGGCCGCGTCGGCCGAACGCTTCGCGCCGTCGGCGGCCGCCTGCTTGCGCTGGGCGTCCTCGCTCGCGGCCCGGGCCAGCGAGTCGACGTTGACCTTGGTCACCCGGGCCCGCTGCAGGCTGTCCAGGGCAGCACGCTGCTCGGCCGCCAGCGCCTCGGACGCCTCTGCCCGCTCCACCACCTCCGCCGGGTTCGCGGCCTGCTCCAGCAGCCCGAGCGAACCGGCGTCGGCGCCGCGCAGATACAGCTCGGCGAGAAACTCGTCGACCCGCCGCTGGGTCTGCTCGATCGCCACCGAGGCGGCCGCGGACTCGGCGCGGGTGGCCTGGGCCCGGGCGGCGGCGGCGGTCGCGGCGTCCCTGGCCAGCTCCAGGTCGGCCAGTGCCTGGTTGGCGATCTCCTGACGAGCCCCGAGCTGTTCACCCAGCCGGTCCGCCTCGGCCTGCACCTGGGTCAGCTCGCCGGACAGCCGACCGACCTCGTCGGCCTTGCCCGCGACGTCGCGCTTGCTCTGGTCCAGCTGCTGGTCGCTCGGATTGGGTGGTGGCGTCGGCGGCGGGGGCGGCTGGGCGACGCCCACGCCGGATCCGGCGAGCAGCGCACCGACCAGCAGCACAGCCACCACCGTGACCCGCCGCAATTGCCCGCGGATCGACCGCACGACCGAGCCTCCACACGTCCATGAATCAGGAACGTGCGGACGATCTCAGCCTGCGCACAGATCTTGCGGCAGCGACACCAGGGTTAGGCCACGGATAGCCCACTCGGGGACACATCACGCGCCCCGGACGCCACCCAGCGTCAGGTCAACGCCGGGCGGCGTCCGTCGTTCAGCCGACCTGACGGTCGCGGCCGGCCCAGTACGCCTCGCGCAGCTTGAACTTCTGAATCTTCCCGGTGGCGGTACGGGGGATTTCTTCGCGGAACTCCACTGAAGTGGGGGCCTTGTAGCCGGCGAGCCGCTGCTTGCAGTGCGCGATCACATCGGCCTCGGAGATCTCCGCGCCGTCGACCGGCACCACCAAGGCCTTGATCGTCTCGCCCCACTTCTCGCTGGGTACCCCGATCACCGCGACCTCGGCCACCGCCGGGTGGCTGAAGATGGTGTCCTCCACCTCGATCGAGGACACGTTCTCCCCACCGGTGATGATCACGTCCTTCTTCCGGTCCGAGATCGTCAGGTGGCCCTCGTCGTCCATCGAGCCGCCGTCGCCGGTGTGGAACCACCCGTCCTCGAGCGCCTCGCCGGTGGCGTCGGGATTGTTCCAGTAGCCCTCCATCACCACGTTCGAGCGGGCCATCACCTCCCCGCCGTCGGCGATGCGCAACGAGACGCCCAGCGCCGGGGCGCCGGCCCGGCTGAGCTTGCGCGCGCGCTCCTCGCTGGGCAGGTCGTCGTCGCCCGGGCGCTGCCGGTTGAAGGTGAGCAGCGGCGAGGTCTCGGTCAGGCCGTAGATCTGCAGGAACTCCCAGCCCAGCTCCTCGTCGATGCGCTGGATGGTGCGGCTGGGCGGCGGCGCGCCGGCGCACACCACCCGCACCCGACCGCGTCCCGGGACCTCGCCGTCCCAGTTCTTCGCCGCGTCCAGCACGGCCGCGACCACCGCCGGAGCGGCGCAGAGGATGGTCACCCCGTGCTCGTCGATCCGCCGGAGGATCTCCGCGCCGTCGATCTTGCGAATCATGATCTGCTTCGCGCCGAGCCCGGCCATCGTGTAGAGCATGCCCCAGCCGTTGCAGTGGAACTGCGGCAGCGTGTGCAGGTAGACGTCGCGCTCCCAGGCCCGGGCGTGCATGCCGAAGGTCACCGCGTTGATCCAGATGTTGCGGTGGGTCAGCTGCACGCCCTTCGGGCTCGCGGTGGTGCCCGAGGTGTAGTTGATCGTGGCGGTGGCGTTCTCGTCCGGCGCCGACCACGGCCGGGGCTCGACGTCGAACCGCATCAGCTCCTCGGTCTCGGCGCCCAGCACGAACCGGTGTCGCGCCGTCACGTCGGCCAGCTCGCCGTCGAGCTCCGGGTCGACCAGGAGCACCGACGCGCCGCAGTGCTCGACGATGAACCGCACCTCGTCCGGGCGCAGCCGGAAGTTGATCGGCACGCAGATCCGCCCGCCGGCCGGGACGGCATGCAGCAGCTCCATCAGCCGGGCGGAGTTGTGGCTGACCACGGCCACCCGCTCGCCCTCGGCGATCCCCAGCGCGTCCAGCCCGGCCTGCCAGGCCTGGACCCGGCGGGCCAGCTCGCCGTAGGTCGTGGTGGGCACCGCGGGGGCGGGCTGGTCGGGCTCATCTACCACGGCCGTCGCGTCGGGAAAGACGGTCCGCGCCCGGGCCAGGAAGTCGGAGACGGTCAGGGGCACCTGCATGGCGACTACACCTTTCGGAAGCGGGGAACCTGGTCGGCAGCCTAGTCAGCCGCGACCAGCTCGGGCAGTACGTCCGCCAGACGACCCCGCAGCACCACCCGGGCGAGCTCGTCGTAGGGGGTCGGTTCGGCGTTGGCGATGACCACGTCGGCGCCGGCCCGGGCGGCCAAGCCGACGAGTCCGGCGGCCGGGTGCACGGTCAGCGAGCTGCCCACCGCCAGCAGCACGTCGGCGGACTCGGCAGCCTCCCGGGCCCGGGTCAGCACACCCGGATCCAGGGCCTGGCCGAAGGAGATCGTGGCCGACTTGAGGATGCCGCCGCACCGGTCGCACGGGGGGTCGTCCTCGCCGGCCCGCACCCGGTCCAGGGCGTCGGACATCCGGCCCCGCGACCCGCAACCCAGGCACTCGGTGCCGTACACCGAGCCGTGCAGCTCAACCACCCGCGCCGGGTCGTTGCCGGCCCGCTGGTGCAGCTCGTCGATGTTCTGGGTGAGCAGCGCGTGCAGCCGCCCGTCGCGCTCCAGGGCGACCAGCGCGTGGTGCGCCGCGTTCGGGCGGGCACTCCACGCGGGGTGGGCCAGCCGGCGCCGCCACGACTCCCGGCGCACCTCCGGGTCGTGCCGGTAGGCGCTCAGGGTGGCCAGCCGCTGGTCGGCCGGATTGAGCGTCCAGGTGCCGTTCGGGCCCCGGAAGTCCGGGATGCCGGAGTCGGTGGACACGCCGGCCCCGCTCAGCACGGTGACCCGGCGGGCGGCGGCCAGCCGCTCCCGGGCCACCTCGCGGTCGTCGGCCACCCGGTCACCCTGCCACGACCGGGGCCGCTCAGCAGGACGATGGCCGGGCGGGCGTGGCCACCGGGCCACACCAGGCTGTGGGCCAGGCTCGATCACGGCTGCGCCGGTCGAGCGGCTGCGGCCCGGCGGGCGGATGCTCGGCCTCAGGCCACCGGCGGCGGCTCCGCGGCGCCGGTCATGATCGCCACCGCCTCCGACATGGAGTGTGACTCGGGCGTGATGACGGTCGCCCGCCGGCCGAGGCGCTGGATGTGGATCCGGTCGGCGATCTCGAACACATGCGGCATGTTGTGGCTGATCAGGATCACCGGCAGGCCGCGGTCGCGGACGTCCCGGATCAGCTGCAGCACCCGATTGCCCTCCCTGACCCCAAGGGCGGCGGTAGGCTCGTCGAGGATCACCACCTTGCTCCCGAACGCCGCCGACCGGGCCACCGCCACGGCCTGCCGCTGGCCACCGGACAGGCTCTCCACCGCCTGGCCGATGTTCTGCAGGGTGGCCACCCCGAGCTCGCTCATGTGCCGGCGGGCCTCGGCGCGCATGTGTTTGCGGTCCAGCATCCGGAACACCGAGCCGAGCACCCCGGGCTTACGCTCCTCACGGCCCAGGAACAGGTTGTCCGCGATGTCCAGCCCGGGCGCGACGGCCAGCGACTGGTACACGGTCTCGATGCCGGCTCGTCGGGCGTCCATCGGATTGCGGAAGTGCACCGGCCGCCCGTCCAGCAGGATCTCGCCGCTGTCCGGGATGAGCGCCCCGCACAGCGCCTTGATCAGGCTGGTCTTCCCGGCGCCGTTGTCCCCGATCACCGCGAGGATCTCCCCGGGATACAGCTCCAGGTCCCCGCTGGCGATGGCGGTGACCGGCCCGTACCGCTTGACCAGTCCCTTCGCCTGCAGCACCGGTTCGCGCACCGCGACCACCGGGGTGTCGGTGCCCAGCTCCGCGCCGGTCATCGCCTCACCTTCCTGATCCACTGGTCGATGGACACCGCGATGAGCACGAGCAGCCCGATCGCGAACCCCTGCCACACCACGTCGACCCCGCCGAGCTGCAGACCGTTGCGGAACACCCCGACGATCAGCGCGCCCACCAGGGTGCCGAGCACCAGGCCCCGGCCGCCGAACAGGCTGGTCCCGCCGAGCACCACGGCGGTGATCGAGTCCAGGTTGTACTCGATCCCGACGTTCGGGCTGGCCGAGGCCAGCCGGCCCATCAGGATCCACGCCCCGACCGCGTAGATGAACCCGGCGACCAGGTACACCGACAGCAGCACCCGATCGGTGCGGATTCCGGCCAGCCGGGCGGCCTCGATGTCGTCACCGGTGGCGTACACGTGCTTGCCCCACGCGGTGCTGCCCAGCGCGTAGAAGAACACCGCGAACAGCAGCAACATGATGATCGAGCCGTAGGTGAGCCGGAACCCACCGAGGCCGAACGTGGTGCCGGTCCAGGTCATGATCGAGGGCATGTCGGTGCCCCGGATCGTCTCGCTGCGCGAGACCACCGAGTTCAGCGAGAAGAAGATGCTCAGCGTGCCGAGCGTGACGATGAACGGCGGCAGTTTCACCCGGGTGACCAGCAGTCCGTTCAGCGCGCCCATCGCGGTGCCGAGCGCGAACCCGACGAGCAGCGCGATCGGCCCGGGGACCCCGGCCTTCACCGACAGGTTCGCCATCAGGATCGAGGAGAACACCGCGATGGCGCCGACCGACAGGTCGATGCCGGCGGTCAGGATGATCAGCGTCTGGCCCAGGGCCAGGGTGGCGATGACGGTGACCTGGGCGAGTACCAGGCCCAGGTTGGCCGCCGAGAGGAACCGCTCGCTCACCAGCGAGAAGGCGAGCACCGCGATCACCAGAACGGCGACCGGGCCGAGGATCGGGTTGGCGTGCAGGACGTGCTGGATGCGTTCCAGCGGGGTGGCGGCAGCGCGGTCGTCGAAGCCGGGGGTGTCCGGCCTCGGCGCGGTGGAGGTCGTGCCGCCGCCGCTCGGGTCGTTCGCCATGGGTGCACTCCTTCGTGCTGGTCGGTTCCTGACGGGTCAGCCCCAGCAGTTGGCCGCGCCGAACGCGGTGTCCTTCGACTCGACGCCGGCCTGGGGCTGGTCGGTGACCAGCGTGACGCCGGTGTCGGTGAAGTCCTTGCCGGCGGTGGGCTGCGGCTTGGTGCCGTCCTTGGCGAACGCCGCGATCGCGTCCACTCCCTGCTGGGCCATCTTCAGCGGGTACTGCTGCGAGGTGGCGCCGATCTCGCCGGCCTTGACCGAGGAGACCCCGGGGCAGCCGCCGTCGACCGAGACGATCAGGACGTCCTTCTCCCGCCCGGCGGCCTTCAGCGCCTGGTAGGCACCGGACGCGGCCGGCTCGTTGATCGTGTAGACCAGGCTGATCGTCGGGTCCTTCTGCAGCAGGGTCTCCATCGCGGTTCGCCCGCCGGCCTCGGCGCCCTCGGTGACCGCGTGGCCGACGATCCGCGGGTCGGGCTCGTCACCGATGCGGGCCTTGTCGGCCACGTCGACGCCGAACCCTTCGAGGAAGCCCTGGTCGCGCTGCACGTCCACCGAGACCTGCTCGGGGCTGAGGTCCAACATGGCGATCTTGGCCTGGGCGGCTCCCGCTCCAAGCTTCGACTTGGCCCACTGCCCGACCAGCAGCCCGGCCTGGTAGTTGTCCGTGGCGAAGGTGGCATCCGCGGCGCTCGGCGGGTCGGTCTGGGTGTCCAGGGCGATCACCAGCAGGCCGGCCTGCCGGGCCTTGTCCAGGGTCGGCACGATCGCCTTCGAGTCGTTCGGGGTGATCAGGAAACCCTTGGCACCCGCCGAGATCAAGTTCTCGATGGCCTGCACCTGGGCCTCGTTGTCGCCGTCCTTCTTGCCCGCGAAGCTCTGCAACGTGACGCCCTGCGCGTCGGCGGCCTTCTGCGCACCCTCCTTCATCTTCACGAAGAACGGGTTGGTGTCCGTCTTGGTGATCAGACCGACGATCGGCTTGTCGCCGTCCGCTCCGGTGGAGGTGGCGCCACCCCCGCATGCGGTGAGGGTGAGCGCGGCCACCGCCCCGGTGGCGAGCACCGCGACCCGGCGGCGGGTGGTCCATACATTGTTCATGGCGGGAACCTCTCGTCCTTGTGACTTCTCGGTCTGATCTGGCGCTCTCGTGAAGACAACGTTGTCAACGTAGAGTGATGGGTTATCGTGCGCTTGGCAAGGGAATCTCCGAGATAATCTTGCAGGTTTGTGGATCCCTGCCCGACCTTGTTGACAACGATGTCTATCACCGGGAGCATCTTCGGCGAGATGTCGGGCCGATCAGGCCGCATTCCGGCCCGAAGTGAGCCGCGGCTGACTCCGGACGACCGTGAAGGAGAGATCATGCGGGACGTGCCGGACACCAACGTCGAGCGACGTCGCCCGACCATGCGGGACGTGGCCGCACTGGCCGAGGTGAGCTTCAAGACCGTCTCCAGGGTCGTGAACGACGAAGGTGGCGTGTCACCCGCCCTGGCCCAACGGGTGCGTCGCGCGATCGACGACCTGGAGTTCCGACCCAACGCCGGCGCACGAACGCTACGCCGGGCGGACAGCAGATCGGCCGCGATCGCGTTGCTGCTCGAGGACGTCGCCAACCCCTACTCGGCGGCGGTGCAGCGGGCGGTGGAGAACGTCGCCGTTCCGCGCGGGGTGATGGTCTTCTCCGCCAGCCTCGACGAGAGCCCCGAACGCGAGCGCGAACTGGCCGCCGAGTTCGGCGCCCGGCACGCCGACGGCCTGCTCATCGCGCCGGCCGGCGACGACCAGTCCCACCTGGCCTCCGAACTGCGGGCCGGCACCGCCATCGTCTGCGTCGACCGCGAGGCCCGCAACCTCGCCGTGGACTCGGTGATCAGCACCAACGCCTTGGGTGCCGCCGAGGGGGTGCGCCATCTGATGGCCGTCGGCCACCGGCGCATCGCGTTCCTGGGCGATCGGGTGAGCGTCGCCACCGCCCGTCAGCGGCGCGCCGGATACCAGGACGCCCTGCGGGGTCTCGACATCCCGGAAGAGCCGGGGTTGGTGGTGCACGGCCTGACCAGCAGCGGCGACGCCGACGGCGCGGTCACCGCACTACTCAGCGGCCCGAACCCGCCGACCGCACTGTTCACCGCGCAGAACCTGATCACGATCGGCGCGGTGCGCGCGCTGCGCAGGCTGGGCGCCGAGCACCGGGTGGCCCTGGTCGGATTCGACGACTTCGGATTGGCCGACCTGCTCTCCCCCGCAGTGACCGTCGTCGCGCAGGACCCGGCGACGATCGGACGGATGGCCGCCGAACTGCTGTTCGCCCGGATCGGCGGTGACGACAGTCCGCCGTCGGTGCGACTGGTGCCCACCTCGCTGGTCCGGAGAGGCTCCGGGGAGATCGCGCCACGGTCCTGAGTGGAGCGGCCGGTCGACAGCCAAACAGTACAGGCGTACTGTTTGGTTGAGGGCCTCCTGGCCCCCGACGAGCGGGGTGCGACAGACTGCGTGTGACGCCCCGCACCACCACCCGGGCGCTGGTCGGAGATCGACCGGTCGCCCGGCGCACGCAGGAGAGGACGCGACGTGAGCCCCCAAGGAAACACAGTGGACGCAGCCGACGGACACCCGGACAGCTTCGGCGCCCGGGGCACCTTGGCGGTCGGCGGCACCGACCACGAGATCTTCCGGCTTTCGGCCGTGGACGGCTCGGGGGTCAGCACTGCGCGGTTGCCCTACAGCCTGAAGGTGCTGCTGGAGAACCTGCTGCGCACCGAGGACGGCGCCAACGTCACCGCCGACCACATCCGAGCCCTGGCCCAGTGGGACCCGTCCGCCGATCCCGACACCGAGATCCAGTTCACCCCGGCCCGGGTGATCATGCAGGACTTCACCGGCGTGCCCTGCGTGGTCGACCTGGCCACCATGCGCGAGGCGGTCACCGAGCTGGGTGGCGACCCGGCCAAGGTCAACCCGCTGGCGCCGGCCGAGCTGGTGATCGACCACTCGGTGATCATCGACGTGTTCGGCAGCCCGGACGCCTTCGAGCGCAACGTGGAGTTCGAGTACAGCCGCAACAAGGAGCGCTACCAGTTCCTGCGCTGGGGCCAGGGCGCGTTCGACGAGTTCAAGGTCGTCCCGCCGGGCACCGGCATCGTGCACCAGGTCAACATCGAGCACCTGGCCCGCGTCGTGATGACCCGGGAGGTCGACGGCACCCTGCGGGCCTACCCGGACACCCTGGTCGGCACCGACAGCCACACCACCATGGTCAACGGCCTGGGCGTGCTGGGCTGGGGGGTCGGTGGCATCGAGGCCGAGGCGGCCATGCTGGGCCAGCCGGTGTCGATGCTGATCCCCAAGGTCGTCGGCTTCAAGCTGACCGGGGAGATCCCGTCCGGGGCCACCGCCACCGACGTGGTGCTCACCATCACGGAGATGTTGCGCAGGCAGGGCGTGGTCGGCAAGTTCGTCGAGTTCTACGGTGAGGGCGTCTCGGCGGTTCCGCTGGCCAACCGGGCCACCATCGGCAACATGAGCCCGGAGTTCGGCTCCACCTGCGCGATCTTCCCGATCGACGACGAGACCGTCCGCTACCTGAAGCTCACCGGCCGCCCGGCCGACCAGATCGCTCTGGTCGAGGCCTATGCGAAGGAGCAGGGCCTCTGGCACGACCCGTCCGCCGAGGCCGTGTACTCCGAGACCCTCACCCTCGACCTGTCCACTGTTGTGCCCTCCATCGCCGGACCGAAGCGACCGCAGGACCGGATCGCGCTGTCGCAGGCCAGGGACGGGTTCCGCTCCGCGCTGGCCACCTACGCCCCGCCGGTCGAGGCGACCGCGTCAGCGGTGGACGAGGCCTCGCAGGAGAGCTTCCCGGCCAGCGACGCCCCCTCGACCACCGAGGGCAACGGGTCCGACGGCCGACCGCGCGAGCCGATCTCGGCAGCCGCCGGCGCGCACGGGCGGACCAGCTCCCCCACCCCGGTGAAGCTGTCCGACGGCCGGGAGTTCGAACTCGACCACGGCGCGGTGGTGATCGCCTCGATCACCTCGTGCACCAATACCTCGAACCCGTCGGTGATGCTCGGCGCGGCACTGCTGGCGAAGAACGCCGTCGACGCCGGGCTCGCGGTCAAGCCATGGGTGAAGACCTCGATGGCACCCGGTTCGCAGGTGGTCACCGACTACTACGACAAATCCGGCCTGTGGCCCTACCTGGAGAAGCTCGGCTACCACCTGGTCGGCTACGGCTGCACCACGTGCATCGGCAACTCCGGCCCGCTGCACGAGGAGATCTCGGCGGCGGTGCAGGAAGCCGACCTCGCGGTGGTCTCGGTGCTGTCCGGAAACCGCAACTTCGAAGGCCGGATCAACCCGGACGTCAAGATGAACTACCTGGCCAGCCCGCCCCTGGTGATCGCCTACGCGCTGGCCGGCACGATGGACTTCGACTTCGAGACCCAGCCGCTGGGCAGCCGGACCGACGGGTCCCAGGTGTTCCTGCGCGACCTGTGGCCCACGCCCGCCGACGTGCAAAGGGTGATCGACGAGTCGATCAGCGTGGAGATGTTCACCAAGGACTACGCCGACGTGTTCAAGGGCGACGAGCGGTGGCGCGGTCTGTCCACCCCGGAGGGCAACACCTTCGAGTGGGACCCGGAGTCCACCTACGTCCGCAAGCCCCCGTACTTCGAGGGGATGCCGGCCGAGCCCGAGGATGTCACCGACATCGCCGGTGCCCGGGTGCTGGCGCTGCTCGGTGACTCGGTGACCACCGACCACATCTCCCCGGCCGGCGCGATCAAGCCCGGCACACCGGCCGCCCGGTACCTGGACGAACACGGCATCGCCAGAGCCGACTACAACTCCTACGGCTCCCGGCGCGGCAACCACGAAGTGATGATCCGCGGCACCTTCGCCAACATCCGGCTGCGCAACCAGCTGCTGGACGCGATCGTGGACGGCGGGGTGGCCGGTGGCTACACCCGCGACTTCACCGCCGACGGCGCCCCGCAGGCGTTCATCTACGACGCGGCGCAGAACTACGCGGCGAACGGCACCCCGCTGGTGGTGCTCGGCGGCAAGGAGTACGGCTCCGGGTCGTCCCGGGACTGGGCGGCCAAGGGCACCGCGTTGCTCGGGGTGCGCGCGGTGATCGTCGAGTCGTTCGAGCGGATCCACCGCTCCAACCTGATCGGGATGGGCGTGCTGCCGCTGCAGTTCCCGGCCGGCTCGTCCGCGGCCGACCTGGGTCTGGACGGCACCGAGACGTTCGACATCAGCGGAGTGACCGCGCTGAACGACGGCTCAATCCCGGCGACCGTGCACGTCACGGCCACCAAGGACGGCGGCGGGACCGTCGAGTTCGACGCGGTGGTCCGGATCGACACCCCCGGCGAGGCGGACTACTACCGCAACGGCGGCATCTTGCAGTACGTACTGCGCCGGATGCTGGCGTCGTAGAGCGCCCGAAACCGTGATCGGGTGAGCAGACGCTCCTCACCAGCGGCCGCGGCGGCCGGGAGTCCGCCGTGCCGGCCTGCCGGCCGCCGCGCGGATCCAGCACTACTCAGCCCGGTCGGCGGGAGCTCGCCGGCCGGGCACGCTGCGCGGTCCGCCCGGGTTCGCCGACGGTGTCCGGCCATCGAGCGGGCGGGCCAGGACCGCGAACACCAGGTCGTCGCGGCGGGGTAGGCCGTAGCGCTCGTCGCCGTAAGGGAAGGGCCGGGTCCGTCCGGTCGGCTCGAAGCCCCGGCGCCGGTACCAGGCGATCAGCTCGGTCCGCAGCGCGATCACCGCCAACTCCATCCGGGTTGCGCCCGCCGCCCGAGCCCGGTCCACCGCCTCGGCCAGCAGCACTGACCCGGTCCCGGCGCCCTGGGCGACCGGGCGCACCGCGAACGTGCCGAACTCGGTCACCCCGCCGCCCCGGTCACTCAACGCGCAGCAGGCCAGCAGCCCGCCGCCGGGGTCCTCCAGCACCAGAAGCGTGGTGGTCGGGTCGGTAAGCGCATCCTCGAGCATCCCGAGGTCGGCGCGACCACCGTCGAGGAGATCGGCCTCGTGGGTCCAGCCCTCGCGGCTGGCCTCACCCCGGTATGCCGACTGGATCAGCGTCAGCAGGGCCGGCAGGTCGGCCCGGGTGGCGCGACGGGCGGGTCCGGTCGATGTCACGCGGTGGCCAGGCTGACCGCGAACCGCTCGGCGCGGTCGGTCCACCAGGCGGTGAGGTCGAACCCGGCTGCCTCCAACTCGGCGGCCACCCCGGCCCGGCGGAACTTCGCCGAGGTCTCGGTACGCATCTCCTCGCCCTCGGCGAACGACACCTCCAGGCCCAGCTCCGGGACCCGCACGGTCATCGGGCGCCGGGCCCGCAGCCGCATCTCGATCCACTCCCGCTCGTCGCTCCACACCGCGACGTGGTCGAACGCGCCGGGCACGAAGTCCGCGCCGAGCTCCCGGTTGAGCACCCGCAGCACGTTGCGGTTGAACTCGGCGGTGATGCCCTGGTCGTCGTCGTAGGCCGGCACCATCACCGACGGGTCGATCACCAGCCCGGTGCCCAGCAGCAGCTGCTCCCCCGGGCGCAGCGCGTCCCGGGCCGAGCGCAGGAAGCGCGCCCGCTCCGCCGGCCGCAGGTTACCGATGGTGCCGCCGAGGAAGGCCAGCAGCCGCTTGCCCTCGGCCGGGATCCGGTCCAGGTGCCGGGTGAAGTCACCGACGATGCCGTGCACCGCGAGACCGGGATACTCGATGCTCAGCGCGTCCATCGCCTCACGCAGCGCGGCCTCGGAGACGTCCAGCGGCAGGTAGCGACGCAGCGTGCCGCCGGCACCCAGCGCGTCCAACAGCAACCGGGTCTTTTCCGAGGACCCCGATCCCAGCTCGACCAGCGACTCCGCACCCGATGCGGCGGCGATCTCCGCTGCCCTGCCGCGCAGGATCTCCCGTTCGGCCTCGAACGGGTAGTACTCGGGCAGTTTCGTGATCAGCTCGAACAGCTCGCTGCCGGCGGCATCGTAGAACCACTTCGGCGGCAGGTCCTTCGGTGACGCGGTGAGCCCGACCCGGGCGTCGGAACGCAACGCCTCGACGCCGTCGGCCGGTGTCAGGTACACGTCGAGCACGGCGGCGCTCACCGGCGCCGACCCGTGCGGTGTGCCGCTCGTTCGCCGGTGCTGGCCGCCATGTCGCGGTCGGCGTCGCGGATCATCGGACTCCCTCTCGATGGTCGGTGCGGGCCACCTGGTCGATGTCCGCGATCGGTCGGAGCCGCGCGCCCCCGGTTGCGCCGCCCCACAGCAGGTACCCCTCCGGCACCGGTTGCCAACCGGGTTGGTCGTCGTATCCCTCGGACGCCACGATCAGGCCGTCCGCGGTACGCAGGGTGGTCAGGGCGTGCCCCCATGCGGTGGCCCAGATCTGCCGCCCGTCGGTGAGCAGCAGGTTCAACCGGGAGCCCGGCGCGGCGGCGCCCACCGAGCCGACCACCTCGACCAACGCTTCCCCCGGGTCCACCCCGGCCCGTAGCCGGTGCCGGACCAGCGCCCACAGCAGCGCCGAGTCGGTCGGCGCGTCCAGGGTCAGCAGGTCGGTGACCGGGAGGCCGGCCGCCGCGTCGGCCACCGAACCGGGCCAGCCGGTGATCATCCCGTTGTGGCTGAACAGCCACGGCCCGGCCGTGAACGGGGCGCACGCGGTGTGCACGATCGGCATGCCTTCGGTGGCCGAGCGGATCGCGGCCAGCACCGCGCCCGCCTCGGTGACCCGGGCGATCTGGGCGAACGACTCGTCGGCCCACAGCGGGCGGTCACCCCGGTAGCGCACCGGCTCGCCCGGCGCGCCCTCCCGGTACCAGCCCACGCCGAACCCGTCGACGTTCACCGTGCCCGCGCCACGCATGTCCCGGGGCTCGTAGGACTGGCGCAGCAGCCCGTAACGTGGCGCCAGCACCAGATCCGCGAGCAGGCGCGGCGGGCCCAGGTAGGCCAGGTGGCGACACACCGACTAACCGACCCGTCCGGCCGCGACACCCGAGGTGGTCTCCGCCGTGTCGGCGTCCCGGGCACAGCGGAAGCCGGAGAAGATCTGCCGGCGGATCGGGTGGTCCCAGTTGCGGAAGGTGCCCCGGATCGCGGACGGCGCGGTGCCGAAGGAGCCACCGCGCAGCACCCGGTAGTCGCCGCCGAAGAAGACCTGCGAGTACTCCGGGTACGGGAACACCTCGAACCCCGGGTACGGGTGCCAACCCGACGACGTCCACTCCCACACGTCGCCGATCAGCTGGTGCACGCCCAGCGGCGAGGCCCCGGCCGGGTAGGCGCCCACCGGAGCCGGTCCGAGGTGGCGCTGCCCGAGGTTCGCGTGCCCCGGTGTGGGCTCGGCGTCGCCCCAGGGGTAGCGGCGCGAACGGCCGGTGGCCGGGTCCCACCGGGCGGCCTTCTCCCACTCGGCTTCGGTGGGCAGGCGCCGGCCGGCCCAGGCCGCGTACGCCGCCGCCTCGTGGAAACACACGTGCACCACCGGCTCGTCGTCGGGCACCGGCTCCAGCACCCCGAACCGCCGGCGCCACCAGCGGCCGCCGTCGAACCGCCAGAACAGCGGTGCCGTCAGCCCCTCGGCCCGCCGGTGCCGCCAGCCCTCGTCGCTCCACCAGCGCGGGTCGTGGTAACCGCCGGCGGCGATGAACTCCGCGAATCGGGCGTTGGTCACCGGGGCGGCATCGATCACGAACGCCGGCAGTGCGACCCGGTGCGCGGGCCGCTCGTTGTCCAGCGCCCACGGCTCGGACGAGGTGCCCATGGTGAACGGACCGGCGGGGACCAGCACCTCGGCCGGCATCGACCCCACCTGGGCGGGCGGTGCCGGCTCGCCGGTGAGCACCGGTTCGCCGGCCCGCAGCTGGTGGGTGGCCAGCATGGTCTCGTCGTGCTGCTGCTCGTGCTGCACGATCATCGCGAAGCCGAAGCCGCGCTCCTCCAGCCGCCGGCCACGCAGCGGGCTGCGGTCCAGGACGTCGAGGGCCTTGTCGCGGACCTCGGCGACGTAGGCGCGGGTCTGTTCCGGGGTGAGCAGCGGCAGCTCGACCCTGCTGGACCGGGAGTGCCGGAAGGCGTCGTACAGCCCGTCGATCTCGGGCCGCAGCGGCGCGCGGCCGCCCAGGTCGCGGACCAACCACAGCTCCTCCTGGCTGCCGATATGCGCCAGGTCCCACACCAGCGGGGACATCAGCGGTGAGTGCTGGCGGACCAGGTCCGTCTCGTCGACCGCGTCGGTGAGCACCGCGCTGCGGGTCCGGACGGCGGCGAGTTCGGCGGCCACCAGGTCGCGCAGTCCCTCGGTGTCCAGCTCGGCCAGCGGATGGCTCATGGCGGGTCCTCCAGGTCGTCGGTCCGGCCGTCCAGCAAGTCGTCCGCCGGGCACCGGCCGCGCAGCACCCGCCGCTCGACCACCCGGTCCACCAGGTCGTGCACCGCGCCGGGCCCGACCACGTTCGGTAACGCCTCCCGGGCAAGCGTGAACACCGTCACAGCGGCCCGGGCCAGACCGGTGTCGGCCAGCCCGACCCGCGCGGCGAGCGACCAGCGGTCGCTCACCGGGAGGCACGCCTCCAGTACCGCCGAGCTCACCCGCGGCGAGGACAGCACCGCGGCGAGCACGGCGGCCGGCACCACCCACTGCCGCCCGGGCTGGGCATCGAGGTAGCGCACCTCGAGGTGCCCCTGCGGACGCACCGGCGGGAACATGGTCGACAAGTGCAGGTCGAGGTCCGCGGTGGTGGGTGGCTCGGGCAGGGCCCCGGCCAGCCAGTCGGCGAAGCTGACCCCGGCCGGGGCGTCCCACGACTCCTCGCCCCGCCGCAGGCACAGCAGCTCGACCTGCATCGCCCGGCGTGCGTAGGCCACCGCCGGGTCGTCAGCGGTGAGTGGTGGCGGTTCGGTGCGGGGCGGGTCGAGGGCCCACCAGCACGCCATCCGTGAGGACTTCCATCCGGTGCGCTGACCGTGCAACACCGGTGAGTTGGCGAACGCTGCGATCAGGACCGGGCCCAGTGCGTGCAGCACCGTCCAGCGGTGCCACAGATCGGCCCGTTCTCCGAGGTCGAGGCACGGTTGGACGGCGGCGGTGGAGCACATCATGCTGCGCCCGTGCGGGCCGACGCGGTCGAAGGCCGCCTCCATCGTGCAGTACCGGGGCACCCCGAGCAGGCGGCGCGGCTGGCCCACCGGGTCGCCGGCCGAGGGCCGGGGGTGCAGATCGTGGCGCCGGAGTCTGGTGTGCAACTCGGTGACGTCGGACTCGACGGTGTCGAACAACTGGCCGAGACCAGGGAGCGGCGGGCTGGCGAGCTCCACCTGGCCGCCGGGTTCGACGGTGACCAGGGAGCCGGCGGGCAGCGGCAGGGCCGGGGACCGGGGATCGACGGTGCGGGGGGCGTGCGGACCGAGCGCGGTGACGAGCGTCTCCAGGTCGAGCGGCGGGGCGCCGTTCGAGCGGCAGAGCAACCACTCCAACTCGACACCGAGCAGCCGCGGTGGCCCGTGCTTGAAGCAGACCGAGGCGACGTAGGCCTCGGCCTGCTCACGGGAGCGCAGAACCGCGGTGACCGGTCCGGACGGCTCGCCGCCGGTGACCCGCACGGTCGAGATCTTCTCGGGTGACACAGGTACATACCCCCCCGCCGTCGGTCGACGCTCGACGCTACACACAACAACCGACACCCGCAGAGGTCCAGATGTGGCGCTGTCCGTACGGGCGTCCGGCCGCCGACTACGCTGAGTCGATGCCTCGGGTCAGCGCCGGACACCTCAGCGCGCGCCGTGAGCAGATCCTCAGTGCTGCGCGCACGTGCTTCAGCAGGTACGGCTACGAGGGCGCCACCGTGCGCCGGCTGGAGAAAGCGACCGGGTTGTCCCGGGGCGCGATCTTCCACCACTTCCGGGACAAGGACTCGCTGTTCCTCGAGCTCGCCCGGCTCGACAGCCGGCGGATGGCCCGGGTGGTGGCCGAGCACGGCCTGGTCCAGGTGATGCGGGACGTACTGGCCGAGTCCGCGTCGGGCGAGGGCGACGGAACCGGCGCGGTCAGCTGGCTGGGCACTCGGCTGGAGGTCTCCCGGCGGTTGCGCACCGATCCGGCGTTCCGGGCCGGCTGGGACGAGCACTCCGCCGAGCTCACGCGGGCCGTGCGGGAGCGACTGACCCGCCAGCGGGAGGCCGGCGTGGTCCGCTCTGACGTGCCGGTCGAGGTGTTGGCCGGCTACCTGGAACTCAGTTTCGAGGGGCTGATCTCGCACCTGGCGATGGGCCTGCCGGCCGGTGCGCTTCGCGCCGTGCTGGACGTGGTGGAGGACAGCGTGCGCAGTGGATGACTCCACCGCACGGTGCTCAGCCGTCGTCGCGGGCCTTGCTCAGTCGTCGTCGCGCCTTGCGCGGCGCTGCTCCTCGGCCCCGGCGGCGGTACTCGCGCGCTCGTCGGCGTCCGGGTCGGGCACGGCGGACCCCCCGGGCCCCGCCGCCCGACCACGGTCGGTCGTACCTCCGGACTACTTCTTCTTGGTCCGGGTGGCGCCACCCCGACCGCGCAGCTGCACCCCGGTCTCGGTGAGCACCCGGTGCACGAAGCCGTAGGAGCGGCCGGTCGCCTCCGCAAGGGCCCGGATACTGGCGCCCTTCTCGTACTTCTTCTTCAGATCGGTCGCTAACTTGTCGCGCTGGGTTCCCGTGATCCGGGCGCCCTTCTTCAGGTCGGCCACGCGGGCGGCCCTCCTTCGTCGGAACGGGATCATCCGCTGATCCCCTGGTGGCGTCATGATGATCCACGCGTGCGATGGACGCCAGGAGATCGACAGAGCTATCGGTGAACGGTTGCCCCGAATGGCTTTCGCGTCCGGGTGATCATTGTGCGCGTTCGGGTGATCGCCGGCCGGAGACCTTCGAGCGCCGAATGATCACGCGAGGGAGACGAGTTCCAGGTAGTCGGCCGACCAGTGGTCCTCGGTACCGTCGGGCAGCACGATGACCCGCTCCGGGTTGAGCGCGCGGGCCGCGCCCGGGTCGTGGGTCACCAGCACGACGGCGCCCTGGTAGCTGCGCAGCGCGTCCAGCACCTGCTCCCGACTGATCGGATCGAGGTTGTTGGTCGGCTCGTCCAGCAGCAGCACATTGGCCGCCGAGCTGACCAGGCCGGCCAGGGCCAGCCGGGTCTTCTCCCCTCCGGAGAGGGTGCCGGCGGTCTGGTCCAGCTGCTCACCGGAGAACAGAAACGCCCCGAGCAGGCTGCGCAGCCGCTGCTCCGGGGTGTCCGGGGCGGCGTGCCGGATACAGTCCCAGACCGTGGTGTCGAGGTCGAGCGTCTCGTGCTCCTGGGCGTAGTAGCCCAGCCGCAGCCCGTGCCCGGGGATCACCTCACCGGTGTCCGGCTGCTCGGTGCCGGCCAGCAGCCGCAGCAGGGTGGTCTTGCCCGCGCCGTTCAGCCCGAGCACCACCACCCGGCTGCCCCGGTCGACCGCCAGGTCCACCCCGGCGAAGATCTCCAGCGAGCCGTAGGACTTGGCCAGCCCCTCGGCGGTGAGCGGGGTGCGCCCGCACGGAGCCGGCTCCGGGAACCGGATGTTGGCCGCCTTGTCGTTGCGGCGCACCTCGTCCAGCCCGGCCAGCAGGGTGTCCGCGCGGCGGGCCATGTTCTTCGCCGCCACCGCCTTGGTGGCCTTCGCGCCGAGTTTGGCGGCCTGCATCTGCAGCTGCGCGGCCTTCTTCTCCGCGTTGGCCCGTTCCCGCCTGCGGCGCTTCTCGTCGGTCGCCCTGGCGTCCAGGTAGCGCTGCCAGGACATGTTGTAGCCGTCGATCTCGCCGCGCACGGCGTCCAGGAACCACACCTTGTTCACCACGTCGCCCAGCAGCTCCACGTCGTGGCTGATCACCACCAGCCCGCCCTCGTGGCGCATCAGGAAGGAGCGCAGCCAGGCGATCGAGTCGGCGTCGAGGTGGTTGGTCGGCTCATCGAGCAGCAGCGTGGTGGCCGAGCGGCCGCCCACGCCGGCGTCGCTCGCCGCGTACAGGATCCGGGCCAGCTCCACCCGGCGGCGCTGCCCGCCGGACAAGGTGGACAACGTCTGCCCGAGCACCCGGTCGGCCAGACCCAGGTGTGCGCAGATGCGCGCGGCCTCGCTCTCCGCGGCGTACCCGCCGAGCGCGGAGAACCGCTCCTCGATCCGGCCGTACTCGCGGACCGCGCGGTCCCGCTCGGCGCCGTCGACCAGCTCCGCCATCGCCGACTGCGCCTTCTCCATCTCGCGAAGCAGCTGGTCGAGACCCCGGGCCGACAGCACACGGTCCTTAGCGGTGATCGACAGGTCGCCCTCGCGGGGATCCTGGGGAAGATAGCCGACCGCGCTGGTGGCCTCGGTCCGGCCGCTGTAGGGCTGGCCCTCACCGGCCAGCACCCGCATCGTGGTGGTCTTGCCCGCGCCGTTGCGGCCGACCAGACCGATGCGGTCCCCCGGAGCGACCCGCAGGGTGGCCCCGGAGATCAGCACGCGCGCGCCCGCGCGCAACTCCAGGTCGGTGGCAGTAATCATTTCTCGGGGGACTCCCAACAGCTGGTGGCGGGCACGGCGACGCGGACCACCGGCGACGGCCGGCGGGCTACCAGCGCGACTCAGCTCGTCCGGACCACGAGACCAGTGTAGGGGACGCGCGGGTGGCGATTAGGGTCGGTGACCATGAGCCACGACACCGCACCGGACCCCGCCGCCCCGGTTGCCCCGGTTGCCGACCTGACCGGCCGGGCGGCCCTGGTCACCGGTGCCAGCCGCGGCATCGGTCACGCCATCGCCGCCGAGCTGCTCGGCCGGGGCGCTTCGGTCACCATCACCGCGCGGAAGCCGGACGAGCTGGAACGGGCGGTGCGTGAGCTGGCGGCCGGCGCCGGCGACCCCGGGGCGAAGCGGGTGCTGGGCGTGCCCGGCAACGCCGGCGACGACGAGGCCCGTGCCGAGGCCGTGGCGCGCACCGTCGAGCGGTTCGGCGGGCTGCACATCCTGGTGAACAACGCCGGGATCAACCCGGTGTACGGGCCGCTGATGGACGCCGATCTCGGCGGCGTGCGGAGGATCTTCGACATCAACGTCATCGCCGCGCTGGGCTACCTGCAGCAGGCCCACCGGGCGTGGATGGACCAGCACGGCGGTTCGGTGGTCAACATCGCGTCGTCGGCCGGACTGCGCTCGACCGGGGTGATCGCGGCCTACGGCGCCTCGAAGGCCGCCCTGATCAGGCTGACCGAGGAGCTGGCCTGGCAGCTGGGACCCTCGATCAGGGTCAACGCGGTCGCCCCGGCGGTGGTCAAGACCAGGTTCGCCGCCGCGCTGTACGACAGCGGTGAGGAGCAGGTGTCCCGGGCCTACCCGATGAAGCGCCTCGGCACCCCGGAGGATGTCGCGCGGCTGGTCGGGTTCCTGGTCTCCGACGCCGCCGCGTGGATCACCGGGGAGACCGTGCGGGTGGACGGCGGCATCCTGTCCACCGGCTCCCTGGGCTGACGCCTGGTGCGGGCACAGTCGTGCCAGGGAGCTACGTTGCACTCGGCGGCGAGCGGAGCGAGCAGGTGCAGGATGTGCTGGTGGTCGGGGCCGGGCCGGCGGGCCGGGCGGTGGCCGCCGCCTGCGCGGAGCGCGGCCTGAACACCACTCTGCTCGATCCGGCACCCGCCCGGCCCTGGCGGGCCACCTACGGAGCCTGGTCCGACGAGCTGCCCGCCGACCTGCCGACCGGCGTGGTCGCGGCCTGTGCCGCCGGCATCGCGGTCGGGCTGACCCGCCACCGGCTGGACCGGGAGTACGCGGTACTCGACGTCTCGGCACTGCGGGCGCACCTGGACGCGCGGATGGCGGCCGCCGGGGTCCGGGTCGAGCGGGGCCGCGCGCGGGCGGGGAATCTTCCCCCGGCCCGGGTGGTCGTCGATGCCGGGGGCGCCGGGCAACCGCTCAACGCCCGCCGGACGCGTCGTGCGCCGGCCGAGCAGACCGCGTACGGCCTCGTGGTCGCCGCCGAGGTGGCCCGGCCGCTGCTCGACGACGGTGAGGCGCTGTTCATGGACTGGCGCCCGGTCCCCGGCGGCGCCGCCGACTCGGGGCACCCGACGTTCCTGTACGCGGTGCCACTGGGTGGCGGGCGGGTGCTGTTGGAGGAGACCTCGCTGGCGCGTCGCCCGGGGATGGCGGCCGACGTGCTGGCCGACCGGCTGCGCCGCCGGCTCGCCGGCCACGGCGTCACCGCCCCGCCGGACGCCGAGCGGGAACTGGTCCGCTTCCGCCTGGACACCCCCCGGCACCGGGCACCCGAGGTGCTCGGGTTCGGGGCGGCGGCGCCGCTGACCCATCCGGCGACCGGATACCAGCTGGCCACCGCCCTGCGCGCGGCTCCGGTGGTGGCCGACACCCTGGCCGGGCGCTGGGTCGACGGACCGGTCGCCGCGCTGGCCGCGGCCCGCTCCGCGCTGTGGCCGCCCGCCGCCCGAGCGACCCATCTGCTGCGCCGGCGGGGGCTGGAGTGTCTGCTACGGATGCCCGGCCGGCGGCTGCCGGAGTTCTTCGAGGGTTTCTTTCGGCTTCCCGAACACTCCCGGGCGGCCTATCTGGACGGTCGCGAACGGCCGTTCGCCACCGCGGCGGCCATGGCTGGACTGTTCCGGACCACCCCCTGGCCGGTGCGCCTTCGCCTGATCGGGTCGTCGTTGCTGGTCAGCGCGCCGCCCGGTTACGCAGCACGGCCTAGTGTGAAGTAGCGTTCGGCCTAACGTCAATGTAGGAAGGAAGGCTCATCATGGGCGCCTACCAGAAGGTACTCGTCGGAACCGACGGGTCCGACACCTCGATGCTGGCCATCGACCGGGCTGGCGCGATCGCCAGTGACTCCAGCGCGGAGCTGGTCATCGTGTGCGCGTACGAGCCGCACAGCGACAGCGTGGTCCGGGCTGCTGCCGATGCCCTCGACCAGGACGCGTACCAGGTGGTCGGTTCGGCGCCGGCCGAGAGTGTGCTCCGCGACGCCGTGGCCAGAGCCCGCTCCGCCGGCGCCGAGAAGATCGACACACTGGCCGTGCAGGGTCCCCCGGTCGACGTGTTGGACCAGGCCGTGGCCGACCGCGCCGCGGACCTGCTGGTGGTGGGAAACGTCGGGCTGAACACCCTGACCGGTCGGATCCTGGGTTCGGTGCCGCAGAGCGTGGCCCGGCGCTCAGGCGTCGATGTACTGATCGTGCACACCTCCTCCTGACCGGTGGTGCCCGACCGCGCCGCGCAGCCGCGATGAGCGACGACCGGAGTCGCTCCGGCGGCACCGCGCTCGACGGTGACGACCGGGAGCCGCACTGGCTCGCCCGGTTGACCCGACTGCTCGACCTCGGCCGACTTGACGCCGGAGACGGTGCGTCGGACACGCGGGTGGAGGAGCTCATTCTCGGCGGGCCCCGTCGTTACACCCGAGCGGAGTTGCTCGAACAGACCGGGATGGACCCGGATCTGGCGGCCCGCCTGTGGCGCTCGATGGGGTTCGCCGAGGTGGATGACCACGACGTGGTGTTCACCGACGGCGACCGGGATGCGCTGCGCCAACTGGAGACTCTCCGGGCAGTCGGGATGGTGCCCACAGATATCCAGGAGGCGGTGACCCGCACGGTCGGCCAGGCCATGGCCAGCCTGGCCGACTGGCAGGTGGAGATGCTGTACCAACTGCTCGACGCCGGCTCGGACGCCGTCGAGGAGAGCGACGTGCTCGATGTCGGCGCCCGGGTGCTCCCGATGCTGCAGAAGATGCAGAACTACGTCTGGCGGCGCCATCTGGCCGCCGCTGCCGGCCGGTTGCTCACCGCCCTGCCCGAGGAACCGGACACCCGGACGCTGGTGGTCGGCTTCGCAGACCTGGTCGGGTTCACCCGCACCACCCGCCGGCTGACCCCGACCGAGCTCACCGACCTGATCGACCAGTTCCAGGCGCTGGCCACCGAGGTGGTCGCCGGACAGCACGGCCGCGTGGTCAAGACCGTCGGTGACGAGGTGCTGTTCGTCACCGAGGAGGCCGTGCACGGCGCCGAGATCGCGCTCGGGCTCGTCGACAAGCTGGCCGCCATCGACGCCCTGCCCGAGTTACGCATCGGTCTGGCCGTCGGGCCGGTGGTGACCCGCTTCGGCGACGTGTACGGCGAGGTGGTGAACATCGCGGCCCGGCTCACCACGCACGCCCGGCCCGGCCGCATCCTGGTGGACCGCAACCTGGCCGCCGCGCTCGATGCGCACCCCGGGTACCGGATCAGGCCACGGCGCCCGCTGTCGGTGCGGGGCTACCGGCACCTGCAGTCCTGGGGGCTGACCCGTGCGACGTAGACGATCCGGTGCCCGGCCCGCCCGGGCAGCTAGGGGCGGCCCCCGGGTCGCTCGCCGCCCGGAGGAGCCGACCTTGCCGGCCTGCCCCGGCCCCGCTTGAACGGGATCACCCGGCCGCGTTCGAAGATCTCGCCGCCCCAGACGCCCCATGGTTCGCGGCGGCTCAGCGCCGCCGCGAGGCACTGCCGACGAATCGGGCACTCTCGGCACAGCCGCTGCGCCCGGTCGATCTGGTCGGGACGTTCGGCGAACCAGAGGTCGGCGTCCGCGCTGTGGCACGGAAGCCTGGCGTTGGCCTCGTCGTCGGTGATCTCTGCCGAACCTGTCGCGATCGGAGTCGCGATTGACACGGTACTTCCCCCCTCGCCACGAGCACGTTCGCTCTGTGGCCCCACTCTTCCGTGGATGGCCCGCGAGGTCGTCCTACTCTCGACCGATCAAGACCTCCGACTTTAGGCGGAGGGGCCCGTGGAGATCGTCGGTGCGTGCACCGGAAGCCCATCGACAGCCAGACCGGACCGGCAACGTGGACGTCTGGACACTAGCAGGAGCGCCGACCTGCGGGCGAGGTCATAAGAATCGAATCAGGTGGTACGCCCGAGTCAGACCGTACCGGATCAGACGGTGAAGCCCAGCGCACGCAGCTGCTCCCGGCCGTCCTCGGTGATCTTGTCCGGCCCCCACGGCGGCATCCACACCCAGTTGATCTTCACGTCGTCCACCAGGCCGCCGCCCGGGGTGCCGATCAACACCGAGCGCGTCTGGTCCTCGATGACGTCTGTCAGCGGGCAGGCCGCGGACGTCAGCGTCATGTCGACCGTCGCCACCCGCTGCTCGTCGACCCGGATGTCGTAGACCAGCCCGAGATCGACGACGTTGATGCCCAGCTCGGGGTCGACCACGTCGCGCATCGCCTCCTCGAGCTCCTCGAAGCTGGGCACCCCGGCCGCCGCCGCAGCGTCGGGCATACCCGATGCGCCTCGCACCACATCGGCGTCGCCGTTGGTGTCGGCGCCCGGTTCCCGCGCCGTGTCCTCGGTCCGCGTGTCGCTCATCAGCTCGCTCCGTTCCCCGATGCATCGCTCGGCGACCCGGCCATAGCCCGGGCCGTCGCGTCCTGGTAGGCCATCCAGCCCAGCAACGCGCACTTCACCCGCGCCGGATACTTTGCAACCCCGGCGAAGGCGATCCCGTCACCGAGCACGTCCTCGTCCGGCTCGATTGTGCCCCGACTCTGCACCATCTCCTTGAACGCGTCGAGGATCGTCATCGACTCGTCCACCGTCCGGCCCACCACCAGATCGGTCAGCACTGAGGTGGCGGCCTGGCTGATCGAGCAGCCCAGCGTCTCGTAGGAGATGTCCGCGACCACCGGAGCGCCGTTCTCGTCGCGCTTCAGCGCGACCCGTAGCGTCACCTCGTCCCCACAGGTCGGGTTGACCTGAAAGGACTCGGCGTCGAAGGGCTCGCGCAGGCCCGCGCCGTGTGGGTTGCGGTAGTGATCCAGGATGATCTCCTGGTACATCTGGTTCAGCTGCACCGCGTGCTCACCCGACCCCGAAGAACGACCGTGCCGCACGCACCGCGTCGATCAGGGCCGCCACCTCGTCGAGGGTGTTGTAGACCGCGAAGCTGGCCCGCACGGTCGCCGCCACCCCGTACCGGCGGTGCAGCGGCCACGCGCAGTGGTGTCCCACCCGGACCGCCACCCCAAGGTCGTCGAGCACCTGGCCGACGTCGTGCGCGTGCACCCCGTCCACCAGGAATGAGACGCAGCCACCGCGCGCCTCGCTGCTGGTCGGGCCGATGATCCGCACCCCCGGCACCTGGACCAGCCCGTCCAGCGCGGCCTCGGTGAGCATCCGCTCGTGCGCGGCGACCCGGTCCATCCCGATCGCGCCCAGGTAGTCGACGGCGGCGGCCAGGCCGACCGCCTGCGAGGTCATCGGCACACCGGCCTCGAAGCGCTGCGGCGGAGGCGCGTAGGTCGACCCCTCCATCCGAACCAGCTCGATCATCGACCCGCCGGTGAGGAAGGGCGGCATCGCGGCGAGCAGCTCCTCGCGGCCGTAGAGCACACCCACCCCGGACGGTCCGAGCATCTTGTGCCCGGAGAACACCGCGTAGTCGACCCCGAGGGCCGACAGGTTGACCGGGGCGTGCGGTACCGACTGGCAGGCGTCGAGCACGGTGAGCGCGCCCACCGCGCGCGCCCGGGCGACCAGCTCCTCGACCGGGTTGACCGTGCCCAGGACGTTTGACTGGTGGGTGAAGGCGACCACCTTGGTGCGCTCGGTGAGGGGTCGTCCGTCGGAGCAGGTGTCCAGCCTGAGTCGGCCGGTCGCGGTGTCCACCCCGAACCAACGCAGGGTGGCCCCGGTCCGGCGACACAGCTCCTGCCAGGGCACCAGGTTGGCGTGGTGCTCCATCTCGGTGACCACGATCTCGTCGCCCGGGCCGACCGCGAACCGGGCCGCGACCTCGGGGTCGACGTCGCCGATGCTGGCGTTGCCCAGCGCGTAGGCGACCAGGTTGATCCCCTCGGTGGCGTTCTTGGTGAACACCACCTCGCCGGGCTCGGCACCGACGAACGCGGAGATCCGGGCCCGGGCAGACTCGTAGGCGTCGGTGGCCTCCTCGGCGAGCTGGTGCGCGCCCCGGTGCACCGCGGCGTTGTGCTGCTCCAGGAACGCCCGCTCGGCGTCGAGCACCTGGCGCGGCCGCTGCGAGGTGGCCCCCGAGTCGAGGTACACCAGCCGGCGGTTGTCGCGCACGGTTCGGGACAGCAGGGGGAAGTCGGCGCGCAGCTTGGCCGTGTCGACGGTGGTGTCGGCGGTGCCGCCGATCGTCCGGTGCACGGCGTGGTCCAGCGAAGTCATCGCGATCTCCACGAGAAGTGTCGGTCGGAACTACCCGGCGGCCGGGGCGTCCGCGGTGGTGAAGCGCACGTAGCCGTGCTCCTCCAGCTCGTCGGCCAGCTCGGCGCCGCCGGAGGCGACCACCCGGCCACCGGCGAACACGTGCACCACGTCGGGCTTGATGTGCCTGAGGATGCGGGTGTAGTGGGTGATCAGCAGCACGCCCACGTCGCCCTCGGCGCGGTAGCGGTTCACCCCGTCGGATACCACCCGCAGCGCGTCCACGTCCAGGCCGGAGTCGGTCTCGTCGAGCACCGCGAACTTGGGCTTGAGCAACGACAGCTGCAGAACCTCGTGCCGCTTCTTCTCACCGCCGGAGAATCCCTCGTTGACGCTGCGCTCGGCGAACGCCGGGTCCATCTCCAGCTCACCCATCGCCGCCTTGACCTCCTTGACCCAGGTCCGCAGCTTCGGGGCCTCGCCGCGCACGGCGGTCGCCGCGCTGCGCAGGAAGTTCGACGTCGACACGCCGGGCACCTCGACCGGGTACTGCATGGCCAGGAACAGCCCGGCCCGCGCCCGCTCGTCGACGCTGAGCGCCAGGACATCCTGCCCGTCGAGCAGGACCTCACCGGAGGTCACCTCGTACTTGGGGTGCCCGGCGATCGCGTACGCCAGGGTCGACTTGCCCGACCCGTTCGGACCCATGATCGCGTGCGTCTCGCCGGACCGGACGGTCAGGTCGACCCCGCGCAGGATCTCCTTCGCCTCGTCGGGATCGGAGCCTGTGTTGGATCGAGTACGCACCTCGACGTGCAGGTCCTTGATCTCCAGGGTGGCCATCTGTGCAGGTGCTCCAAGCTCTGTGGTGGGTGGGGTGCCAGCGGGCCGGACGAGCGTCCGGGCGTCCTCTCCGGCCGGGCCCGATCTCCTCGAGCGCGGCGCCGAGGCGTGATGGTCGGCCTTACTGCTCTACACGAGCCAACTCGGCCTCCACGGCCGCCTCCAACCGCTCGCGTACCTCCGGAACGGTGATCTTGTTGATGATCTCGTTGAAGAACCCGCGCACCACCAACCGGCGCGCGGCCGCCTCCGGGATGCCCCGGGAGCGTAGGTAGAACAACTGCTCGTCGTCGAAGCGGCCGGTGGCGCTGGCGTGCCCGGCGCCGGCGATCTCGCCGGTCTCGATCTCCAGGTTGGGCACCGAGTCCGCCCGGGCCCCGTCGGTGAGCAGCAGGTTACGGTTCAGCTCGAAGGTTTCGGTGCCCTCGGCAGCGGCGCGGATCAACACGTCGCCGATCCACACCGTGTGCGCGTCGTCGCCCTGCAGCGCGGCCTTGTACACCACGTTGGACCGGCAGTGCGGCTGCGCGTGGTCAACCAGCAACCGGTGCTCCAGGTGCTGGCCGGCGTCGGCGAAGCTCAGTCCGGTCAGCTCGGCGTCGCCGCCCGGGCCGGCGTAGCGCACTACCGGGCTGATCCGCACCAGGTCACCGCCCAGGCTGACCGTGGTGACCCGCAGGGTGGCGTCCCGGCCGACGTGCAGGTGCTGGGCACCCACGTGCACCCCGTCGGCGTCGAGGTCGTCGATCACCACCAGGACCAGCTTGGAGCCGTCGGCGAGCACCGCCTCGACATTGTCCGCAAGGGTGCCGCCGCCGCGGTAGTCGAGCACCACGACGGCCTCGGTGTGCGGGGTCGTGCGCAGGTGCAGGTGGGCCAGCGCGGTGGCACCGGCCCCCGGGCCGGTGACCGTGACGGTGACCGGGTCGGGGCGGCCGTCGAAGGTGAGCACCCGCGCGTGCGGCGCGTGCGACCAGGCCAGCGCGGCCACCCGGTCCGCCGGGGCACCGCCCTCGCCCAGCCGGGGGTCGTCCAGGCCGACGGTCTCGTCGGTGACCCCGGCGACGGCCGCCACCCGCACGTCGGCCACCCCGTCAAGGTCGACCGCGCCGGCCTCCACGGTGTGCAGCCCGCGCAGCCGCCGCATCGGGGTGAACCGCCAGTTCTCCTCGCGTCCCCCCGGTACCTCGAACGCCTCGAGGTCGTAGGAGGTGAACCGCTCCCCCGCGCTGGCGATCGGCTTCAGGCCGGTGCCGGCCTTGGCACCGGCGAGCTCCGGAGCCAGACCAGCAACTTCTTCGGTAGTGCCGGTGTTCATGCCTCGCCTCCGCGCTCGGTGGGCTCCTCGTTCGCCGGGGCTCGCAGCGGTGCTCCCTCGGTGTCGGCTCCGGGGCTCATCCGACCGAGCCCTCCATCTGCAGTTCGATCAGCCGGTTGAGCTCCAGCGCGTACTCCATCGGCAGCTCGCGGGCGATCGGCTCGACGAAGCCCCGGACCACCATGGCCATCGCCTCGTCCTCGGTCAGACCGCGGCTCATCAGGTAGAACAGCTGGTCCTCGCTGACCTTGGAGACCGTCGCCTCGTGGCCCATCGTGACGTCGTCGGTGCGGATGTCCACGTAGGGGTAGGTGTCGCTGCGACTGATCTGGTCGACCAGCAGGGCGTCGCACTTGACCGTCGAGCGCGAGTGCGTCGCCCGCTTGTTGACCTGCACCAGACCGCGGTAGGACGTGCGACCGCCGCCCCGGGCGACGGACTTGGAGATGATCGTCGAGCTGGTGTGCGGCGCCATGTGGGTCATCTTCGCCCCGGCGTCCTGGTGCTGGCCCTCGCCGGCGAAGGCGATGGACAGCACCTCGCCCTTGGCGTGCTCGCCCATCAGCATCACGGCGGGGTACTTCATCGTGACCTTGGAGCCGATGTTGCCGTCGACCCACTCCATGGTCGCCCCGGCCTCGCACTTGGCCCGCTTGGTGACCAGGTTGTAGACGTTGTTCGACCAGTTCTGGATCGTGGTGTAGCGGCAGCGGCCGCCCTTCTTCACGATGATCTCCACCACGGCGCTGTGCAGCGAGTCGCTGGAGTAGATCGGCGCGGTGCAGCCCTCGACGTAGTGCACGTAGGCGTCCTCGTCGACGATGATCAGCGTCCGCTCGAACTGACCCATGTTCTCGGTGTTGATCCGGAAGTAGGCCTGCAGCGGGATGTCCACGTGCACACCCTTGGGCACGTAGATGAACGAACCACCGGACCAGACGGCCCCGTTCAGCGCGGAGAACTTGTTGTCGCCGTGCGGGATCACCGAGCCGTAGTACTCGCGGAACAGCTCCGGCTGCTCGCGCAGCGCGGTGTCGGTGTCCAGGAACAGCACACCCTGCTGCTCCAGATCCTCCCGGATCGCGTGGTAGACCACCTCTGACTCGTACTGCGCGGCGACCCCGGCGACCAGGCGGGCCTTCTCCGCCTCCGGGATGCCGAGCTTGTCGTAGGTGTTCTTGATGTCCTGCGGGAGATCGTCCCAGGAAGCGGCCTGCTTCTCGGTGGACCGCACGAAGTACTTGATGTTGTCGAAGTCGATGCCGGAGAGGTCGGCACCCCAGCGGGGCATCGGCTTACGGTCGAACAGCGACAAACCCTTCAGCCGACTCTCCAGCATCCACTCGGGCTCGTTCTTCAGCGCCGAGATGTCCGCGACGACGTCGGCGGACAGGCCGCGCCGGGCGGTGGCGCCGGCGTCGTCGGAGTCGGCCCAGCCGAAGGCGTAGTTGCCCAGCGACGCGATGGTCTCGTCCTGGGTCATCGTCTGCGCTGAGTCCGGGGTCGCGATCCGCTCAGGAGCGGTGGTCATACTCGCTGCCTCCCTTTCGGGATGGTGGTGGTGGTCGTGTCAGTGCTGTCGATGGGGCGCCTCGCCTGGCGGCTCGGCTCCGTGCTCCGCCCGGCCAGCGACGCCGCGGGGGCGCCGTCGGGAAAACCGAGCGGTACATGGGTGGTGCACGCGGCGTCACCGCGCGCGATAGTGGCCAGCCGCTGCACGTGGGTGCCCAGCAGCTCGGCGAACACCGTGGTCTCGGCCTCGCACAGCTGCGGGAACTCCGCGGCGACGTGCGCCACCGGACAATGATGTTGGCACAGTTGCCCGCCCGAGCCGGCCTGGCGCGCGGCCGCTGCGTAGCCCTGGGCGCTCAGCGCGGCGGCCAGCTCACCGGCGCGGCCGGCGACGGTGCTCCGGGACACGATGGTCGCCCGGTGCCGCTCGACCAGTTGAGTGGCCCGGCGCCGGGCGAACGTGCGCACCGCGTCCGGGCCGCCGGTCTCGGCCAGGTAGCGCAGCGCGGCCACCGCCAGGTCGTCGTAACCGTGCCCGAACCGGACCCGGCCGGCCTCGGTCAACAGGTACAGCCGCGCCGGACGGCCCCGCCCCCGGCGGGCCCGCACCGAGGCCTGGCGGGTGGTCGCCTCGCCGTCGGCGAGCAGCGCGTCGAGGTGTCGACGGACGGCCGCGCCGCTGAGTTCCAGAGCGGCGGCCACCTCGGCGGCGGTGACCGGACCGCGCTCCAGCAGCAGCCGGGCCACCGCGACCCGCGAGCCGGAACGCCCGTCCGCCTGCACCGGCAGCGCTGCGGCGGCCGGCGCGGGCGCCGGGGTCGGCGCGGGTCCGATGGTTTTCACAACACCAGTGTTGCCTATTTCCGGTCGAACGTCCAACCGGCTACCGCATCGTGAGCGCGCTCACCGCAAACCCGCCCGAAATACCTCCCGCCGACTGCCATACGCTGCCTGTCCATGGCGGCGTCCGACCTGAGCGCGTTCCGGCGCACCCCGGCCGACGCCGCGGTGGGCCCGCCCGAAGCCCCGGCCACCCGCGCGTCGAGGGGACCGACCGCGTCCGCGCGCACCGTCCGGCGGTTCGGCATGACCGGTGCGCTGCTGATGGCCGTGGGCTCGCTCGGGGCCGGCGCGCTGCCGGTGCCCAATCCGGCCTTCGGATTGCGGCTGCTCGGGCTGCCCTCGCGCAACGCCACGGTGTCGATCGCGATCACCTACGCCGGCATGGCGATGGTCGTGCTCGGCTGGCTGTGGCTGGGTCGGCTGCTCAAGCGGGACCAGAACGGCGGCGATCCGCTGCCCAAAGGCTTCATCACCCGCACGATGACGCTGTGGGCGCTGCCGCTGTTCGTCGCCCCGCCGATGTTCAGCAAGGACGTCTACAGCTACCTCGCGCAGAGCGCGATCGCCGCCCGCGGCCTGGATCCGTACCTGCTCGGCCCGGCCGACGCGCTGGGCGTCGACGACCCGCTCACCCGCAGCATCCCCACCGTCTGGCGGCCGACCGCCGCGCCGTACGGGCCGCTGTTCCTGTACCTCGGGCGCGGCATCACCGCGCTGACCGGCAACGACGTGGTGCTGGGCATCTTCGCCCACCGGGTCCTGGCGCTGGTCGGGATCGCCGGGATCGTCTGGGCGCTGCCCCGGCTGGCCACCCGGCTCAACCTGGATCCACGCTCGGCGTTGTGGCTCGGTGTGGCCAACCCGCTGGTGCTGTTCCACCTGTTCAGCGGCGTGCACAACGAGTCGCTGATGATGGGGCTGATGCTGGTCGGGCTGGAGATCGGGCTGGCCCGGTCGTGGCTGGTGGGCACCGCCCTGATCACCTGTGCGGCCGGGGTGAAGCTGCCCGCCGCGCTGGCGCTGGGTTTCCTGGGCATGTACGCCGCACGGCGACGGGGTGGTCGGCTGCGCGACGTGGCGCTGGTAGGCGCTTCGATGGCGGCGCTGGCCTCCGCGGTGATGGCGGTCATCGCGTTCGGCACCGGTCTCGGGTTCGGCTTCGTGCACACCCTGGACATCCCCACCCTGATCCGCAGCTGGGTGTCGGTGAGCACCGACCTCGGGGTGATCGGTGGCCAGATCGGCATCTTGGCCGGCCTCGGTGACCACACCACGGCGGTGCTGAACCTGACTCGGGCGCTGGGTGGGCTGGCCGCGGCGGCGATCTGCCTGTGGCTGCTGCTGGGCACCCTGCGCGGCCGGATCGACCCGGTGACCGGGATCGGCTGCGGCCTCGGCGCGGTGGTGCTGCTCAGCCCGACGGTCCACCCCTGGTACCTGCTCTGGGGCGCGATCCCGCTGGCCGCGTCCTACGCCCGGATTCGGTTCCGTCGGGCGGCGGTGGCGGCCTCGGCGATCGTGGCCCTGCTGGTCCCGCCGACCGGCGCCGACTTCGCGTTCCGCGCCTACCAGCTGCCGCTGGCGATCGTGGCCGGCCTGGTGATCCTGTTCGTGCCGCTGTACCTGGTCCGACACCGGATACCCCGGTAGCCCCGGTGGACGGATCGAACCTCGCCGTCGACGCCACCGGGCTGGTCCGGCGGTACGGGCAGCTGGTGGCCGTGGACGGGCTCGACCTGAGCCTGGCCCGGGCCAGCGTGCTGGCCATGCTCGGACCGAACGGGGCCGGCAAGACGACCACGGTGGAGATCTGCGAGGGGTTCCGGCGGCCGGATGCCGGCACCGTCCGGGTCCTCGGGCTCGACCCGGCGGTGGACGGTGAGCGGTTGCGGGCCCGGATCGGGGTGATGCCACAGGGCGGCGGGGCCTACCCCGGGGTACGGGCGGCCGAGATGCTGCGGCTGGTGGCGGCCTGCTCGGCGCGTCCGCTGGACCCGGGGTGGCTGCTGGACATCCTCGGCCTGACCTCGTGCGCCCGGCTGCCGTACAAGCGGCTCTCCGGCGGCCAACAGCAGCGCCTGGCCCTGGCCTGCGCGGTGGTCGGCCGCCCGGAGCTGGTGTTCCTGGACGAACCGACCGCCGGGATGGATCCGCAGGGCCGACGCCTGGTGTGGGAGCTGATCGGGGCGCTGCGCCGCGACGGGGTGGCCGTGCTGCTCACCACGCACCTGATGGACGAGGCCGAGGCGCTGGCCGACCAGGTGGTCATCGTCGACCACGGCCGGGTGGTGGCGGCGGGCTCGCCGGCCGAGCTCACCGCGCGCAGCGGCGAGCAGCAGCTGCGGTTCCGGGCACCGGCCGGGATGGATCTGGCCGCGTTGGCGCGGGCGCTGCCGCCCGGCTCCCAGGCCGAGGAGCCGGTCGCGGGCCGGTACCTGGTGCGTGGACAGATGAGCCCGCAGGTGCTCGCCGCGGTCACCGGCTGGTGCGCCGAGCAGGGGGTGCTGGCCGACGAGGTGCGGGTGGCGCGGCGCAGCCTGGAGGACGTGTTCCTGGACCTGACCGGTCGGGAGCTGCGGTCGTGACCGCGCCCGGGCGGTTCCCGGCCGGCACCTTCGCCCCGGATCCGGGACGCGGGCGGCTGCTCTCGATGCTCGCCGCGCAGTCCGGGGTGGAACTGCGGCTGGCCCTGCGCAACGGCGAGCAGGTACTGCTCACCCTGCTCATCCCGCTGGCCCTGCTGATCGGGTTGACGCTGCTCGACGTGGTTCCGCTGCCCGCGCCCCGGGTCGCGGCGGTGGCCCCGTCGGTACTCGCCTTGGCGGTGCTCTCCACGGCTTTCACCAGCCAGGCGATCGCGCTCGGTTTCGACCGGCGGTACGGGGTGATCCGCCGGTTGGCGGCCACCGCGTTGCCGCGCTGGCTGCTGGTGGCCGGTCGGATGGTGGCGGTGTTCGGGGTGGTCGGCATCCAGCTCGTGGTGCTCGGCGGGACGGCGCTGGCACTGGGCTGGCGACCGTCCGCCGCGGGCCTCGGCTGGGCGCTGGCGCTGGTGGTGCTGGGCTGCGCGGCGTTCGGCGCGCTGGGCATCCTGCTGGGCGGCACGCTGCGCGCGGAGATCGTGCTCGCGGTGGCCAACATCGTCTGGTTCGCCCTGCTGCTGGGCGGCGGCATCGTGCTCCCGCTGGCTCAGCTGCCCGGCCCGATGGCGACGGTGGCCGGCCTGCTGCCCTCCGGGGCGCTCGCCGAGGGGCTGCGGATGGCACTGGCCGACGGGCGGTTCCCCGGCGCGCAGCCGGTACTGGTACTGGTGGCCTGGGCGGTCGCGGCGGCGCTGCTGGCCGCCCGGACCGTCCGGCTGCGCTGAGCCCTTCTACGATGAGTCGGTGCCCCGTCCGCGCCTGACCGACCGTCTACCCGCCGTTCCGGCCCGCCTGATGCGAGCGTTGGCGATCGCCGCGGTCATCGCCCAGGCCGGCATCTCGGTGACCGGATCGGTGGTCCGGGTGACCGGCTCCGGGTTGGGCTGTCCGGAGTGGCCGAACTGTTTCCCTGGCAGCCTCACCCCGGATCCCCGCTACGACGTGGCGTTGCTGCACCAGTGGGTGGAGTTCGGCAACCGGCTGCTGGTCGGTGTGGTCAGCGCCGTCGCCCTGGCCTGTCTGCTGGGTGCGCTCGGCACCAGGCCCCGCCGGCGGCGCCTGCTCGTGCTGGCCGCGACGATGCCGGCGGGAGTCGCTCTCCAGGCGGTGATCGGCGGGGTGACCGTTCTGCTGGGCCTGGCCTGGTGGACGGTGTCGGTGCACTTCCTGGTGTCCATGGTGCTGGTCTGGCTGGCCGTGCTGCTGGTGCGGGCGAGCAGCGAGGCCGACGGCCCGCCGGTGCCCACCCTGCCCCGGACGTTGCGCACGCTGGTGGCGTTGAGCACCGGGACACTCGCTGCGGTGCTGATCGCGGGCACGATGGTCACCGCCGCCGGCCCGCACGCCGGGGACGCGGCCACGCCCCGGCTGGGCATCCCGGTGACCACGCTCGCCCAGCTGCACGCCGACCTGCTGATCGGTTACCTAGGGCTGCTCGTCGGCCTCGGCTTCGCGCTGCGCGCGGTGTCGGCGCCCCGGCGGGTACGACGGGCCTTCCGACTGCTGGTGCTGGCCGTGCTCGGCCAGGGTGCCCTGGGCGCCGTACAGTACGCGCTCGGCGTGCCGGAGATCCTGGTTTCGTTGCACGTGCTGGGGGCCTGCCTGGTCACCGCCGCCGCGGCCGCGCTGTGGGCCTCGACCACCGTGCGCCCTCCCGCTACCATCCGGGCTCAAGATCAACAGTACGTCACGCTGGCTGTTCCATGATCCGACCAGCGATCCAACCAGCGCGAGGTGCTGTTCATCATCGATGGGTGGGCTCGGCGGCCGGGGGGTAGGTCGCTGGACGATGGGAGGGTGCGATGCGCGCGATCCAGGTGAGCGAGACCGGTGGACCCGAGGTGATGAGGCTCGTCGAGCTGGCGGACCCGGTGGCCGGGGACGGTCAGCTCCTGGTCGAGGTCCACGCGGCCGGGGTGAACTACATCGACACTTACCACCGCGCGGGTGTCTACCCCAAGCCGTTGCCGTTCGGGCTCGGCCTGGAAGGTGTGGGCACCGTGCGCGAGCTCGGACCCGGGGTGGCCGGCTTCCGGACGGGCCAGCGGGTGGCCTGGTGCGAGACACCGGGCAGCTACGCCGAGCTGGTCGCGGTGCCCGCCGAGCAAGCCGTGCCGGTGCCGGACACGGTGACCGACGAACAGGCGGTCGGCGGGCTGCTGCAGGGCATGACCGCGCACTTCCTGGTGACCGCCACCTACCCGGTGGCCGAGGGCGACGCCGTGCTGGTGCACGCGGCGGCCGGCGGCGTCGGGCTCTTGCTGACCCAGCTGGCCAGTTCGCGGGGTGCCCGGGTGATCGCCACCGTGTCCACCGCGGCCAAGGCGGAGCTGGCTCGGGCGGCCGGCGCGGCCGAGGTGATCAACTACACCGAGGTGGCGGACCTGGCGGACGAGGTGCGCCGGCTCACCGGCGGGGCCGGGGTGGCGGTCGCCTACGACGGCGTGGGGAAGACCACGTTCGAGGCCAGCCTTTCGAGCCTGCGCCGGCGCGGGACCATGGTGTTGTTCGGCGCAGCCAGCGGCCCGGTGCCGCCGGTCGACCCCCAGCGGTTGAACGCCGGCGGCTCGCTCTACCTGACCCGACCCACCTTGTTCCACTACGTGGCCACCCGCCCGGAGCTGGAGTGGCACGCCGGTGCGGTGTTCACCGCGATCGCGGAGGGCGACCTGAACGTCCGGATCGGGCACCGCTACCCGCTGGCCGACGCCGCCCGGGCGCACGAGGAACTCCAGTCCCGTCGCACCTCCGGCAAGCTCATCCTGCTGCCGTAGCCGCTAGAACGGCCAGCCCAGGACCGGCAGGCCCAGCGCGGCGTCCACCGCGATCGCCAGGAACAGCCCGCACAGGTAGGTGTTGGACAGATGGAACAGCCGCATCGGCCGGGCGGGTTCGCCGGCGACGATCCGCGCGTGCAGCCGGTGCGCCATCGCCACGAACCAGCCGCCGCCGAGCACCGCGGCGCCCAGGTACACCCAGGAGGTGACCGGCACCAGCAGCAGTGACCAGAGCGCCATGGTCCAGGAGTAGGCGACGATCCGCCGGGACACCTGGACCGGGGTGGCGACCACCGGCAGCATCGGCACTCCGGCCGCCGCGTAGTCGTCCTTGTAGCGCATGGCCAGCGCCCAGAAGTGCGGCGGAGTCCAGAAAAAGATCACTCCGAACATGACCAGCGCGGGCCACCCGACGGTGCCGGACACCGCTGCCCAGCCGATCACCACCGGCATGCAGCCGGCGGCGCCGCCCCAGACGATGTTCTGTGCGGTGCGCCGCTTGAGCAGCAGTGTGTAGACCAACACGTAGAAGGCGATGGCGGAGACCGACAGCGCAGCGGCCAACCAGTTCGTGGTGAGCCCGAGCCAGACCGCGCTGAGCACGCCGAGCACCAGCCCGAAGATCAATGCGTTGCGCGGCGGGACCTGCCCCCGGGCCAGCGGGCGGCGCGCGGTGCGCTTCATCACCGCGTCGATGTCGGCGTCGACCACGCAGTTGAGCGCGTGCGCGCTAGCCGCGGCCATGGCGCCACCGACCAGGGTGGCGACGATCAGCCAGAACTCCGGCATCGTCCCACCCGCCCGAACCCGCTCGGCCAGGAACATCGCCGGCACTGTGACCACCAGCAACTGCTCGATGATCCGGGTCTTGGTCAGCGACAGGTAAGCGAGCAACACCGAACGGCCGCGCTCGACCCGCAAGGCGCGGGGTGTCCGCGATGCCGACGGGCTCAGCACGGGGCGCACGTCCCCCGGGTTGGGCACATCGATCGGCACACCGGGAGCACCTCGCAGCACATCAGCTCGATCCGATGCCGGGCCGGCACCGTCGGGACGCCCTGGGAAGCGGGTCGTTCCGGCAGCGATCCTAACCGTGAGGTGTTCAACCGGAGATTGCCGGGTAGCACCTGTGACGGGCCGATCACCGGGACCGGACTCCGCACCGGATCCGGACTACATTGAGGTTCCTGGCCGCTGGCCCGCCATCAGCCCCTCAGCCAACCGCAAGCACCACACGTCAGGAGCAACCGCCCCGTGTCCGAGAAGTCAATCACCGAGCTCACCCGGCGGTCCGTCCCTGCGGACTGGGACGACCTGGACACCCGGGCGGTGGACACGATCCGGGTGCTGGCGGCCGACGCGGTGCAGCACAAGGGCAACGGCCACCCGGGCACCGCGATGAGCCTGGCCCCGCTGGCGTACTGCCTGTTCCAGCGGGTGATGCGGCACGACCCGACCGATCCGGACTGGATCGGCCGGGACCGGTTCGTGCTGTCCTGCGGCCACTCCAGCCTCACCCTGTACCTGCAGCTCTTCCTCTCCGGCTACGGCCTCGAGGTCGGCGACATCGAGGCGCTGCGCACCTGGGGCTCGCAGACCCCGGGCCATCCCGAGCACCGGCACACCCCGGGTGTGGAGATCACCACCGGGCCGTTGGGCCAGGGGCTGGCCTCAGCGGTCGGCATGGCCATGGGCGCGCGGCGTGAGCGCGGGCTGTTCGACCCGGATGCCGCTGCGGGCGAGAGCCCGTTCGACCACCAGATCTACGTGATCGCCTCGGACGGCGACATCGAGGAGGGCGTCACCGCCGAGGCGTCGTCGCTGGCCGGGCACCAGCAGCTGGGCAATCTGACGGTGGTCTACGACGACAACCAGATCTCCATCGAGGACGACACCGCGATCGCGCTGTCCGAGGACACGGCGAAGCGGTACGAGGCCTACGGCTGGCACGTGCAGGTGGTCCACGGCGGGGAGAACGTCACCGGGATCCTGGCGGCGCTGGACGCCGCCCGCGCGGAGACCGAGCGGCCCTCCTTCATCCTGCTGCGCACGGTGATCGGCTACCCGGCGCCGACCAAGATGAACACCGGCAAGGCGCACGGCGCGGCGCTCGGCGGCGACGAGGTGGCCGAGGTGAAGAGGATCCTCGGATTCGACCCTGAGCAGTCGTTCCAGGTGGACGCGGAGGTGCTCGCACACGCTCGCGAGGTGGTCGACCGGGGCCGGGAGGCGCACGCGTCCTGGCAGAAGCGCTACGACGACTGGGTGTCCCGGGAGCCCGAGCGCACGCGGCTGTTCGAGCGGATGCTCGGCCGGGACCTACCGGCGGGCTGGGCCGAGGCGCTGCCCAGCTGGAAGCCGGACAAAAAGGGGCTGGCCACCCGGAAGGCCTCCGGCGAGGTGCTGAACGCGCTGGCCGACGTGCTGCCCGAACTGTGGGGCGGCTCGGCCGACTTGGCGGAGAGCAACAACACCACGATGGAGGGCGCCGACTCCTTCGGCCCGGCGACGACCTCCACCAAGATGTTCCAGGCCCAGCCGTACGGCCGCACCCTGCACTTCGGGGTCCGCGAGCACGCGATGGGCGCAATCCTCAACGGCATCGCCCTGCACGGCCCCACCCGGCCCTACGGGGCGACCTTCCTGGTGTTCAGCGACTACATGCGCCCGGCGGTGCGGCTGGCCGCGTTGATGCAGTCGACCGTGGTGTACGTCTGGACACACGACTCGATCGGGCTCGGCGAGGACGGGCCCACCCATCAGCCGATCGAGCATCTTCCCGCGCTGCGGGCGATCCCCGGGCTGGCGATCGTGCGGCCCGGCGATGCGAACGAGACCGCCGCTGCCTGGAAGGCCATCCTGGAGCGGCCGGAAGGACCCAAGGGACTGGCCCTGACCAGGCAGAACGTGCCGGTTCTGGAAGGCACCTCGGCCGAGGGGGTCGCCCGGGGCGGGTACATCCTGGCCGACGCGTCGGACGGGCGGCCGCAGATGGTGATCATCGGCACCGGGTCGGAGCTGCAGATCGCGGTCGAGGCGCGCGAGGTGCTGGAGGCCGAAGGAGTGCCCACCCGGGTGGTGTCCATGCCGTGTCTGGAGTGGTTCGACGAACAGGACGACGACTACCGGCACCGGGTACTGCCGCCCACGCTCACCGCCCGGGTCGCCGTCGAGGCCGCACATCCGATGACCTGGTATCGGCTGGTCGGCTCACAGGGCCGGGTGGTCGGCATCGACCACTTCGGGGCCAGCGCCGACTACGAGACGCTCTACGAGAAGTTCGGCATCACCACCGACGCCGTCGTCGCCGCCGCCCGGTCCACGCTGGGCAACCGCTAGCCACCAGCAGCTGAGGAGGTTCGACCATGGCTCCAACCAACGACCGGCTCGCCGCGCTCGCGGACGCCGGGGTGTCCATCTGGCTCGACGACCTGTCCCGGGAGCGGCTGAACTCCGGGAACCTGGCCGAGCTGGTCCGGAGCAGGCACGTCGTCGGGGTGACCAGCAACCCGACGATCTTCGCCAAGGCGTTGCAGAACGCCGAGGACTACGACGACCAGGTGCGCGGCCTGGCGGCCCGGGGCGCGTCGGTGGAGGACGCCATCCGGGAGATCACCGTGGCCGACGTGCAGCAGGCCTGCGACGTCTTCAGCGGCGTGTGGGAATCCACCGCGCAGGTCGACGGACGGGTGTCGCTGGAGGTGGATCCGACGATCGCCCGGGACACCGAGGCCACCGTCGCGCAGGCGATCGACCTGTGGAAGGCGGTGGACCGACCCAACCTGCTGGTGAAGATACCGGCCACCGAGGCGGGCCTGCCGGCGATCACCCGGGCGCTCGCCGAGGGGATCTGCGTCAATGTCACGTTGATCTTCTCGGTCGAACGCTACGAGGCGGTGATGGCCGCCTACCTGGACGGGCTGGAGCGGGCCGCCGCCAACGGCCACCAACTGGGCGGGCTGGTGTCGGTGGCCTCGTTCTTCGTCTCCCGGGTGGACACCGAAATCGACAAGCGGCTGGCCGCGATCGGCACCGACCAGGCACTGGACTTGCGCGGCAAGGCCGGGGTGGCGAACTCCCGGCTGGCCTACGCGGCCTTCCAGCAGGTGTTCTCCGGGCCGCGCTGGGAGGCGCTGGCCTCGAAGGGCGCTCGGCCGCAGCGGCCGCTGTGGGCTTCCACCGGGGTGAAGGACCCTGACTACTCCGACACCCTGTACGTGACCGAACTGGTGGTCGCCGACACGGTGAACACCATGCCGGAGGCGACCCTGGACGCGTTCGCCGACCACGGCGAGACCCACGGAGACCGGGTGACCGGCACCGCCGCCCAGGCGCAGGAGGTCTTCGACCGGCTCGCCCAGGTCGGTGTCGACCTCACCGACGTGTTCCTGGTGCTCGAGGACGAGGGCGTGCAGAAGTTCGAGAAGTCCTGGAGTGAGCTCACCGACACCGTCCGAGACCAGCTCGAGGCGGCGCAGCGGGCGCCGGCGAGCGAGGAGCGGGACGAGCGCGGAGCCGAGCGATCGTGACGGTGACCGGGCCCACCGTCACGATCACCGACACCGGCCTGCGGGCCGAGACCGAGAAGCTGGTGGCCGGTCTGGTCGCCGACCGGGTGGCCTCGGCTCTGGCGGCCAAGGACTCGACCCTGTGGGGTCCCGATGCCGAGCCGGAGGCGTCGGTCCGGCTGAACTGGGTCGACCTGGCACGCACCTCACGGCCGCTGCTGGGCCAGGTGGCGGCGCTGCGCGAGAAGCTGCGGGTGGCCGGCATCGACCGCGTCGTGCTTGCCGGCATGGGCGGCTCGTCGCTGGCGCCGGAGGTGATCTGCCGCACCGAGGGCCTGGCGCTGACCGTGCTGGACACCACCGATCCCGGCCAGGTCGCCGACGCGCTGGCCGGTGACCTCCGGGCGACGGTGCTGGTGGTGTCGTCCAAGTCGGGTTCCACGGTGGAGACCGACAGCCACTACCGGATCTTCGTCGAGCGGTTCGCCGCCGCCGGGTTGGCCCCGGCCGAGCACATCGTGGTGGTCACCGACCCCGGTTCGCCGCTGCACGCCCGAGCCGAGGAAGCCGGGATGACGGTGGTCACCGCCGACCCGCACGTCGGCGGTCGCTACTCCGCACTGACCGCGTTCGGGCTGGTCCCGGCCGGTTTGGCCGGTGCCGACATCGCCGCGCTGTTGGACGACGCGGCCGCCGCCGGGCGGGTGCTGGCGAACGACGATCCCGCGAACCCGGGGCTGGTGCTGGGCGCCGCGCTGGCCGCCCGGCACGCCGCCGGCGCGGAGAAGGCGGTGCTGGCCGACACCGGCTCGGGCATCGGTGACTCCCCCATCAAGGGCTTCGGCGACTGGGCCGAGCAGCTGGTCGCCGAGTCGACCGGCAAGAACGGCACCGGAGTGCTGCCGGTCGTGGTGGAGGGCCCGGACGCCCCCGGGTACGCCGATGCCGGCACCGACGCCACACCGGTCGCGATCGGGCCGGTCGACGGCCGGGCGCTGGTCGGCACCGAGGGACCGCTCGGCGGGCTGATGCTGCTGTGGGAGTACGCCACCGCGGTGGCCGGCCGGCTGATCGGCATCAACCCGTTCGACCAGCCCGACGTGGAGGCCGCGAAGGTCGCCGCTCGGGCCCTGCTGGACGCACCGGCCGGGTCGGACGACGGCCAGGCTCCGGTGTTCACCGCCGGCGCGGTCGAGGTCTACGCCGACGACTGGCTGCCCGCCGGCGCCGACACCGTCGCCGCCGCGGTCCAGGCGCTGCTGGACGCCGCGCCGGAGCACGGCTACCTGTCCGTCCAGGCCTACCTCGATCGGATCGACGACGCGTCCACCGCTGTGCTGCGTCCGGAGCTGGCCCGGCGGTCCGGCCTGCAGACCACCTTCGGCTGGGGGCCGCGGTTCCTGCACTCCACCGGGCAGTACCACAAGGGCGGCCACCAGAACGGGGTGTTTCTGCAGCTCACGGGTGCGGTTGTGGCGGACGTGGCGGTGCCCGAACGGCCCTACACGCTGGCGTCGTTGCAGCGGGCCCAGGCCCTGGGCGACGGGCGGGTGCTCGCCGAGCGCGGCCGGCCGGTGCTGCGCCTGCACCTGACCGACCGGGTGGCAGGCCTGGCCGAGCTGGTCCGGGCGGTCGGTGAGCTCGAGCCAGGGCGGGGCCGATGACCCGTCCGGACGGGTGGATCAACCCGCTGCGTGACCCGGCGGACAAGCGGATGCCCCGCATCGCCGGGCCGTCCGGGTTGGTCATCTTCGGGGTGACCGGCGACCTGGCCCGCAAGAAGCTGATGCCCGCCGTGTACGACCTGGCCAACCGCGGCCTGCTGCCACCTGGATTCGCGCTGACCGGGTTCGCCCGCCGTGAGTGGGGCCGGGAGGACTTCGCCCAGGTGGTGCACGACGCGGTCAAGGAGCGCGCGCGCACGCCCTTCCGCCAGGAGGTGTGGGACCGGCTGGCCGAGGGCTTCCGGTTCGTCCAGGGCAGCTTCGACGACGACGACGCGTTCGACCGGCTCGTCGACACCGTCGAGAAGCTCGACCGCGACCGGGGCACCGGTGGCAATCACGCCTTCTACCTGTCGGTCCCGCCCGCGTCCTTCCCGGTGGTGTGCAAGCAGTTGGCCCGCTCGGGGTTGGCCGGTCAGGACCATCCGGACCGCTGGCGACGGGTGGTGATCGAGAAGCCGTTCGGTCACGACCTGGCATCGGCCCGCGAGCTCAACGCGATCGTCAACGACGTGTTCCCCGAGGAGTCGGTGTTCCGCATCGACCACTACCTCGGCAAGGAGACCGTGCAGAACATCCTCGCGCTGCGGTTCGCGAACCAGCTGTTCGAGCCGATCTGGAACGGCAACCACGTCGATCACGTGCAGATCACCATGGCCGAGGACATCGGGCTGGGCGGCCGGGCCGGCTACTACGACGGGATCGGCGCCGCCCGGGACGTGATCCAGAACCATCTGCTGCAGCTGCTCGCGTTCACCGCGATGGAGGAGCCGGTGTCGTTCTCGCCGGACGAGCTGCGCCAGGAGAAGATCAAGGTGCTGTCAGCGGTCCGGCTGGCCCAACCGCTGGCAGAGACCACCGCGCGCGGGCAGTACGCGGAGGGTTGGCAGGGCAACGAGCGGGTGGTCGGCCTGTCCCGGGAGGAGGGATTCGACCCCGAGTCACGCACCGAGACCTACGCCGCGATCACCTGCGAGGTGCACACCCGGCGCTGGGCGGGCGTGCCGTTCTACCTGCGCACCGGCAAACGGCTGGGCCGGCGGGTCACCGAGATCGCGGTGGTGTTCAAGCGTGCCCCGCACCTGCCCTTCGACGCCACGATGACCGAGGAGCTCGGGCACAACGCTCTGGTGCTGCGGGTGCAGCCGGACGAGGGCACCACGCTGCGCTTCGGCTCCAAGGTGCCGGGCAGCGCGATGGAGGTGCGCGACGTCACGATGGACTTCGGCTACGGTCTGGCCTTCACCGAGGACTCCCCGGAGGCCTACGAGCGGCTGATCCTCGACGTCCTGCTCGGCGAGCCGTCGTTGTTCCCGGTGAACGAGGAGGTCGAGCTGTCGTGGCGGATTCTCGATCCGGTACTGGAGCGCTGGGCCGCCGACGGCCGGCCCGAGCCGTATCCGGCGGGCACCTGGGGCCCTCCCGGCGGCGACGCCGTGCTGGCCCGATCCGGCCGGGTCTGGCGCCGGCCGTGAACCGCGCCGGAGCCGTTTCCGGAGGTGCCCGTTGATCACCGACATGCCCGCCACCTCCACCTCCGAGGTGGCCAAGCGGCTGGTCAAGCTGCGCACCCAGGGCGGAGCGCTGGCGCTCGGGCGGGTGCTCACCCTGGTCGTGGTGGTACACGAGGACACCGACGGCACCGAGACCGCGATCGAGGCGGCGAACGCCGCCAGCCGGCAGCATCCCTGCCGGGTGATCGTGCTGGTCCGAGGCACGCGGCAGGCCGCGACCCGGCTGGACGCGCAGATCCGGGTCGGTGGCGACGCCGGGGCAAGCGAGGTCATCGTGCTGCGTGGCTACGGGCGGCTGACCGCGCCCGAGGCCTGCGCCGGCATGGCGATCCCGATGCTGCTACCCGACGCCCCGGTGGTCGCGTGGTGGCCGGGCGGCGCGCCGGCGGTGCCGGCCGAGGACCCGGTCGGCCGGCTGGCCACCCGCCGGATCACCGACTGTGCGGCGGAGAGGCACCCGCTGCGCGCTCTGGAGCAGCGTGCCCGGAGCTACCACCCCGGCGACACGGACCTGGCCTGGACCAGGCTGACACCGTGGCGGGCGCTGCTGGCCTCCGCGCTCGACCAGCCGCCCTACGAGGAGGTGACCTCCGCGGTGGTGGACGGCGAGCCGGACTCGGCCTCGACCGACCTGCTCGCCGGGTGGTTGGCCAGCCGGCTCTCGGTCCCGGTGAAGCGGACGAAGGTCGGCGCGGCCGGCGGGGTGCACTCGGTGCGGCTGAACCAGCGGTCCGGCCCGATCGAGCTGATCCGGCCGGACGCGGTGTTCGGTGCGCTGAACCAGCCCGGCCAGCCCGAGCGCCGGGTGGCGTTGCGTCGGCGTCCGCTGCGTGACTGCCTGGCCGAGGAGCTGCGTCGGCTGGACGCCGACCAGATCTACGCCGCGGCGCTGGTCGGTGTCTCGGACATCACCCGGGGTCGGGCGCCCGCTGGGAGCCATCGGTGAGCCCGGCGGTGGGCCGATGAACGGACGACGCGCCCAGGTCGTGGTGCACCGCGACCCGGAGCTGCTGGCCGCCGCCGTCGCGGCCCGGCTGACCGTGCGGCTGGTCGACGTCCAGCACGCCCGCCGGGCGGCCTCGCTCGTGCTGACCGGTGGCGGGGTGGGCATCGCGGTGCTGGAGCAGTTGCGCCGCACGCCGGCCCGGGACGCGGTCGACTGGTCACGGGTGGAGGTGTTCTGGGGCGACGAGCGGTTCCTCGCGCCCGGGCACCCTGACCGGAACGAGACCCAGGCCCGCGCCGCGCTGCTCGACCACGTCCCGGTCGACCCCGCGCGGGTGCACCCGATGCCGGCGGACGCCGGGGCGTTCCGCGGCGACCCAGAACGGGCGGCGCGGCACTACGCGGCCACCCTGGCCCGGCTGGCCAGCCCGGAGGATCACGGACCGGTGCCCCGATTCGACGTCTGCCTGTTGGGCCTCGGCGAGGAGGGGCACACCGCATCGATCTTCCCGTCCTCCCCCGCCGTCTACGAGACCGAGCGGAGCGTGGTCGCCGTGCACCACAGCCCCAAGCCGCCGCCGGTGCGGATCAGCCTCACCCTGCCGACGATCCGGCGGGCCGCCGAGGTGTGGATGGTCGCCACCGGCACCACGAAGGCCGCCGTGGTGGCGATGGCCCTCGGCGGGGCCGGCGAGGTACAGCTGCCGGCCGCCGGCGCGGTCGGCCGGGCCCGCACCCTGTGGCTGCTCGATCGGGGCGCGGCCGGCAAACTCCCCCGCGACCTGGTCCCCCCGCTGATCTGAGCTGGGCGTCCCCTTCTCGTACCACCAGCCGCGGTACGACCGAGCTCACCGTCCGCAGGTGACCTCATCGAGCGCGCCGGAGCGCCGCCCCGAAGCGCCTGGTCATGCTGGAGGGCGCCGGCCACGCCCCGGTGGAGCTACCGGGGCTTGCCCAGTTGCTCGACCTTCTCGGCACCCCGGCTCAGCCCTCCTCCGGCGGTCCGCCGCCCAGGTAGGCGTTTCGGCGAGCTGGTCCGTCAGTGAGCCGCGTGACTGGCTCTCGACGAGTTGGCGGCCTTCGGCCCCGGTAGCACCCTGGATCTCCGATCAGCGGTGATCCGTGAGGTGGCCCGCAGGCCGCACACGTGAACCCAGGCCGCACCGGACGACTGATCCGCGTCTCGGTGCGGAAACGGAAGATGGGCATCCGTTCATCCACCCAAACGTCGATCACGATCAGGAATCCGGCCAGCCCGTCGGCGTCCTCAGCGAGCAGGCCGGTGTCGCGGAGGTGGTTTCATGGAGGAGTGCTTACGCTGCGGAGCCGGAGCGTTCCAGCATCGCCTTGGCCAGCCGGAGCTCGCGCTCGACCGACACCGGCAGGGTGCGGCGCAGGACCGGTTCCATCAACGAACGAGCGGCGGGCTGAACTCGAACGAGATCGCCCGGGCCACCCGTACCCCCACCGTCATGGCGCCGGTGACCTGGTGCCGCGCGCCAGCCAGGATCCGACGGAGACCGATACGGTCGGTGGATGAGCAGCGTCGATGCCGTTCGGGTCGAGCGGTCCGGCCCGTTGACCACGGTGATCCTGGACCGGCCGGCCGCCCGGAACGCCGTGGACGGTCCGACAGCGGACGCGCTGAGCGCCGCGTTCCGCGACTTCGACGCCGACCCGGCGGCATCGGTGGCGGTGCTGTTCGGCGCGGGTGGGACGTTCTGCGCCGGAGCAGACCTGAAGGCGGTCGGCACCGACCGTGGCAACCGGCTCGACCCGGACCTCGACGGTGACGGGCCGATGGGCCCGACCCGGATGACGTTGTCCAAACCGGTGATCGCCGCGGTCGCCGGATACGCGGTGGCCGGCGGGCTGGAGCTGGCGCTCTGGTGCGATCTGCGGGTGGTCGAGGCCGACGCGGTGTTCGGGGTGTTCTGCCGCCGCTGGGGCGTGCCGCTGATCGACGGCGGCACGGTCCGGCTGCCCCGGCTGGTCGGCACCAGCCGCGCATTGGACCTGATCCTGACCGGCCGGGAGGTCGATGCCGAGGAGGCGCTGCGGATCGGCCTGGCGAACCGGGTGGTGCCCACCGGCACCGCGCGGCAGGCGGCCGAGGAACTGGCCGCCCAGCTCGCGGCGCTGCCCCAGACCTGCCTGCGCCACGACCGGCTCTCGGTGCTGGACCAGCACGGGCAGTCCGAGCGGGATGCGCTCATCACCGAGTTCGGGCACGGCCAGATCTCCTTGGCCGCCGACGCCAGCTCCGGGGCCGCCGCGTTCGCCGCCGGCGCCGGCCGACACGGGGCCTGAGCTAGCACGCGGTGGGATGTGTTGATCTCAGCCTTCGCGCTGGGCGCGCAGGCGGCTCAATGCCTCGCCGCCCATCGGCGTCGCTGCGCCGTTCCTTGACGTGGGCCAGAAGTCCAGCGGCACTCGCGTCGTCCCGTGAATCGCTGTGCACGTGCCGGAACCTCCCACCGGTAGGCCTCGCGAGTACCCGGTCGGCGTTGCGCCGAGCCCGTCCACGAAGGAGAGTTCTCACTCGACCTCGGCCCGTGAGCCGCACATACTGCAAGGCAAGGCGGGTCTTGCCGACACCGAGGAAGATCGGGTCAACGAGTCGTCGTATCCCGGATGCGCGACTTGCGGCGAGTCCTTGATGGGAGGGTGTGCAGTGGAGCACGTGCTCAAGGGCTACAAGATTCTCGACCTGACCCAGGTGCTGTCGGGGCCGTCCGCGACCCGGATCATGGCGGAGGCCGGCGCCGAGGTGATCAAGGTGGAATGGCCGGGTGGCGACCCGGCCCGGACGTTCCCGTACCTCGGTGAGGACGGGAGAAGCGCGTACTACGTGCAACAGAACCGCGGCAAGCTCAGCGTGGGCATCGATCTGAGCACACCCGAGGGCGTCGAGATCGTGAAGGAGCTGGCGGCGCAGTGTGACGTTCTGATCGAGAACTACTCGCCGGGCGTGTTGGGCCGCCTCGGGCTGGGCTACGACGTGATCAAGGCGGTCAACCCCTCCGTTGTCATGTGCTCCATCTCCGCCTTCGGCCAGGCCGGCCCGCTGTCGCATCTGGTGGGGTTCGACTACATTCCCCAGGCCTATGCGGGGATCACCGGCATGATCGGTGAACCGGACAAACCGCCGGTGTTCCCGATGGTCGGGATGGGTGATGTGAGCACCGGAGTCCACGCGGCGTGTGCGATCGCTTTCGCGTTGCTGTACCGGGAGCGGACTGGCCGGGGCCAGTACCTGGACATCGCGCTGCTCGACTGCTACTTCCACTACCACGAGGTCAACGTGCAGATCTGGTCCTGCACCAACGGCGAGATCGCGCCGACTCGTTCGGGTTCGCACCACCACTCGGTCGCTCCGGCGGGGGTCTTCCGGAGCAAGGACTCCTACATCCTCGTGCTCGCCCTCCTGCGCACCTGGCCCAGGCTGTGCGAGGCCATCGGCCGACCTGAGCTAGCCGACGATCTCCGGTTCGCGGACAACGCGGCGCGGATCGCGAACTACAAGATGCTGGTCGAGATCATCGAGGGTTGGTTGAAGGAGCAGGAGAGCGACGAGGCCGCAATCCGGATTCTCGACGAGCATCGGGTTCCGGTGGCGCCGATTCTCACCATCGATCAGGCCTGCCGGCACCCCCACCTGGTCGAGCGGGAAACGATCCGGACGATCTACGACCGGTCCCTGGGGAACTTCCAGGTGCCCGGTATGCCGCTGCGGTTCTCAGAGTTTCCCGGGCACCTCGACCTGGTGGCACCCTACCTGGGTGAGCACAACGGTCAGGTGCTGTCGGAGTGGCTGGGCTACTCCCAGGAACGGATCGACGACCTTGCCGAACGTCGCGTCCTGCACGGCGAGCCGGTTCCTCAGCAACCGGCACCGGCCCTCGCCGGTGAGGCCTGACGCCGGCCTGGCGTGGATCGAGCCGGCTGTGAGTCGGTTCGGAACACCGGCGCAACGGGGCCTGACCTGCACTTACTGTGGTGGGCGATACAAGGATCGAACTGGTGACCTCTTCCGTGTCAAGCAAGTGGCGCACGGTCGCATGCAGGGCATCCGTGCTGGTCAGCGACGCTTAGGTGTCCGTGGAAGTCCGCCGCCGTCGCTCGGTGGCCGGGGTGATTGACATGCGGATTGTCATGCACCAGGCTCGGTCAGTCCGTGGCGTCCGCGGAGGTATCGATCTGGCCGGCCAGTCGTGCGATGGCGGTGCGCAGTGGCGTCAGCTCGTTCTCGACGACCGACCAGACGAGGTCGTTGTCGACCTCGAAGTAGCCGTGCACGAGGATGTGACGCATCCCGATGATCTCTCGCCACGGAACGTCCGGTTGCTGATCGCGAGCCTGCTGGGAGAGCCGGCTGGCTGCCTCACCGATGATCTGTAGATGTCGTACCACCCACACCTGGATGAGTTCGTCCTCGTCGAAGGCGGTCTTGCCGGCGCGGGTGTGTCGGTCGACTCGTTCGATGGCTTCGAGGATGTTCCTGAACCCGGTCAGGATCTGATCTCACAGGGGTACAGCCTCCTGAAGTACCCGGCTGCGTACGCGGCTAGCCAGGCTCGACGGAGTAACCACGTCGACCGGCCCATCGAGAAGGTCTCGGAGGTCCATGAGCAGGCCACCCAGGTCGAACAGGCTGCGTCCGGCGTCCATCGTGACGAGAAAGTCGACATCGCTGCCCGCCGTGGCGTCCCCTCGCGCGACGGACCCGAAGACCCTGACGTCCTGGGCGCCGTGGCGCTGCGCCACGAGCATGATGGCTTCCCGCCGCTCGCGTAGTTCGCGCAAGGTCGGCGGTCCTTGTTTGATCGCGTTGTCCATGGGCACCTCCTCGCGTACATGATCGCAGGTCGAGGTGGGTGCGCGCGAGTGGCGGGCCGGCAACCTGGCAAGCCCACGCCGGCCAGCCCGCTCTCTACTGCCCTTTGGCTGCCTACCGGGCCCCGGGAAAGACCAACGGCCTGGTCAGCTCCTCAGCTAGGAGGCTCTGACCAGGCCGTTTGGTGGTGGGCGATACAAGGATTGAACTTGTGACCTCTTCCGTGTCAAGGAAGCGCTCTCCCACTGAGCTAATCGCCCGAGGCGGAGGCGGGAATCGAACCCGCGTACAGGGCTTTGCAGGCCCTTGCCTAAGCCACTCGGCCACTCCGCCGGACTTGTCGGGAGCCGAGAAGGAGGTCCGATGAGGGACCCGAGCACCCTCCGAGCGGACGACGGGATTCGAACCCGCGACCCTCACCTTGGCAAGGTGATGCGCTACCAGCTGCGCTACGTCCGCATGATCCCGCCGAGTTTCCCGGCGGAACCTTGTGCCTGTAACTCTAGCCGACCCCTGCCGGGGGACCAAACCGGCCCCCCGTTCGTCGGGTCAGCTCGCCTCGCTCGAGAGCAGGTCCTCCAGGGCCAGGTCGAGGTCCAGCCATGCGTACTCGCTGCCCGGCGGAACGGCCTCGAACGTGCGGTCGAGGAAGTTGGCCAGGTCGGGAGCGCTGGTGGCGAAAACCGCGTGCCCGGAGGGCGAGCTCAGCTCGATCTCGACGGTGTCCGTGTCGCCGGGCATCGGCCGCACCCGCACGTCGCCGGTGCCCGCGTCGGTGAGCAGACCGTCCGCGAACAGGTCACGGGCGAACACCCACTCGACGTCGGCGGCGTCCGTCCGACCGGTCTGGAACACCGCGTGCACCGCGAACGGATCGCGGCTGTCGTAGCGCAGCTCGACCCGCACCGGCATCGCGTCGGCCTGCTGACCCAGCAGGTCGAACACCGCGAGAGAGCGAATCGTGACGTGCTCGTTGCGCATCGTGCTGCCTCTCCGTGGATTGCTCGTCCTTCACGATGAAGAACGACCTGGTAGCCCAGATGTCACGGTGGGACTGGCACAGACCTGGCGGAGGACAACCCTGTTCACCCGGTTGGGGCAGACGCGGACTTTCCTGACCGGCGCGAGGGAGGCCAAGGGCAGGTCATGCGGTGTTCGGCACTATTCTGAACCGCGCGGCCCCGCCGCGCGAACGTTCCCAACGTGAGGACCCATCTGGTGGCCGATGTCGCCGACGTCTCGGCGTCGTCCGGGAGACCCGGACGACGACCGCGTGGCGGTGCGTCTGCGAACCGCGCGCTCGACCCGCCCGACGAGCTGCTCGTCAAGCGCGTCGGCGCCGGCGATCAGGGCGCGATCGAGCAGATCTACGACCGCTACTGTCGGCCGGCGTACTCGCTGGCCCGCCGGATCTGCGTGGACGACGGCATCGCCGAGGACGTGGTACAGGAGGCATTCCTCGCTCTCTGGCGCGACCCGCAGCGCTTCGACCCCAACCGGGGCAGGTTCGGCAGCTGGCTGCTGACGTTGGTCCACCACAAAGCGGTCGACGCGGTGCGCCGGGAGAGCGCCACCCGCCGCCGCACCGTCCCGGCCGCCGACGGTGGCGAGGAATGGAACGGACCTCCGGGTCCTGGGGCCGACCAGGCCGCGATCGGTTCAGTGGTGGCCGGACAGGTCCGGGACGCGCTGGGCCGGCTGCCCGACGAGCAGCGCGAGGCGCTGGCCCTTGCCTACTACGGCGGGTACACCCAGCGTGAGGTCGCCGCGATCACCGGCGTCCCGATCGGCACGGTGAAGTCGAGGATGTTCACCGGTGTCCAGCGCCTGCGTCGGCTACTCATGCCGCTGCAGTTGGACGCCGAGATGCTGGGGAACGTCCGATGAGCGCCGAGCGGGGCTGCCCGCACGCCGAGGACGCCGTCGGCTGGACCTTGCACGCGCTGGAACCCGCCGACGAGGAAGCCTTGAACGAGCACCTGCCCACCTGCCCGGCTTGTCAGGACATCGTCCGACAGGCCCAGGACGCGGTATGGGCGCTGGTGGCCACCTCCGAACAGGTCGACCCACCGGTCCGGCTGAGGTCCGCGTTGGCGCGGGGGGTCGCGGTTACTCCGCAACTTCCGGCGGACGCGCGCGAGCGACAGTGGGGCGCCGGCGACCCGACCGACGTCTCCGCAGACCCGGCCGCCCGGTGGGCGACGCCGACCCCGGTGGTCGGTCCGCGGCACGCCATCCCGTCGCAGGCCGCGCCCACCGGGGCGTCCGGTCTGCGGTGGGCCCGGGGCCGTCGGCGGTTGGTCGCGATGGCGGCCACGATCGCGGTCGCGCTCGTCGGTGTCGGGGCGGTCGCCGTCGAACTCGTCGAGCGGGTCGGCACCGGTGAGCAGAGCGCGCTGGCCGGGCCCTCGCCCCAGGCGAACCGCATCCTGTCCGACCTGGACCGCGCGGGTGTCGAGCATGCCGTGCTGCACGCCCCGAACGGCCGGGTGCTGGCAGCGGTCGCGGTGTTCTCCGGCCAGCGCCAGGTGATGCCGATCGGGTTGCCGGCCAACGAGGCCGACCGCTCGGTGTACGTGCTGTGGGGCCTCGGCGATGGTCCGCCTACCCCGGTCGGCTCGTTCGACGTCGAAGTGCCGTCGGAGACGATGCTGCCGGTAGGCTCTGCTGCGGTCCCGGAGCGCTACGCTGAGTACGCGATCTCGATCGAGAATGGTCGCTCCGTGCCCACCTCACCAGGTTCGGTGGTAGCTAGCGGACGGGTGGCAAGCTGATCGACACTGAGGAGAAGGCGCCGGGTCGCTTGGCGGTCTTCCGCGCCAGGCTCGACACGAGGCCGACGCTGCGACGCACCTACAAGATCTGTATTGGGATGGTCGGTACGGTCGTGCTGGCCATCGGGATCGTCCTGATCCCGTACCCCGGACCGGGCTGGTTGATCGTGTTCGCCGGGTTGGCGATCTTGGCCACCGAGTTCATCTGGGCGCATCGCCTGCTGACATATGCCCGCGCCCGTTACGACGCGTGGGCCGCGTGGCTCGGTCGTCAGCACTGGTCGGTGAAGCTGCTGTTCTTCGCCGCGACCTCAGCATTGGTGCTGTTCACGGTGTGGTTGCTCGACGGGTGGGGCACCCTGGCGGACTGGCTCGGGCTCGACCAGTGGACCTGGTTACAGTCGCCGATTCTCTGATCGGGTAAGGTTCCGGAGTCGGTTGGCGTAGCGCCACCGAATCCCGGGCGATTAGCTCAGCGGGAGAGCGCTCCGTTCACACCGGAGAGGTCACTGGTTCGATCCCAGTATCGCCCACCATCATCACCGCAGGTCAGAGGCGCTCGCCCTTGAGACCACCTCCATCTCGTGTCCGCAACGTGCTGGTCGAGGCCGAACTAGTCCACGACGCTGGACCACAACACCGAGCCGGCCCCTCCGAGCCCGGTGGTTGATCCGTGCGGCCTGCTGATCAGCTCGGTGACGTCGTAGCGGCCCAACTCCGAGAAGTCGTTGAACGACTCCCGGTCCCTGTACACCGTGAGCGCGTCGCCGACCTCCGTCACGGCCTCGCCGGTGGCCCCCATCAGCATGCCGGAACAGTCGATCGCCACGTGCCCCGCGGGTTGCCGGACCTCGAACCGCTGGTCACCCATCCCCGCATGCTTGCCACCGGCCCAGAAGCCGCTGCGGGATCAACGGTGAGGTGACCATCCGTACACGCAAACGCCAGGAAAACTACTCTCCGTAGTACAGTCTCTGATCGAGTCCTCGCTGACCCACTTCCGTTGATCGGTTCCGGGCGACCGCTCACCGACAGGTAGCAATCACCCCAGAATCATCCGTCACTTTTGACTCCACCGAGTGTTGAACACTATGAGCACCACGCACCACGCACGTTTACGGATGAGCGGAAGGACGAAAGCCCATGCTGATGGCCACGATGCTGGCTCGAATGCCTGACCTGCGTCTGCGCGTCCAGACACAACACGCGCCGGACCACGCCGGTCGGTGCCGCGATTGCCGCGGCACCACCCGGTGGCCCTGCGAGCTCTACCAGATCGCCGCCGAGGCCGAGCGGCACAGTCTGCCCTCGCCGCGCTCGCCGCTGCCCTGGTCGGCTCCCGCCCCCGCACCGGCGAGCTTCCTGCTCTAGAAGCTGCGTCCGTCCGGAGGCGGGGAGCATCTGGACGGACACCATCGCCCGCCCGCGGCGGCCGGGCCGCTGACGCCACCACTCTCCGGCGTGCAGCCGCTCGGCCGCGCGGCGGGCCAACCAGAGCATCCGCACCATGCAGGCGGCAACGGCGCTCGGCTCAGGGCTCCAGTCGGTGGCTCCCGGTCCGCCCGGAGCCGCCGCGGGCGCCGAACGCGGCGACGGCCGCGCCGCCGTCCGGCCCGACGAGGTGGTCGAGCACCGCCTCCAGCTCCAGGTCCAGGCCCTCCTCCAGCGGCACCTCCGGGCCGGCCCGCACCAGATACTTGCTCGCCGCCAGCGCCGCCCGGGAGCCGCTGGTCAGCTGGCCGACCACGTCGGCGACCGCCTGCTCGAGATACTCCGGCGGGACCGCCCGGTAGACCAGCCCCCACGCGGCGGCCTCGCTGCCGCTGATCCGGTCGCCGGTCAGGATCAGCCCGAGCGCGCGGGCCGGTCCGACGATCCTGGTCAGGCGCTGGGTGCCGCCACCGGCCGGGATCTGGCCGAACCGGGCATGGATGTCCGCCAGCCGCGCGTCGGTCGCCGCGACGGTCAGATCGCACGCCTGCACCAGCTCGAACCCGCCGGCCACCGCGTTGCCCTCGACCACCGCCACCACCGGCACCGGCACCTCGGTGATCGCGGTCAGCGCGCGGCGGAAAGCGACGAACAGCTCGGCGAGCGCCGCCCGGCCCCGGCGGCGCAGCCGGTCCAGCTCGGGCACGTCGCCGCCGACGCAGAAGTTTCCGCCGGCGCCCCGGATGACGATCACGTCGACCACTACGGACAGATCGCGGACACCGGCCTCCAACGCGCGGGCCAACGCCACGGTGACCGCGTTCATCGCGTCGGGCCGGTTGAGGACCAGCTCGCCGACCCGGCCGTCGCGGCGGATCAGCACCTCGTCGCCCGGTTCGCCCACGTGCCCTCCTTTGCGCGCGGGCCGGACGGACCGACACCGGGTCGCCCCGTCGCGGGTGCCGGCCGGGTCACTGTGTCCTGAGCGGGCAACCCAGTCAAGCGGTGCGGTCAAGCGGGCGGGCCGGTGTGCGAGCTGCCCCGGTGAACGATCCACTGGTGGTGGTGTTCGCGGACGGCTCGCGTTTCACCTCGTCGTGGTCCGCGTTCAGCCCGACGTGGCCCGGCTCATCGCGCTACGGCCTGATCACTGCTCCGCGCCACTCTGCTGGGCCCCGCCGGGGCATGACACCGCCTCGATGGATCGCGGTCGGCAAGCTACCGCCCGGGCACCGCGCCCGCGAACTCGTGGTCCGTCGCTGTCCGGCAACCCGATTGCCCCGGCCGGTGGTGGCGCGGTCCAGCATTCGGACACCCGAGCGACACGGCGACACTCGGCATGTCAGGGTGGGGTCACCCGACAACCGAGCGCCCACCACGTTGACCAGGATGTGACCGCTGTGGATGCACCACTGACCGTCGCCGTCGTTGGAGCCGGACCCTCTGGCTTTTACACCGCCGGCGCGCTGCTCGACCAGGCCGGACTGGACGTCCGGGTGGACATGTACGAGCGGCTCAGCACGCCGTGGGGGCTGGTCCGCGCCGGAGTCGCGCCGGACCATCCGAAGATCAAGTCGGTGTCGTCGGTGTACTCCGCGATCGCCGCGCACGAGTCCTTCCGGTTCTTCGGCAACGTGCACGTGGGTGGCCCGGGCGGCCGGGACGTCACCCGGGAGGAGCTCACCGCCCGATACGACGCCGTGGTCTACACCGTTGGCGCGCAGACCGACCGGGCACTCGGCATCCCCGGCGAGGATCTCCCGGGCAGCGTCGCCGCGGTGGACTTCGTCGGCTGGTACAACGGCCACCCCGACTTCGCCCACCTCAACTTCGACCTGAGCTGCCGGCGGGCGGTGGTGATCGGGGCGGGCAACGTGGCGCTGGACGTGGCCCGCATCCTCTGCTCGCCGCACGAGCGGCTGGCCCGCACCGACATCGCCGACCACGCGCTGGAGGCGCTGCGCAAGAGCTCGGTCGAGGAGGTCGTCGTGGTCGGGCGGCGCGGGCCGGCGCAGGTGGCCTTCACCACCCCCGAGCTGAAGGAGCTGCCCGAGTATACCGAATCCGGGGTGGACGTGCTGCCGGAGGAGGTCGAGGCGGTCGCCGATGAGGATGCGCTGCCCCGCGCGGTGAAACGCAATCTGCTGATCATGCGCGGGTACGCCACCGGCGACACCCCGCTCGGCCCCCGGCACATCAGCCTGCGGTTCCTGCGCTCACCGGTGGAGATCCTAGGCACCGACCGGGTCGAGCGGATCGTGCTCGGGCGCAACCGGCTCCGCGTCGGCGAGGACGGCTGGGTCAGCGCCGAGGACACCGGCGAACGTGAGACCTGGGACACCGGCCTGGTGCTGCGCGCGGTCGGCTACCGGGGCCTGCCGATCGAGGGCCTGCCGTTCGACGAGCGCAAGGCGGTGATCCCGCACGACGGTGGCCGGGTGCGCGACGCCGAGCGGGAGTACGTCGCGGGCTGGATCAAGCGCGGGCCCACCGGCATCATCGGTACCAACAAGAAGTGCGCGGTGGAGACGGTCACCCGGCTGCTGGCCGACCTGGACAGCGGCGCCCTGCGCCGGCACGAGCGCGACCGGTACGCGGAGATCGAGCCGTGGCTGGCCGAGCGGCAGCCGCACCTGGTCACCGAACAGGGCTGGCAGCTGATCGACGCCGCGGAGCAGTCGGCCGGCGAGCCGCACGGCCGGCCGAGGGTGAAGTTCACCGACCGGGAACAGTTGCTGGACGTGGCCCTGCGCCGGCTTTGACCGGTTCAGCAGCGCAGGGCGTGTCCCGCCGGACTGGAGTTGTCCAGCCGACGCACGTAGTTTGCGCCGCCGAGGGAGCTCCGCGCCGCGCAGGCGGCCCGTAACGTCGGGTACGGCCCGTAGTAGACGGCGTAGATGCTGTGGCCCGCCGCCGTGCGCCCGCGCAGCGACGAGCACGCCTGCTCGGCGAGCAGATACGACGCACCGGTGTGGCGCGAGAGCGCATCCGCGACCTCGCTGCGGTAGGCATCCGGCCGGACTGCGGCAGCGATGAACACCCCGAACCCGCCCTCGCACCGCGGCCGCGAGATCGGCACGGATAGGCCCAGGTCACCGGAGGCGTCGGCCTGGTCGGCCCCCGGCGGCGCGGCGGACGGACCGGGAGCCGGGACCGGCGTCCCGGCGGCGGACGGACCGGGAGCCGGGACCGGCGGCGCGGCGGGCGGGGGCGCTTCGGGCAACGGCGGTGCCGGCGCCGGCTGGGCGAGCCCCGACTGGCCCGGGGCCGGCCGGGCCCCGGCGTCCTCGTGCCTGGCCAGCAGCACCGCGCACAGGGCACCGATCGTCAGCACCCCGACCAGGGCCCCGGCAACCAAGCCGGTCGAGCTGTGGGACAGCGCGCGCGGCCGGCCCCGCTGTGCCGGCACCTGAGCGGCGGACAGCTCGACCGGCCCGCCAACCGCCTCCAGCCGCCGAGCCGGCCCTCGCCGAACCGGCTGGACCAGCACCAGCCGGTCGCCGAAACGCCCGTACCGGTACTCGGCCGCCTCCATCCACACCGCGTCCCGGCCGTCCCACGCTCGCTCGTAGACCACCGCGTAGCGGCCGTGCTTGGGCACACCGTCGACCACCGGCCGGCGCAGCTCGCGCAGCTGGACGAGCACGTCCGCACGGGTCAGCGTCGCCCAGTGCAGGTTGTGCAGCACAACGGTGCGCGGCGACCCCGGGTGCTCGGGGACACCGTGCGTCACGAGGTTGATCAACCAGCTCCTGGCCCAATACCGGGTATCGTCCATCCGATCCGCCTCCAGGCCCGCCACCGGTACGCACCGGGGTTCCGTCACCCGGTCAGGGTAGCCGGATCGGTTGTCCGAACGGGTGACAGTTGGCGGATCTCGCTGGCGGCTCGCCTACGCTCACCGACACCACCGGCTCTGCCGACCGCTCGTCGCGGTGCTGGTGCAGGTCCATCTTCGCGGCGCCGTCGTAGTGGTTCACCAGCGCGATATCCGGCCGGTACGCCGCTCCGGCGGCCGGATCCCAATACGCGTCGGCGATCGCCCGTCGACCGAGATCGGTCAACCAGCCCGGGAACGGGATCACCGGCGGGCCGGTGCCGTCCCCCGGTCGACCCGACGGGAGTAGCCGTAGGGCGCCTTCGGCAACTCCGGCCGGCCACCACTCTGGCAGGATGGACCCTCGCAGGGTGGTCCGGTGCGCACCGTCCGCCTCGCCCCGAACCCGATGAGCGGCCCCCCGGCCGCCGCCAGCGGCAGCGTCGCCACCGCCGGCAGCATCGCCACCGGACTGCGCGCGTGCGGCGTGCCGGACGTACCCGCCGCTTGAAACACACCGCTAGGGTGATCGCATGGCTGATCACGAACGCTTCGCGCTCCCCCGGACCGGACTCTGGACCGGGGCGCTGGACGCGCTGCCCGCCGGGCAGGCCCGCGAGCTCGCCGCCGAGTTGGAGACGCTGGGCTACGGCGCGGTGTGGATTCCCGAGGTCGCCGGCCGGGATCCGTTCGTGCACCTGAGCCTGCTGCTGTCGTCCACCGACCGGCTGATCGGGGCCACCGGCATCGCGAACATCTGGGCCCGCGACGCGGTGGCCACCTCGGGAGCGGTCAAAGCGCTGACCGAGGCGTTCCCGGAGCGGATGCTGCTCGGGTTGGGCGTCAGCCACCAGAACCTGGTGAACGACCTGCGCGGCCACCACTATGACAAGCCGCTGACCGCGATGCGGAACTACCTCGACGCGATGGACTCCGCGCCCTACACCGCGCACCGGCCGAGCACCCCGGTCCGGCGGGTGCTGGCCGCCCTGCGTCCGAGGATGCTGCGCCTGGCCGCCGAGAAGACCGACGGCGCACACCCCTACTTCGTCACCCCGGAGCACACCGCGAAGGCCCGGGACACCCTCGGTGCCGGGCCGCTGCTGTGTCCGGAACAGGCCGTGGTGCTGGAGTCGGATCCGGCCACCGCGCGCGCTGTCGGTCGCGAGTACACCTCGCTCTACCTGAGCCAGCCGAACTACGTCAACAGCATCCGGGAGCTCGGCTTCGCCGAGGAAGACCTGGCCGCCGGCGGCAGCGACCGGTTCGTGGACAGCCTGGTCGCCTGGGGGAACGAGGAGTCGATCCTGGCCCGGGTCCGGGAGCACCTGGACGCGGGCGCGGACCACGTCGCGGTGCAGGCACTGCCGGCCCACCGCCGGGAGGTACCGGCCGGGCAGTGGCGCGAGCTGGCACCGGCGCTGACCGCGTTGTAACCGAACAGCCCCGGCAACGAACTCACCGGGTCACCTCCGCTCGGCGGCGGCCCGCCGCAGCACGTCAGCGATCGCCGGGAACCGCGGCCCGAGGACGTTCGCGGCCGCGGCCAGCTGTGCCGGAGTGGCCACTCCGCGCAGCGCGTCGGTCGGGTCTGACCCGCCGCTCGGCACCCCCAGATCCGGCCGGCTGGCGCGGACCCGGTCCAGCAGTGCCTCGGTCTTCAGTGGCTCACCGCCGCCGGCGCGACCGGCGTGCCGGTCCAGCAGCAACAGCCTGGCCAGCACGTTCGGATCCCCGATCTTCACCCGGCGACCGCTGATCAGCTGGCTGAGCATCGCGGTGCTGATGCCCAACGAGCGGGCCACCCGGGCCTGCGACACGCCCAGCGCGGTCTGCAGTCGCCGGACCCGTTCGCCCAGCGACTCGCCGTAGAGTTCGCGCTGCCGTTCTAGATTGCGCGCGAGGACGGCGTCGTCCGCCGGGTCGTGCGGCCGGGGGGCGCGGCTCACAGGAGGTTCGGCGACCTGTCCCCGGACTGTCACGCCGCACTCCGTCCCGTCGACCGCGCACCACCGCGCCGACCTGTCGCTGGTGGGGCGATGCTCCCACCCATGGCCCGGGCGGTGGGGCGGAACGGGCGAACTGACGCCGTCAGTGCCGGGCTCAGCCGGTCAGCAGCGCCCGGACCTGATCGACGTCACGGTTCATCTGCTCGACCAACGCCGGCACGCCGTCGAAACGGACCTGGCCGCGCAGCCGCGCGATGAAGTCCAGCGCGACGTGGTGCCCGTACAGATCCTCGTCGACGTCGAGCACGTAGGCCTCCACCGTGCGCTGACGGCCGGAGAAGGTCGGGTTCGTGCCGATCGAGACCGCCGCCGCGAGCTCGCGCTTCTCGTGCGCGAACCAGGCGGCGTACACCCCGTCGGCCGGGATCGCGGCGAACTGCGGTGGGGCGAGGTTCGCGGTGGGGAAACCGATGTCCCGGCCCCGTTGGTCCCCCCGGACCACCACGCCCTCCACCCGGTGTGGACGGCCGAGCGCCTCGGCGGCGGCCCGCACGTCGCCGCCGTCGATGCAGGACCGGATGTAGGTCGAGGAGTAGGTGATGCCGCTCTCAGCGGAGTCGGTGATCAGCGGGACGCCCTCGGCCACGTATCCGAAGCGGCGGCCGAACCGGTGCAGTGTCTCGACATCGCCGCACGCCCCATGGCCGAAGATGAAGTTGTTCCCCACCACCACGGCCGCCACGTGCAGGCGCTCGACCAGCACCTCGTGCACGAACTCGTCCGCCGACATGCGGGCGAGCTCGGGGGAGAACGGCAACACGCAGAACGCGTCCACGCCCAGTTCCGCGACCAGCTCCGCACGGCGCCCCAGCGAGGTCAGCTGGGCCGGATGCCGCCCGGGGCGTAGCACCTCGGTAGGGTGCGGATCGAAGGTGACCAGCACCGAGGGCAGCCTGCGCTCAGCCGCCACCGCCACCGCCCGCCCAATCAGCTTCTGGTGGCCCCGGTGCACCCCGTCGAAGACCCCGATGGTCACCACGCTCCGCCCCCAGCCTCCGGGCACGTCGTCCAGCCCTCGCCAGCGCAACACGGGGCCGAGCTTACGCAGGCGCTCCATCGGCCCCGGCCGGGGCCAGCACCAGGACCGGCCTGGCCCGCCCGTCCACTTCGGTGACCAGGGCCAGCGCCCGGCCGCTGGCATCCGTCACCGCGTAGACGCCGTCCAGGCCGGCGGCGGCGAGCGCCCGGCCGAAGGACAGCGCGGTGCTCTGCTCGGCGTCGGCGACCCGCACCCTGAAGGCAGCGGCCACCGCCGCGTCCAGCGGATGGGTCAGCTCCGGGTGCTCGGCGAGCTGCTCGAGGGTGCGCGCGCCGTCAAGTGGAAACGGACCGACCCGGGTGCGGCGCAGCGCGGTCAGATGCCCGCCGACGCCCAAGCCGGCACCCAGGTCGCGGGCCAGGGCACGAACGTAGGTACCGGAGGAGCAGTCCACCCGCACGTCCAGGTCGGTGCACCGGCCGACGCGGCGTACCGCGTCCAGGGCGAACTCGCCCACCGTCACCGGCCGGGCGGGCAGCACCACGGTCTCGCCGTCCCGGGCCAGGGCATAGGCCCGGCGGCCACCGATCTTGATCGCACTGACCGCGCTGGGCACCTGCTCGATCCGCCCGGTCAGCGCGGCCATCCCGGCCCGGACGGCGTCCTCGGCCACCGCGCCGGCGTCGGCGGTGCTCAGCGTCTCGCCCTCCGCGTCGTCGGTGCTGGTGGCGACGCCGAGCCGGATCGTCGCGGTGTAGGCCTTGGTGTCCAACGCCAGGTGCCCCAGCAGCCGGGTGGCCCGTTGCACCCCGAGCACCAGCACGCCGGTGGCCATCGGGTCCAGTGTGCCGGCGTGGCCGATCTTGCGGGTGCCGAGCAGCCGGCGCAGCCGTCCGACCACGTCGTGCGAAGTCAGACCGGCCGGCTTGTCCACCACCACCAGCCCGGAGTCAGCAGTCACAGGTCCGATCCTGCCGCATCGCGCACAACGGGCACGGAGCCCGGCGGTCAGCGCCCCGCCGAGCGGCCCGCCCGGCGGACATCACTCAGCCCGGGCGCGGACCGGGAGGCAACGCCGAAGGCGGCGCGGGGCGCCGGTCGGCATCGGCCGGCGCCCGCGCGCTGTCCTTTGGTCGACCCGGCATCCTGTGCGCGAACGCTTCCCGGTCCCGTCGCGCGTCGCTATCGGCGGGCTCGGGCGCCTCCAACTTGGTGGCGCCCAGGGGCATTCCCTCCCGGGCCGCCGTGACGACCCCGGAGGCAGCGGCCAGCCGCGAGACCGGGTGCATCCGCACCGCGCCGGACACATTCGCAGTCTCGCCGTCCGGGCTCGACGCGTCGATCGGATCCACCTCGACCCGCCCCGGGCCGACCGCCCCGAGGCCGCTCCCGTTGACCGGAGCCGCCTCGCCGAACAGCAGGGTCGCGAGGTCCGGCTCGGTCTCCCGGCCCGACAGCGGGCGGCGCGCGTCGGCACCCAGCCCTGAACTCCCGGACCGCTGGGGAAGCGCCTCCGCCCCACGCCCTGGCGACGGCTTCATCGCCACCGGCATCGCCGTCCCGGCGCCGGCGGGCAGAACGAACCCGGATGGCGCTGTGTCCGTCGGCCCGGTGCGCACCGGCGAGCGCGACGACGACGGCCCGAGCGCCCAGCGGGGGCTCGCCGGCCGCCTCGCGGTGGACGGGCCGGCGGTCAGGGCCGCGGTGGAGACCCCGCGCAATCGCCGGCGCACCCGCCCGACCAACCGCTCCGGCCCGGCCACCACGACCGATAGAGCGAGCAGCCCGCCGTCCTCCTCGGGCACCACCCTCAGCACATGGTGCAGTCCGGCTCCGTCGTCCACGACCACCTCGCAGCGGCACACTCCACCCCGGGGGGCGGGCACGACTCCTAGCGTCACCCGCACCAGCTCGGCGTGTCCGGCACCCAGCAGTTCGAGATCCGCGCGGGCCGGGTCGGCGGTGTAGGCGTCGAGCAGCATGCCGCTGCTCACGTCGACCAGGGCGGCCGAACGGATCCGGGCGTCGCGCAGGAGCCGGCCGAGCACCGCCGCCAGACCGTCGGTCCGCACGTTGATCGCGTGCCGGTGGCGGCCCACTGGTCCGTCGTCAGCTCCCGCGAGTGGTTGGCTCAGCGCTGACCGGCCGGGTAGTAGCCCTGGGTGTCGCCGCTGCGCGCGACCTTCGGGGTGGTCATGTAGAACTGCTGCTCGATCATCCGCAGGTCACGCCGGGCCATCGCCAGATTGGCCTGCGCCCGGTTGAGCGCCACGTAGAAGAACAGCTTCTCGTCGCCGCCGCCGCGGATGACCCGGATCAGGTGGTACTGGGTGTCGAGGGTGATCAGGATGTCCTCGATGGACTCGCGAAGACCGAGCTTCTGCATGACGTCCAGCTTGGTGCGGACCACGTCGCTGTTGCCGGGCGCGGCGACGTCGAGGTCGAACTCGGGGCTGCCGCCCCGGGAGCCGAGGGTCATCCCGCTGTCGAAGTCGACGATGGCCACCGCGAAGGCGCCCTTGATGTTCGCCGCCATATCCAGCGTGTGGTCGACATTGCTCATTAGCTGTATTCCTCCAGAACGATCGATGATCGATTTTACGGAAACAAGATCGGGTAGTTTCCGCAGGCGCCGCAGCGTATCCCCGGCTATCCCGATAAGCAATGTCGTTCAGTTGGCCCGACCACGCCGGAACAACTCGTTGCTCATTTCAGCCTAACCAGCGCATCGAGCAGACGGCGCATCGTAGGGACGTCCCTGGCCCATTTCCGGTAACCCGCGCCGGATTCCTCCGGCGCCACGCCCGAACCAGTCGGGCGCCGCAGCGGGGGCGGCGGGGGAACGGCCGTCCGCCGGGGCAGCATCGTGCCCGCCGGCACCAGGGTCGGTATCCACGGACCGGCGGGCTCCTCGGCCGGGGCCTGCGAGGTCGGCGGAGGTGGGCCTGCCGGTGCTCGCCCCGGGGCATCGAGCCGAGCACCGGCAGGTGGGGTTCGCGGCCATGGCGTGGGTCGCTGCGGCCGAGATGGTGCGGCCCTCGGGCTGGGATCCGTCGTGGGTTCCGTCACGGTCGACGCCGGCGGCGGCGGCGCGGCGGCGGGCGGTACCGGGCGCGACATCAGGCCGGGTGGGACCGGTACCGGGGCGGCCGCCGGCCCGCGCTCCACCGCAGGTGGAAGAGCCTGTCGCGGCACCGGGCCGGGTGGATGGCCGCGGGGCGCGCCCGGCGGCCGGGGGACGCGCAGCCAGGTGACAGGTGGACCAGGAGACTCGGATCCGGTCGGGCGGAACGCCGCCAGTTCGCGCCGGGCGAGCGCCAGGTTCGACCGGTTGCGATCCAGGCACAGGTACACCAGCAACGGATGCCCGGTCTCGACCCGCACCCGGCGCACCAGGTGGTAGTGCCGCCCGGCGGCGACCATCAGGTCGTCGAGCTCGTCAGGATCCCGCCCGGACTCCAGTAAACCGGACACCGAGTCGCTCCAGGCCAGCACGGTGGCCGGAGCGAGCACGCTGACGCCCCGCTCGGCCAGCAACGCGCCCGACACCATCTCGGCGCAACAACAATAGCGTACCCCGGGTATCTGCATCAGATCCCGGAGTACGTCGGACAAATTGGACAAAAGCCCGTCGCTCCCCACTTGGACGGAGTCTGGCACACCTGGCAAGGATGAACGACATGGCCGCCCGACCGGTCGAGTCTCACCGCCCGATTGTCACCCGCCCAACTACTCCTTCCGGCGGCATTCGATTCCACGGTTCCGCACGCTGGCGGCAAGGGATATTGGGTGTCCGCCGTGGTCGCTGCCGCCGGCCGGCCCGCCGACGAGCGGTACGGAACCGGCCCGCAATGCCTTCACGAAGCGACTTGCGATGATCACACCGAGCCTCCGCGGTGATCGGGGCGTGCTCTTGACGCTGCATAGTGGGTCGACCAGGGAGCACTACCCGGGGTGACCTGACGGTTGCGGCCGAACGGGTGAGTTCGGCGGGCCCGCCGCATCGCTGCGGTGACCTTGACCGTTGAACCCGTGGAACCCGCACCACGGCCGATGTACGGCTGGTTGCTGACGCTGTCGATGCAGAGGTGGGAGGGCAACTCCGGGTGTCAGGAGCGCACATGGGGCGACCGGGGGCCGACGGCACCGCGGGCCGGCACCACGCGCCCCCTCCGGCGACCGCCGACCCGGCGCCCGCTTCCGGCACGGCGCCCGCTTCCGGCACGGTGCGCACGAACGGCACCTCCGGCCGGAACAGGGTCAGCGGCACGTACGGCGTCAGCGGTACCAACGGCGTCAGCGGCACGAACGGTGCCAGCGGCACCTCCGGCCGCCGGCGGATCGCGCCGCTGGGGTCGGCCGTGGCCCGATCGGTCGCGATGCCCGCGACCCGCACCGCACCTGTGCATCCCCCGTCCGCCACCCGTACCGGACCGGGCACCCCCTCCGCGCAGCGGCCACCGACCCGACCCGAAGCACCGGGCGGGGCGGGCGCACCGACGGCACCTCTGCGCCGAGTACCGCCCGGCGAGGCCACCTCCCCGGCCCGGGCCGGGGAGGTGACTAGCTCGCGCACCGGCGCCCGCCCGGCCGTCCCCTCGCCCCCGGACCCCCGGACTGATCCCACGGCGACCATCGGGGTCGGCCGGCGCCGGGCCGGCGAGCGTCGGGCACCGACGTCACCGGAGCCGGGCACAGCGCCCGAACTGCCCGGCAACCCGACCGCCGCCCGGCTGGTTGCCCGGGCCCGGACCACCGGCGAGAGCCGGGCCGAACGCCCGGCCGGCGACGGCTGGCGTCGCTGGCTCGAGCCGTCCGCCTACGCCTCGCTGCTTGCCGCGCTGATCGAGCGGGTGGGCGCGTACCGCCGGCGGCGCCGGGCGAGGCTCGCCTCGCTGAGTCGCAGCCAGCGGATCTGGTTGCATACCAGGGTCGCCGGGCTGGCCGGCGTGGCGATGTTCCTGGTGGTTCCCGCCCTGGTCTTCACCCTGGGTTACCTGTTCTTCGCCATCCCGAAGCCGGACGACACGGTCAACAAGCAGGTCGCCACGATCAGTTTCGCCGACAACTCCGAGCTGGCCCGCATCGTGCCCGAGGAGGGCAACCGCACCAAGATCACCATCGACCAGGTGCCCAAACCGGTCCAGCTCGCCGTGCTGGCCGCCGAGGATCGCAGCTTCTTCTCGAACCCGGGGTTCGACCCGGTGGGCATCGCCCGGGCGGCCTGGAAGCAGCTCACCGGTGGGACCGGCGGTGGGTCGACGATCACCCAGCAGTACGTGAAGACCTCGCTGGTCGGCGACGAGCGCTCGCTGTGGCGCAAGTACAAGGAGATGGTCATCGCGGTCAAGATCTCTCAGCTGAACAGCAAGGACGAGATCTTGGCCGACTATCTCAACGCGATCTACTTCGGCCGGGGTGCGTACGGTATCCAGTCCGCCAGCCGGGCCTACTTCGGCAAGGATGTCGGCCAGCTCGACGTGTCCGAGGGCGCGCTGCTGGCCGGGGTGATCCAGTCCCCGTCCCGTTGGGACCCGGCGGTCAACCCGCAGCGGGCCAGCGCCCGCTGGAACTTCGTGATGGACGGCATGGTGAGCCAGGGTTGGCTGAGCCCTGAGCGGCGCGATTCCTTGCGCTTTCCGGCCACCCAGCCCCGGGGAAGGTCCAGCGGCGGCGCACCTGCCGACCACCGAGGCCTGATCCTGAACGCGATCCGTGACGAGCTCGAGCAGCGCGGCATCAGCGAGCAGGAGCTCAACCAGGAGGGCCTGAAGATCACCACCACGATCGACCCGGAGACCCAGGATCGCGCCGTCGAGGCGGCGCGCAAGTCGCTGATCGGCCAACCGCCGAACTTGCGCGGGGCGCTGGTGTCGATCGAACCGGACACCGGGGCGATCCTGGCCTACTACGGCGGAGACAACGGCGTGGGGCTGGACTACGCGCGGGTGTCGAAACAGGCCGGGTCGACCTTCAAGCCGTTCGTGCTGCTTGCCGCCCTGCAGCTGGGCGATCCGATCGGCCTGGGCACCCGTTTCAAGGGCGCCGAGCTGCCCGGGTTACGCAACGCCGACGGGGCCGACTGCCCGGTGTGCGACCTGAAGCAGGCGATGACGGTGTCCAACAACGTCGTCTTCCACGAGCTGACGCTGCGGATGGGCGCGCAGAAGGTGGCCGACGCGGCGCGCCAGGCGGGCATCACCAGCCCGCTGACCGACGTCAACGAGGGCATCGCGCTGGGCAACAAGGAGGTCACCCCGATCGAGCTGGCGTCGGCCTACGCCACGTTCGCCTCGGGCGGGATCTACCACCAGCCGCACCTGGTCAGCAAGGTGACCACCTCCGACGACCGGGTGATCTACGAGGCCGTGCCCACCCAGGAGCGACGGTTCAGCGAGCAGGTCGCCCGTAACGTCACCGAGGCGATGCTCGGGGTGCCGGCGTTCGACAACCTCAGCCTGGCCGGGGGCCGAACAGCGGCGGCCAAGACCGGCACCGTGCAGTCCCGGTTCGAGGGCGAGAACAACGACGCCTGGATCGCCGGGTACACCTCGTCGGTGGCGACAGCGGTCTGGATCGGCACCGACCAGAACAGCCCGATCCGCACCTCGCGGGGCACCCCGATCACCGGTGCCTCGCTGCCCGGCACGATCTGGAAGACCTTCATGAACGACGCGACCGAGACCCGTCCCGAGGAGTCGTTCGCCTCGTTCAAGCCGATCGGCCCGCCGCCGGCCGCGCTCGGCACGGCCGACGGCCGCGTGACCCCGCCGAGCACCGCGGCGACCCCGTCCTCGGCGCCGGCGGCTCCGCCACCGCCGTACGACCCCAGGTTCGACGTCCCCGACGAGACCGAGCTGAACCGGCGCGAGGACTCCGACGGCCCGCGCCGGGAGCCGGAAACCCGCCGCGAGTGCGGCCTGCTCGGCTGCAGGACGGTCGAGGACCGCAGCTCGTCGGCACCGGCTGACGAGGAGAACGAACCGCGGACCCGGTCGGAGGCCGGCGCCGACGAGCCGGGCGGCTCGTCGGCGACCACCCGTCGACCGGTCCGGGGCTGACTCCACCCGGGGGACGCACCACCCATCCGGGGCGAACCCGGGGGATCATCGGACAGGTGCGGACGTTCGAGGTGCAGGCCTGGACCGAGTCCGGCAGCTTCGTGCTGTACGTGCCGGAGATCGAGGCGCTGACCCGTGCCGCCCAGCTGACCGACGTCGAGTCGGCCGCCCGGGACCTGATCGCGGACCTCCTCGGGCTGGAGCCCTCGACGATCGGGGTGCGGCTCACCTTCCGCCGTCCCCGGCGCTGACCTGGAGGAGTCAGCTCCCCGCCGCCGGGCCAGCCGGGCGCCCGGCGCCGCGGCTGTGGATGCCACCGTCCGTCCCGGCCACCTCGACCACCCGCCGCAGCCGGGCGCGGGCCGAGGGCTCCAGGCCGCGACCCACCGTGCTGTCCCAGCTCCGGACCTCCTCGGCGGCCCGCTCGCAGCGGTCGGCCACGACCGCCAGGACCTCGACCACGATCTCGCCGACCAGCGCGTTGAGGTGGGCCCGCTCGGGGAAGGCGCCCGTGCCGGCGAGGTACCCCGCCGCGAGCCGGGCCGCGTCGACCACCGCCGCCCGAGCAGCGCCGGCGGTGGTCTCCAACGACGCGGCGAGATCACCGGTCGAGCCCTGGTCGGCGAACCAGACCCGGACCAGCGCCTCGATCTCCAGCGTGGCCGGCGCGGGCGGGCTGGCCAGCCAGTCAGCCAGGGCGGCCCGGCCCGCGTCAGTGATCGTGTAGCGGTTGCGGGTGCGTCGGCCGGCCGCTTCGGCCCGCGCGACCGCCCAGCCGAGGCGCACGAGCCGGCGCTGTTCGCGGTAGAGGTGGGCCTCCGAGGAGGGCCACACCAGACGCAGCGACGACCGCACCTGGCGGGTCATCTCGTAACCGGTCCACGACCGCAGGGCCAGCAGACCCAGCAGCGCATAGGTCACGGTGGCCGGTCGAGCGGCGCCACGCCCGATCACCAGCGCATCATCGGCAACGGCCGGTTGAGGTGCCGTACGGCATACCGGCCGATCGCGGTGATCGCCACCGCCTTGAACGCCTCGTTCATCGGGAACGTCGCCCGCACCTCCACGATGCGCCGGCGCGGTATCCCGAAGCGGAGTTTGGTGAACGAGACGTCGATCCAGTCGGCCTTGCGGCACGCCTCGACGAGCTCGGCGTGCGGTCCGGTGTAGCCACGCAGCCGGTGGTGATTGTTGATCATCAGATGCAGTTCCTCGGTCCACTCCGGGCGACCGATCTCACGCAGGTGCTCTGTCGCCATCGCGCAGGCCCGCCCCAGATAGTCCAGGTCACCGGTGAGCATGAACGGCAGGTCGTGCAGCACCGTCATGATCGCGAGCTTCTCCTCACGGTACGGGCGAGGCTCGGAGACGAATCGTGCCCAGTTCAGCATCCGGTAGCAGTGCGCCCGATAGCCGTTGTAGCCGACGCCGAGGCCCGCCCGGTAGGGGTCCAGCAACGCGTCGAGCATCGGCATGTCGGTCACCACCCCGGTGTCGGTGACGGTGAATCCGCCGTCGGGCGTCGGCGGCGCCGCTTCGTAGATCGCCATGTCCTTCCTTTCATCTACTCCCATTGTGAGCAGAAGCTACTCTCTCTGGGAGTAGATGCCAAGTCAGCGACGGGCCTGGTGCCGCGGTTCTCGGACTTCGGTGGCCCTCAGGCCCGGCTGGCCCCCGCCGCCGGGGCCACCGGCGCGCAGCTCGGCGCGGGCAGCCCGGCGCGGGCGAAGGCCGCGAGCATCTCGTCGACCACGCGCTGCAGCGCCTGCCCCGCCGCCAAGGCGATCACGCTGCCACCAAAGCCACCTCCGGTCATCCGGGCCCCGAGCGCCCCAGCCCGGAGCGCGGTCGCCACCGCCAGGTCCAGCTGAGGGCCGGACACCTGGTAGTCCACCCGCAGCGACTCGTGGGACGCAGTGAGCAGCTCACCAATGGCCGAGGGACGGCCGGCCCGCAACCGCTCGGCGACGCGGACCACCCGCTCGTTCTCGGTGACCACATGCCGGACCCGGGAGCGCAGCCGCTGCGAGCCCAGCCGTCGCAGTGCATCCGGCAGCTCCGCCGGGCCGATCTCGCGCAGCGAGGGCACCCCGAGTTCGACGGCCGCGGCCTCGCAGTCGCGGCGGCGGGCGGCGTACTCCCCGCCCACCAGCCGGTGCGGTGATGCGGTGTCCACCAGCAGCAGGGCGCAGCCGTCAGCGGCGAAGTCCAGCGGCACCTGCTCGTGAACCAGCGATCGGGTGTCCAGCAACAGCGCATTGCCCCGGGCGCACAGCAGCGAGGCGAGCTGGTCCATCGGACCGCAGGGCATCCCGACGAACTCGACCTCGGCGGCCCGGGCCAGCGCCGCGATCCCCGCCCGCTCCAGGCCGAGCCCGTGCAGCTCGTCCACTGCCATCCCGACCGCGCACTCGACCGCCGCCGACGACGACAAGCCGGCGCCAGCCGGCAGCCGACCATCGAGCAACAGCTCCATCCCGCCCACCGGCAGCCCGGCCCGACGCAGCGCCCACACCACCCCGGCCGGGTAGGCCGCCCATCCGGTGACCCGGCCCGGCCGCAGCTCGTCGGGCGGCACGTCGACCGGCGGGCCGGCATGTTGGGCGGAGGCCAGCCGCAGCAGCCCAGCGGGCGCCGGCCGGACCGCCGCGAGCACGCCGAGCGGCAACGCGAAGGGCAGCACGAAGCCCTCGTTGTAGTCCGTGTGCTCGCCGATCAGGTTCACCCGGCCCGGTGCGTGCCAGACCGACGACGGCGCACCCCCGAACACGTCCCGGAACCGCTCCCGGACCCCCAGTTCACTCACCGGCACAGCCCGATCACCCGCCCAGTCCACTCATCCGCACGGCCCGCTCATCCGCACGGCCCGCTCGTCCGCACGGCCCGCTCATCCGCACGGCCCGCTCATCCGCACGGCCCGCTCAGCCGCGGCACCCGGTCGCTCCACGCAACCGCGCGGCGACGTCCTCGGGCCGCAGGTCACCGAGGAACGCCCCGGCGCCCAGCTCCGAGCCGGCCAGATGCTTGAGCTTGCCCGGTGCCCGCCGGATCGACAGCACCCGCAGGTGCAGGTGCCAGGTCGCCCGGCCGGCGCCGACCGGCGCCTGCTGCCAGGCCGCCACGTAAGGCAACGGGTCGTCGTAGAGCGCGTCCATCCTGGCCAGCACGTCGAGGTAGACCGCGACGAACCCGTCGCGCTCGGCGTCGGTCAACGAAGGGATGTCCGGCACCCGTCGGTGCGGGTAGAGGTGCACCTCCACCGGCCACCGCGCCGCCTCCGGGACGAACGCCGTCCAGTACTCCCCCGCCACGACCACCCTGGGGCCGGCGCGCTCGCCGTCGAGCACCTCGGCGAACAGGTTCCCGCCGGTGGCACGTCGGTGGCGGCGCACCCGCTCCAGCATCCGGGCCGGGATCGGTGGCAGGTACGGGTAGGCGTAGATCTGGCCGTGCGGGTGGGCGAGCGTCACACCGATCTCCGCACCGCGGTTCTCGAACGGGAAAACCCAGCGCACCCCGGGCAGCCGACCCAGCTCCCGGGTCCGGTCGGCCCAGACATCGACCACCAGCCGGGCCCGTCTCGGCGTCAACGACCCGAAACTGCCCTCGTGGTCGCTGGAGAAACACACCACCTCGCACCGGCCGCCGCCGGCCCCCGCGCGCTCGGTGAACGTCGGGAACCGGTTCTCCAGCACCACCACCTGGTAGTCCTCGGCGGGGACCTCGGTCGGGCGGCCGGCCCGGGTGGGACACAGCGGGCACCGGTCGGTCGGCGGCAGGTGGGTGCGATTCTGGCGATGCGCCGCGATGGCCACCGGTTCGCCGAGCAGCCGGTCGAACCGCACCTCGGCGGCCTCGGCCCGCGCGGTGATCTCGCGGCGGTCGCGCGCCTGCCGGGACGGGGCCGGTTCCAGGTCGAAGTAGATGATCTCCCGCCCGTCGGCCAGGCGGGCGACCTGTCGTCGCGTCGGGTACCGCTCTCCCGGTGCGTCCGGCATCACCAGGTCACGGTAGCGGCGCGGCACGCCCGCGACGGCCGCGGCGATTAGCCCGTTCGGGGATCCCCGTGCGCTACGCTCGCCGCCTTATGCGGCCACCGTTGCGTATCGGGGCGGGTCGCCCGGCCTACCGCCGGGTGGCCGACGAACTGCGGGACCGAATCGTCACCGGCTCGTTGACCTCAGGGCAGCGCCTGCCCAACGAGGCCGACCTGGGCCTGTCGTTCGGGGTCAGCCGCAGCACGGTGCGCGAGGCGCTGCGGGTGCTGGCCAGCCAGCACCTGGTCACCACGCAGCGCGGGGTGCACGGTGGCTCGTTCGTCAGCGAGCCCGACCCGATGCACGTGGTGCGCGACCTCGGCAGCACGCTCGGTGCGCTGGTGATGACGCCACGGCTGGACCTGACCGACCTGGTCGAGGTCCGGCTGCTGCTCGAGCCGGCCGCCGCCCGGCTGGCCGCCGAGCGGGCCGACGCCGCCTCGGTCGCGGCCATCGCGGCGGCCGCCGCGGCCGAACCCGACCCGGACGATCCCGGGGCCACCCACCTGGAGTTCCACACCGCGGTGCTGGCCGGCGCGGGCAACCTGATGCTGACCATGATGGTGACACCGGTGACCGAGGTGCTGCGCGGCCGGCTGCGGCGGGGGCCGGTGAGCGCGGCCGAGTGGGACCAGCTGCGCGCGTGCCACCAACAGATCGCCGGGCACATCGTCGACGGCGACGGCACGGCGGCCCAGGAGGCGATGCGCCGGCACCTGTCCGAGGTCAGCCCGCTGCACGACCGGATCTGTCGTCGGCCGGTGACCGACCACGGGGCGCCGGTCTCCACCGGAGCCAGCCCGGGCGGCTGAACCGGACCATCGGCGAGACTGTGCGCATGGACTTCCGCTCCGTCTACCGGCAGGGCTTCGTGCGGGTCGCCGCATGCACCGTACGCACCACCCTCGCCGACCCTTCGGCCAACGCGGCCGCGGTGCTGGCCACCGCTCGGGCCTGCCACGGCGACGGTGTCGGGCTGGCCGTGTTTCCCGAGCTCACCTTGTCCGGCTACTCGCTCGAAGACATCCTGCTGCAGCAGACCCTGCTGGACGCGGTCGAGCACGGCCTCGCCGAGCTGGTCGCCGCCTCGGCCGATCTGCTGCCCGTGCTGGTGGTGGGGGCGCCGCTACGCCGGGTTCACCGGGTGTACAACACCGCGGTCGTGGTGCACCGCGGCCGGGTGCTCGGGGTTGCGCCGAAGTCATACCTACCGACCTACCGGGAGTTCTACGAGCGCCGACAGATGGCGGCCGGCGACAACGCCTCGGGCACCATCCGGGTGGCCGGCGCGGAAGTCCCATTCGGGCCCGATCTGCTGTTCGCCGCGGCCGACGTGCCCGGGTTCGTGCTGCACGTCGAGGTCTGCGAGGACATGTTCGTGCCGGTGCCGCCGAGCGCGACGGCGGCGCTGGCCGGCGCGACCGTGCTGGCGAACCTGTCCGGCAGCCCGATCACCGTGGGGCGGGCCGACGACCGGCGGCTGCTGTGCCGCTCCGCGTCCGCCCGCTGCCTGGCGGCCTACGTGTACGCCGCCGCCGGCGAGGGCGAGTCCAGCACCGACCTGGCCTGGGACGGCCAGACCATGATCTACGAGAACGGCGAGTGCCTGGCCGAATCCGAACGGTTCCCCAGCGGCGCGCGGCACTGCGTCGCCGACGTCGACCTGGACCGGTTGCGGGCCGAGCGGCTGCGGATGGGCACCTTCGACGACAACCGCCGCCGGCACGCCGCGCTGGTCGACGTCGCGCGTACCGTGGAGTTTCGGCTCGACCCGCCGGCCGGGGACATCGGGCTGCGCCGCGCGGTCGAGCGCTTCCCGTTCGTGCCGTCCGACCTGCGGGCACTGCAGCAGGACTGCTACGAGGCCTACAGCATCCAGGTGTCCGGGCTCGAGCAGCGGCTGCGAGCTATCGGGCAGCCGAAGGTGGTCATCGGGGTGTCCGGTGGTCTGGACTCCACGCACGCGCTGATCGTCGCGGCCCGGGCGATGGATCGGGCCGGCCGCCCGCGTGAGGACATCCTGGCGTTCACCTTGCCGGGATTCGCTACCGGTGAGCGGACGAAGAACAACGCGGCGCGGCTGGGCAAGTCACTCGGGGTGTCCTTCTCCGAGATCGACATCACCGAGACCGCACGGCTGATGCTGCGCAACCTCGACCACCCGTTCGCCAGCGGTGCGCCGGTGTACGACGTGACCTTTGAAAACGTGCAGGCCGGTCTGCGCACGGACTACCTGTTCCGGGCGGCCAACCAGCGCGGCGGGATCGTGCTGGGCACCGGCGACCTGTCGGAGCTGGCGCTGGGCTGGTGCACCTACGGAGTGGGCGACCAGATGTCGCACTACAACGTCAACGGCGGGGTGCCCAAGACGCTGATCCAGCACCTGATCCGCTGGGTGGTGTCCTCCGGGCAGTTCGACGACCAGGTCGGCGAGGTGTTGACCGACGTGCTGGACACCGAGATCAGCCCGGAGCTGGTGCCGGCCGGCGCGGACGAGCAGGTGCAGAGCACCGAGGCCACGGTCGGGCCGTACGCGCTGCAGGACTTCACCCTGTTCCACGTGCTGCGCTGGGGCCTGCGCCCCTCGAAGATCGCGTTCCTGGCCTGGCACGCCTGGCGGGACGCCGACGCCGGCTCCTGGCCGCCGGGGTTTCCGGCCGACCGCCGCCCGGCGTACCCCTTGGGCGAGATCCGCCGCTGGCTGGAGGTGTTCGCCGGCCGGTTCTACGGCTTCAGCCAGTTCAAGCGCTCGGCGATGCCCAACGGGCCGAAGGTCTCCCACGGAGGGTCGTTGTCGCCGCGCGGGGACTGGCGCGCCCCGTCGGACCTGTCGGCGACGATCTGGTTGGACGAGATCCGCCGCAACGTTCCGGATTCGTGATCCGCGGCCGCGCCGGCTGAAGATCCATCTCAGCCGCACGCCGGAGCGTGGCCGTCGCCGTTGACCTCAACATTGGTTGAGGTCATACCGTCGTACTCGTTCGCCACGTCCGACCTGGGAGGCACTGATGTTGACACAGATCCGCGACGACCTCTGGGAGACCGCGCCTGACTCGCCGTTCCCCGGGCTCACCACCCACGCCTACCTGTGGACCCGGCCGTCCGGGGGCAACGTGCTGTTCTACTCGACGGCCGGCGACGCCGACCACGACGAGATCGCAGCGCTGGGCGGCATCGCGCACCAGTACCTGAGCCACCGTGACGAAGCCGGGCCGGCGCTGGCCCAGCTGGCCGAGCGCTTCGGCTGCCGGCTGCACGCGTCCACCGCGGAAGCCGCCGACGTCCGCCGCTTCGCCGAGCCCGACGTGCTCTTCGATGGCCGCCGACATGTCGACGCGGAAGGGATCGAAGTGATCCCGACGCCCGGTCACACCCCGGGCAGCACCTGCTTCGTGGTGCCCGGGGCCGGCGGGGCGACCTACCTGTTCACCGGGGACACCGCGTTCGTCGGCCGCGACGGGTCCTGGGCGGCGGGCTACATCCCGCCGATCTCCGATGCGGACACCCTCGCCGCCAGCCTGGAACTGTTGTCCACGCTGGACCCGGACCTGGTGGTGTCCAGCGCGTTCCCCTCCGAGCGCGGCGCGCATCCGCTGCACCGGGGCGAGTGGGCCGGGCACGCGCGGCACGCCATCGCTTCGATCCGCCGCTGACCGGCGCAGGTCGTGGCCGCCGGTCCGTCGCCCCGCGGCCTCGCCTGCGTGCTGGGTACCCGAGACGTGCCGCGAGTAACCACCGGTGGGCGGACGAACACCCTCGACCCCACCTCGACCGCCACGAACGGTTGAACCGGCCGCTACCGGGTACTACAGAGGTCGGCGGGCACCGCCGGTGAGGGGAGTATGTAATGGACAACGGAAGTTATCTGATGATCCTGGTGATCGGTGCGCTCATCGTGTTCGCGATGGGTCAGCTGCTCATGCGTAAGGCACCCGCCTACCTGGACGAGGCGTACGAGGACCTGGCCCAGTCGCGGAAGGTCGCGGGCCTGGTCATCGGCTTCTTTCACCTGATCATGCTGGGCCTGGTGTTTCTGACATCGTCGCTGGGCCTGAGCCCGGAAGCGGGGACCCAGTCGGTGCTCGCCCGGATCGGAGTGATCTTCCTGCTGACCGCCGTCGGCTACGGGATCACCCTGCTGGTGCTGTCGCGGATGCGCGACCAGGAGCAGGCGACCCAGGTCGAGCTGCACACGACCTACGAGCGTGATCGGGTGCTCGACGACGACCGCTGATCCGCGCGGCCGGGCCGGTGGGATTGACGGGCATCGGTTTCGGCCGTGCCTGCCCGGGTAGGACCGCGGCCATGCGGGGTTGTTTGGGACGCGGCGTACCGGGTACAGGCGGCTAGCCGAGGACTTGACCGCACGTCGCTGGGGAGCGGACGGGTGGTTTGCCAGAGGTCGGGGTGGGCCTCGGGGGGCGCCCCCCACCCCCTGTCGACCGGCGACGGCCGGCCCGGGGACCTGATCTTATCGAGTTAAGACGGGGACGGGGCGGAGCGAAGCAGC